>JBGUPU010000001.1:0-2793 GCA_045130475.1 Lachnospiraceae bacterium
CATTTGCAAAAAGCAGACTTGATTCTTCCCACCGACGGCAGACCGCCGTCGGTGCCTTTTTCTCAGTACGGGTTTTTTACCGTGTACCATTGACTGTGGATCAACATGCAGAAATTTTTCAAAAAGTAATGTTGGAAACACGAGAAATGAAAAGAGCCGTGCTGGCCGCGTGTTCTATCTCCCAGCTTTACTTTGTACAATTCTGGTACAAGACGGAAAGGAGGGAGATGCCGATGCTTTATAAAAACGACACGATTGACAATGCATCCATAGGCTCCTTTATCCGTTCCGCGAGAAAGATGAAAGGGTTTACCCAGGAATCACTGGCGCAGGCTTTGACCATAGATTCAAAGTATCTCAGCCAGGTGGAACGTGGGGTATCCTTACCTTCCTATCCCCTGATGGTCGCCATCAGCGACACATTGAAGGTCAGCATGGAATTCCTCACCAGAGGAGTCGAAGGATCAAGTAAATCGGTCGATAAAGAAACGCTGTTCTGCATTCCGGAGGCGAAGGGTTTAACGGAGGATGAGTATCAGTTCATAGAAAAGTCTATGAAGGACTTGATAAAGAATCTAAAGAAGAGAAAATCATAACATATCGCACGGAATGAAGAGCTATCGGGTTCAGCAAATCACAGAATTGTCCTGATAGCAGATAATGAAGAAACGTCCGCAAAGCTATCAGGCTGTTTTGAGGCATGGTAGTTTTGCGGGTTTTTTGTATCTTTACGCCCTGATAACCAGGAGACGGCTGAAAGGAGGTTCAGGTCATGTTAAAGGAGTTATTATCGAGAAAGAAGAAGGACGCTTCTTCATCAGAGAAACGGACCGGGAATTTCCGAGAGGTTCCCGAAGAGGACATGCTGAGTTATGAGTTCCAGGATCTTCTGTTTCAGATCATTTTCAAAACAGAGACTGCGCTTCATAACGAAGAAGATCCCCTGGAGATTGCAATCGGCGTCATGAAAGCAGCCTGTGAACTGTACGATGCCGATTGGTGCGGGGTTTTGACAGCTGATCTGCAGACGCAGGTATTCATACCGGAAATCTGGTATGAAGTCGGTCTCGGTCCGATGAAGGAAACGCTGTTCAACGAAGTGGAGTTCACAGAAGAGTTCGCGACATGGGTGCAGCACCTGATGGATCAGGAGCCGCTGGTCATCCCGGACATTGAGGCGATCCGGAAAACGAATCCGAAGGAATATGAGGCGTATAAGAGGCTGGATGCGCGGTCTATCGTCGGTGTTCCTTTCGGTCAGCATCCGTTGGGCTTCATGGTCGTCCGTAATGTAAAGCGTTATGCGGAGCAATATCAGCCGCTTCAGCTGGCTTGCTTCGTAGCAATGATGATGCTGGAACAGATCAGGCGTGCCAGAATGGAAAAAGTCATGTATGTGGAGGAACCGGATGACGGCAAGTTCCATATCCGTTACAACATCCTCGGCCCGCACAACATGGTGATCAAAGGGCATGAGGTCTGCGAACAGGATTTGCCGCATCCGAACCGCCGCGCATGGATCGTCATGCTGTATATGGTGCTGCATAAGATTCCGGTAGATCAGCAGAGGCTGATTGAAGAAAACTGGCCGGATGAACCGGAAAGCACCGCAAGGAACAATATCCGGCAGGCAATTTTCCGGATGCACAATGACCTCGCCGCTTATCACGATGTAAAGGTCATTGATGCCCGGAATAAGATGCTGGCATTTTCCGATGATGTAAAGGTCACGACGGATGCACAGGAGCTGGAGGAAATTTACCAGCGGACAAGGAAGATGCCGGACGGCAACGACAAACTGATGTTGCTGGAAAAAGCGTTTTCCCTTTATCGCGGCAGACTCTTTGTTCAGGGCGAGGCAGATATCGGCACATGGCTGTACACCTATACATCTCATTACAATCAGCTTTATGTCGATATCACATCCGAGATGCTTGCGCTCCTTGGGCGTAATAAGGATTACCGCTGTATCATGGAGCTGGGCCCGCGGGCGCTGGAGATCGAACCGGGCATTCAGGCAGCGTATTACTGGGTCATTATCGCAGCCGACAACATGGGAAACAGCGTGGCAAGGGAGCAATTCCTGAAGAAAGCACAGGAGGAACTGATCGAGGAGGAATACGAAAGGCTGACGGAGCTGCTGACGCTCCAAAAGCATTGAAATCGGTCTGAAATCCCGTGTAACAGGAATGTAACAGCTACGGTAACAGCAAAGTAACAGGATCGGAAAAAATTTTTTCAAGTAACAGGATTGTAGCGGTCTGTGTAGCAGGCTGAGTCACAGCCACTGAGTAGAGTGTCCGATGCAAAAACAAAATGCATCGGAAAGGACATCTTCTTGGTGACTGGGTATGGAAATTGAAAACCTGCCGGAGGCGGTTGTTTTTGCAGAGTATTGCAGAAGCAACCGCCTCTTATTTTTTTGCCCTTTTGCAGGGCTTCATTGTCGGTCTCCTCCGGTTTCGAGGTTTGCGGACAAAACACAAATCTCAAACGAAATCGGAGGAAAAACATGAGAACAACAAGATTCAATATGAAGGACTTTGGAACGAGGCTCCGCAAGCTGAGACAGGCCTGCGGTATGACGCAGGAGGAGTTCTGCGACAAGATCGGCATCAGCGACACGCACTACCGGAAGATCGAAGCTGGCAGCCGTACCGGATCGCTGGAGCTGATCGTTGAGATGGCGGAATACTTCCATGTGAGCCTGGATTATCTGCTGCTCGGAGAGATGGAATCCAACAGCAAGGCCAAAAAGGATATCCTGGCCGTCATTGAAAGCCTGACAAAAAT
>JBGUPU010000002.1:0-7931 GCA_045130475.1 Lachnospiraceae bacterium
CCCTTTTTCCGTCATAGTACATCTTGATGACGAACTCCTGACCGAGCAGAGAGGTGCAGCCGCAGACCCGTCCCTCCTCGACAAACCTGTATTTGACTGCGCAAGAGCGAAATAACTCCTGCGCAGTCTTTTTTTGCGCATTGCAGTGAGCGGATGTGATTTGTGAACTTCCGTGAATCTTGCCTTCCTGCCCCTGTCTCCCCTGTCTCCCGTACAAGAAAGAAGCAGAAGTTGTATAATTGTATACATTTTATATTGACAATGCCTGTCACACGTGTATAATAGCTTTTATTAATAGAACTTTTTTCGAGCAGTGAAACAGAACATTCTTTCAATCAGAATATTCTGTCAAAAATGAAATAGAACAGTGTAAAAGCAAAGGCGCTTAATAGATGAAGGAAACTTCATCTGTTGGGCGTCTTTTTTTATTCATTATGGACCCCGTGAAAGGAGCGGCAGCTCCGAAGCAGCCTCAGGGCTGAGCCAGTCAGACCGGCGGGGGAGTGCCGGCATAGGAGAGAAAAGAAAATGTACCCTCAGATGGAACATGATGCCTGCGGCATCGGCAGTATCGTGAATATTGACGGGCGTCAGGACCGACGTGTTGTGGATGACGCTCTGCACATCGTGGAGAAGCTGGAGCACCGCGCCGGCAAGGATGCCAGCGGAGAAGTAGGCGACGGCGTTGGAATCCTCACGCAGATCCCGCACGGTTTTTTCACTAAGGCTGCGCAGGCAGCCGGGATCACTCTGCGCCTTTCCGGAGAATCCGGCAGGTTTCCGCAGGAGAGTATGGCTGGGGAAAGCGCAGGCTGTCAGGCAGGCGATTACGGAATCGGCATGTTTTTCCTGCCTCAGGATACCCTCAAGAGAACTTTTGCCATCCGCATGTTTGAGGTGATCGCACAGAAGGAGGGTCTGGAGATTCTGGGCTGGCGGGATGTTCCGGTGCGGGAACAGATCCTGGGAAAGAAGGCAGTCGACTGCATGCCCTGTATCCGCCAGTGTTTCCTGGCGCGTCCCGTGGATGTGGAGCGGGGCATCGCCTTTGACAGAAAGCTCTATGTGGTCCGCAGAGAGTTCGAACAGTCTTCTGACGACACCTATATCTGCTCCCTCTCATCGAGGACGATTGTTTATAAGGGCATGTTCCTGGTCGGCCAGCTGCGGCGCTTTTATGACGATCTGCAGTCTCCGGATTACGTGTCCGCGATCGCCATTGTGCACTCGCGTTTTTCCACAAACACGACTCCGTCCTGGCACAGAGCCCATCCCTACCGCATGATTGCCCACAACGGCGAGATCAACACCATCCGCGGCAACATCGACAGGATGCTGGCCCGTGAGGAGACCATGACCAGTCCCGTCATGCAGGAGGACATCGACAAGATCTTCCCTGTCGTAGACCGGAGCGGTTCTGACTCCGCCATGCTGGACAACACCCTGGAATTCCTCTACATGAACGGCGTGCCGCTGGCCCTGGCCATGATGGTCATCATCCCCGAACCCTGGAAGCACAACACCTTCATGAGCGAGGACAAGCGCGATTTTTATCACTACTACGCCACCATGATGGAGCCCTGGGACGGCCCGGCGGCCATCCTTTTTACAGACGGCGAGGTCCTGGGTGCGACCCTGGACCGGAACGGACTGCGGCCCTCCCGCTATTACATCACGGATGACAAGCGGCTCATCCTGGCATCCGAGGTCGGCGTCCTGGACATTCCGGCAGCCCGCATTGTAAAAAAAGCCCGCCTGGAGCCCGGGCGGATCCTCCTGGTCGACACCAGGCAGCAGAGGATCATTTCCGACGAGGAATGCAAGACCCACTATGCCCTCAGAAAGCCCTACGGGGAGTGGCTGGACAGAAATCTGCTGCATCTTGACCAGCTTCCCATTCCTAATCACAAGATTCCGGTCCACTCCCAGAAGGTCCGCGACCGGCTCTACAAAGTCTTCGGCTATACCTACGAGGATGTGAAGGACCAGATTCTCCCCATGGCGGAAAACGCTGTGGAGCCCACCCTTTCCATGGGACATGACGCTCCTCTGGCCGTGCTCTCCGAGGCTCATCAGCTCCTGTTCAATTATTTCAAGCAGCTGTTTGCCCAGGTGACCAATCCGCCCATCGACTCCCTGCGGGAAAAGATCGTGACCGACACGACCGTCTATATCGGCTCGGACGGTGACCTTTTGCAGGAAAAAAGCAGCAACTGTACCGTCCTTGAGGTCAATCATCCCATCCTGACCGGTGTGGACCTCCTGAAGATTCGCCATCTGGATCAGCCCGGATTTAAGGCAAGGGAGATTTCCCTGCTCTACTACAAAAATACATCGCTGGCCAAAGCACTGGACCAGCTCAACATTACTGTGGACCGGGCGGCGGGAGAGGGCTGCAATATCATCATCCTGACCGACCGGGGAGTGGATGAAAACCATATGCCCATTCCTTCTCTGCTGGCAGTTTCCAGTGTCGAGCAGCATCTGGTGCAGACAAAGCGGCGCACGGCCGTCTCCCTGATCCTGGAGAGCGGCGAGCCCAGGGATGTACACCAGATGGCCACCCTTCTGGGCTTCGGCGCCCGGGCAATCTGTCCCTATCTGGCGCACGAGTGCATCGGAGAACTGATCGATCTTGGAATTTTGGACAAGGATTATTACACAGCGGTCGAGGACTACAATGCAGCCCTGCTGGGAGGTGTCGTCAAGATCGCGGCCAAGATGGGGATCTCCACCATTCAGTCCTACCAGTCCGCCCGCATTTTCGAGGCGGTCGGACTGGGAGAAGATGTGATCAATAAATATTTCACCGGAACGGTCAGCCGTGTTGGCGGAATCGGAATTCCGGAGATTGAGGAGGGTGTGACCTTCCGTCATGACCATGCCTTTGATCCCCTGGGACTGGGAGTGGACACGACTCTGGACTCTGTCGGTCTCCACTCCCTTCGCAGAGGAGAGGGCAGTGAGGACCACCTCTACAGCCCTGAGACCATTATTGCTCTCCAGCAGGCTGTGCGCACTGGTTCCTACGAGCGCTTTGAGGAATATACCCATCTGGTGGATGATGCCGGACACCCCCATACACTGCGGGGACTTCTGGAGTTTGTGCCTGCAGGCCCTCCGGTACCTGTGGAAGATGTGGAATCCGTGGAGAGCATCGTCCGCCGTTTCAAGACGGGTGCCATGAGCTTCGGATCTCTTTCCAGAGAGGCACATGAAACCCTTGCGCGGGCAATGAATTCGATCGACGCCAAGTCCAATACCGGCGAGGGCGGTGAGTCGCCGGAGCGCTTCGGCACAGATGCCAACAGCCGCATCAAGCAGGTGGCTTCGGGACGTTTTGGTGTGACCAGCGCCTATTTGTGCAGCGCCGACGAGATCCAGATCAAAATGGCCCAGGGAGCCAAGCCCGGCGAGGGCGGCCATCTGCCGGGCAAAAAGGTCTATCCCTGGGTAGCTGAGACAAGGTATTCGACGCCCGGCGTCTCCCTGATCTCTCCGCCGCCCCATCACGATATTTATTCCATCGAGGACCTGGCCCAGCTGATCTATGACCTGAAAAACGCAAACCGCGACGCCAGGATCAATGTCAAACTGGTCTCCGAGGCCGGGGTCGGGACCATCGCCTCCGGTGTCGCCAAGGCCGGCGCCCAGGTCATCCTGATCTCCGGTTATGACGGCGGTACAGGCGCCGCACCGGGAAGCTCCATACACAATGCGGGTCTCCCCTGGGAGCTGGGGCTCTCCGAAGCCCATCGATGTCTTGTGGAAAACGGCCTCCGCAGCCGTGTCGTCCTGGAGACCGACGGCAAGCTTATGAGCGGGCGCGATGTCGCCATTGCGGCCCTTCTGGGCGCAGAGGAATACGGTTTCGCGACAGCTCCCCTGGTGACCATGGGCTGCATGATGATGCGTGTCTGTTCCAAGGATACCTGTCCGGTCGGCATCGCGACCCAGAACGAAAAGCTGCGTTGCCGCTTTAAGGGAAAGCCGGAACATGTCGTGCGCTTTATGACCTTTATCGCCAGACAGCTGCGGCAGATCATGGCTGATCTCGGCTTTACCAGACTGGCGGATATGATCGGACGGACCGACTGTCTGCGCGTGCGCGAGAACCTGATCACGGACCGCGCCTTCAAGGTCGACCTGAGGCAGATCCTGGGCGACATCCCCTTCCCTGTCTCCCCTGACAAGGACTGGTACGATTTCCGGCTGGAGACCACTCCGGATCTGTCCCTTCTGATCCCTGCCTTTGCAGAAGGACTGGCAAAGGGAGCCATGGCCGGCAGGCAGCCTGAAAACGTGATACGAAAAACTTCGGGCAAGACAAATGGAACGGATGCTTTCGAAGCCTATCTGCAGGAAAAAAAGACGGCTCTCGGAAGGCTTGCCTGCGAGAAAGCAGGCACCCGGGCCATCGGGCACTACGAGACTTCCCTGCATGTCTCCTCCACCGACCGCGCCTTCGGGGCAATCCTGGGTTCCGAGGTCACCAAAAACTTCGGAAACACACTGGCGGATGATACCTTTGTCGTCCATGCCTGCGGCGGAGGCGGCCAGTCCTTTGGCGCTTTTCTTCCAAAGGGAGTCACCATCCGCCTGACCGGAGATGCCAACGACGGTTTCGGAAAGGGACTCTCCGGCGGCAAACTCATTGTTGTTCCGGACAGCGACAGCCTCTTTGAGGCGGATAAAAATATCATCGTCGGCAACGTCGCTCTCTTCGGCGCGACTTCCGGCAAGGCCTATTTCAACGGCGTAGCGGGCGAGCGCTTCGGTGTGCGAAATTCCGGCGCCACCCTGGTCGCGGAGGGATGCGGGGATCACGGTCTGGAATATATGACCGGCGGCCGGGCTGTCATTCTCGGAGCAACGGGCAAAAACTTTGCGGCCGGTATGAGCGGCGGCATCGCCTATGTCCTGGATATGGACCACAGCCTCTACCGACGGATGAACAAGGATATGACCATGCTGCAGGAAC
The DNA here is from genome assembly GCA_045130475.1 of Lachnospiraceae bacterium. GTDB lineage: Bacteria > Bacillota > Clostridia > Lachnospirales > Lachnospiraceae > CAG-791. Next base: position 4,982 of record JBGUPU010000002.1, read on the forward strand.
TGACTGAGGACTATGATATTGCGGAGCTGAGGGGGATTCTGGAGGACTATGTGCACGAAACTTCATCTGCACTCGGACAGAAAATCCTTGCCTCATACTCGGAGTATCTACCTTATTTTAAGAAGATCGTCCCCAGGGATTATCAGAGAATGCTGACTGCCATCAGCCGTCACGAAGAGCAGGGCATGCCGCATGACAAGGCCGTGCTCGAAGCATTCCGCGAGATCTCTGCAGGATAAGGGCAGATGAAGGCGGATCCTGAGGTTACATACAGGCGGCAAGAAAACAAAGGAATCAATCATGGGAAAAGCAACAGGATTTCTGGAATACAAGAGACAGGAAAATATTGACCGCGACCCGTTGGAGAGGCTCTCGGACTACGGTGAGTTCCATTTTCCCCTGCGGGCGCAGGAGCGCAGGCAGCAGGGGGCGCGCTGTATGAACTGCGGCGTCCCCATGTGCCAGAGTGCCATCCGGCTCAAGGGAATGGTGACAGGCTGCCCCCTGCACAATCTGATCCCTGAATGGAATGATCAGATTTATGCCGGCCACGAGAGGCATGCTCTCTCCAGGCTGCTCAAGACCAGCAATTTCCCGGAGTTTACGGGACGGGTCTGTCCGGCTTTGTGTGAAAAGGCCTGCATCAACGGCATGGATGGAGAACCGGTGACCGTGCATGACAACGAACTGTATATCATAGAGACTGCTTTTGCCAACGGATGGATGGAGCCGCGCGTACCCTCTCTGCGCAGCGGAAAGAAGGTCGCCGTCGTGGGGAGCGGTCCTTCCGGCCTTGCGGCGGCAGACCAGCTCAATCACAGGGGACACACTGTGACTGTGTTTGAGCGCGAAGACCGGATCGGCGGTCTTCTCATGTACGGTATTCCCAATATGAAGCTGGACAAGAGCGTCATAGAGCGCCGCAGAAAGCTCATGGAGGCAGAGGGTGTCGTCTTCCGTACCGGCATAAACGTCGGAAAGAAAGAAGCAGAGGCACTGATGCGGGATTTTGATGCTGTCATCCTGGCCTGCGGGGCCAAACAGCCCAGAGGTCTGACGGCTGTGATCACGGAGACAGAGGAAGCGGCAGCATCGGCGCAGCAAATGCAGGAAAAGAAGGAAAAGCAAGAAAAGCAGCAAAAGCAGGCAAAGCAGGAACCGCAGGGGAAGCAGAAAAAGCCGATTCCGGAAAAGTCTTCCATCGACCATGTACCAGGTGTCAGCTATGCAGTCGACTTTCTGACCGGCTGTACAAAGGCTCTTCTGTCCGGAAAGCCGGACAGCCGGGCTGAAGGAAAACATGTTGTCATTGTGGGCGGAGGAGACACCGGCAACGACTGCATCGGGACGGTGCTCCGCCAGGGCTGCAAAAGTGTCGCAGCCATTGAGATGATGCCCTCGCCCCCTCTTGCGCGGGCCGACTCCAATCCCTGGCCGGAGTGGCCCAAAATACTCAAGACCGACTACGGACATACGGAGGCGATTGCCCGCTTCGGAGCCGACCCGCGCATTTTCAGTACAACAGTGAAAGAGCTGATCCTGAAAGACGGAACTCTGCATCAGATCCGCACCGTCCGGGTTGCATTCAAGGATGGGAAACTCTGCGAAGTGGAAGGAACAGAGAAGATTCTTCCCTGTGACCTGCTCCTGATCGCAGCGGGCTTTACAGGCTGTCAGCAGTACACCGCAGACGCTTTCGGGGTAAAACTGACACCCCGCGGCACGGTCGGGACCCAGGACGGACCTGATCACTACAGAACTAATATTCCCGGCGTCTTTACAGCGGGTGATATGCACCGGGGCCAGTCCCTGGTCGTCTGGAACATCGTCGAGGGACGGGGGTGTGCCCGGGAAGTCGATGAGTACCTGATGGGCTATACCATGATGTAAAGGTCAAAAGGTATCCAATGGCTCTGAGTCTCGTCAAGCTGCACAAACAGCCGCAGGGCCTTGGCGAGGGGCCTTAGTACCGCTGCCAGCGAGGGTTGAGCGAGAGCGTGCCCAAGGCGTTTGTGCAGCTTGACGAGACGGTGTTCACTTAACCACCTTTTGACCTCAACATCATACCATGCTGTAAGTGTAAAAAGAGTTTCGTACAGCTTGGGTGTTTTTCGAAAAGCTCGCGAAAAACACCCCGCGTTCCAAGCGGGGCTGTACGGTAACAGAGATTCAGATAATGCCGTCTCGTCAGAGTGCACAGGCACTTTGACGGGACTCCATGCATTGATTGCTCTTGAAAGAAGGAACTCATGACCAGATATATTTTTGTCACCGGAGGTGTTGTCTCCGGTCTTGGAAAGGGAATTACGGCAGCCTCCCTGGGGCGGCTGCTCAAGGCGCGCGGATACCGCGTCACCATGCAGAAGCTGGATCCCTATCTGAATGTGGATCCGGGGACTATGAACCCGATCCAGCACGGTGAGGTTTTTGTGACTGAGGACGGGACGGAGACAGACCTGGATTTGGGCCACTATGAGCGCTTTATCGATGAGAACCTGAACTTCAATTCCAACGTGACAAGCGGCAAAATCTACTGGTCGGTCCTCAACAAGGAGCGGCACGGGGATTACGGGGGAGGCACGGTGCAGGTGATCCCCCATGTGACCAATGAGATCAAGAGCCGTTTTTATACTGGTCAGCCGTGTACCGAAGAGGATGTTCACAAGTCTCTGTCTGCAGAAAAAATGCCCTACGCAGAGACTTCCGCGCTTTCAGACAAAAACCTGCCTGAAATCGCCATCATTGAGGTCGGCGGTACAGTCGGGGACATTGAATCACAGCCCTTTTATGAAGCCATCCGGCAGTTCATGCAGGAAAAACCGCAGGGAACCTGCTGTATGATCCATGTGACGCTGATGCCTTACCTGTACGGATCAGAGGAACTCAAGACAAAGCCGACCCAGGCCAGTGTCCGCGAGCTGCAGAGGATGGGGATCCGGGCGGATATCAT
>JBGUPU010000003.1:0-18375 GCA_045130475.1 Lachnospiraceae bacterium
TAATGAGTACTCTGATCGTATCAGCTCCTGTCAGGGATCACCTGCTCCGGAACATTATGTCTGACAATGGATCCGTCTTTCTCATTCCGGGATCCTTACGGAGAAAAAATGGCAGCCGTTTACGGCAGTTCGAACATTCCCTTATATGGGGAAATAAAAGCCAGCTAACTCATGACTGAAGTCACAAGAATGCGCTGGCTAGTCTTTCAATACGTCCCGGCAATACCTGATTTGGTTTTACGGAAAACAAATTTGATTTTAGTTTTAATATCCGGTTATTTTATTATCTTTTTACAATTCGGAAATTAGCTTTTTAGATTCATAGTGTATCATATCTATTGTAAGCGAAAGAGAACGACAGACTTTCCCCCTTCGTTATTTCGTTTCAAACCATAGATTTTCATACTCCCCCTTTATGTAGAAAAACCCTTCACAATGGATCCGGTTTCCCGGATTTGTTGTGAAGGGTTTTTCTTGCAGTGAGAAAGTATTCAGCCATGCAATCCCAAATCCGCATTCAGACCAAACGAGCCCGCTCGTAAGCGGGCTCGTCTGCTGTGTCACTATGTCTGCTATATTACTTCATTTACCAGGTCACGGCAATATCCAGCTGATTGGAATTATGGCTGGCAAAGCCTCCGGTGTCACAGACGATGCAGGTTCCGAGGCTGCTCTCGACAAGTGAGCCGCGGGGATGCACACGCAGGTTTGCGGCGCACATGATATAGTCTCCCAGCATTTTGCAGCCGTCATCGCGGACCCAGTATTCATCCGTATTGCCCATGCGGCGCATGATGTTGACAACACCGTTCATATTGAGATTGTAGTAAGTCTCCTTGCCGCTGGGTCCCATGACGGAACCGCGTCCGCGGGAAAGGACCGGTCCGTTCCAGTTGGGATTGCGCGTCTGGGTGCGGAGCATTTCACGGCGGGCGATCGCCTCCTTGATCTCCTCAGTTCTGGCGCGCGCGTCGGCGGCACGGTCTTCAAGTTCACTCTCCTTGACGGAGTGCAGCGATGCTGTGAGGACTGCCCTTTCCGCAAGTTCCTCTCTCTCTTTTTTGCGGAGTTTTTCGATCATCTCTGTGTCCGCAGATACCCTGTTGGATTCCAGATACCAGGTTTTTCCGTCCTGCCAGATACGGACAAAGCGGGGATTGCCTGTTCCTGTCAGATGTACCTCTGCGTATTTGGGGAGAGAAATCCGGGGCTGCGCGTTTTCTCCGGTTCCATCATAGGTCCAGGCCTGGCGGGTCAGATATGCCTGCTGGCTGGTCCTTTGAAAATAGAGGTCGGACATACGGATAAAATCAAGACTTGTTCCTGTCGCAGCAGTACTCTGTGAAGCCTTCCGGACTTCTTCGGCGGATCCGATCTGCGGAAGTGATACCTGATTGGCTGTCTGTCCTGAGGCGGATCCTGCAGCAGGCATCTGTGCAGTCACGGAAACCTGCCTCACACGGGATCCGGTCCGGCTGCCGCCATCGGAAGCGGCGCCGTCTGCTTTATCTTCGGCAACTGCATTATCCTGCAGCCCGACGTAGCCCCTGGTACCCGCGGTATTGTCCGCAGGATCCGGCGCAATGTCCTGCAGCTGCCAGCATCCGGTGTTGTCACAGCTGATTCCGGGATATTCGTCCCGGCGGAGCCAGGAAATACACCTGGTGACAAGGGGTGCCACCGGCACTTCCTCCCTGAGAATGGCAGCAGCCTGCTCCATAGCCTCGCCGTATTCTTTTTCATCTGACAGTCCCGAAGCTTTTTCGATCAGCTGATCATATTCCTGCAGAGAGAAACCGCTGATATTATTTTCATTGTCGGTCGTAAAAGCAGCGAGCTCCGCAGCCGGAAGATCGGACGCGAGGTAAATGCTGCCGCAGAAAATATCAAAAGTCCTGGCCGCTTTTTCCTGTGCAAGATCTTCCGCTTTTTCGGCTTCTACTTTTACATCGATTCCCAGGTCTCTCCAGGCGGATGCCAGATATTCGGCGGTCAAAAGAGCACTGCCCTTTTTATCCGCGATACAGGTCAGGGTCGGGATGCCTTCTCCGTCCTCATAGCCCGCTTCCTCCAAAAGCTTCTTTGCCTGCGGAATATGATCCTCCACGTCTCCCTGGCTGCTCAGGCCGTCGCCGCTTTCGGGCTGATAGACATCCTCCAGGATCGTCGAGGCAATAAAAGCGCGGTCCACGGCCAAAGAGAGAGCCTTACGTACGCGGGCATCCCCCAGGACTTCGTGGCGGCAGTTGAAACATATTCCCATTGTGTCGGGAAGGTTCTTTCTATGGATCAGGTTCTCCGACTCGAGCAGGCGCTCCTCCTCTTCGGGAATCTCGGAAATCGCATCGAGGTCCCCGTTCAGATAGTCGGAATAGTCCTCGTTGATGTCTCCGTCAACGATCCAGTGAACCGTGTCGAAGGCTGTCCCATGGTCTTCAGAAGACGGTCCTGCACCGCCTACAGCTTCGGAAGCTTTTTCTTCTATTTCCGTCCGGCTGTACCAGGGATTTTTCTTGAGAATGATTTCTTTTCCGTAGGAGACCGAGTCCACATAATATGGTCCGTTTCCGGTCACAAAGTCCCAGTCTGACGAAACTTTGCTGTCAGAATCCTTCCGGACCAGCTCGCGGATGGGAAGCAGCGCCCAGGAGGCGCAGGCCCTGGGAAAGTCCGGATCCGGAGCGGTCAGTTCCACTGTAAATGTCCGGTCGTCGGGTGCCTGGACCTGGAGAGCGGACAAATCTCCTTTCAGGACCTCTTCATAGCCGGCAATGTTCTGTGTCAGCTGCCTGCCGTAAAGGGCCTCTGTCGAAGTGTCGGCCGTATTTTTGAAAAGGGATACAAAATCCGATGCCTTCAGGGAGCGGCCATCGGACCATTTCAGGTCATCACGCAGATGGAAGGTCCACTTCAGACCGTCCTTGGAGACCTCCCAGGATTTGGCGCAGCCCGGAGCCGGCCTGTTGTTTTCATCCAGTACCACCAGACCCTCACTGATCAGCTTCAGGAGACTTGCCGTATCCGTGTCCATGACTTTTGCAGGCACCGGATCCCCGGGGGCCTCCGCCAGATGCACATAGATTTCCCTGTTTCCCAAGGAAGCGAAAGAGCCTTCCGAAGCGGTCTCCATGCTTTCCGCTGCTTCTGCAGTCTCCTCTGCATTTTCTGTCTCTGTCGAAGCGGAAGAAGATGCAGACTCCTCTGCGGTCGCCGCTTCCGACGGATCCGCAGCTGCGGCCATTGCGGCGGGTGTGTCCGGAGCAGGCGGAAAAACGCTCCGCGCCGCTCCCTGTACAGAGAGGGGGGAGAGTGCCGTGACCGCTGCAAGAAACAGAGCCAAAGCACCGCGGTGCCCGGTCTGTTCCGTCTTCTTTTTTTGATTTCCCATGCTATTCTGTCTGTGAATGCCTGACATAGATAAGTCCCTTCCGAAATGAAAAGCATCTAGAATTAAATAATTTGTAATATTTGTAATAATTATGATACATGAGAAATGCCTGTCTGTCAAAAAAGTATGCCTGTTCGGCGGGCAGAATATGGGAAAAGTGTGACAAATTGAAGAAAAACGCCTGAAAAGGATATTCCTTTCGGCGCTTTTGTGGTATTTTAGCAGGACATTTAATAGAATCCGAATTTAAGGGATCCGGAATTGTCAGAATGTAAAGTAACCGGAAGGGTCAAAATTCCAACTAATAAGATAAGAAGTTCCGCAGAGCGGTGCTCTGCAGGCAATGATTCCTTTCTTTTTTTAATGAGGTATTATCAATGGTCAGATTATTATATTTTATGGTCGAAAGCGTTGCGCGCGTACATGAAAAACTCCTGCAGATCAACGATTCCTCGGCTCTTTTTCTCTCCGACAAGCAGCTGCACTTTGTGGTCATGGGTCTGCTGGGGATGGGATTTCTGCTGGTCGTCTATCCGCTCTTTCTTGCGCTTTCCAGAAATCATGTGCTCACGATCGCCTGGATCTACGTCTTCACTGTGATGGTCATGCTGTCCTTTGCGATCGAGATCGGACAGGGGATCACCGGGACCGGGGACATGGATATGGAGGATGTCATTTCCGGCCTTGCCGGATTCATGCTCCTCTTCTTCATCTTTGCTCTCCTGCGCATGATCCTGATCGGCATCAAAAATCTTTTCTTCCCTGATGACAGATGACATGCCCATCAATATTCAAGACTCGTTCGCGAGTCTTGCACGATGAAGAAAAAAACATACATATGCAAAAAAAACCTGCTGCTTCCGAGTGCATCAAGCTTGCTTGAAAGCGGCAGGTTTTTTTATCTTCAGGTGTGCTGCACCTGCCGCTTTGCAGCAGGAATACGTACAGGGTGCCTGTGCAGGTATGCTGAGGACGCATCCAGAAAAACGGCCAGCGCGAAGATTCCCAGATAAATGAGAAAGCACTGGGTCCACTGTGAACTCCTGGCAAAATAACAGGGCACAATCCTGCGCAGAAGGGTCTGGGTAACGTACATGGGGAGGCTGATCCTGCCAAGGTATGCAAAGACAGGATGGCTGAAAAGACCGGCGCGGCTGAGGAAGCCTTCACCGCTGAAAGCGATCACCACCAGTACAAACAGAAGGTAAAAGACGGCCAGGCCAAGTCTGCCTTCCATTGCGCTGCACATGTAGGCGGCGGAAAGTCCCAGGCAGGTCAGGGCTGTCAGCGAGAGCAGAATGCGGGCGGCTGAAGAATATACGCGGCCCTGCATCCGCCGGCTGATCTCAAAGGCTGTCGCCCCCATGGAGATCTCGGCAAAGGCGCGGATATTGGTCTTGTAAGTAAAAAAGAACCAGTCATCTATATCGCCCAGAGAGCCCGTGAGGACAATGATCGCCCCCAAAAGCACCGCGCACAGCACAGGCGCGATCAGGAGTGTATAGGCTCTGTAAAAACGCCTGCACAGGGGATAGGCTGCCGCCAGGGCGAGCAACATGGAACTCAGATACCAGGTGCATCCGATGAAGGGCTTTCCGAGCCCGACCCTCTGCAGGAAAAAGAGCGAGGGGAGCCTGTTCAGAAAGTAAGTGAATGTCAGTGTGCGGTCAGTCATCAGGCGCACAAGGGGCGTCAGCGCGCAGGCCAGCAGATAATAGGGAAAGATCGCACGCGCCTTGTGGGTCACAAAGTTCAAGGTTTCCGTCACAATGCCTGTCCTGACACTGCCGGCACTGTCCGCAGCTGCACTGCCGTCTCCGCCTGCTCTGCAGGCTGTCTGCGGCAGGATATACCGGGAGTAAATGGACTTAGCCATCAGCCAGCCCGTCACCAGAAAGAAAAACTCCACGCCGATGTTTCCGTGACTGAAAAATGTCACCGGGACATTCCCGATCACAGCGACGATCTTTTTCTGGTCCCACAGATCCAGATTGATATGAAAGAAGATGATGATCGATGTAAACAAAAAACGCAGGAACTCCACACTGCCGTTTTTTTGCTTTGTATTTGTCTGATTGTTCATTTCTATAATGCTATACCGTTTCTTCGTGTTTTTTCTTTTATTCCAATTCGTTTCTTCTACGTTTCTTTTACAAAAGAAGGAGTATAGCACTAGTTTCCGGAAATGCAAGTCTCACAGACAAATCTCAAAGTCTTTTTTTTAATCCAAAAAATCTCCACGGAGCCGTTTATTCGGCTTCCTCCGCATGCTCTTCCCTTGATTCATCCAGGGCGGCCCGCAGGCGCAGAATACGGAAGAGGGATTCATCGATCCGCTCTTCGCTGATGCGTCCGTCATGAACTGCATCGAGGATTCCGTGCCTTGCAGCATGAAAATCAGAGGGCATCAGCAGAACGTCCGCACCCGCCTCGAAAGCGGCCGCAGCCGCCTCCGCGCTGTCAAAGCGCTCTGCAATGGCACCCATCCTCAGGGAATCGGTGATCACGATCCCTTCAAATCCCAGTTCCGAACGGAGAATATCCGTGATGATCGTTTTGTTGAGGGAGGCCGGAATATCTGAGCCGGACAGGGCGGAGTTGCTCAGATGAGAGATCATCACCATTTCTGTCCCGGCTTCTATGCCGCCTCCAAAGGAGAGGAATTCCGCGCCGCGATAGTCCTCAATGGATCTGGAGGACCAGGCGGCTCCGGTGTGGGTGTCCGACTCTGTGTCTCCCAAGCCGGGGAAATGTTTGATGCAGGATGCAATCCCGTTTTTATGAAGGCCGTCCACATAGCGGTGCACCATCTGCCCGCAGAGCTCCGGATCGCTGCCGAAGGAGCGGTCGCCAATGGTCACATTCGAGGGGTCCACCAGTACATCCGCATCGGGGGCAAAATCCAGGTTGAAACCAAGTTTCTGCAGGTAGGCGCCGATGGTATTTCCGGCTTCATAGGCCGCTTCCGGATCTCCGCCCGCGCCGACGCTTCCCATGCTGCCGACATAGGGGACATCGATCGCGCTGCTTCCGATGCGCAGGACATTTCCGCCCTCTTCATCAATGGCAAGAAAAGGCGGCAAGACCATTCCTGGTTCGGACTTTTCCTCAGCCGCTGCGCTTTCAGCAGCTGTCGAAGCCGCTTCTGCAGCCCCTGTTTTTTCAGCAGCTGTCCGGGCTTCCTTATTTTTCACTGGGTAAATGCTCCCCCACTCTTTGATGGATGCCAGCAGATCCTTCACCTGGTCCCGGTCCACGATATTCTGACCGAAAAAGACCATACCGGCCACAGGGTATTCCTCCAGAGATTCCTGTACCAGGTCGTCTGCCTCGGTGACCACGTCATATTCGGTCAGCTGTTCCGGCGTGAGGATAAAAAGGCCGCTGACCTTGTCTTCGAGCGGCAGGGTCTCGAGATATTCCCGGATCATCTTGTCTGTTTTCTGCTCCTGTGTCAGTGCTTCCGGCTGCGGTTCGGCAGGTTCTGCAATTCCAGCTGATCCAGCAGGTTTGGCAGGTTCGCCTGATTTAGCAGGTTCGGCTGGTTTGGCAGGCTCAGCAGTCTGCACTGCCCCAGTCATGGTGCCGGCTGCGGCAGCACTTGTGCCTGTCGCAGCGTCCCCTGCAGCTGTTTCCGGAGCACTTTCCGCAGCGCTTTTCGCACTCGCTGAAGCTGCCGCCTCTTCTGCTGTTTTTGCTGTTTCTGCCATCCCGGTTTCCTGCTCTGTTTCAGCTGTTTCTGCTGTCCCGGCTTCCTGCCCTGTTTTAGCTGTTTCTGACATCCCGGTCTCCTGCTCTGTTTTCCCGGAGCCGCCGGGGCGGGTGCATCCCGCCAGCAGAATGCAGAGCAGCAGGATGGAAATACAGCGGACAGGCCATGCGGCGGTTTTTTTCCTGATCATGCCTGCTGCGCATCCGCAGGGACGCCGCAAGCGCTGTGGCAGGAGGAACATACCCCGTTGCAGCCGCTGCCGGCAAAGGCTGCGGAAGGATTTGCAAGCAGGGCAAGCATGTCGGCATCGAGCTGCTCCAGGATCTCCTCATTGGAGGGGTAGCGGCCGGTGATCACGATTTCATCGTCTGCGGTCATACAGGGGAATCCGTCCATTCCGTCCGTCCGCATGATCTGCTGGACAGCGGGACTTTCCATGAAGACCAGGGAATCCCTGTGCAGGTTCAGGTACTTTGCGTCCGCGCCGCGCGCATTGAGTGTGTACAGCATAGTGGTCACACGGCGGTAATCCGCGCCGAGCTGAGTGTCGATGGGCTGGGCCTCCGGAGAGAGGTTGATATCGTATACTCTGAGTGTTTTCATATTTTTTTCCTTTCTTTCAGGAGTTCTTTTCCGATTTTCCCGGTCATGTGATCGATCGTGATCTCCACGCAGCACAGGGTTCCTCTGCGGATCGTATCTTCCGTCTCTTCTTTGTAGAGATCCTCAAATCCAGCGGAATACTTGGCGCCGACCGCATTGGCTGCGCGGCGCAGATTCTCCTCGCCTTCCAGGATCCTTGCTCTTCCGAAAACGATGACGCTGCAGAATTTCGTCGTGCGCTCCTTGGGCATGATCTCGTCCATGGCGACGACCGTAAAGGAGACCTTCTCATTTTTCCGGATGGCATCGATCTTGTGGCCAGTTTTTGCGCAGTGGAATCCGATGGTCCCCAAAGTGCCCGCGGGAAGCTGCTCCGCCTTCATTCCTTCCGTCAGCGCGCCTTCCTCTTCGATGCCGGGTCCGGGCGTATAAACGAAATTTACAGGTACTGTATAGGGATATCCGTCATCCCCGTGCAGTCCCAGCACACCGGTCTTTGCATGTATCAAAATATCCGCGCATTCCTTTGCGGATATCTGCTGTCCTTTCCGTCTCATCTCACGAAACATAATTATATCTTCTCCTCTTTTCTATCTCAAAAACGTCCTCTTGTTTTTCCGGGAGGCTTGATAAATGTTCTGAATGTCCCATGAGGCATTCAGAACCGTCCCTCGTGTCTCATTTCCCCAGAGGGATTTCGACGACTTCCGCCATGCGCATGAGGCACTCTTCGATCTGGGTGGAAATCTCGCCGATCATGCGGCGGGAGACTTCTTCGCTCTTGTCCTTTTCCAGGGTCTCAAAGCAGGTCTTCTTGACTTCTCCGCTGATCTTCTCCATGCGGGATTCAAAATAGCCGCGGGGGACGAGTTTGCGGACGACGCCCGGGAAGTCCATGTGCATGACGGCGGACTCCATCTTCTCACGCCCCAGAAAGAGCAGGAGGAGGGTGACCATGGCGCCGGCAACAATGCCGGAAATACCGCTGGAAATCAGGGCGATGCCGCTGCCGCCGCAAAGAAGGCCCACGAGAATAGAGATGATCGTATTGACCATCCATGTCAGTTCCTCCACGGCGAAAACATCGCGGGCGTTGACATGTACGTCGATCTCGGCAAGGGAGAGGTAGGATGTCAGGCTCAGGGCGCGGTAGGGAACATTGTGGCGCACACAGATGGGCATCGTATATTCTTCAAGCCGATAGGCGACGGGCCGCAGCCAGGCGGTGATCGGTTTTACAAGGAGTTCGGCCGCCTGCGGCGAGTGGAGCCAGGCGTCGATCTCACGCTCCATCTCCCCGTCAATATCGGCCAGCCTCCGGATCTCTCCATTGCGCCAGCGCTCGAAAACAGGGATCGCGGCATTGCGGAGAATGGGTTCCACCAGGGTGTCCACAGTCCTGTGGAAGAGGTCTTCCACATGCTCTTCGACGATGCGCTCCACGGTGCTGGAATCCACCAGGTCACGCACTTCCTGACGGAAGGCACGGATCTCCTCATCGACACGGCCGCTGTAGGCCAGGCCTCTGGAGACCGAATATTCGGGCTCCGCTCCGGTAATGACGATCGCTTCCGGAAATGCCTCCCGGCACCATCCGCGCAGGGCGGGCATCCTGGAAACACCGCCGGTGAGGAACAAAAGCTCGGGAAGTCTACCGTGTCCCTCTGATGCTTCGGAAGCATCCCCGGAGGCTTTTTCCTGTGCTTCAAGGCTGCGGCGGATTTCCTTCAGGCTCTCCGCAAAAACTGTGTGGAAGGATCTGCCGGCCAGCTGGGGCGCGGGCGCTTCCAGAATACGTTCTGCCAGAGCCGCATCCATTTTCAGCTTCAGGTGGAGTCTTTTTCTGCCCATGACTGTCACGGTCTGGGTGCAGCCGTTCTGACTCCAGTACTCCTCATCGGAAAAATATTTTTCTTTTAATCTGCGGGCGGCAAACTCGCAGTATGTGCGCCAGGGCGGGCTCTGGTCGAAAACTCTGCGGAGTTCTTCCCGGTCCGGGGAAGACTCCACGGATGCATCCAGCAGAAGTTCGTCCATGATGCCGCCGCCCAGAGCAACCTCTCCGGCCGTCTGCAGCTCGATCTCCCGTCCACTGCTGATATAGGCGAAATCCGTTGTGGAAGAACCCATGTCCACAACCAGTACAGGGCGGGACAGGATGTCGTAGCCGACCTGAAAATGGCGGGACTGGCAGGCGCTGATGAGTGCTGCGCGTGACTCGGAAATGACCCGCACGGGCGGATAGCCTGCCGCCTCGAAGATCTCGCGGTAGCGCTCCCTCTGGGCGCGGTCCCAGCCGGCCGGGCATCCGATATAGAAGCAGCAGTCCTCTCCCTTGATCAGGCCGCCGGACATATACAGCTCGCCCAGGACACCGCCCGCAAAGCTTTTGACATCGCGCGCGCTGGAGGGATCGGTGAGAAAACGGCTCTTAAAACGAAGTCTGCGTTCTGCGGCATCCGGCGTGTAGCAGGCCTCCTCGCCGATCAGAAGTTCTCCTGTTCGCAGACGGGCATAAGCCGTGATAAAGCTGCCTGCTTCGCGGACAGGCACCACATGCGGCTCGCCCTTTTCCTCTTTTTTCAGATAAGTGACCGCGCTCTCCGCGTCACCCAGGTCAAATCCATAATAGCGATCCATAATAAAACCTCAAGAGGAGACAGGGGACGGTTCTGTGTCTCCTTGGGGAAAAGGACACACAGAACCGTCCCCTGTCTCCTCTGTCGGAAAGTATGTCAAAAAGCTCTTAACGGACTGCAGTGCCTTTTTTCAGAAGTCTGCCGTCCTGCGCGAGGGCGGGACGGATCGTCACGACGGCATCTTCATCCGAAGAGTCAGGCCTCGATGTCGGCTTGCTCCCCGGCATGGAGGGCAGCATCTCAAACCAAGCTGCATTCTGCGCGCTCCAGGAGAGGACGTCAACATCCTTTTTATGAAGATAATAGCGGATGTCAGCCGCCATCTGGGGGCTGTCTGCGTCCGCCATTTCCAGAAGGCCGGAAAACAGCTCGATTTCCTCTGCCGTGATGCCTTTAGCGCCTATTGCGGCGGAAAGTTCCTTCTGCCGCTCGTACTTTTCCTCTTCCCCGGCAATCTCCAGGTTGCGGTCAATGACCATGACGGCTCCCCTCAGAGAGCTCCAGAGCTTCTCCGGGTCGATGGTGATCTCAATGCGCTGGGCCGGTATGTCCCCACTTCCGTAACCTGTATTTTGGGTACTGCCGATGCCGATCCTGGTATCTGTGGCCGAGGTTTTTCCGGCAAAATACATGCATCCCCCTCCCGCTATGGGAAGAAGGATCCCCTTCAAAAGTGCCCCCATGGCAGCGGTTCCGCCCGCCGAGAGGGCGGGGACGGCAAATGCAGCGACCGTCAGGACGATGCCGACGCCAAGCAGGATATGGGACAGATTTCCGCCTCCGGATTTACCCGCCGCTGTATTCCCGTTACCGCCGTCGCGGCGCCAGACACGGGGTTCTCCCATGGTGTCAAGCAGCGGGACACTGCTGCGCAGAGCCTGGACCATCCCTGCCGCCGCGTCGCGCATGCGGACACTGGTACATTCCTCATTATACTGCAGGAGCAGACGGTCAGTCTCTTTTTCCAGGATCTTCTGCGCTTCGGCGGGCGTCGATGCGGTGCGGAGTCCGTTCATGACGTTCTCGCGGTCTTTTTCCAGGTAATCGATCATTTTCATTTTTCGATTCTCCTATAACGCCTGAGGCGGCGGGGAGCCGGGGATGGTTCCGGGCGGCACAAGTACTGTCCGCTGTTCCGGGTGTCAAAAAACTGTCCCCGTGTCACTTGTCTTCCATGGCAGTCCTGCCGTGGCGGCAGATATCGCACAGGCAGCAGGCATCGCACTGCGGGCGTCTGGCAACGCAGACGGCGCGGCCGTGGTGGACAAAGCGGTGACAGAGGTCATTGCCCTCTTCGGGCGGGATGATCTTCCACAGTTCCCGCTCCACTTTCGCGGGCTCTTTGATATTGTCGACAAGCCCGATCAGGTTGCAGAGACGGATGCAGTGGGTATCCGTGACGATGGCGGGTTTTCCGAAGACATCGCCCATGATGAGATTGGCGCTCTTACGTCCGACGCCGGGCAGGGCCAGAAGCTCCTCAAAGGTCTCCGGCACATGATCGTCATATTTCTCGTGCAGGACGCGCATGCAGGCACTGATGTCGCGGGCCTTGCTGCGGCCCAGCCCGCAGGGACGGACGATCTCCTCGATCTCCTCCGGCTCAGCCGCGGCGAGCGCTGCAACGTCAGGAAATTTCTCATACAGAAGGGGCGTGATCTGGTCGACGCGCGCATCGGTACACTGGGCGGCGAGACGGACACTCACCAGGAGCTGCCAGGCTTTTTCATAGTCCAGAGTGCACTCCGCAATGGGGTATTCCGCTTTCAGCCGCTCGATCACCTGCAGGGCAAGTTCTTTTCTGCGCTTCTCGTCTTTCGTGAGCGCGGCCTTCTTTCGTGTCCCCTTCTTTTTTCCTGCAGCAGTTTTCTTCGCGGGCAAATTCGTCTTCTCAGCTGCAGGCTTCCTTTTTGCTGCCCCTCTTTTTAATTCTTTTTCCACTAATCTCTCCGTTTCGGAATCTTTCCGATGAAAAACATTCCGGTCTTCAAGCAGCAAATGCCATTTTCCTTATACTGAATAAAGAATATAATGATGTAAAGGTTAAAAGGTATCTGATGGCCCTAAGTCCCTTAACCGCCTTTTGACCTCAACATCATGTAATGGATATGTATAAGCTAAAATATTATAGCATATCTTTATGATCCAATACATGTCGAATAAATCATGTTCAGATCAGCGCGATCCGGCGCAAAGCAAGTGCGTAAGCAAATAAGGAGGGGCGGAAATGAAAGTAAAAAATGTCGCTGCCGTATTTTTCAGTCCGACAGGAAATACCGGAAAGGCAGTTACAGAAATCGCAGATGTGATCGCGCGCCGTATGGGTGTCACAGTAAGCAAAATAGATTTTACTCTTCCGAAGGCAAGAGAAGATGTCAGGAGATTTGAAGCCGGTGATCTGGTCATCTTCGGGACGCCGGTCTATGCGGGCCGGATTCCCAACAAGATCCTGCCGGCAGTCCAGACTCTCTTTGAAGGAAACGGCGCTCTGGCAGTTCCGGTCGTCACTTTCGGAAACCGCAGCTTTGACAACGCCCTGATCGAGCTGCGCATCGAGCTGGAGGCGCACGGTTTCCATACCATTGCGGGCGCAGCCTTCGCGGCAGAGCATGTTTTCTCGAAAAAGCTCGCCGCCGGCAGGCCGGATGAAAACGATCTGCAGGCAATCCGCCGGTTCGCAGAGGACGTGGCCGCAAAAACAGACGGGATCAAAGAGGGGGGTCAGGATGGGATGGCAGAAATTCCGGCACCGATCGCCGTAAAGGGAATCGAACCCGTCCCCGCCTATTACAGGCCTCTGCAGGAGGACGGATCCCCAGCCAATTTCCTCAAGGCAAAACCCAAAACCGCGGACAGCTGCAATGACTGCGGTATCTGCGCCCGGGTATGTCCCATGGGCTCGATCAGTCCGGAGGATTTCAGGTCAGTCACCGGCGTCTGCATCAAGTGCCAGGCCTGCGTGAAATCCTGTCCGAAAAATGCGAAATATTTTGATGACCCGGTCATGCTCTCCCATACGCGTATGCTGGAGCAGCATTATGAAAGACGGGCAGAAAACGAAGTCTTTCTGTGATATATTTATTTGACTCTTTCAGCAGGGAAAAGATAAAAAACAGGCTGAATCGAAAGCAATCTGCTTCGGTCCCGCCTGTTTTTACATTCCCTGCGTTTTTATGTTTTCCTTTAGGAAATTCCATAGGTGAAGAATATTCTTCTGCTCTCTTCTTTATCCCGTTCTATCCTGCCGCGGACACTTTGCACTTGGCCTGCAGGAGCTCTTTGAATACGGCGCTGACACCGTGGTCAGGCAGTGTCTCAATGGCCTGCAGCGCCCGCTCCGCATACATTTCCATATCCGCCGCCGCGCGGGCAAGGCCGCCGGAAGCTGTGACAATGGTCTTCAGAATTCTCGCCTGGTCAGCGCCGAATCTGCCGTCCTTCGCCGCCTGCAGAAGATTTGTGATGCGTATCTTTGCCTGCGGTTCCCGCATGGCATAGAGTACAGGGAGCGTCAGGATTCCTTCCCGGAAATCCATCTGTGTGAGTTTGCCTTCTTCCTCCGTATCGGAGATAAAATCCAGCAGGTCATCCCGGATCTGGAACATATAGCCGAAATTAATGCCCAGCTGTTCCAGCTGCGCCTGCACATCTTCACTGCATCCGCTCTCGACCGCGCCTGCCAGACAGGCCAGCCTGCACAGAGCGGCTGTCTTGCCGTATATGTTGCGCATATACTGCTCTACCGTGACATCTTCCCTGCCGCGGCACTCCATCTGTCCCAGTTCTCCCAGACACATGGCTTCAACAGCATCGCCGAACAAAGCGCCGACCTGATAGAATCCGTCCCGGAAGAGGCTCTGGACGATCCGGCTCAGGATCAGGTCGCCGGCATAAACCGCCATATCCTTGCCGTATTTCGACTGCGTTGTCGGAAGTCCGCGGCGAAGAGGCGCGTCATCAACGATATCATCATGAATGAGCGACGCCATGTGGACAAGCTCCACCAGGGCACCCAGACGGCAGAGGCGCTCTCTCCCCTGGGGATCCTGCTCTTTCCCGTACCGGCTGGCCATCAGCAGAAGACGCGGACGCAGCCGCTTTCCTTTTGACATCTCCATATCGCGGAGAATATTGCTCACAGCACCCCCGTATCCCGGGTCACGCAGGTATTCTGACAGATATTTTTCCACCAGCTCCATTTCCTGCTGCAGCTCTTTTTCTTCGTAACGATTCATCGGTTTCCCTGCCTTCCGGCTTGTCTGTACAGCAATGGAACTCCGTGCAGACAAAATCTCCCCCTCTGTTTTCACATGCCCGCCGACATGATCCCATGCCGCAGATATGTATAGATATATATATAGAATAATTTACATTAAAAGAGGTTCTGCATCAACTACTGCACTGCGAGATGTACAGCTGCGAGATGTACAGCCGCGAGATGTACAGCCGGCAGACTTCCCCCTGCTTCCACCCGGATCAAAACGGAAGATCTTATTCCCGCAGTCCCGTAAAGTCCACCTCTCTGCCGATCAGGTCCGCCAACAGGGCAAGTCCCTTCTCGTCCTCTTCGTCAAATCGTTCGGCAACGGGACTGTCTATGTCCAGGACGCCCACAATTCTGCTGCCGCAGCGGATGGGCAGGACAATTTCCGACCGGGACGCCGCGTCGCAGGCAATGTGCCCGGGAAATGCATGAACATCCGCCACGCGCTGGATCTTTTCTTCTTTTACAGCCGTCCCGCAGACTCCTTTTCCGATCTCAATCCGGATGCAGGCCGGCCGCCCCTGAAAAGGACCGACCAGAAGGCTTCCCTTGTCCATGAGATAAAAGCCCGCCCAGTTGAGACGGTCCATGGATTCACTGATCAGCGCAGATATATTAGAGAGCGCAGCCACATAGTGCGGCTCTGTTTCAATCATGGACGCTGCCTGCTCCGCAAGCAAGGTGTAGTCTGTCATTCTTCCTTTTCCTTTCAATACCGCAATCCGGGATTTTACATATCAAAAGCTTCCGTATCGCAAATCCGATATCACATGTTCCTGATGGCCTCCATATAGCCCAAAAGCCGCTCTCTCTGATCTTTGCCCAAAGAACGGTATCTTTCGACCAGCAGATACTCCTCGGTATCTTTCTGTACAGTGATATGATCCGGGGCCGCATATTTGCCGCTCTGCGCTCCGCCCAGCAGTTCATAAGGAGAGACTTCCAGCACGTCACAGATGATCAGGATCTTGTCTGAAGCCGGATTCAGCTTCTTGCCCTTCCAGTCGCTGATCGTACTCTGCGGAATTCCTGTCCGCCGGGCAAACTCCTTCTGGGTCATCCCCTTTTCCCTGATAAGTTCAAAAATTTTTCTGCTGATATTCATTATAACCTCTCATGCGGGAACGCCCTGGCACGGCGGCTCCCTATAGCGAATATTGAGAACAAGAATGCCATGTCATCCCGCGGCAATTTGGATGCAGAGCCGGGATCAAAGGCGGTACACATCTCCTTCACTGCAGATCCGGGTCATGGTTCCGTCACTGACCATGTAGGCCTCGCCGCGGATCTCAGCACCTTCCTCCGTCTGCAGCAGATAGCTTCCGTCCACAAGGGCGTAAAAAACGTGCCCCATGCTGTCCGGCAATGTGATGTCTTCAAACAGGCGTTTTCCGTCCACATAATCATCCCTCACCGCCTGGTAATGCGGAAGAATATTATATTGAGTCAGCCCGAGACCGGGAATGAACTTGCGGTAATCTTCGCTGTCCGCTTCTCCCGGCTCCTCCGGCTGGGCGTACACAGTCTCTGCGCAGTTCATAGTACCGGCGCTGATGCCCATCACGATGCCGTCGAAATCCCGGATCTGTTCCGGAAGACCGATCTCCCAGAAAAAGTCGTTCTCCGTGGGCACATGCCCGCCGCTGAGGATGATCATATCGTAACTGTGCAGATCCTGCACCACTTCTTCTCCGTTCCTGCCGTCACACAGATCCAGACAGACAGAGGGAAGTCCCGTATCCTCCAGAACACCCTCAAAATAGGACCGCATTTCTTCATTTTCCTCATATGCATCCGGAAAAGCCGCGATCAGCAGACACTTCGAATCCGGTCTCCAATACCAGAACAGCTCCTCCACCATTCCATTGGAGGGATCAAATCCTATGTAGTCTGTCGGTTCATCGCTGCGATAGGCCCCCGTAGGGCTGCTGGTCAGAAAAAGTGTCATTCTCGTTTTCCTTTCTGTATACGCCGCCTGCCTGTGAGCAGGAAGTCGGCTGAAGTCTTTCCCTATTATAAAGCATTCCGGCCGGTTGCGAAACCGTCGAAAAAAAACGGTAAAAATCCATGCAGTCTGAAAAAATGCGCAAAGTCCGGCACCTGCTATAGAGCATTTCCCTAAAAAAGAGCATCAAGATCCGAAACCAGTATTAATCATCAAAAGAGGACATCCGCGATGCCGTAGGGGTGCGGATATCCTCTCTTGTGCGGATGATCACGAGAATATCCGTGATCCATAAAACGGTTTACTTGCTGATCCTGACGGTCTTTGCGGCGCTCCATGCTGACCAGTATTTGGCCTTGCCGACCGTCTTATAGGTACGGATCCTTACATAATAGGTCTTTCCTTTGGTCAGACTGCCGATCACTTTGGAGACAGTTGCGGCTTTGGTGATGTTAGCTGTCTTGTTTCCGGACGCAAACTTCTTGTTCGTGCTGTACTGGATCTGGTATCCAGTTGCCTTGGCATTCTTCTTCCACCTGACAGTCATCTTTTTGGCTGCAGTGTTCTTGACGGAGGAAACTGCAGGTCTGGCAAGCCGATAGAATGCCAAAGTCCTTGCGAGACCGCTTCCGGTAGGTGCTGTCGGGACTACCTTGAAAGTATACAGTGTGCCGTTGGCATTGGCTGTCGTGTCAGTGCAGGTAATCGTAGATCCGCTCGTAATGGTCTTGATCAGAGTGGAACCCCTGTAGACCTTGTAGCCTGTCGCACCGGCAACGCTCTTCCAGGTCAGCTTGATCCCGGCTGCCTGGTTGGCTGCCGTGAGTGAGGTCGTTGCGGCAGGGACCACCTTGATAGAGACCGTTTTGGATGCCGCATTGTAGTTTGCTGTCGCGGCAGCCGTTGCCGTGATGGTTGTACTGCCTGCTTTCTTAGCGGTGATCGTTCCTGCGGCATTTACTGCTGCGACAGCCGCAAGGGAGGACTTGTAGGATTTTGCTCCGACAGCGCCTGTCATAGATACGGTCGCTGTCTTTCCGACTGCGATAGATGCAGCAGATACCTTTATGGCGATGTTCTGTGCTGCCTTGTTGATCTTGAAGGTGGCAGTTTTTGTGCCGGTGTAGTTTCCTTTGCCGGTAATGGTCACTGTGGCTGTTCCGGCATTTGTATTGTTCTTGTAGGAAACGGTATAATCAGTACCCTCCTTGAGGGTAAGAGAACCGTCTTTTACTGCCGGTGACGGTGTCAGGGCCTTTCCTGTATATGTTTTATTGGCCATTTCGGACACAGTGAGCAAGCTCAAAGGTTTGGGAAGTCTCGCGATCGATCTTGAAGAGTCTTCCTTTATGTCACCGCAGACGGAACAATGGATTGACTTCGAGCCTTCCTCTGTATATGTCGCTTCCTTGTCAATAGTGTAGTCTCCGTCCCAGGTATGGCCTGCCGCAGGGATCGCTCTTTCTGAGCCCCCCTTGACCGTATCACACACAAGGCAGTGGATCGATTCGGAGCCTTCCTCTGTACAGGTTGCTTCCTTGTCGACAGTGTAGTCTTCGTCCCAGGTATGGCCTGCCGCAGGGATCGCCTCTGTGGCCTTGTCTCCACAGACGACACAAACCTTTTCTTTTGTCCCCGTCTCTACACAGGTCGCTTTTTTTATTGTCTTCCAGTCGCCATAGGTATGCTGCCCCTTAGGAATCGCTCTGCCTGAGCCCTCCTTGACCGCATCACAGGCAAGGCAGTGGATCGATTCGGAGCCTTCCTCTGTACAGGTTGCTTCCTTGTCGACAGTGTAGTCTTCGTTCCAGGTATGGCCTGCTG
>JBGUPU010000004.1:0-63833 GCA_045130475.1 Lachnospiraceae bacterium
AATACAGCTTGCGGCTTTGTTAAAATTTGCTTAGAATAGTTAGTACAGATGTTGCAAATGCTTTAGAAGCAGATAACATTTTTTTCAAATGTATATCGTTCAGGATATCAAATGAAAAGTACACAAACCATCAAAGGAGGAACCAAGTATGTCTAAGAAAGTTGTTATTGCGGGTGCATGCCGTACTGCGATCGGTAAGATGGGCGGTGCTCTTTCCAATACTCCGGCAGTGGAGTTGGGCGCAATCGTCATCAAAGAAGCTCTGAAGCGCGCCAATGTACCCGCTGACCAGGTTGACGAAGTCATCATGGGCTGTGTTATCCAGGCTTCCCAGGGACAGAACGTAGCTCGTCAGTGCACGCTGAAAGCAGGCATTCCTGTAACCTGCCCTGCTGTTACCATCAACGTTGTCTGCGGTTCCGGACTGAACGCGATCAACATGGCTGCAGAGATGATTAAAGCAGGCGATGCGGACATCGTAGTCGCCGGCGGTACAGAGAATATGTCCATGGCTCCTTTCGCTCTCGAGAAAGGCCGTTATGGCTATCGTATGAACAATGGTGTTCTGGTTGACACCATGATCAAAGATGCTCTTTGGGATGCATTCAACAACTATCACATGATCAAGACTGCTGACAACGTAGCTGAGGAGTGGGGACTGACCCGCGAAGAGCTCGATGAGTTTTCGGCTAACAGCCAGCAGAAGGCAGTTGCTGCACAGGAGAACGGCTGGTTTGATTCCCAGATCGTCCCTGTCGAGATCAAGCAGAAGAAGCAGACCATCATCTTTGATAAGGATGAAGGCCCTCGTCCCGGCACGACTCCTGAGTCTCTGTCCAAGCTTCGTCCCATCAATCCCGGCGGATTTGTTACAGCCGGTAATGCCTCCGGTATCAATGACGGCGCAGCTGCTGTCGTCGTAATGAGCGAAGAGAAGGCTAAAGAGCTCGGCGTCAAGGCACAGGTTGAGTGGCTCGGCGGCTGCCTCGGCGGCGTAGATCCCCGCATCATGGGTGTAGGCCCTGTTGCTTCCACCACAAAGCTCCTCAAGAGACTGAACATGACCATCGACGATCTCGACATCTATGAGGCAAATGAGGCATTTGCAGCACAGTCTGTCGCAGTCGGCAAGGATCTGAAGTTCGATCTCAACAAGCTGAACCTCACCGGCGGTGCAATCGCTCTCGGACATCCCGTAGGCGCTTCCGGCTGCCGTATCTTCGTTACTCTGCTTGCAAACATGGAGAGAACAGGCGCCAAGACCGGTCTTGCAACTCTTTGCATCGGCGGCGGCATGGGCTGCTCCTGCATCGTCAGAGCACTCGACTAATGAGAGAATGAAGGAGTATTGGGGGACATACTGTTCCTCTTAAGAATGCTCCGGATCACTCATAGATCTGTTCCTCAGTGAGCAGATCTGAATGCAAATATAAAAGAGTCCCGCAAAGCACTTGCGGGACTCTTTTTTGTATGCATACGTATGCGGCTGCGGTTTCAGACTATCTGGAAGGTCTGTTCCTGTTGTAATCTTCTTTTGAAGTTCTGCTGTCATAACCGCTTCGGTCGGTGTATCTGTACCTTGTATCACCTGTGGTTCTGCGTCGGCCTGCAGAGGATGCTCCGGAGGATCTGTTTCCAGAGGGTCTATTACCGGATGGCCTGTTACTGGAGGACCTGTTACTAGAGGACCTGTTACCGGAGGACCTGTTTCCGGAAGGCCTGATTTCAGAGGATATGTTACCGGAAGGCCTGTTTTCGGAGAATCTGTTACCGGAAATTCTGTTACCGGCAGTATTTTGTCCGGTATTTGTCCGGGTTCCGGTACTTGTCCTGCGTCTGGCGGTTGAAGAACGCGAAGAACCGGTTTTCCGGGTATTTCTTAGGGCTCTGCTCTTTTCTTCGGAGGAGCGGGGGGTGCTTTCAGTATCATTCGCGTCGTTATTTTCGCCGGGACCGGAGGAATTCAGACGGTTTGCCCGCTGGGCACGACGCATCTGTTTTCTCCGCTTTGGACTTCTCTGGGCGAAATAGTCATAGACGAAGATCAGGATGCAGAGCAAAAACGTAGCTGCCAGCAGCAAAGGCATCAGCAGGAGAATGTTCAGATAAACAGACCCGTGGGCTCCTGTGTGGATCAGACTGAAAAGCAGGGACTTGATTCCGTGAACGGATGTCGGAACCCCTGTGCTTCCTGTGAGGTCTGCGGAAGCAGCTGTTGAGCCGATGTCTGCATTTTCTGCCGCTGAATCGGCAGCAGATACTGCAGGAGAGCTCCGGAACAGCACATTTGCGCTCCCGAGATCATAGTCGTGGAATTTGTAGTGGATGATGCCGATGACTTTATCCCCGTTTACCGAAAGGGAAGAAAAATCGGAGGCAGGACTGTTTTCCGGAGAAGATTCTTCTGCGGCAGCCTGTTCAGTAGAGGCAGTACTTGCAGTGCCTGCAGGGGAAGAATCAGAGGATTCTTCGCCCGAAGGTGTTTCCGGGTTTGTTTCCTGCGCATTGTTTTGAGTCTGAGTACTGTCTTCCTGACCGGCAGGTTTATACGGAGCAGGAGTGATTTCTGCTGTCAGGTCGGAAAAGGAAACAGTGTTCGGAATCATCAGCTTGGCATCTTCATTGATATAGAAGGAAGAATTGCTCTTTCCGAAAATATCTGGTCCGGAGGAAAGAAAATCTGCGGATGTCTGAGTAAATCTGTCTTCCTGACCGGAAATATTGATCTGTTTGAAGTTGTCAAATGCGTAATTCAGAAGATCTACGGTATCGAAATATTGAAAGGGAGGTTCTTCCCTCATAATGACGCAGATCAGTTTTTTTCCGTCTCTTTCTGCAAAGGAGACCAGTGTTTCACGGGCCTGGTCTGTATAACCGGTCTTGCCGCCGACTATACCGTCATACTCTATTTCATTATTAAGAAAATCATTTGTGTTCAGGATCCAGAAATCATCGGGCTGATTTTTACTGGGAATAAAATGATAATTCAGCTTGGACATGTATTCGATGAGATCGGGATGTTTAAAAATTTCCCTGCCGATCAGAGCCATGTCGTAGGCAGTGGTATAGTGGTCGGAATCATGAAGTCCGTTAGGTGTTACAAAGTGTGTGTTTTTACAGCCCAGTTCTATGGCGCGCTGGTTCATGAGTTTGATAAAGCTTGATTCCGTGCCGGAAATCCTTTCTCCGAGCGCTATGGCGACTTCATTGGCGGAGGCGACCATCAATCCATAGAGTGCTTCATCTACGGTAATAGATTCCCCTACATCCATACCGATATTGGAACTTCCGAACTCAATACCGAATACCGCGTTTTCAGTAAAGGTAACGGTATCGTCGGGATCCAGGTTTTCGTAGGCGAGCAGTGCAGTCATCAGCTTGGTGATGCTGGCGGGATATAAGGGTTTGTCCTTGTTCTTTCCGTAAAGGACAGCACCGCTGTCCGCATCCATGACAACCGCTCCTGCAGCCCCGATGGCAGGCCCGTGAGGCCAGGCGGGATCGAGGTTGGTCTCAACAGCCTGTGCCTTGTTTCTGGACAGCTCGGCCTGGTAATCCTCATAGCCTTCTTCTGTGTAGATTGCATCATCTTCTACTTTTGCAGCAACAGAAAGCGGTGCTCCCGCAAGGGAGACTGACAACAGGAAGGCAAGAGCTGCCAGCATTATATTTTTAATATTTTTATTCTTTAAAATCATGTCCTGTATTTACTCCGTTTATACAGCCGCATCAGGCAGCAGAGCTGCTATGCACGGCGGCGCAGAATATATTTGCAGATTTTGTTTCCTTTTTTGGAAAACTTTTCTTCATATTCAGTCATGATATTTCCGGCTCCCATCACGGGATCATTGTGCAGGTCATAGGTGATCTGCGCAATCTCAAAAGCGCTCTGGTTGACTTCCTCTACGGCAAAGTCAAAGAGACCGCGATTGTCCGTTTTGAATTCAATGGTTCCCCCCTGTACGAGGATCCGGTCGTAGCGCCGCAGATATTCAGAGGAAGGGAGGCGCCGTCTGGCATGTCTTTCTTTGGGCCAGGGATCGGAAAAATTGAGATAGATCTTGTCAATTTCTCCCTCTGCAAAATATGTGTTGATCAGTTCCGCATCTCCGCGGATAAAGATCAGGTTTTTGAGTTCCAGTTCCTGCTGTTTTTCCAGACAGCGCAGGAGCACACTTGAATATTTTTCAATACCTATATAATTGATTTCCGGATGTTCCTGGGCAAGCTGCATGATGAAGCGCCCTTTTCCGGTTCCGATTTCAAGATGAAGAGGATGATTGTTTCCGAAAAAAGATTTCCACTGTCCGCAGTGTTCTTCGGGTTTCTGTGCTACCCAGGGACTTGCCGCGATCATGTCGCGGGCGCCCGGTATATTTCTCAAACGCATATATAAACCTGTCCTTCTAAAAATGTATTCGGCAGCTCTGCTGCCGGCATATGCTTCACATGATAAAGAAAACAAATTGACTGTTTTTTATATGTGAAAAGCATTGCATTTCATTGTACCACATTTTACAGGCTATGTTATAATCGATTCATAGTTTTTTCATTCCTGTTCATATTTGATATGTCCGGTTGATTTGTGACTAAATTATTGGTACAGAGGTTCAGATGACAAAAAAGTTTCGATTTGCTGTTTTCATCCTTTTGATCATTTCTTCTGCACTGATCTCCTGTAATAGTGAGGAGACAAAAAATTCATACATTAAAATCAATGTTCATGAAGAGAAGACCAGCAGCGGAAAAGAGATTCAGATTCCGGAATTCGTCTCAAATAACGAAGAAATACAGAAAAATCTCCGGAATCTGGAAAAAGAAATAAAGGAATTAAATAAAATTGTTGAGAAGGGGCAGAAAAAGGGCACAGAGCTGGAGATGCGCTCCTATGTCGGCGGAACAGAAAATTATCCTCAGGTGACTGTAGTCTGGTATGTCGATGAAGAAGGAGAACGCCTGTACAACCTTATGACGCTCGGAGCAGATACCCGGGAGGGATTGCCGATCACCTGTAAAGAGGCTCTTTTGAGGACAGAGATGACAGGTGTGGACCTGAGTCTGAAAGTGGGAACACTCTTCAATGAATCAGGGGAAAAAGGTAAACTGCAGTCAACGGAAATGCAGGGATTTAAACTTGGGGAAGACGGAGAAGTAGAGGAAATCTATATGAAGCTGACTCTGGTCAGGGAAGAAGACGAGGAAAAAATAACCGAGGAGCATTTCTATTCCTATATTCCGGACAAGGAAGAACTGATTCCCCTTTCCGGGCAGGGATTTGATGTTCCGTAAAGGCGTCCCGTGACCCGGATGGTTTCAGTATATTATTTTCAGCATAATTTTTTCAGCTCAATATCTTCCGGCGTTTTCTGCGCAGAGAGGCAGACAGTAAAAGAGAGGCAGAGAAATGAATCCTGCCTCTCTTTTTCATGATCAAAAATGACGGATCGTTCTGAAGATGAATCGTTCCGAAGATTATCCCTTGTGCTCCATTTCGTTTTCTGCTGCGACCAGGAAGGCTGCACCGTACTGCTCGCGGAGCTTGGGCTTCTCAATCTTGCCGGTGGGATTTCTGGGAACTTCGGCGAAGATGATCTTGCGGGGCCTCTTGTAGCGGGGAAGCTTGCGGCAGTAGTTGTTTACCTGTTCCTCTGTGCAGGTAAAGCCTTCCTTGACCTGGATGATCGCAGTCGCGATCTCACCAAGACGCTTGTCGGGAAGACCGATGACAGCGACGTCATTGACAGGCTCAAAAGCGTGCAGGAAATCTTCGATCTGAACGGGATAGATATTCTCACCGCCGGTGATGATGACATCCTTCTTGCGGTCTACGAGGTAGTAGAATCCATCCTCATCCTGCATGGCCATATCGCCGGTGTAGAGCCAGCGGTCGTCGTCCAGGACTTCCTTGGAAGCCGTGGGATTGTTGTAGTAGCAGATCATGACGCCGGGACCCTTGACAGCGAGCTCGCCGACTTCACCCTGTTTGACAGGATTGCGGTTTTCATCCACAATGCGGCACTCCCACTTGTAGCCGGGAACGCCGATCGCGCCCACCTTGTGAGTATTTTCGACGCCCAGATGTACACAGCCGGGTCCGAGAGACTCGGAGAGACCATAGTTGGTGTCATACTGGTGATGAGGGAAATATTCCAGCCAGTGTTTGATCATTGAAGGCGGAACGGGCTGTGCGCCGATGTGCATCAGTCTCCACTGATCAAGTTCATAGTCATTTAAAGAGACAGAGCCGTTGTCGATGGCGTCCAGTATATCCTGTGCCCACGGGACGAGCAGCCATACGACGGTGCAGTGC
The DNA here is from genome assembly GCA_045130475.1 of Lachnospiraceae bacterium. Classification (GTDB taxonomy): domain Bacteria; phylum Bacillota; class Clostridia; order Lachnospirales; family Lachnospiraceae; genus CAG-791. The sequence goes on from JBGUPU010000004.1 coordinate 6,311, forward strand.
TCTTTAGAGACGGCGTCCAGAATGATTTCCGGTGTTGTGCCGCGCAGCAGGACCGCTTTTCCTCCCGAGACGAGGGAACCGAACCAGTGCATTTTGGCGCCGGTATGATAGAGAGGCGGGATGCAGAGGAAGGTATCATCCTTCTGCTGACCGTGGTGTTTCTGCTCCATTACAGCTGCGTGAGTGATGCCGCTGTGCTTGTGCAGGATCGCCTTGGGGAAGCCTGTTGTGCCGGAGGAGAAGTAGATGGCGCCGTAGTCATCTTCATCAACCTCTATATCAGGTGCCTTGCTGGAGTAGTTGATCGTCTGCGATGACAGATCCTCTGCATAGGTGGGACAGGAGGTTCCATAGTAGAGCAGGAGCCTGTGATTGGAGATATTGTCGGCAATCTCCTCCACGCGGCCGATAAACTCATGTCCGAAAATAAGGATATCTGCTTCCGCAAGGTTCACGCAGTATTCGATCTCATCTGCAGAGTAGCGGAAATTGAGAGGAACGGCAATCGCGCCTGCTTTGAGAACACCGAAATAGATGGGCAGCCAGTCCAGGCAGTTCATTAAGAGGATGGCGACTTTATCGCCCTTGACAATTCCGCGGGCGATCAGGAAGTTGGCGACGCGGTTGGCTTTTTCATCAAAGACGCTCCATGTGATCTCTGTGCGATAGGGTACCTCGCTCAGCGGCTGGATCAGTTCATATTCTTTCCAGGTAGTAAGTTTCGGTACCTTAATCTCGGGATTCAGCTCGACGAGTGCTATATCATTGGGATATATCCTTGCATTTTTTTCCAGAAAATCAGTAATAACCATGGTAGACAGTCTCCTCTTGAAATTTTGTTAATAGAAAAAATAAAGCAAAACACTTTAATGAGTTGAAGTGTAACGCGTCTATGTAATAAAGTGAACTTTTTATATAATAAGAAGTCAGACAGTAATTGTCAAGGAATACATAAAAAGAATTTAAAAGCTGCGCAGCTGTGCTTCGTCTGCCGCGTCTGTCACGGAGATTTCCCGGATCTGTGCTTCGTAGCTGTAGCTGTCATTTACATGCACTTTGATGGTATCTCCTGTCCTGTGTCCCATGAGAGCACGGCCCATGGGGGATTCAACACTGATGAAACCGTGCAGGGAATCCTGGCGCATGGTGCTGACGATCGTGTAGGTCTCTTCTTCGTCGTCCTCGGGGATATAGATTTTGACAGTTTTTCCTACACCGACTTCATCGTCGCCGGAGGTATCTTCGATGACTTTTGCTGTTTTGATCATCCTTTCCAGGAACCGGATCCGGCTCTCATTGCGGTTTTTTTCCTTCTTCGCAGCATGATATTCAAAGTTTTCACTCAGGTCTCCGTGCGCGCGCGTCTCCTTGACTTCTTCGAGAAGTTTGGGGCGTACCACCAGCTTTCTGTATTCAATCTCTTTTTCCATTTCCAGGATATCGTTTTCGGTCAGTTTGTTGTACATGAATACTCTCCTTATAAAGCGGGTTTTTCCGCCTTTTTCATAAATGAACAGAATGCTATTTTAGCTGAAAATACAACTTTTCGCAATTCAACAGTATTCAGGGAGTGAAAGGTAACGAGTACTGTGCGTCTTGCAAAGCATTTATCAGAAAGATATAATGATGTAGATTCAGACGTATCCTGCAGTTATATAAAGCAGATCTTTTTTACATAAAAAGGAATATCCCCGAAAATGGATCTCAGATACGGAAGTGCAGATGTAAATGTCCGGAAACGATCGATCCGGGATATTATCCTGCATGAGCGGCAGCGGTTTGAAGACCGTTCGGAAAAACAAGAAACGATTCTTCCGCAAGAAACGGATTCATGTATTGAATGCGGATTTGCGGCGGAAGCAGCTTTACTGAGTCCTTCCCGTGCCGGAGAACTGGCAGTGATCTCTGCGGTGAACAGACTGGCAGCGGATGGCATCCGCGCGGAGGTCTTTTCGCCTTTGATCCTGCTGCCTCCCGGTACACAGGAAGAGCTGCTGCGGGAGCTCATGGGACAGATCTGCAGGGCCGCATTTGCGGACAAAATGGAGATCGGAGAAGTGCGGGCAGAAGTGACAGATGCGGTGACGCGTCCGGTCGTCGTCGGAACGGCAGCGGGAAGAAGATTCTGCAAAGCTGTATCTGCCGCACAGGATTTTACTGAAAGAGAGATCGTGGTCTCCGGTCCTGTCGGTCTGGAGGGGACATATATCCTTGTCTGTGAGCAGTTCGGGAAACTTCAGGAGAGATTTCCCCTGTCCATTCTCACCCGTATGAGGAATGCCGGCAGGGAGCTGAGTGCTTTGCAAGCTGCGCAGACAGCCGCAGGAGAACCGGAGCGCTGCGGCGTACCGGCAATGGTGAGTCTGGGCGAGGGCGGCTTTTTCACAGGCCTCTGGGAACTATCCCAAAAAACAGGGTGCGGACTGGATATTGATCTGCAGAAGGTCCCCATACTGCAGGAAACCATTGAGATCACTGATTTTTTCGGCATTAATCCCTATGCCATGCGCTCCGGAGGGAGCCTGCTCATCGCTGCCCGGGATGCGGATCAGGTGATCAGGCGTCTGGAGGAAAGCGGACATATGGCCGTGAAAATAGGAAAACTGACAGGAAAGAATGACAAGATAATTCGAAACGGGGAAGATGTGCGGTTTCTGGACCGGCCTCAGACAGATTCTCTCGTATTTTTTGAGCACTGATTTATCAGATCGGATTCCAATCATATTTCAGGAGGAAGAAAGATGGATACCTTAAAACAGAAGATATTGACGATCATCGAAAAAAACAGCCGCATTGATATGAAAGAGCTGGCGGTACTGCTCGGCACCGGTGAGATTGAGGTCCTTAACGCCATGCAGGAAATGCAGGACGCGGGGATCATCTGCGGTTATCATACCATGATCGACTGGGAGAAGACCGGCATTGAGCGCGTGACAGCCCTGATCGAGGTGCGTGTAACACCCCAGCGCGGCAAGGGATTCGATGATATCGCAGAGCGTATCTACAAGTATCCTGAAGTAGACTGCACCTATCTGATCTCCGGCGGCTACGACCTGATGGTCATCCTCGAGGGAAAGACACTGAAAGAGGTTTCCGGCTTTGTGACCAACAAGCTGTCCACACTCGATACGGTCATGAGTACCGCGACGCACTTTATCCTCAAGAAATACAAGGATCACGGTACGATCATGACCAGAAAATATGAAGATCAGAGGGAGATCGTTTCTCCGTGATCTGCAGACAGCAGGATGGAGCCTGAACAGTACTGACAGCCAGGAGCAGGCCTTGGTCTGCCGGCTGATTTATCGGAAGCAGAAGAAAAATCGCAGAGGGAAGTCTGCGTATGCAGAGGTTTATGTTATGGAAAACAGGAAAGTATTGTCGGATAAGACTGTCGGCCTCAAACCGTCGGGAATCCGCAGATTTTTTGATCTGGTCAGCGAAATGAAGGACGCCATCTCTCTCGGCGTCGGCGAGCCGGATTTTGATACACCCTGGCATATCAGGGACGAGGGTATCTATTCATTGGAGAAAGGGCGCACATTCTACACGTCCAATTCAGGTCTGAAGGAACTTCGGCAGGAAATCTGCAGTTATATGAAGCGCACCCAGGATATCGATTATGTCTGGGACAAGGAAGTTTTTATCACGGTCGGCGGGTCAGAGGCCATCGACCTCATGTTCCGCGCCATGATCAACGAGGGCGATGAGGTTCTGATCCCTCAGCCTTCCTATGTCTCCTATGAGCCCTGCGCGATCCTCGCGGATGCCGTTCCGGTCATCATCAACCTGAAAAATGAAAATCAGTTCCGCCTGACGCCTGAAGAGCTGGAGGCTGCCATCACACCTAAGTCCAAGATCCTGGTCCTGCCCTTCCCTAACAATCCGACCGGCGGAATCATGGAAAAAGAGGATCTGGAGGCGATCCGTGAGATCATCATCAAAAACGACCTCTATGTGCTCTCCGATGAGATTTACGGAGAACTCACCTACACCGGAAAACCTCATGTGTCCATCGCCTCCCTGCCCGGCATGAAGGAGCGCACGGTTGTCGTCAACGGTTTTTCCAAGGCCTATGCCATGACAGGCTGGCGTCTGGGCTTTGCCTGCGGTCCGCAGGAAATCATCGCGCAGATGATAAAGATCCATCAGTATGCCATCATGTGCGCGCCTACGACCAGCCAGTACGCGGCTGTCGAGGCTCTGAAAAACGGAGATGACGACGTCCGCAAGATGCGCGAGTCCTACAACGAGCGCCGCCGCTTTGTTCTGCATATGCTCGAGGAGATGGGAATTCCCTGCTTCGAACCCATGGGAGCATTCTATGTGTTCCCCTGCATCAAGGAATTCGGCCTTTCCAGCGAGGACTTTGCCAACAGGCTTCTGGCGGAGGAAAAAGTCGCCATTGTCCCCGGCACCGCCTTCGGTGACAGCGGAGAGGGCTTTTTGAGAATTTCCTACGCTTACTCCATCGACAATCTCAGAAAGGCATTGACCAGGCTTTCCAGATTCGTAACGAGACTCAGGGAAGAGAAATAATATGCACATTGTACTCCACGAACCGGAGATACCCGGAAATACAGGAAATATAGGACGCAGCTGCGCGGCTACCAACACGTCGCTCCATCTGATTGAGCCTCTTGGATTTGACATCACGGAAAAAGAACTGCGCCGCGCCGGCCTGGATTACTGGTCCAGTCTGGATGTGCACCGCTACCGGGATTACGAAGATTTTATGCTTGAAAATTTCGGCGGAACGGTCAATGAAACGGATACAGTTTCCGCCGGAGAGCAGAAAACAGCATCTGTTCAGACGAATACCGGCGGAGAGACTGTGCGTCCGCCACGTCTGTGGTATGCCACGACCAAGGCAAAGCGTCTGTATTGTGAGGCGGATTTCGGACCGGATGACTATATCATGTTCGGAAAAGAGAGTGCCGGAATTCCCGAGGAAATCCTTGTGGATCATGAGGACTCCTGTATCCGTATCCCCATGGGCTTCAATATCCGTTCCCTGAATCTCTCCAATGCTGTGGCAATCGTACTGTTTGAGGCCCTTCGCCAGACCGGATTTCAGGGACTGGAGCGGGAAGGTGAACTGCACAGACTGCATTGGAAGTAAATACAGATTTTTCAGGACAGAAAAAAACCCCTGCAGGAAGCGATCGGTCTTAGAGGATCGATCACTGCCCGCAGGGGTTTTTCTATTTGATTTTGTTATGAAAATCAGGATTCTTCCGGCTCACCCATGGCAGTCAGAGAGTCGTTTTTATCTGAGCGGCGCAGGGTAAAAGTAAAGGTGGAGCCGACGCCCTCCGTGCTGACCAGATTGATGTTTTCATCGTGTGCCCGGATGATCTCGCGGACAATGGACAGGCCCAGGCCTGTTCCTTTTTTGTCTTTACCGCGGGAGAGGTCGGTCTTGTAGAAACGGTCCCAGATGAGACTCTGGTCTTCCTTGGGAATGCCGATCCCGTTGTCGCGGACAGAGACGAAGACGGTGTCGCCTTTTTCGGTGGTGTCAATGGTGATCTCGGAATCCGTCCGGCTGAATTTGATGGCATTGTCGACGAGATTGTAAAGAACCTGCTGGATTTTTTCCAGATCCGCGTTCACGTACAGGATCTTGCCGGTCAGGATCAGCTGTATGCGGATTTTCCTCTCTCGGCAGACCTGTTCAAAAGAGGCGGCGACGGAGCGGATGACTGCATTGATGTCAAAATCCGTGCGCTGCAGGAGGATGCCGCCCGTGTTCAGGTTATTGAGGGTCAGAAGGCTGTTGGTCAGCTTGGTGAGCCGGTCGGTCTCTCCCAGAACGACTTTGAGGTAGTGCTCATAGCGGTCCGGCGGGATCGTCCCGTCCAGCATGGCCTCCAGAAATCCCCGCATCGAGGTGAGCGGAGAGCGGAAATCGTGGGAGACATTAGCGATGAACTTTTTCTGGTCATCTTCCGAGCGGGCTATGGTATCTGCCATGTAGCCGAGGGAAGCGGACAGATATCCGAGCTCATCTTCCCGCTCTACCGGGATATGGTAGTGCATGTTGCCCAGGGCGTATTGTTCTGCTGCGGCAATGATGCGTCTGAGCGGGCGGTAGACATATTCTGTGAAGAACAGAAGTATGATCAGGGACAGGACCAGCATGATGACCAGAAGCATATAGGAAATATTGAGCATGCTGTCTGCATCCGCGCGGATCGTGCTCATGGGAAGATGGATCACAACATAGCCGCGGATTTTGAAATCACTGGTTATAGGCGCTATGACGCTGAGGACGTCTGCTTCAAAGGAATCAAAAAATTTTCCTGTGGTGTAGTAGTTTCCTGCAGTGATCGTGGAGTCGAAGTTTTCTACAAAGGTTTCCTGTTCAGGATCCGGGGCATGACTGGAATTGACGACCATCCGTCCGGACGGGTTCAGGATCCAGATTTCCGTATCCATGTAGAAGGACAGTGCCTCCATCTGCGCCTGCACTTCCTCCAGGGAGACTTTGGATTTATACAGCTGCAGGGCGTAGGTATCCGAGATCCTTGAGGCCTCTCTGTAGAGAAGACGGGCTTTGTCGCGGACACAGTATTCTGTCGTGATCCTTGATATGATCGTTGCGACTGAAAAAAAACCGAACAGCCCGAAGAGGATATAGGCAAGTATGATCCGGAGATAAAGCGTTTTTTTCATGGCTAACCTTAAAGGTGCTGAATGCTCTGTGCCGCCGTTTTTTACGCGGCGGCGGGGAAAGAAGGGGCCTGATGATTACTGCAAAAGCTCAAATTTGTAACCGATGCCCCAGATGGTTGAGATTTTCCAGGCTGTGCTGTTGCCGGTTTTTTCGCGGATACGTTTAATATGGACATCCACGGTCCGGGTATCACCGACATATTCGTAGCCCCAGATCTGATCCAGAAGCTGTTCACGTGTAAACACACGTCCGGGTGAAGAAGCAAGAAAATAGAACAGCTCCAGCTCTTTGGGAGGCATATCGATATGGCGGCCGTTAAAAGTGACGGAATAATTGGTCAGGTTGATGGTAAGATCCTGATAGCTGACGATCTTTTCGTCAGGTTCTGCGGGCACGGCGGACGCTGCGGATGCTTTGTAGCGCCTCAGGACAGCCTTGGCTCTGGCAACGAGTTCCTTGGAATCAAAGGGCTTTTCCATGTAGTCGTCGGCACCCAGTTCTAGTCCCAGCACTTTGTCAAATACTTCTCCTTTGGCGGACAGCATGATGATGGGAATGTCGGAGGAAGCGCGGACTTCGCGGCAGACCTGGTAACCGTCGATACCGGGCAGCATCAGATCGAGCAGGATCAGGTCCGGCTGGTATGTTTTTACAGCCCGCAGGGCGGATTCACCGTCGCCCACGATCTGCGTGTCAAAGCATTCCTTGGCAAGATAGAGGCTGATCAGCTCTGCAATATTGCTGTCATCATCTACGATGAGGATTTTATTTTTGGATACCATTTTTATCCTTTCAGGAGCATAAAACTGCATATGCAGTAGATTTCGCTTTAGTCTTTCAAAGTAACTATGGTCACACCGGCATCGCCTTCTCCGAAATCTCCGATCCGGTAGGATTTGATCCATTTCTGTTTGCGCAGATACTGGTGGACGGCATTTCTCAGGGCACCTGTGCCCTTGCCGTGGACTATGCGGACACTCTGCAGATGGGAGACGCGGGCTTCGTCCAGATATTTGTCGAGCTTCCAGATAGCATCATCTGTGGTAAGTCCCAGGAGATTGAGTTCCGGGGAGACGGATGAACCGCGGGAGAGATCCATATCCTTGCCGGAGGAGGATGCTTTGTCTGCATCGCGGAAGGCACGTCTGATGGCGCTGCCGGACCTCTTTTCGCTGCCGCCGACGGGGTTTCCGTGCGCGTCCAGGGTATTGCCGAATGCATCTTCCGCGACCAGACGCAGGTCGGAGAGATCCACCTTGCTCTGGAGAATACCGCATCGGACATTGACTTTGCCGTTCCGGTCCGGAAGGGCGCTGACAGTGCCGGTCAGACCCATGGAAATGACGCGTACCTTGTCGCCTACATGCAGGTCGGAGGCGCGCACTTTCTTTCCCGCAGGGGCAGCCGGTTCGTTTTTGAATTTCATGGATGCGTTCTTCTCGTTGACCTTGTTGCGAAGAGCTGTCCGGGTGCGCTCCATGGAGGAGAGGTCGCCGCCCTTTTTGCCGCCCTGGGAGGCTTTGCGGAGATCGGAAATCGCCTGATCGGCTTCCTCTTTGGCTCTGGCAAGGATATCTCTGGCGTCTTCGTTGGCCTTCTGCAGGAGTTCTTCCCGGCGCCTTTCAAACTGGCGCTCTTTGTTTTCGAGAGCTTTGCGGTCTTTCTCCAGAGCAGCCCTCATCCGCTCGGATTCTTCCTGTTCTCTGCGCAGCTGCTGGCGGGTCTTTTCCAGGTCGGAGAGCAGATCTTCAAAATTCTGCGCGTCCTGGCTGAGCTGTTCTTTGGCTGTCTCGATAATATAGTTGGGAAGTCCCAGCTTCTGGGAGATCGCGAAGGCGTTGCTCTTGCCCGGAATGCCGACCATGAGCCGGTAGGTGGGCTGCAGGGTCTCGACATTGAATTCGCAGCTGGCATTTACGATTCCTTCCGTGCGCATGGCATAGGCCTTGAGCTCGGCATAATGGGTGGTGGCCAGCGTGCGGATCTTCCGGATATGGCAGAAGTTGAGGATGGAGATTGCCAGCGCGGCGCCTTCCGTGGGATCGGTGCCGGCACCGAGCTCGTCGAAGAGACACAGGCACTGGCGGTCGACGCGGCGGAATATGTCTACGATCGTCTTCATGTGAGAAGAGAAGGTGGACAGGCTCTGCTCTATGCTCTGCTCGTCACCGATATCGGCGAAGACTTCGCGGAAGAGGGAGAGTTCGCTCCTGTCACCGGCGGGAATATGAAGGCCCGCCATGCCCATCAGTTCGAAGAGACCGACGGTTTTGAGCGTGACAGTCTTGCCGCCGGTATTGGGACCGGTGATAATGATCATGTTGTAATCGGAACCCAGTTCGATATCGATGGGAACGACCTTTTTGGGATCGATCAGCGGATGGCGTCCCTGACGGATGTTGATATAAAATTTGTCGTTGAAAACAGGCCGGGTTGCATTCTGCTCCATGGCGAGATCCGCGCGGGCAAAAATGAAATCCAGCTGTGTCATATTCTGTGCGTCGTCCTTGAGCTCCATGAGGTGTTCACCGGCCTCAGCGGAGAGCGCCGCCAGGATCTTCTCAATCTCTTTCTTTTCCTGCAGAGCCAGTTCGCGCAGCTGGTTGTTGAGAGTGACGATCGCGGCGGGTTCGATAAAAAGTGTGGAGCCGGAGGAAGACTGATCATGGATCAGTCCGGGTACCTGAGACTTGTACTCGGCCTTGACCGGGATACAGTAGCGGTCGCCGCGCAGGGTGATCACATTGTCCTGCAGATAGGCGGAATAGGTCGTATTGACCATCTTTGCCAGCTGCTGATGTACCTTATCACCTGTCAGCTGCATATCGCGCCGGATTTTGCGAAGGGCGGATGAGGCATCATCCGCGACCTGATCCTCGGAGAGGATACAGCGTCGGATTTCCGCAGACAGAGAGGGAACAGGATACAGACAGTCGAAAAGGTCAAAGAGAACATCGGGTCCGTTCTCCTTGTTTTCCATGATTTCGGATCTGTCCCCGTCCTTGCTAAGGCCATAGTTTCTGATCCTCCCGACATTATCCAGGAAGGAAGCCAGCTGCAGTAGCTCGGGCATGGAAAGAGAAGCGCCGACAGACAGCGCCCCGAACATATAATTAAAATCCCGGTTGTTTCCAAAAGAAATGGATCCTTTCCGGAACAGGTGGGAGAGGGCGGATTCGGTCTGTGCCTGCGCATGTTCTATTTCAAACAGGTTGTCCATGGGCATGAGCTCCCGGCACAGCTTCTTGCCGGGCTGGGAATCCGCGTGTTCTTCCAGACGGGAAATGATCTTGTCGTATTCTACGATATGAAGTACTTTTTCATTCATAAATATTACCTGAAATCTTTGCCTTCAGTTAAAAAAAGCAAAACTGCAGCAACTGTAAATAAACTGAATTTGCTGTTTATATGTAATTTTCAGAAATCCAGGATCCTGAAAAAACCTTAATACAGCACAGAATTAGTATAGCACAGGCAATCAGCGTTTGTCGAAAAGTAGTGCTCCTGCAGGCTGACCATTGGATCCGGGTTTTTTAATTCCGGTTTTCATTTTTGATTTCAGATAGTATACTTGTCTACAGGTTCTTTTTTACGATAGCGGCCTGTGTATTTATTCTTCATCGCGCAATACCCGTGACTACAGTCGTGGGATACGCGCGTAAAAAGGAAACTCGCTTCATCGTGGGTACAATCCCGCGATGAAGAATAAACGCTCCGCGAGGATGCGCACGGATGCGGTGCGGAAGATGTTGACATGTCTTTGAGAAGCAAGACATGTCAACCCGCATTCGGCGCGCAAGACTCGCAAGCGAGTCTTGAAGTTGGAAAGAAAAGACATGGAAGATAAGAAAAAACATATCCCGCAGGATGATACAGTCCTTCAGGATCCGGAAAATATTATCAAGAATTCCGAGGCTGATACCGAAGACATCGTTGATTTCATGCATGAAGAGATCAAAAAACGCCCCATGAACCGCAGAAAGTACCTGCGGATGGCGCAGGAGACTTTGGCGGTCGCAGTCCTTTTCGGTGTAGTTTCCTGTCTTGTTTTCGCAATTCTGCTTCCGATCATCAATAATGCCCTGAATCCGGGAGGCAGCACTATGCAGACTGTGACGCTTCCGGAGGAGAAGCCCAGTGAAGAACTCACACCGGAAGATATGGTGGAAAATGAGCGGAAAAAGGAAGCATCTGAAGAAAGGCAGAAGATCAGCGAAGAACTTGACTCACTTCTGGATGAAAAGATCATCGGGGTTGAACAGTACAGGAGGATCACGACCTCTCTGCAGAATCTGGCTCAGGAAAATGCCGGTATGATCGTCTCAGTATCGGGAATAACATCTGATACAGACTGGTTTGATGATGCATATGAAAACAGAGATACTGCAGCAGGACTTGTAACGAAAAAAACGGACAAGGATATTTTCATACTGGTACAGAGCCGCCGGATCGAAGATGCACACCGGATCCTCGTGACATTCCGGGATGGTACAGAGGCAGAGGCGGAGATTGCCGGATCCGATAGTATCACAGGACTCTCTGTTCTTTCTGTTCCTACAGCTTCTGTTCCTTTGGAAAACCGCATGCAGATCAAGGAGGCTGTGCTTGGCTCTTCAGTAAAAACTATCATTACCGGTGCGCCGGTGATCGCAATCGGCAGTCCTACCGGTACATTGGGTTCGGTCATCTACGGAAATGTGACCGGTGCAGGTGAAAGACTTGATCTGCTGGACAATGACCTGTGCCGTCTTTCTACGGATATTTACGGAAGTAATGATGCGACAGGATTCCTCATCAACCTCGACGGGGCAGTCGTGGGAATGATCGATATGAAATACCGGGACAGCAATATCCCCAACATGCTCTGTGCAGTCGGCATTTCCGAGCTGCGGCCCATCATCCGCCGTATGGAAAGCGGAGCTGCAAAGGCCTTTCTGGGAGTGAGCGGAACGGATGTCACTGCGGACATCAGCGAGGCAAACAATATTCCGATCGGGGTCTGGGTCACACATGTCGAGGAAGATTCTCCCGCCATGGCGGCCGGTATTCAGAAGGGGGATGTCATTACAGGATTTGGGAAAAATGATATTCTCCATATGGCGGGACTGATTGTAAAACTCGAGGAAACCGAGCCGGGGCAGAATGTGAATCTGCGAATCATGCGCCGTAACGGCGGAAGCTTTGAAGAAATCAAGGTCAATGTCACAACCCAGTAAACAGATTGTGTAATTATACACTTAGAAAGAGAGCAGTAAAAATGCGTTATATCAGTGACCTGAAGGACGGCAGCAGCGTAAAGGATATCTATCTCTGCAAAAAGAGGCAGTCTCTTGTGACTAGAGCGGGAAAGGCCTATGAGACGCTGACTTTCCAGGACAAGACCGGAACCATCGATGCCAAGATTTGGGACCCGGACAGCATGGGGATCGGAGAATTCGGCGAGATGGACTATGTGGATGTCTCCGGGGAAGTGATCACTTTCCAGGGACACCTGCAGCTAAACGTCCGCCGCGCCAGACTCTGCCACGAAGGGGAGTATGATCCTTCCGATTATCTTCCCGTTTCCGAGCGCAATGTTGACGATATGTTCAAGACAATCCTGAAGTTTGTTGATTCCATTGAGAATCCCTATCTGAAACAGCTTCTGGAGATGTTCTTTGTGGACGACACAGAGTTTGTCAAAGCCTTCAAGCTTTCTTCGGCTGCAAAGTCCGTACACCACGGTTTCATCGGCGGACTCTGCGAGCACACCCTGGGCGTTGCCCAGCTCTGCCATTTCTACTGCAAATGCTATCCCCTTCTCAAGCGGGATCTTCTCGTGAGCGTCGCCCTGCTGCATGACATCGGCAAGGTGCGGGAGCTCTCTGCTTTTCCCCGCAATGACTACACGGAAGAGGGACAGCTCATCGGCCACATCGTCATCGGCTGTGAGATGATCAACGAAAAGATCAAGGACATCGAAGGATTTCCGCCCGTCCTCGCGGCAGAGGTGCGTCACTGCATCCTCGCCCACCACGGCGAATATGAATTCGGATCCCCCAAGAAACCCGCCATCATCGAGGCTGCTGCTCTGAACTTTGCCGACAATACCGATGCCAAGATGGAAATCTTCAAGGAAGCGATACTGGGTACCACCGTCGGCGAAGGCTGGATCGGCTACCAGAGCTTCCTTTCCACAAACGTGAGGAAGACCACTATTTAATCAAAAAGCTCCTTTCCTAATGACAGTCCTTTTAGAACCTGTCACCCGGAAAGGAGCATTTTATTCTTTATCGTGCAATACCCGTGACTTCAGATCGTGGGCATCCTCGTGTGCGAGCCTTGAAATAACGTTTTCAGAAAGTGATTCGAAAAAGAGTACAACCCTTCGCAGGAAATCAGCAGAATTTGCTGAAGAACTGTTCCCAGATCCGGAAGCTCATCTCCGGCATGGTCGCATGAGGCATATAGTCGACCTGGGTAAACCAGACAGGTGCTGTGCCTTCCTTCTCAATTCTGCGGTCGAGGAAACGTTTGTGAGGTCCATTAGCTTCGAAAGGAAGGTCGTTCCAGTTGTCGGGGATCATATCTTCCTTGCCGTTGCGCTTCATCCACATGTCGAGGGTGAAGCCGGTCTCATTGTCGTGCTCCGGAGAGGAGGGAATGAGCCAGTCCTCTTCCATGCCCCAGTGCATCCACACAGGGAGCTGATGATCGTTAAAGCGGTTCAGATCCGGAAGAGAGGTCATGATCTTCGAGGAACCTCCGAAAAAGACACCGGAGCAGGGGGCGATCGCGGTCAGGCGGTCGGTCATGCCAAGACCCAGCATCTGGGTCATCAGGGAACCCCAGGAGTGGCCGGTCGCAAAGACATGCTCTGCATCGACAGGATACTGTGCTATGGTGCGGTCAAGCATCTGGTTGAAGAAGCTGAGCTCGTCGGGGCGGTCGTCCTCCTGGAAAATGTTCCAGGCGGGGAAGAGGGCGTATTCGGGCATCAGACCCTGTTCCGGCATATTGACGTGGGCCAGCAGGGCAGTCGGATGGACGACGATGAAGCCGAATTTGTCGGCGACCTCTGACCAGCCGCTGTTACCGGTGTAGATTTCACCGCTGCAGGTATAGCCGTGCATTGCCAGGACCAGGGGAACCTTCTTTGCGGAAGTGCCGTTTGCCTGAAGATCTTTGCGGACACTTTCGGGAAGATAGACATACCACTCACGCATCCAGCCGTCGACTTCTTCGTAATGATACTCCATATGCAGATCGCGGACCGGATCTCTGGTCACGCGCAGGTCGCCTCCGGGGCAGCTCATCCAGCGGCGCTGTCTGTAGAGAAAATCCTTCCAGATCCTTCTGGAGAGGCGGTTTGCCAGATCCTGAGAGGCACCTTCGATCACACTGCTGCAGACGCGGCAGGCTTCCTTTTCCTGGTTGCCGGGATACATGGTCTCCGCGCTTCTGCGGTACTCAACGCAGTCGGGATCGATCTGATGAGCCTCATCGGTCGTGCAGCAGACCGTTTTCCAGTGGGAAAGAGCAGTGTCTTTTGAGGAAATATCAGCACCCTCAGCGGAGGGGTCTTCGATGATCCATGCAGGCACCGGAACATCTCCTTTACGGATTCCCTTGCGGTGGTCAGGATCTTCATAGCCGTCAAGCATGGTGCAGTAGTCCTGACGGGCCTGTGCCAGATAGTCTCCGGAGACGGCGGAGCCGCCGACGGTCGCGATTCCGGCATAGAAAGCGGGATTGGACGCGACTGCCATATTTGCCAGGATGCCGCCCTCGCCGATGCCTGCCACATAGACCTTGGACTCATGGACACAGAAGTAGTAGCGCTCTGTGACTTTGAGGGCAGCGGCATTGATATAATCCACATCCCCGTCCGGTCTACAGTAGGCCTCATCAGTGTGCCATACACCGTTTTCCGGCTCAAGGAAGGCAACGATCAGTTTTTCTTTATTTTCCTCCTGATCCGCGATCCTGCACCATTCGCTCTTACGATAGAGATCATCAGCGGTCTTTCCGTTGGGGCCAAGAACAAGAACAACAGAGGTGGATTCCCTTGTGTCGCGGGGGACGTAGGCGATCACGCGTCTCGTCCTTGCCGCGCTGCTGATTGGGATCGAAAGTTCGAAGGTTCCGTAAAACTCGGGAGCATAGGGATTTTTCGGGTCGACTTTTTCAAGCTTTTTATAGGTATACATAAGATTTCCTCCGGTGTTCTTTTTGTTGTCCTTATTCGAATGTGCAGCTCTGACCCGGCAAATGGCGTGCCATTGCCGGGTCAGCATCGGCAGTCTGTAGTTTGTTTTGTTATTATTTAAGCTTTTGCGTTTTCTCTCTCAGCGAGTTCAGTGATGATGGTATTATACTGTTTGTCGAGGTGATAGACGATCATCAGGACTGCAACCAGACCCCAAGCCAGGACACTGCCCCAGATATAGAGGTTTTTGACCATTGCGACTGCGGAGGGAATCTCGACTTCGAGGCCGGTGAAACCGGAGGACTCCATCAGGTGGCCGATGATCCAGGCTGCGAGGCCGCCGCCGAGCTTCTGGCCGACTGTGAAAGCGGAGAAGACCAGTGCATGGACACGGAGACCGGTTTTCCAGTGGCCGTATTCAATGACGTCCGCCAGCATTGTGAAGATGCAGCCGTAGAAGGGAGCTTCGCCGAAGCCTCTCATGACAGCCGCGACCAGCAGCATGGGATAGCTTGTGGGAGCGATCAGGACCAGACCCATGGAAGCGACGCAGAGGATTGCGCCTGCAAGGACCATGTTTCTCTTACCGAACTTCTTGATGAAGGGAGCCAGGATGATGACACCGATGATCCACGGAATCTTCTCTGCTGTCTGCAGGAGACCCATGCCCTCGGGGTTGCCGAGCATGTACTGTGCGTAGTAAGTGGTGCAGGTGCCGTTGACGTTCTGATACAGGGATACTGCGATCATTGTGAAGGTCAGGATGATGAAGTACTTGTTTGCGAAAAGTGCTTTCAGACGCTGACTGAAGGGAAGACCCTCAGTTTCTTTTGCAGCTGCCGGATGGAAGCGCTCTTTGCAGCCGAAGAATGTCCACAGGAGCATTGCGATCGCGATGATGCCGTAGATTGCTGTGACGATGATCCATGCTCTTCTGTCGCCGCCCATCATGCGGATGAAGGGAAGGGTCAGCGCGGTGATGATCAGGTTTCCGATGGGAGACATGGACATGCGGAACAGATTCAGCTTGGCCAGATCCTGATCGTCATTCGTCATGGTCGGTGCCAGTGAAGAATAAGGAAGGTTCAGAGCCGTGTAGCACACTGTCGTGCAGAGGTTGTAAGTAATAAAGATGTAAGCGGCCTGCACTGCTGTCGAGCTCCCGCCCGGGACGCAGACCAGAAGGACCGCGCTGACTGCATAGGGAATGGCCATCCAGAGGACCCAGCATCTGTATTTGCCGAGCTTGGAGTTGACCTTGTCGGTGATCTGCGCCATCATCAGATCGGAGACACCGTCGAAGATCCTGGAAGCCAGCAGGATCGTACCGACCAGAGCGGCGGAGACACCTGCCACGTTCGTGTAGAAATACACCAGAAGGCTGGATGTGATCGCAAAGACGACATTGCAGGCGACATCGCCCATGCCGTATGCGATTTTTTCAATCGTCGAAGTCTTATAGACTGTTCTTGCGGGAGCTGCGCTTCCCTCTTTTGTGTTTGCCATTTTACTCCTCCTTGATTATTCGCAGGTTATGTTTCGTGGGTCCGGGACCGGAAGACACCCCGGAGACAAGCTGTTTCGGGCATTTCCTGCCTTTTTTCTCAGGCTGCATGCTGCAGCGGTTCTTTTCTTCCGATGACACAATTATAGAAAACCCCGGGATCCGGAAATACTCGGAGGAGTTCGTATTTATATAGCTTTTTTTCCAAATGATGTTCATTAAAAATCATAAAGTCTGCGTGGAAAATGTCAAATTTCCGATATGAAGGGGAAAAACGGAGAATAGGAATTTGCTTTTTCATGAAATATTATAGTATTCGTGAGAGACTATTTAAAAAGCAGCGGGGAAAGTGACATAAATGCCGGGATTGTCCGGACATCCGGATCTGTTTTTGACAGAACGCTGCTCTTTATAAAAAGGGAGGCAGAGATGATTGGCAGGACAAATGCAACGCAGATCACATTCCGGATACTGCAAAAGCACGAGACAACATTTCAGAAAGAGAATTCTCAACTATTATTATTCGGCCTGGAGGGAACGTCGGAGGCCTATATTGAGGACCGGAGATACATTCTGGGTACAGGAGGAGTTCTGGCAGTGGATTCCGGAAAACTGTATCGGATCAGTGCGCTGCGTTCCTCACTGATCGTGCTGCATGTTCCTGCGCAGGTGAGGAAGGCGGCAGGAGAAAAGAAAGGGTATTCCTATAGCTATCAATGCTATTCCAGGGATGATGAGGGAATACAGCCTCTTTTTCAGCCTATCCGGGAGCGTTATGCCGCACTTTTCTATGAATATCTCCAGAACCATCACGAGGTTTCCGGGGCGGCGCACGGGAACCTGGTCCGGCTCCTGCAGTATCTGCGCGAACATTTTTCTGCGGAAAGAGAGTTCCGTCCCGTCTCTGCAGACGGAAAAGGTTCCGCCGCGCGCGGAAAGCAGCAGGACACTGACCAGAAAGCATCAGGAATGCTTCAGTATATCGATGAGCACTGGAATGAAGATCTCTCCCTGTCGATGATAGCAGAAAGAGAACATTTTTCTGTCAGCTATCTCTCCCGCTATTTTCAAAAGATCACTTCCATGGGTTTCTCCGCCTATCTGCGCAAAGTGCGGCTGATCCATGCCAGGCAGTTCCTGATACAGGGGGAGCTTTCGATCACACAGATTTCCTATGACTGCGGCTTCCGCAATCCCAGTGTCTTCATAGAAGCTTTTAAACAGGAATACGGAATGACGCCCGGTCAGTTCCGCCAGGGCATGACCGATGTGTCTGCTTCCCGGACGGCTGCCCCAATGCGGGACCAGCGAAGCAATCTGTCCGCACTTCTGGCCTATATGCCTGAGAAAAAAACGGAAGAGATTTCGCTCAGGAAAGAGACCATTGAGATCGACTGCGCAGAGAGAGAACAGGAAAAGAAAGAGCTCTGGAAGAAGATCCTCAATATCGGCTATGCCAGAGAAGGACTCCTCGCGGAGGTCCAGGGCCAGATCCGCCGCGCGCAGGAGGAGGTAGGTTTCACATATTTCCGCTGTCACGGACTCCTGGACGCGGATATGTATATCTACCGCGAGGATGAAGAGGGAAATCCTTATTATACCTTTTCCAATATGGATGCCCTCTTTGACTTTGTGACAGATCAGGGATTGATCCCGATCGTGGAACTGGGATTTATGCCGCAGCCTCTGGCAAAGGAACAGAGGAGAATTTTTGACCGTCCCTCTGTGATCTCGGGCTGCGCGCAGCCTGAAAAATGGAAAACGCTGATCCGGGAAGTTGTGGAACATTTGGCGGGGAGATATGGATCAAAAGCTCTCCGCAGCTGGAAATTCACTACCATCAACCTGAGCTATGTGCGGATCGGATGCCTGTCAAGGCAGGACTACGAAGAACTCTATGAGATGACCTACCGGACAGTCAAGGAAATCGATCCGGAACTGCAGTTCGGAGGAGCGGGTTACTTCCCCGATCTGACCGAAGACAGGGAGATCGGCGTGCCCTGGTTTCTGGAGTTTACTGCAGCACACAGCTGTCTTCCTGATTTTCATACCATGCAGTGGTATCCCTGTATCCGGACAGATGACTCCCTGTTCATGGAATATACGCTGAATCAGCATTCCGCCCCTGCCCTGCTGTCAACAGACCCGGATCATCTTTGCAAAAAACTGGATGAGCTGGAAAAACTGTTCCGGGAATACCATGTGGACGGACGCGAGTTCCTGCTGGAAGAATGCAATTCCACTCTCTGGCAGAGGGACCTTTCCAGCGATACCTGCTACAAAGCAGTCTGGATGGCAAAAAATATGACCATCAGTGCCGGAAGGGCAGTTTTCGGCTACTGGCTTCTGACAGATTTTATCGAGGAGCGTGCCTACATCCGCAGTGTTTTCCATGGAGGATACGGACTCTTTACCCGCACCGGGATCCCCAAGGCAGGCTACCACGCCATGCACATGATCGGACAGATGGGACCTGACCGCGTCGCTTCCGGAGACGGATGGTATATGACACAGAATAATCATTCCCTGCAGCTTCTGGTCTATAACTACTCCCATTACAGCGACATCAACTGCTTCCGTTACAAACGCCTGGATTCCCCTGCAGATGCTTACAGCGTGTTCAGTCCCGGAGAAAAAATGCAGCTGCAATTCCAGGTCTGCGGACTTCCCGCAAGTAAGACGGGCAGATACAGAATCACCCGTACGACCCTGAATCGGGAACATGGTTCCTCCTTTGACCTCTGGCTCCGGCTGCAGGCACCTTCCTGTCCATCCAGGGAAGAGACAGAGTATATCAAAAAATATGCTGTACCCGATGTACGAATGGAAATCCGGCAGTGTAATGAAACATTGCTCCTGGATGTTTCCCTCATGCCGCTGGAGATGGAACTGCTGACAATCGAACCGGCGTGAGGAAGGGACTAAGGAACCCTTTTCATTCGGTTGACGTGTATTTGCGGAACAGATAAAATTAGATGATACGGGGGAAAACGGAGGATCATCTCTGTTCACATACTCGAAACATCTTAAATGATAAAACGGAATAAAAAATAGCCAATAACAGCAGCGAAAGGAGCAGTGGATCATGAAGGAAGTATTACAGTTTTTACAGGATGCAGGTGTCTTTTATATTGCAACTGTAGATGGAGACCAGCCCAGGGTCCGTCCCTTCGGCGCCATCAATGAATTCGAGGGAAAGATTTATATCATCACGAGCAATGAAAAGGATGTTTACAAACAGATGCAGAAGAACCCCAAGGTGGAGATCTCGGGCATGAATAAGGAAGGCAAGTGGATCAGGCTCAGCTGCGAGGTGGTCCGCGATGACCGGACAGAGGCAAAGAAGTCCATGCTGGATGCCAATCCTACCCTCCGCGCCATGTACAGCGAGGAGGACGGAAAAATGGAAGTCCTCTATTTCAAAAATGCAAATGCCGCCATCTGCTCTTTCACCGAAGCGCCTGCAGTATATCAGTTCTGATCACAGGTTATAAACTCATATATGATGGATCTTCTGCTCTCCATGGGACTCAATGCAAAAGCTCTTCGACATAGAGGCTGCCGTCCCACAGGAGTGCTCCGTCATCAGAGGTATGCATGAATGAATATTGTATTAACCGGCAGAATTGATTCTTCAAATGTCAATCTTTGGATGGAGAAAATACAGGATCAACTGGCGGGAAAAGAAGATGAGCCCGTCGTAGTGGATGCGGCGGCATTGGAATATATTTCCAGTGCAGGACTCCGCATGCTCCTGCGTATAAAAAAGAAAAATCCGGATCTCCGCCTCATCAACGTCTGTCCGGAGGTTTATGGAATCCTGAATACGACCGGGTTTACTGAGATAATGCAGGTAGAGAAAGCCTACCGCGTCATCTCAGTGCAGGGATGTGAAGAAATCGGGCGCGGGTCGAACGGCACGATCTACCGCATTGATGAGGATACTGTAGTCAAAGTCTATAAAAACGCCGATGCCCTCCACGAGATTCAAAAGGAAAGGGAGCTTGCAAAGCTTGCCCTTATCCTGGGTATTCCCACGGCGATTTCCTATGATGTGGTAAGGGTAGAGGGTACTTACGGTGCAGAGTTTGAATTTCTCAATGCGCGTTCTTTGACCAGGATCCTCACAGAAGAACCGGACAAGCTGGACTGGTGTGTCCATGAATATGTGAAAATGCTTCGCGTAATTCACACAACGGAGGTTCCTGCGGGGAAGCTTCCGGACATGAAAGAGACAGTTCTTTCCTGGGCCGGATTTCTGCAGAACTATCTGCCCCTGGAAGCGGGGGAAAAGCTGGTCTCTCTTGTGGAAGCTGTTCCGCATGACGACCACATGATTCACGGAGATTACCACACCAAAAATCTGGTCCTGCAGAACGATGAGGTACTTTTGATAGACATGGACACTCTTGCGGTCGGTCACCCGATCTTTGAGCTGGCCAGTATATTCAACGCTTATAATGGATTCAGCGAGGTCGACCATACAATGATCGAACGCTTTCAGGGCATAAATCTGGAAACCGGAAGAAAATTCTGGCACAAGTGTCTTGCAGAATATCTGGAAACGGACAGCGAAGACAGAATCCGTGAAGTCGAGAACAAAGCCCGCATCATCGGCTATACCCGCCTGATTCGCCGTGCGATCCGCAGGAAAGGTATGGAGACAGAGAAAGGCAGGAAGGAAATCGAACACTGGAAGAAAGAACTGATCGAACTTCTGGGAGAAACGGGGACCCTTCTCTTCTGAGAAAATTGAGACTGCCTTTTCAATTCTTAAAAACATCCATCAAAAAAGCATCTGCCCGTATTTGGACAGATGCTTTTTTCTTCGTAGGGCAAGACTCGCGAGCGGGTCTTGAATTGCAAGTTTTAACTAAAGGGGAAAGAACTGCGATTACTCTTAGACCTCAATTTCATGGACATATGTTATCATATTTACGTGTATAGAGTCTGTTCACAAGAAACTTCTGTGTGTATGAAAGGAGAATATAGAGATGTTTGCTTTTACTCATAACAATTTCAATGTATCCAATCTGGAAAGGTCACTGAAGTTCTACAAGGAAGCTTTGGATCTGGAGGAGCTCAGGCGCTATGAAGGGAGCGATTTCACACAGTGCTGGCTGGGAGACCATGGAGCTTCCAAGCATGAACTGGAACTGACCTGGAACTGGGACGAAGAGGACATCCTCGATCTCGGAGATGAATTCCATCTCGCATTCAAGACAGACGATATGCAGGCAGCCCATGCCCTGCACGAAAAAATGGGATGTATCGTTTTTGAGAATAAAGGCAGAGGCATCTATTTCATCGAGGATCCGGACAAGTATTGGATCGAGATCGTACCGGATAAGGAAAATCCAAACACTGTCTACTGGAAACCGGAGGCTTAATATTAAACCTTACTGATAAACGAATGAAAAATACCCCCTGTACCGGAAACGGCAAGTGCTATGCCGTCAATCGGTACAGGGGGTATTACATGATTGATCAGTGCCGTCCCGTCTCCTCGGAAAAATCGCTGTAGACTTCGCAGTAACGGCAGGCAAAGGACACAGGTTCATTTCCGGCATAGAGATGCGATACGTCTCCGATCCGCCGGGCGCGGAAGAGAGCTGAGCCCTGTTCCCTTTCCTCGGTGAAAAGCTCTGTCACGGAAGAAGTGGGCATGGCCAGATTCTGCCACAGGAAGAAAGGACTGGTATTCCAAAGGGAGGAGAGCAGTACACAGGAAACACCCAGATGGCAGAAGAAGGCCAGGGTCTCCCGGCTTTCCCGCTCGACACGGTAGAGACCGTTTTCATGCACATATCCATAGGAGGCCAAAAGTTCGTCGAAGGCATTCACGACCTGGTCATAGCGGGTGGGCATCTGCGATTTCAGATAGATTTCGGATTCGCGCCAGCCGAACGGATCCATTAGCTCCGGATGCCCCGCATAGTAAATCTGTCCGATATCCCAGGGTCGGCGCAGCCTGTACAGACCGGGAGTACAAACTTCTCCCTTTCCGGGAACATACCCCTGCGGGAATCCCTTCGCCTCACCTTCTGTGAGAGAATCTTTCGGAGCACCTGCCGCAGGTTCCGGCTTGACATTGGGATAGGCAGCCAAAAGCTCCGGCGTCCTGTTCAGGTCCACCGGCGCGTCAAATTCCTCCAGCCAGTCCAGTGTCTTCGCTGTCATTCCGACAGCCTCCATACAATAGTAGGCTGTCTCCTGCGCCCGCCCCAGCGGCGACACGAAACAGTGATCCATCTGCAGAGAAGGAGCAGCCTTGGCCAGAAGAGCAGCTTCCCTCCTACCTTTCTCTGTCAATGTATCTGTCGAATAATCCGGCTCCGCATGCCGTATAAATAATAGACGCATATTTGTTCCTCCGGTGTGATGGAAATCTATCAGCCTCGCAAACGCCCGGCTTATTCTGTCATTGTACCACAGAAACAGTCCGGGAGTACGGTACAAGCCTTTTACAAGAAAAAAGGAGTGTGTATAATACAATGTACGATATATTTCTGACAGAAAGCGGTTGGAAACGGACATAAAAAAACAATTGCCGGCAGAAAGTGAATGCCGGCAGAGATTTCAAAGGATAATACATGAGACGAGGAACAAACAGGAAAAAGCAAAAGCATCAGGCATCTGTCAAAAATCTGCCTTGTCAGAAAAATGACCGTGCCGTGATCAAAATCGAGGATATCGGCAGCGGCGGGGAGGGAATCGGTTTTCTGAAGATTTCAGAGCAGCGGCAGGATACAGATTCTCAGGATACAAATGTTATAGATGCCATAGATACAATAGACGCCGGAGCAGAGCTCAGGGAGAAGAAGCCCGTGAAAAAGGGCTTTGCAATCTTTGTCAAAGACGCGGTCCCCGGCGATACGATCGAAGTGACTGTCACAAAGGTGACCTCCCGCTATGCATACGGCCATCTCGACCGGATCCTGGAACCCTCCCCGTCCCGCGTGGAGCCCCGCTGTCCCATCGCCAAAACCTGCGGCGGCTGCCAGATCCAGGCCCTGGACTACACAAAACAGCTGGCCTTCAAGCAGAAAAAGGTGCGTGAGAACCTGATTCGGATCGGCGGCTTTGCGCCGGAAGAGATTGATGCAGTCATGCATCCCATTGTCGGTATGGAGGAGCCCTGGCACTACCGGAACAAGGAGCAGGTTCCTGTGCAGCAGGGAAAATACGGCCCTGTGACCGGCTTTTACGCAAGCCACTCCCACACGGTTATTCCCATGACAGACTGCTGCATCGGCAGTCCCAAAAACAAACAGATTCTGGAAACGGTCCTCAGCTGGATGCAGGCACACAATATCCCCGCCTATGACGAGGAGACCGGCAAAGGTCTGATTCGCCATGTCCTCATCCGGGATGGAATCTACAGCGGACAGGTCATGGTATGTGTCATTGCCAATGACTACCGCCTTCCCTTCGAAAAGGAACTTGTGGAAGCTCTCCGCGGCCTGGAGGGCGTCTCATCCATCGTCCTCAACACCAATACCGAGCGTACCAATGTCATTACCGGCCGCGCCCTGCGCACCCTCTGGGGAGCCGATGATATTGTTGATACCCTGCATATTCATGATGTGATACAGAGTCCGAGATCTGCAGAATTGACTGCCGGATGGTCGACAGCAGGTAATTCAACAGAAGAAAATTTGGCCGCAGGAGGCTCGACTACAACAAAGTTTAAAAAGACAGAGGAATCCGTCACCTTCGGAATCTCCCCTCTTTCCTTTTACCAGGTCAATCCGCGTCAGACGGAAAAGCTCTACAGCCTCGCCCTGAACTGCGCCGGCCTGACCGGCAATGAAACCGTCTGGGATCTCTACTGCGGAGTCGGGACAATCTCCCTCTTTATGGCCCGCCATGCAAAACAGGTCTACGGTGTTGAGATTATACCCGAGGCCATCGAAAATGCCAGAATGAATGCCGAGCGGAACGGCATCGAAAATGCCGCATTCTACGTCGGCAAAGCGGAAGAAGTCCTCCCGAACTACTTGGAAAACCTGAAAGCACAGGGCAAAGATCCTCAGATTGACGTCATCTGCGTCGATCCGCCCCGCAAGGGCTGTGACGATGTCTGCATGCAGACTATGCTGGAGATCGCGCCGAAGCGCATAGTGTACGTCAGCTGCGACCCTGCCACCCTGGCAAGGGATTTGAAGAAGCTGGCAGAGGGCGGATACAGGCTGGATTATGTCCAACCCGTGGATCAGTTCGCGCATACCGTGCACGTTGAAGTCGTTTGCAAGTTGCGCAACCGAAAATATAAGCCGGATTCCAGTATTGACCTGACCGTGGATATGGAGAAGTATTACAGGATGAAGGAGAAAGAAACAAGACAGGCGAAAGGTGTATCCAGATCTGTAACACCTTTCAGAAAAGATGAAGAGTAACTGTAAGATAAAACACACCCGGCCCGTCAGTGCTGCACTGATGGACCGGGTGCTTTGCTTATATGCGCTCTTTCCTGGTTTTCCTGGATATTCACCAAAAAGTCAGTTGACAACAGTGAGCCTTCATGTTATACAGATTGTATGATGTATGACAACATGCAATCTGTATATAACGTTAAAAATAGCAAATCAAACGTGTGGCACGACACACCGGAACATTCGGTACGATATGTGCTTCGATATGGAGGTGACAATGAAAAGCGACAATGTGAAAAAAGGCGCGAAATGCGCACCGCAGAGGGCATTGTTTCATGCGCTCGGCATGACGGATGATGAGATCAGGAAACCGCTGGTCGGCATCGTCTGCTCTTATAATGAGATCGTACCCGGCCATATGCATCTTGACAGGATTGCCGATGCTGTCAAAATGGGCGTGCTGGAAGCGGGAGGGATGCCTGTCATGTTTCCGGCGATTGCTGTGTGCGATGGAATCGCGATGGGACATAAGGGGATGAAGTATTCCCTGGCAAGCCGGGAGTTGATCGCGGATTCGGCGGAAGCCATGGCAGAGGCCCACGGCGTGGATGCTCTTGTCATGATCCCCAACTGCGATAAGAATGTTCCGGGGCTTCTGATGGCAGCTGCCAGGCTGAACCTGCCGACGATCTTTATCAGCGGAGGTCCGATGCTTGCGGGAAAGGTCGGCGGGAAGAAGGTCGGGTTTTCCGATGTTTCCGAAGCGGTCGGCGCATACCATGCCGGCAGGATCGACGATGCAAGACTGTGCGAATTCGAAGAAAACACCTGTCCCACCTGCGGTTCCTGCTCCGGAATGTTTACCGCAAATTCCATGAACTGCCTGACGGAAGTATTGGGAATGGGTCTGCCCGGAAACGGAACGGTTCCGGCCGTCTATTCCAGGAGGATCCGCATGGCCAAAACAGCCGGAAAACAGATCATGGAACTTCTGGAAAAAGACATCCGTCCGAGAGATATCATGACGCAGGAAGCATTCAGAAATGCATTGACAATGGACATGGCACTCGGCTGCAGCACAAACAGCATGCTTCATCTTCCGGCGATTGCCCACGAAGCGGGAATCTGCCTGGATGTTACCCTGGCGAACGAGATCAGTGAAAAAACACCGAACTTGTGCAGGCTTTCCCCGGCAGGTTCTCATTTCATGGAGGATCTGGAAGAAGCCGGAGGTATCCCCGCAGTGATGAAGGAGATCGACAGGCTGGGGCTTTTGAACACAGATCTCATGACCTGCACCGGCAGGACGATCCGAGAGAATCTCGAAGGAGTCCTGAACCTGGATGAAGAAGTGATCAGGCCGGTGACAAATCCCTACAGCAAAACCGGCGGACTGGCGATTCTGAAAGGAAACCTTGCGCCGGATGGCTGTGTTGTCAAACGCTCGGCAGTGGCGGAGAACATGATGACACATACCGGCCCTGCCAGAGTTTTTGAGTGTGAAGAGGAGGCCATTGACGCGATTTACGCAGGGAAGATCAATGCGGGCGATGTGGTGGTCATCCGCTATGAGGGACCGAAGGGAGGTCCCGGTATGCGTGAAATGCTCAATCCCACAGCGGCAATTGTGGGGAGCGGACTGGGAGAGAAGGTTGCCCTGATCACGGACGGACGTTTCTCAGGAGCGACCCGCGGAGCGGCGATTGGCCATGTATCACCGGAAGCGGCCAGGGGAGGCCCTATCGCGCTGGTCAGGGAAGGAGATCTTATTACGATAGATATTCCGAACTATTCGATCACTCTCCATGTGGACGAGGCGGCGTTTTCACAGCGGAAAAAAGAGTGGCGCTGTCAAGGCAGCAGTATCCGTACCGGATACCTGAGGAGATATGCGTCTCTTGTTTCTTCAGGAATGAAAGGCGCCGTGCTGGAGCCTAAGGATGAATGATAAATAATAAAAAACTGGTGTACTCTCCTCACTTATTGGCAGCGGGAACGCGCTTTGCGTGTACCCGCTGTTTTTGTAGCGTCAATCTTGTCTGACAAGATATAAAAAATTTAAAAAAACCTATTGACAAATCAGAGAAAAGCGACTATATTGCCATTAACAGATGTCAGACAACACACAGTATACAATAAACAACAGAATTCCAATGCAAGGAGGAAATCAGATGAAGGCGAACGAAATTCCGAAGTACGACGGCAGAGGCATTATTTCCGGCACTTACGTGACCGCGAACCAGGATATCGACCGCGCACAGTGGCTCGAGGACTGCTATCCCGAGTGGGGGACGTTCCTGAACAATGAAATCGAGAATTATGAAGTCCCGAAGGGACAGGTCGCGCTGTGGTGGTGCGGCGGCCCCTCCTGGGTTCTCAAGACCGACGAGGGCGGTATCTACTGGATTGACCAGTACTGCGGACCTTCTCTGTATACCGAGCGTGTCGGCAACTGTGGCGTCTGCAAGCAGGCCGGCGCGGAGTCCATCAACTGGCTGCGCCTGAATCCGCAGGTCATCGACCCCTGGAAGTTCAAGCATCTCGACGGCGCGATGATTACACATATGCATCAGGATCACTGTGATCTGTATGCTGTCAAGGCCGCCATGAAGACTACGGACGCGAAGTTCTATGCATCTCCCGCGGCCTGCGACAAACTCCGCGGCTTTGAAGTTCCCGAGGAGAGGATCCATGTCGCGCGTGTAGGCGAGACAATCCAGCTCAAGGGCGCTGAGCTCGATATCCTTATGTGCTATGACGATACAGCCATCCGCACAACTTCCGGCCCCGAGCCGCTTCCTTACGAGATCGCATGTGTGAGCTTCCTCTTCAAGACCAGCGGCGGCAACATCATGTTCGCCGGTGATACATGGTATAACGACGGTTACGTCGGTGTAGGCAATGAGAACAAGATCGATGTCTGCATTTTCGATATGGGCTTCAACGCTCCCGGCGCGACGGACAAAATGACCCCCTATGACTGCGTGCGCGTCGCGAAGGCACTTAGGGCGGACACGATGATTCCCGACCACTATGACAACTGGGCGAACTGCACAGGAGACCCCAGTATGCTGACCCGCCAGCTCGAGTATCTGGCGAAGGACATCTGCCCGGAGACCAAGACTGTGATTATGGCCTGCGGCGGCAGGTTCCTGTATCCCCAGGATCGCAATATTGGCCGTTATGCGTACCCCGACGGGAGTGAAGACTACCACTTCGAGAGAGGTGAAGTTGCCCGCAGGATCAAACAGCAGCACGAGGCTGTGCTCGCGATGATGAAGAATAATCTCTGATCATCGAAGATGAGGAACAACTGTTGATCAGTATTTTGATACCGAAGATCAGTGTTTGATCTACACAGCACTGGTCTTCGGCGAATACAGGGGGTGCGAATGAACATTACAACCGTCATTGTCATGGCTATTTTCCTGATGCTCCTCGCGGGTGTCGGTATTTATTCCAAGAGATTCGTCGTCGAAGCCGATGACTTTCTCCTTGCAGGCCGGGAGCTGGGCGCGGCGATCCTGGTGTTCGGCGTAGTCGCCAGCGGATTTGCGGGCACGACGCTGACTCTCGCGCCCGGCCTCGGAATCCGGCTCGGGTTCTGGGGAACCTTCGGATTCGCTTTCTTCTATGCGATCGTCGGCGTTGGCCTGTATGCGGTCCTCTTCGCGAAGACGGTCCGCCGAAGCGGTGCCTATACGCTTCCGGAATGGCTGGAGATGCGCTACAGCATGCCGATCCGTTCCATGGTCTCCATCCTGGCGACGATCGCCATGATCGCGCTGACCGCCAATAACATTTTGTCCCTTGCAAACGTCATCGCCGGATATTTCCGGTGGGATCTTCGGATCTGTGTCGTGATCGGACTGGTCACGGTCCTGGTCTTTACCTGGTGCAGCGGCATGTGGGGCATTTCCATGACCGACTTCATCCAGGCCGGCATCGGCATCGTCGGTGCGCCGGTTCTCCTGATGGCGCTGATGAACCGCTTCGGCGGGGTCGGGACAGCTCTTGCGAACTGGGGCGGAGGCAGCTTCAACTACATGCTGCAGGGTGCCAGCGGGACGGAGATGGCTTTCGGTGCCATCACCTATCCTTCCATTATTACGATCGGCCTCAATTTCAGTATTTTCCTGGTCTGGGGCGGGCAGCATTACTGGATGAAGATGGCTTCCGCCCGTTCCGAGAACGGCGCGCGCAACGCCTACATAGTCGGTGGAATCATCCTTTTCTTCATCACGATGATCATCGGCATGGTCGGCCTGTATGCCGGCTCCGCATTCCCCGAGATGTTTGACATCAACGGCGGGACGCTTACACCGGAATCCGCCTACGGCTTTGTCCTGGGCGAGTTCCCCGCCGCGATCGGCGCCTTCCTTCTGATCTTCGCGCTGGCGGCCTCCATGTCGACAGCGGCGACCAATCTCCTCGGTGCGGTCTCCATCACCACCAAGGATATTTACCAGCGTTTCATCAACAAGGACGCGAACCCCGTACAGCTCACAAGGGCGAGCCGTGTGATCACCCTGATCGTCACCGGCATCTCCTGGGCGCTGTCCTTCTATCCCGGCGGGACCGCCTTCCTGTTCGCCTTCGCGACTGCCTGGCTGGCGCCTGCGGGCCTGTCCGTCTTCTTCGGCATCTACTGGCGCAGGGCGACAAATCCGGGCTGTATGGCCGGTGCCGTCTGCGGAACGGTGTTCATGTCGGTCTGGGCTTTCATGAACCTGCTGGGGATTCCCTTCATGGGACAGCCGGTCGCCTCTTATGCCCATATGAGCGTCATCGGCATCGTGACAACCATCATTCCTTTCGTGCTCGTCAGCCTGTTCACGCAGCCCAAATACTACGGTGCAGCGGATTGGACCGCAAAAGGGGAGAGCGATGCGGTGATCGATCTGACAGCCGACGATAAACGCATTATGTCCTACATCCGGACCGGTCTTGACCAGATGTGTGAGCTTATGGACATCACTGCCTGGAGCGGTGAGAAGCTCAACACGATCATTGAAAAACTGGACCGGAACCGGTATCTGTGCCGGGAGAGCCTGCAGGGCGAGGGTTTCTGGAGCTTTTCTCTGACCAGGAAGGGCGAGGACAGCCTTCCCGCCATGGAGGCGGAGGATAAGGAACTCCTTGGCCGTTACGGCCTGATCGGCGACGACGTGCACTTCCTGCAGGGTATGACGCAGGAGACGAACGCCTCTCCTGCCGCTGTTATCCGCGGCCTCAAGGACGCTGATGACCGTGAACGCCGCCGCGAGTACGCTCTGTCCGTCGTCAAGCTCATCCGTCACGGCTATCTGACAGAGTCCGGATTCCTCAAGCGTGTGGTCTCCATCACGGAGAAGGGAAAACAGGTCGTTCGTGAAACGAAGAAAGCTGCATGACATAAACAGGTTCTCAAACCATATTAACTCATACTCATAACGGCACATCAGTACACACCAATGCATATGAAAAACGGCGGCAAAGAGTCGGCCGGAAAGGAAACGGGTGATCAACAATGAAAGAAATCAAAAAAGTCCTGATCTGCGGCGGCGGCATGATGGGCATGAACATCGCTTATGTGATGTCCTGCAATCCTGCCTGCGAGGTGGGCGTCTACGACATGTTTGAAAAGGACGTCGCGGTGCAGGTTCGCGCCAATACAAAGGAGCTTCTGGAAAAGGGAGTCATCACGGAGGAATTCCTCGAGGGATGCATTTCCAGGATCACCTTCTACAACGATATCGATGCTCCATTCATCAGGCAGGCGGACCTTGTGATCGAGGCAGTACCGGAAGTTATGACGATCAAACAGGATACCTTTGCGAAGCTGGAAGAACGCTGCAGGCCGGACACGATCTTCTGCACCAATTCCTCCGTCATGAGCCCCAGCGAGATCTCCGCAAACCTTAAGCACAGGGAGCGCTTCATGGGATGCCATTTCTGGAATCCCGCACACCTGATCCCCCTGGTGGAGGTCATCAAGTCCGATGCGACTTCGGATGAAGACGCTGAGACCGTCATGCAGATGCTCGCCGCTGCGGGTAAGGAGCCGGTTCTCTGCAAAAAGGATGTCCCTGGGTTTATCGCGAACCGCATGCAGCATGCCCTCTGGCGCGAAGCCATCTCTATTGTGGAGAGAGGGATCGCTGACGCCGAGACCGTCGACAAGGCGGTGAAGTATTCCTTCGGGATCCGCCTGCCGCAGCTGGGCCCGATCGAGAATGTCGATATGGTGGGAACGGATCTGACCTGGAACATTCACGACTATATCTTAAGGGATCTTGAAGACAGCCACGAGCCTTCACCTCTCCTCACAAAGCTTCGCGATGATGGAAAGATCGGTTTCAAGACGGGAGAAGGATTCTTTAAATGGACGCCGGAGCAGATCGAAGAGAGCAAAGAGAAGCTGAACGAGTGCATCATCAGGCTGGTATACGGCAAATGATGCCTTCGGCGGATCTTCCAGAGAAAGCGCTGCCTTTTAAAACCGCAGTATGGAATTGCAATTTTTAAAACACAACAGTTAAATCGCAGTATTTTGAACCGATCATCGAATCGATTTAAAAACAAAGTAATATAAACCGTTAAAAGAAAACAGACAGGTTGGCGCACAGCGCCCGGAAAGGAGAAAAAATGATCATTAACGGCAAAGAGTACAACAGACAGAACCTTGGCAAAATTTTTGACTATGCGATGCTGAGCCCTGATGTGACCAGGGAGCAGGTCGAGAACCACCTGAAACTTGCTGTGAAATACAACGTCAGCGGCGTGCACTGCAATCCTTACTGGATCCCCCTCGTCAAGGAGAGATTGATGGATACAGATATCGAGACAGGCATCTGCCCTTCCTTCCCTGTCGGCTGTGCTTCTACGAAGATGAAGGTCTATCAGGTTGAAGAGTATTGCAAGTTCCTGGAAGGCCGTCCCGCCTGTGTCGACATGGTCGTCAATATCGGACTTCTTCGCGGCGGCGAGCTCAAAGAGTTTACCAATGATATCAGTGAAGTCTGCAAGGTTGCCCATCACTACGGCTATGACATGAAGGCTATCCTGGAGACAACCTTCCTTAACGACCAGCAGATCGCGGACGGCGCGAAGTGTGCGGCTGAGGCGGGAGTCGACTTCGTCAAGGCGGCAAGCGGCCGCAGCGGCGTCGCGGACCTTCACGCCATGCACATCATGAAAGCGAACGTTCCCTCGAACATCAAGCTGAAATTCTCTGCGATGGGAACCGTCAACCTGACTGAGCAGACCATCATGGGTCTGACCATCGGCTGCAGCATGTTCGGCACCGGC
The DNA here is from genome assembly GCA_045130475.1 of Lachnospiraceae bacterium. Classification (GTDB taxonomy): domain Bacteria; phylum Bacillota; class Clostridia; order Lachnospirales; family Lachnospiraceae; genus CAG-791. Next base: position 38,347 of record JBGUPU010000004.1, read on the forward strand.
TATGCACACAAGATCATCGAAGAACTGGAGACCTACTACAAGGATCTCGTCATCACGACAAAATAAAGAATAATCCCCTATATCAGAGGGCATATCTTCCGGCATAAAGAAGAAAAAACAACTCACCGGACAAAAAAGGTCTCTTTTGACACAGGGAATCGAAAAAGGCATCAGAGGACTTATTCCATTGGTATTCAAAGGGGTAAGTCTTCTGATCTAAAAAGGATTTCAACAAAACAAGGTTATACAGCGAGCGGAGGAAAAAGGAATGAAAATCGGAATGATCGGCCTGGGCATCATGGGAAAGCCTATGGCAAAAAATATTCTTAAGGGCGGATATACGGACCTTCTGGTCAATGACTTCAACAAGGCAGCAGTGGAGGAAGTCGTCGCATGCGGAGCAAAAGCATCGGATAATGAAGAGATCGGAAAGACCTGTGACGTGGTTCTTACCATGCTGCCCAATTCCCCTCATGTAAAGAGCGTCATGCTCGGGGAGGGTGGCGTTGCTTCCCTGATGCGTCCCGGGACAACTTTTATCGATATGAGTTCCATCAACCCCGTGGCTTCCAAGGAAATCTACGCGGAACTGGAGAAGAAGGGCATCGATATGCTCGACGCGCCTGTGTCCGGCGGACAGCCCAAGGCTGTTGACGGCACACTTTCCTTCATGGTAGGCGGTAAAAAAGAAGTGTTTGACAGGTTCAAACCTCTTCTCGAGACCATGGGTGCTTCCGTCGTCCTGTGCGGAGATGTAGGCGCTGGCAATACCACCAAGCTTGCCAACCAGATCATCGTCGCCTGCAACATCCAGGCACTGGCAGAGGCGCTGACCCTGGCTCAGAAGGCCGGTGTCGACCCGAACCTCGTATTCGCGGCGATCCGCGGCGGCCTTGCGGGATCCACCGTCATGGATGCGAAGGCACCGATGATGATCGAGGGAAACGACGCCCCCGGTTTCAGGATCGACCTTCATATCAAAGATCTCAACAACGCGCTTGACTGCGCGCACAGCGTCGGCGCTCCTGTCCCGATGACAGCTAATGTACAGGAGATTCTGCAGTGGATGCACAGCCATGAGGGCGGACAGAAGGATCACAGCGCGATCGCGCAGTATTATGAATATCTCGCGGATATCAAGATTGGCCGCTGATCAGGGCGGATCATCGAGAACCCATTGATCTTGTCCGGGAGAAGCCTGAGTATTTACGACCTGTATGGCCACAGTCGACAAAGCACTATGACCGTACAGGTCGAAATTATTTTTAGTGTCAGGAAAGGAGAATGCTATGGAAGCTTTCATTTCAGAGCGGACCGGAAGGACATTTGTCGTCAAGCTGGTGCAGGGAGAGGATCTCCTGGAGACCATTGAAACACTGATACGGGAACAAAGGATCGAGAACGCTGTGGTTGTAAGCGGTATTGCCACTTTTGACCGCTCCGCCCTGCACATGATCGCCGGGACAGGCTATCCGGCTGAGATCTACATTGATAAAAAAACAGACGTACCGCTGGAAGTCGCTTCTGTCGACGGATTTATCTGTGACGGAGAACCCCATATCCATTGTGTGATCGCTGACAGAAACCAGGCATATGCCGGTCATGTTCTGAAAGGCTGCCGCATTCTGTATCTGGGTGAGCTCGTTATACAGGAGCTGCTGGAGATGAGCATTCACCGTTATCCCAATGAAAAAGGTGTAAATCAGATCTGCGCGAAATAACCGGATTCCGATCCAACCTGTTTTGATGTCCGATGTAAACCGTAAATAATATCCGTTAACCGCCCGGGCCGGATCCGCTACACTGGTGAACGGCGCGGGCCAGACCGTTAAGGAGGAGACATGGCCAAGGAAAACTATGTTATGAAGACACCGGCTTCCAAGCTGGTGCAGGTAGCAGCGATCGCAGCGGAATACCGGAACCGCCCGGACATGCTGACAATGGTGCTGATCCGTGTGCAGGCCATCGTTCCGGCGCTGTCAAAAGCGGTGATCACCGTGATCGCCCGGGAGATGAACATTCCGCGGAACCAGGTGTACAGCTTTGTGACTTTTTACGCAATGCTCTCGGTGAAGCCCCAGGGGAAATACATCATCCGCATGTGCAAGAGCGCGCCCTGTCATGTCCACGGGGCGCAGGAAGTGGTCGACGCGATCCGTGACCTGCTGCACCTGGAGATTGGGGAGACGTCGGAGGACGGCCGTTTCACTCTGGAATACTGTCCCTGTCTGGGGCTCTGTGAGAATTCCCCGGCCATCATGATCAATGACAGGGCATACAGCAACCTGACGCCGGAGAGCGTCCGGGACATCATCAAACAGTACATCAGAGGGGAGGTATGAAGCCGTGACAGAAGTGATGCAGAAGAAAGAGATCAAAGAAGTGCGGAACCTTCTCCGGAACCGGGGGGTCATTGATCCGAACAGTGCGGCGGACTACGCGGCGCACGGCGGATTTGAGGGATTAAAAAAGGCGCTCGCCATGGAGCCTTCGGAGATCATCGAAGTAGTGAAGGAGTCAGGTCTCCGCGGCAGGGGCGGCGCGGGTTTCCCCACCTGGAGGAAGATGCAGTTTACCGGCACAGCGGCTGACCCGGTCCGCTACATCGTCTGCAACGCGGACGAAGGGGAACCGGGGACCAACAAGGACAGGATCCTTCTTTCCAGTGACCCCTGTTCCGTGTTCGAGGGCATGGCGATCTGCGGCAAGGCCGTGGGCGCCCATGTGGGCTATGTGTATCTCCGCGCGGAGTACACCTACATCTTCCCTGTCATGCAGGCTGCCCTGGAGGACGCGGAGCGCCTTGGATATCTGGGCAAAAACATGATGGGCAGCGGTTATGACTTTGAGATCAAGTTCCGCTCCGGCGCCGGTGCCTATGTGTGCGGTGAAGAGACGGCTCTGTTCGAGTCCATCGAGGGAAAACGCGGCGAACCGCGCTTCCGTCCGCCATTCCCCAGCATCAAGGGCCTGTTCGGAAAACCCACCATGCTGAACAACGTGGAGACCCTTGCCAACGTCTCGCTCATCCTCGACCGGGGCGCAGAGTGGTTCAGGCAGTTCGGAACGGAAAACAGCCCGGGGACCAAACTGTTTACGGTCTGCGGTAACGTGGAGCGGCGCGGGGTCTTCGAATTCCCCATGGGCGTGAACCTGAAGGACATCATCTATGAGGTCTGCGGAGGTATCCAGGACGGAAAGAAGCTCCTCTGCGTGCAGACGGGCGGAACCTCCGGTGCCATCATCAATCCCGGCCAGATCGACATGAACCTGGACATCGACACGGTCTCCGCCTCCGGCGGCAGGCTGGGCTGCGGCACGATCCTGGTCGTGGACGACAGCAACTGCATCGTGGACGTGGTGCTGAACAACCTGGATTTCTTCCGCCACGAGTCCTGCGGCAAGTGCACCCCCTGCCGGGAAGGCGGCCAGCAGCTCTACAACCTGGTGAAGCGGATCGCGGAAGGCCGGGGCGGCATTGAAGATTTGGACCAGATTGAAGAGCTCTGCGAGACTATGCAGCTCACCTCGCTCTGCGGGCTGGGCGTCTCCACATCTGTGCCGGTCCTGTCCAGTATCCGGAATTTCCGCAGGGAATACCTGCACCACATCGACAGGGATTACTGCAGGGTCTGCTCGGTGGAGCATCGCAGACAGAGAAGGGAGGAAAATAAGTGATGGTGAATCTGACGATAGACGGCCAGAAGATCTGTGTCGAAGAAGGAACAACGATCCTGAACGCTGCGAAGCAGGCGAGCATCAATATTCCCACGCTCTGTTATCATGAAGATCTGGGAATAAAGGCCAACTGCCGCATCTGCATAGTGGAAGTCGAAGGCATGCGGCAGCTGCCGACATCCTGTTCCACCCCGGTGTCCGAGGGAATGGTAGTTCATACAGCCTCCCCGAAGGTACTGAAGGCGCGCCGGAACCTGTTGGAGTTGATCTTCGCGAGGCACCCCCAGAACTGCCTGGTCTGCGCCAAGAACGGCGAGTGCGACCTGCAGAAACTTTCCCAGACCCTGGGGCTCCACAATGAGAACCGCTATGATCTGCAGCTCCGCAGCCAGCCGGACGACTGGAGCTCTCCCTCAATCCTGCGGAATCCGAAACTCTGCATCCTCTGCGGAAGGTGCCTCGAGGTCTGCAACGAGATCCAGAAGGTGAACGTCCTCTCCAAGGAGAACCGCGGTTTCCATACGCTGATCGCCCCGGCTTACGGGGAACTCCTCGCGGACACCAACTGCATCAACTGCGGCCAGTGTGTGCAGTACTGCCCGACCGGTGCCCTGACGGTGAACTACTATACGAACAGGCTGCTGGACCAGATGGCTGCCGGGAAGAAGATGATCATTCAAGTTGCTCCGTCCGTCCGCGTTACACTGGCGGAGGCCCTGGGAGAAGAGCCGGGCACCGTGAGCACCGGAAGGCTGGTGACGGCCTTGAAGCGCCTGGGCTTCTACAAGGTCTTCGACGCCGACTTCTCCGCGGACCTCACAATCATGGAGGAAGGGACCGAACTGCTGCAGCGCCTGAAGACGCATGCCTCCGGACAGACGGACGCGGAGGACAAACCCCTGCCCATGTTCACCTCCTGCTGCCCTGCCTGGGTGAAATACCTCGAGACCTACGAGCCGAAGATGACGGACCACCTCTCCACGGCGAAATCCCCGCAGCAGATGTTCGGTGCCATGATCAAGACCTGGTTCGCGGAGCGGGAAGGCATTGACCCGGCGGAGATCTGCAGCGTGTCCGTCATGCCCTGCACGGCCAAGAAGTTCGAGTGTCAGCGGCCGGAAATGAACGACAGCGGCTATCAGGACGTGGATATCTCCATCACGGTCCAGGAGCTGGCAAGGATGATCCGCACCGGCGGCATCGACTTCAAAAACCTGAACGAAACCGAGTTTGACGATCCTTTCGGCCTTGGTTCCGGCGCGGGACTCATTTTCGGCGCCACCGGCGGCGTCATGGAAGCGGCTCTCCGTACGGTGTACAAGGTCCTCACCGGAAACGAGATGGAGAATCTGGACTATGAGCCGGTCCGCGGGTTCGAGGGTGTGAAGGAGGCTTCCGTCGACATCAACGGCACCGTGGTCCGGGTGGCCGTCGCCCACGGCATCGCCAACGCGCAGAAGGTGGTGGAGAAGGTGAAGAGCGGGCAGTGCAGCTGGCAGTTCATTGAGATCATGGCCTGTCCGGGCGGCTGCATCGGCGGCGGCGGAAACCCGCCGAAGACCTGGAAGAAAATGGAGGAGAGAAAGAAGGCGATCTATGCCGCGGCGGCGGCGCTCCCGCAGCAGCAGTCCCACAACAATCCGGCCATCGCGAAGGTGTACGAGACCTATCTTGGAGAACCCTGCGGTGAAAAATCCCACAAGCTGCTGCACACGAGATATTTCAACCGTCAGGACTTACTGAGATAAAGAGCTGTAACTGAGCAAAAAAAGATAACAAAATGGAGCGCCCGGGTAGTGAGGAAAACAGTTCCTGTACAGCCCGGGCGCTGTCTTTACCCTTCCCGTCGTACATCTTTGATGTGAAAAAAGAAGGAGAAAATCACGGCTTCTCCGGGACTTTCTCCTTCAAGTGGTTTCGATTGACGTCTTTTTTGTTTCGTTATTTCATATCCATGCCGATCTTTACAAAGCGAAACATACGGATCGCGCCTTCGTAATAGAGCTCTTCAGCCCTGTTGAGGGCTTCCTCGAGCGCCATGGGACTGTTGACCGTGGTCATGAGCGAACCAACGCCGTAGTTACAGATATCGAGGGCGTTCTTCCCGAGTGACCCGGACAGGCCCAGGACCGGTACGCCCTTCGCCTTCGCACGGACACCGACGCCCTGCATGACTTTGCCAAAACAACTCTGCCAGTCCGTTCTTCCCTCGCCCGTCACGACGAGATCCACGCCTTCAAGTCTCTCGTCAAAGTGGATCAGATCGAGCACGGTGTCGATACCGGACTTCATCTCGCCGAGGCAGAATACCTTCAGCGCGGCGCCGAGTCCACCGGCTGCGCCGGCACCCTGGATCTGGTCGCAGTCGATGCCAAAGAGATCGCGGATCTTATCACGATAGCGGCACATACCGTGCTCAAGCTTTTCCCTGATCTCGGGAGTCGCGCCTTTCTGCGGGCCAAAGGTAAAGGTTGCCCCGTCCGGTCCGCACAGGGGATTTGTCACGTCGCACATGACCGTGATTTTCGCTTCCTTCATCCTGGGATCCATGCCGGATACGTCGATCGTCTCTATTTTGTCGAGGTCACGGCCGAAACCCTTGAGTTCCTTGCCGTCCTTGTCGAGGAACTTCACGCCGAGCGCGCGTGCGCAGCCCATGCCGCCATCGTTGGTCGCCGACCCGCCAATCGCAATCGAAATATCGCGGTAGCCTTTCTCAAGGGCGTCCAGGATTAGCTCGCCGGTACCGAATGTCGTGGTGTTTAGGGGATTGCGAAGTTCGGCCGGAACCATCGGAAGGCCCGATGCGGCAGCCATCTCAATGACAGCCTTATCTGTGCCGAAAACACCGTACTGCGCCTCAGTTTCCTCCATCAGGGGGCCGTGGACCGGCACTTTGATGAACTTGCCATTCTCGGCTGCGATAACCGCATCTACCGTTCCCTCGCCGCCATCCGCTACCGGAACACCTGAGGTTTCACAGGACCCGAATACTTCATTGGCAGCTTTTGTGAGGAGCGCTACAGTTTGTTCGCTGGTCAGGCTTCCCTTGAACGAATCTGAAGCAAATAATAATTTCATAATTACCTCCTTATCATGGCTGTGGTGCGTTACAACTCGTTTTGCCTAAAAAGGCGACTAGCCGGTTTGTGCTGCCGGTTAGCCGCTTTGATCGATGCTTTGGTCAACTACGGATCCGTACGCTTTACATCGAAGCGCCATTCTCTTTAATCAGGTTCTGATAGTAGTAGAAGCTGTCTTTCTTAATCCTGCGCAGATCTTTCTCGTCGAGCTCCCCGCGGTTGACGTAGACGAGACCATAACGTTTCTGGAAGCCGTCGCTCGAACTGACCACATCCATGAATGTCCAGGTGTTGTAGGAGATCAGCGGCACACCATCACAGACCGCCTTTTTCATCTGCTTCAGGTGAGAATCCAGATAATCGATTCTGTACTGGTCGTGGACCTGTCCGTCCGCATCCAGCACATCGTGTGTACCAAGTCCGTTTTCCGTCACCATCAACGGAAGGTGATAGCGCTGATAGAGCTCCATCAAAGCACGGCGGAATCCGACCGGATCGATCTGCCAGCCGTATTCACTGGCCTTGAGGTACGGGTTGTCTACGAACCGGAAGTGTCCGGGAACCACGAGCTTGAGCAGATGAATATAGTTCCCTTTGACATCTTCGGGGCAGTATTCCGCGGCATAAGTCAGGTAGTAGTTAAATCCGATAAAATCAGGTGTTGATCCGGCCAGAATCTCTTCATCTTCCGGCAGGATTTCCGGGATGGCATTCTGCTCATCCAGGAAACGGAGATAGTATTCAGGATATTTTCCGAAGACGTAGACGTCGGTGAGATAGTAGTTGTAGTAATTGTCCGCTTCGAGGGCAGCCATCATGTCTTCCGGTCTGCAGGAAGCGGGATAGCTGGGAAGATACGCGAAGGTCGGCCCGATTTTGGCATCGGGGCAGATCCGGTGGCACGCCTTGATGGCAAGCGCGTTCGCGAGAAACATGTGATGGTTCATCTGGTGGCGGATCTTCTCCTTTTTTACGGGATCCTGCTCCGTAATCTGGATCAGACCCTCCTTGCGGACCATCAGATTCTGCTCGTTGATGGTGAGCCAGTAACGTATGTCCCTGCCGAATTCCTTAAAGCAGGTTTCCGCGAAATGTACAAACGCGTCGATGGTTCTGCGGTCCACCCAGCCGCCGAAACGGTCCTGCAGGCTCTGCGGAAGGTCAAAATGATACAGCGTGACAATCGGTTCGATCCCGTACTTTTTCAGCTCGTCAAGTACAGCCCTGTAAAAAGAGAGACCGGCCTCGTTCGGTTCCGCGTCGTCCCCGTTGGGGAAAATGCGGCTCCAGGCAATGGAGAAGCGGTAGGATTTCAGACCGAGCTCCGCCATGAGGGCGATGTCCTCTTTGTAGCGGTGGTAAAAGTCCGCGGCAACTTTGGTATCCGCATAGTTATCAGCGTGCGCAAAGGACGCTGTGTCAGCTACGGACAGGCCCTTGCCGCCTTCATTCCAGCCGCCTTCCACCTGGAAAGCGCTGGAGCTTGCGCCCCACAGGAAGTCTTCGGGGAAACCGGTGATTTTCTTATAAGACATATGAACCTCTCAATCCGGAGCGTCTGTGCGGGTTTGGGACCGGAGGCGCTCCGACTCCGGTCCCATGAAAAAAAGTGGTGAGAAACGCCTGCAATTCTCTGGTTTTTGTGTTGCAAACCGCGCAAAAACACGTCGCGGGCAGGAAATGACTGAACGACTGAACAGCCGGCTTATTCCACTGTAAAGAGCCCGTCGCCGTGGCTGAGCATGCCGGTCCCGTCCATGCGGATATTCTCGGCTTCCGTATCCGTGGCGATCACCATTGTGACCGCGCTATAGCCTTCTTTGAGGATGGCGTCCACGTCAAATTCCCCGAGCTTCTGACCTTTCCTGACAGTATCGCCTTCCTTGACGAGTGCCTTGAAGTGCTTTCCGTCAAGCTGCACGGTGTCAATGCCGATGTGGATCAGGAGGTCGACGCCGCCTTTCGTCTGCAGGCCGTACGCGTGACCGGTGGGGAACACGGTGGTCATGACAGCATCCGCAGGGGCGTACAGGATATTTTCGGACGGAACGATCGCGCAGCCGCTGCCCAGGACACCGGAGGCAAAGGTCTCATCTTTAACTTCGGAAAGCGGAACAACTTCGCCGCTCAGTGGCGCGAAAACGGCTTTCGGGTCGGCTGCCTCTCCGGTATCATACGGTGAGGCATCTGCTTCCGATGCTTCACCGGTATCCACGCCGAGCACGAGCGTCATGGCGAATGCAATGGCGAATGCCGCGGCAATGGCGATCAGGAAAGCGACAAATCCTTCGCCGAAGAAAGTGGGCAGTGTGAGGATCGAGGGAATAGCGACCGCATATGCTCTTGCGCCGCCGACGCCTGCGATTGCGCCACCGATCGCGCCGCCTGCGATCACACCGATCATGGGCTTCTTATACTTCAGGTTTACACCGTAAAGGGCGGGCTCGGTAATACCGAAAAGAGCGGTGAGTCCTGCGCTGAGGGCGATGGATTTTTCCTCTTTGTTCTTCAGGCGGACAAAGGAACCGAAAGCCGCTCCTGCCTGTGAGAAGTTGGAGGGACCGGTAAATGCCCAAAGGGTCGTGCTGCCAAACTGGGAGACCTCGTTGATGCCGATCGGAACCAGTGCGCGGTGCATGCCGAGCATGACCAGCAGAGAGTATGTGCCGCCGAAGAAGGCGCCGGCCAGAAGAGGCGAAACTTTGGTGATTGTCTGGAAAAACGCCCCAACCATTTCAGACGTGTAGTTTCCGAAGGGACCAAAAACCAGCAGTGTCGCAGGTACCATTACAAGGAGCGAGATCAGCGGCGCCACGACTGCCTTCATGACAGTGGGGATCACCTTGTCCAGGAACTTCTCAAGCTTGGAATAGACCAGTACTGCCAGGATGATCGGGATGACGGAGGAACCGTATGTCGTCTTAATGACCGGGATTCCGAGGAATGAAAGGCTCTCAGCCTCAGCCATGAAGGACACAAGGTTCGGATAAAGGAGGCTGCCGCCGATGGCCATTGCGATCGGAATGCTGCATTTGAATATTTTAGCAGAGGTGTATGCCAGTACAAGCGGCATAAAGTAGAAGATGGAATCTGCCGCAGCGTTCAGGATCTGATAAGTTCCGGTGTCCTTGCCCAGCATGCCGAGTGTAGTCAGCAGCACAAGGATGCCCTTGATAACACCGGCGCCGGCCAGCGCGGGGATCGTAGGGGTAAAAATACTGGCGATCGTGTTCAAAACGCTCTGCACGGACAGTTTTTCTTTCTTTTCTTCGACAGGCTTATCGGCGCCCCCCAGTGCGGGGAATTCGGCGACCAATTCTTTGTAGACGTTGGCGACTTCGTTGCCTATGACGATCTGGGTCTGTCCGTTTGCGTTGACGACCTTCATAACCTTCGGGATGGATTCCAGTTTTCCTTTGTCCGCAAGACTTTCGTCCTTCAGGGCGAGACGGAGTCTTGTGAAACAATGCGTCGCGCTCTGGATGTTCTCCGGGCCGCCGACACTTGTGACGATGTCTTTGATCATGCTCTCGTATGCCATGTCTTTTTCCTCCTCTTATGTTTTCTTATATCCTGGCACCCAACTATAATATCGTTGTCTGACATGATATATAATACATATTGACATGCTACTTGTCAACAGTTTTTCATGAACTTCTTTATTAGATACAGAAAGAAAGGACAACCAAAGAAAAAACGGCAGAAAACAGATGGTGAAGGCAATAAAGTCTATAGAATCAGGATAATAGCCAGAAAAATTAAACCTGGATTTAAAGAAAAGAGAGATTGACAGATTGAAGAATCTCTCCTATACTTGTATGACAAGATACATATTTAATTCTTTAGGGAGAGAAGGAATGGAAGAAAAGGGAAAAGAGCTCTATGATCTGTTGGATATGTCACAGCATAAAAATATGTCGGACAAACTCTATGAAAAGATCAGCGGTCTGATCCGGGAAGGAGTTTTGCTGCCGGGGTATGTTTTCCCGAACGAGACGGTTCTGTGTCAGCAGTTGAATGTGGGCAGGAGCACGATTCGTGAGGCCCATAAGGCACTGGAGCTGGCCGGCTATATCAGCCGGAGCAAGAAGGGTACTGTTGTCAACGACGCCTCCGTGATCATGGCAGCTACACCTCTTCTGCACATGGTGGAGCAGTCCTCGACGGAGGAGTTCGTCGAGTTCAGGATCATGCTGGAGGAGGAGACCGCTTTCTCCGCGGCGTCGAGGGCTGTCAAGAAAGATATAGAAATTCTATCCGGAATTCATGAAGAGCTGGCGGCGGCCGTCGCGGACAGACGTTTTGAGGAACTATCCGGACTGGATATCCGTTTTCACAGTGAGATCGCCCGCGCGACGCATAACTCGCTGTTTATTACCACCATGACTGTTGTTGCCTCTGTCTGGAAAGAACAGACCGAAAATAATTTCCGGAAAGCACTTCTGCGGGATGAAAATGTCCTTGAGCGCATGATCACCCAGCACCGGGAGATCCTGAAAGACATAGAGGAACGTGAGCCGGAAAAAGCGAGAGAGCATATGCGGCAGCATGTTCTGGATATGTCAGGCTGTCTTCTGTGAAACGTATTGTTGAAAAAAAGAATGCCATAAAGAGAAAAGGCTGTTGCAAGTAAAGAGCGCTGCCGAATTAAATAAAGAAAAGACTGTCACAAAAAATGTTGAAGCAAAAAGAAATGACTGTTAAAAAAGAACCGTCCTGGAGAATACTTGCAGGCGGTTCTTTTTGTATTCCTTGATGAATGATCAGGCGCAGGTCTGACCATGGACAGATTCTGACGATCAGTGCAGTGTCACACTCTCGATATGTTCGCGCATCATGCGGCCGGCAGCCTCGCTGTCACGGCTGCGGATGTATGCGACAATGTTTTTGTGCTGTTCGATCATCCCGTCAAATGTGCCGGGATCCATCTGAATAGCAGCCGAGAAATTGCGGGCGATCCCGGCCTTCCACTCTTCCGCCATGACCGAGATTACGGTCGCAATGAGAGAATTGCCGCTCAGATTTGCGATCAGGATGTGGAACTGTTCGTCAAGTTCCATGAGGGATTCATAATCAAGTGCATCTCTTTTTTTTGTCATTTCTGCCTGCAGGGATTCCAGCGCATTGACATCTTCAAGACCTGCGCGCGCAGCCGCCAGTGAAGCGCTTTGAGCCTCTACCATCAGGCGGAACTGCGTGAAATCATCCTCGTTCGCGGAGTGGAAGACAGTTCGCAGCGGCATCCGGTTGAGGACCTCTGAGCGGTTGTTGACCGCGGTACCCCTCTTGCTGCGGGTGATGTAACCTGACAGTTCCAATGCTTTATAGGCTTCCCGAAGCGTAGAGCGGCCGATTTTCAGCTGCTCGCAGAGGACGGCTTCGTTGGGAAAGACATAGCCCTCTTCCAGTTCTCCTGACATGATCAGTTTGCTGATTTTCTGATATAGTTGCTCGGACATACTCTTCTGGGAAGCAACCCCCATCAGTTCTCCGAGATTTTTACTCTTTTGCATTTTTTCCCCTCCGGTTACCTATCATGATATAAGGGATGGTTGTCACGTTGTTTTTTCATGTCCTATTGTCTGACATGGATATAATAACAGAAACCGGGGAAAAAGTTAAGAGCAGATATACGTTTATTTAGATTTATGAGTTCCACTTTTCCCACATAGACGGAATGTAATATCCAGAAATACCTGTCACAAAAATGTGACAGGTATTTCTGGTCTGCGAAGGTGTCCCAAAAATGTGACACCTTAAAGGGAACAGAAAAATATTTGGCGAAATCATATGAACAGGACTATGATGAAGTCACTGACTCAGCCTATTTCCATATCCTGCCTGTGTTTCTTTGTGATTGGATTTTGCTGCACCTGTCTGTGTCCTCCCTCCTCGTGGACTTTTTCTTTCTTTTCTTCCAGCCTGGTGAGTACACTTGCTTTTTTTCCTGTCTGTCCACGGAATGATTCCTGCTGTTTTTCCTTTTCTTCATTGAAAAGCCAGTTGATATTGTAAGAGGCTGTCGTCAGCTCCTTCAGATAACATCTGTCAGATTGAAGGGAGTCTCTCTGTTTCTGCAATTGCTGCTGAAATCTCTCCCGTTCCTGTTTCAGATCATTCAGTGCCGGGATCCTGCCTCCTGCAGCAGCTTTGAAATAACTGACTGCTTCGTCATATTTGTTTAGTTGTTCCTCATGTCCTTTACGATACATAGGTTTAAACAATGCGCGCGTATACTCCTGGTGGACGGATTTATTGGCGTAGTACTGTCCGGCATAGTGGATCTTTTCATTGAGCTCCCGGATCTGTGCTTCGGTGCTTTTGACCGCAGATTCTGCGGATCGTACCCTGGCGGAGACGTTTGCCTTTTCCTGATACAGTTCTTCGCGGGAGCCAAAGCCGTGTTCCTGAATATAGATGACTGTCCTGGACAATTCCAGGAGATTGGTGAGCTCTACTTCTCTTGCATAAGCCCTGCTCTGCTGCGCCTTTATGCAGGTCTGCAGATCGGTTACCAGGCGCAGTTCCGAGCGGATATAGAGGATTGCGATTGGATTGGCATGGTAGTTATACGCGGGATCGTATCTGGCCGGATAAGAGGCGGCGACAGCAGGTGCCGCATACGTTGGAGATTTCGCATCTGAAAGGTACGAATAAGCGTGTTTGTCAACTGCTGCGGTTTCCTCTTCCTCTTTCGTAAAACGCTGTTCTCTTTCCTTTTCCCTCTCTTTTTCCAGTTCTCTTTGCAGAGCCGCATTTTTGATCAGTTCCTCGATATGCTCTTTTTCATAGTCTCTTCCCAGAGTCCGCCCGCGGATATATTTGCTTCTTTCCGGATGCAGGTAGCTGAATCTCCCGCGCTGTTCCTTCACCGTGATATGATAGTTTTCCTGGAGCAGTTTTTGGAAATCCTCCATGGAGCCTGCCTTTGCGGCGATATCCAGAATGGCGTCCCGCAGAAACTGCTTCTGTGTCTGGAAGGTGGTTTTGGCAGGTGTCAGGTTTCCTGCCCGGATCTCTTCATTCAGCTCGTCCAGTTTTTCCTGACCTCGTTGCCGTACGCGGTATTCTCTGTCTGTTACTTTTGATCTGGAAGGAGAGAGAAGATCGATCTGGAGCAGTCCTTCGCGTTCGCACATTTGCATGACTTCGGACATGAGAAATTTCCGGTACGAGTTCGTTACATGATGCTTGCAGCCTGCGCGGCTGTCGCAGGCGCGTTCCATGAAGGGCTGCATTTCCACGTCAAGTTTTCTGACGCTGTTCAGGATCATGTGGACATGGATATTGCCGCTTTCATTATGTCCGTCGGCATGGGTACATACGAGTACCTGGTGACCCGGGAAACACCTTGCAGCAAATTCCAGCCCGAGTTCCTGCGCCCTTTCCGGGGTTAATCCACATTCTGTACTGTCATGTGGATCGAAGCTGAGAATATAGTGGTGGGACTTGATCTCTGATGGACTCTGGTTTTTGTGAAAATGTCTGTTGACAGCTACGCAGGCCTCGGGGAAAGAGAAGGCATTGCAGTTGACTCCTCCGATGATAAACTCCTTCCGCATGATCTTGTCCCCGTATTCATTCCGGAGAACTGTTCCGTTTTTGTTGTGCTCGAACATCACGTACTCCAGAGCTTTGCCGTAGTCGGCATTCTTGCTGGCTATGTGTTTAAGGATCGCCACGGTATTCACCTCCCAGCTTCATGACTTCACGGCAGGTCTCCATGATTTCATTGATACACTCGGTCAGCAGCTGTTGCATTGCATAGCTTCGCACCCCGCCCATATTGAAATACTTTGTCAGCTGATTCAGATTGTTTCCGATTCTGGAGAGCTCAAGTGTAAGAGCCTCCAGCTTTGGGAGATCAACGACGATCTGCGGACGGATCTCCAGCTTTCCGAAGACGGCCATGTGGCGGATGTATTCGGTCATTGTCATCTCCGCTGCTTCTGCGCCGCTCTCGACAGCGGAATACTGAATGTCGTCAAGACGGATCTTCATGATATGCGTTTTCCTGAACGCCTCTGGTTTTTTATGATTGGGCATGATACTTCCTTTCTTTATTCTGTGTTTTGTGGTGAGTTTTTTTGACACAGCAATCCCTGATTCCTTCAGGAAGGATGGATAAGTTGTCTATCGACAGATCCTTAGTATTGCGGTCACAGGGACTGTGGAGCCAGATGGAATTATTCTCTGTACCCTGAAATGACAATTCCTGGAATGACAGAGGGGACTTCAGGGTACGATCTGCAAGAAGACTCTGGCCGAAAACTGCGGAAAAATACAGCCGAGGGTATGGGGCAGCGGAAGCCCCATCAAGATTGCCGGAACCTCCTTTTCCCGAAACGGTGAAAATGTGGTCTCCAGGCGAATCTTGCTCTAACCGAGCGGAGCACCTTTACAGGGCCGGTTCGCGCAGTGAACAGATCCATCTGAAAGATCGTTACGATGAAATCGTGACGCCGGAGGAGAGCAGCCGTCGGGCAGCGGCAAGATTTTCTGCGGCATGGAGACTTCGGATATTCATGTTGTTGAACAGTATCGGAGCACACCTTTCCAGAATGCGGTCATAGATCCTTTCGTAATCGAGAAGCGCCGGATTCTTCAGCTCGTCCAATGAGTGGTTCGTCGAGATGATCATCGGCTTATTGCTGCGGCAGCGGCTGTCGATCACATGATAGATCTGTTCTCTGGTAAAGTCGGAGTCGCGCTCCGCACCGAGGTCATCGATGATCAAAAGGTCGAAATGGTCAAGACTGCGGATGTAATCGATCCGTTCACCCGGATACATGCCGGCAAGATTGTCAAGCAGATCAAGAAAGTTGGTCATCAGGACAGGTACTTCTTTTTCAATCAGTGCATTAGCGATGCAGCCGGCAAAAAAAGTTTTTCCGTTCCCGACAGGACCCCAGAGGAGCAGGCCGAGGGATCTTTTTTTCATTTCCTCCCACTGATCAATGTAGGCGTGTGCCTTTTCCAGGGTTCTTTCCATTTCCGGATTCAGGCTTTGGGCCTTATCAAAGGTCAGATCCCGCAGATGGGGCGACTGCAGGCCGGAAGCCCTCAGGCGGGAGACTTGCGCCATATGATCCCGTTTCTGTCGTTCCTGTTCTTCCTTATCCCGTTCCTCTTCCTGGCATCTGCACAGAACCCGGGGCATAAATACTCTGCCGAGCTGCTTGCGCCTGATCTGACGCGGCATATGGCATTTACTGCAGTAGATCAGCCCGTCATCCGGATCCAGGTATTCATCTTCCTGCAGGGGTACGTTAGTCTGCGGGGGAAGGCTGGTGTCATATCTGATATTGTTCATAAGCTCTCCTTTTCGTTTCGTGTATAGTTTCGGACAGGCGCAAGGGCATTGTCTTTTTCCGCCCAGTAAAGGATCGTCTCTGCATGATTTGCATATTTTTTTCCTGTCCTGTGCATGTATCCGGACAGCCGGTTGATGTATTGCTCCCATTTCGGGATGGAAGATTTCAGTTTCATAAGTTCTGTGCCTGTGAGAAAAACATTTTCATAAAGGCCATAAGCGGTGTGGAGTTCGCTGACGCTTTCTTTTCTTTCTGTATTTATTTCCTGTTCTTTTATTCCCTTATTCTTACTTCCGGTCAGTTTTCCGCCCATGAGAGAGACAGTTTTCTGTCCCTGACAAGGACAGTTTTCTGTCTGTGGGAGAGCCGGTTTTCTGTCTATGGCGGTGGCCGGATTCTGTCCCTGAGAAAGATGAACTTCGCCTCCCTGACAGGATGCATTGGTGTCCTCCGGAAGCAGCAGATAGATCCGGCTCGGACGTCCGATCCCTTTACGGCGGCGGATAAGCAGGTGGTGTGCCTCAAGGGACGCAAGAGAGGCCTTGATGGTGGTTTCACTCCTGTGGAGGGCTCCCGCCAGGTCTTTGATCGGGAACAGCAGAAAAACGTGTCCCTCCTCATCGATCCATCTTTCATTACTCTGCGAGAGTCTGGCACGGTCGAGAAGGATCATATAAAGCAGGCATTCCGTCTCATTCAGGCCCAGATCAAAGAGGAAGCGCGGAAATATCATATAAGAGGGCATACGGCTCTCAGGGGTCATGTAGTTCATCATGTTATTTACCTCTGGCGAGGACAGCTATACCGGTATGTAAGCCGGAATTATTTTGATTCATTGGTGCGGTTTATGTGATGTGTATCAGGGGGGTGTCCATTCTTTATTCGGCAGCAGGTTTTCCAGCAGCAGACTGGCGGTCTGCAGACAACCAGCACAGGCAACAGGATCCGGACAGCCGGAAAGTCAGAATAATCCCTGATCTGGATTATATCGAAGAGAATTACGAGAGACATTGAGCGTAAATTGAGAGGAAATTGATTAAAATGTGTATCGTCGACCTGGAATCTTTAGTTTTTCGCAAATGAAAAGGATGGCCTTTCACAGCCACCCTTTTCAGAAATGATATGGGATATTGAGAAATATGTGTTATTTCTGTTTATGATATTTGCAATGGTTGTCCGCTAACCTGCTGTAGTGCTTTTTCTATTTCTGCCTTTTTTCCCTCAATCAGGGATTCTTCATCCGCAAACAGGGTGGAATAAACATCCATCAGCTGCCTGAAGTAGTTGACAGCCTCTTTGAGATAAAAAAAAGAGAGATAGTAGTAGCCTATAGATTCCAGAAGCAGTGCAAAGTTGAGGGAGCATAGGTCTATTTCGCGTAATAACCGCTCCGTATTCAGAAGTACTTGCAGACCTTCCTGGAAACGCCCGGTCATTTTGAGCAGATTGGCATAGTCTATGGCCTGTGTCACGCCGTCATGGGTCCAGAACAGATCATATTGACGGAGGATATCGCCGGCTGTCTCCATATGATTTAAGGCAGGCTTCACATCTTTGATCTCCTGGTACAGACTTCCTATTGAGTGATGCAGGTTTGAGACCAGGGCGGCGTTTTCCGCCCGTAGATCCGGTAGGAGCCGCAGGGCTTCCTGAATATATTCGATCCCTTTCTTTTTGTCGTCGGTCAGTTCGGCATGGTACATAAGCAGCAGTGCGTGATGGGAAGGGTCGCTGACAGTTTCCCCGAGGTTCTTTTCCAGTTCACTTACGACCAGCTGCATACCGGCGGTATACCCGTAGTTGTGCATAAAAGGAAAAACATCTTCCAGCAGGAGCAGGTATGTTTCGCGGTCATCTTTAACGGCGTCGGCGGCTATATTCTCGATCACCTGAAACAGGAGGCTGTGGTACGATACTGTCACGCCCAGGAACAGGCAGTTCTCGCGGATGCTCTGTAGCAAGACGGCGCAGTTTGAGATTCCGGGGGAGAGGCTGCTGACAGCTACCTCCCGGATCATGGGATGAAGAGAGACGCGGAATCTGCTGCTGTCCTGTACCAGCCCCATTTCTATCAAGTCATTTAGTTCATTCAGGTCCTTAAACCGCATCCACTTTGCAAAAAGTCTTGCCGGGATCCCTGTCCGCGGGATCAGGGACAGATTCCGCAGGATATCCTTCTGCGGACAGGTCAGCTCGAACAGGGAAAAAAGAGTCCGTATATGCTCATAATAGGTCGCACGAAGAGACCTGCCGTCTTTCGCGAGCGTGATCCTGTCGGAAGCGCTGAAGGAGGCGTGTTCCGCCTGCAGCCGGGAGAGCACCTTCTTTGGAGACAGGATTCCTTTTTCCAAAAGACGCGCGATCAGCTCGACCGCGAGGGTGTGCCGGTGGACAACTTCCAGGATTTCTTCGATCACATGTCGGTTTTTTTCGGTGTTGGAATAGAAGCACGAAATAAGGTGTATCAAAACTGATACATCTTCGATTTCTTTGATTTCAATGCCTGGATGATCCTTAAAGACACTCCGTGTGGTAAAAAGCACGCGGCAGTGGTATTTGAGCACCACCGGTAGAAAGGTATCTTCCGTTGGCAGGGCATTGAAATTGTCTATGATGATGAGGGTATCCTCTCTCAACGTGCGAAGGAAACGGTTGTGTTTCCGGAACCGTTCCTTTTCCGTGTCGGAAGTCCTGTCATCGGCAAAATCCAGATCAGTAATGTCTTTTTTCAGATCTCCGGAGTATGGAATGTACAGGATATTCGTATATTCCTTCCTGTGTTGCTTCGCATAGGCTTTGGCCATTTCACTTTTTCCGATGCCGGCAATCCCGTGCAGGAACACTTTCCCCTGATCGATCAGCAGGTCATGTACTGCTGAAAGTTCCTTTTCACGTCCGCAGAAATGCCTGCAGGGTTTTGGGAGTTCCTCACCGAATATGAAATCCGCGATCTGCGGGGAAAGGCTCCCTGAAGAAAGCAGGTTATTTCTCCGGATGTCCCGCTTGATAAACTCCCTCTGCATGCCAAAGCAGAGCAGGGCAGCCATAAACGCTGCCTTTTCTTCTGTTGTTTTCCATGGATACCCTTTGCAAAGGGCATCTTTCTTCTCTTCTGATACGGTATAGTCTCCGATCAAAAGTTCATAAAGCGCCTGTGCTGCCATGGAAGGATCATTCATGACCGGGATGATCATAGATGCGATGTTGTCCGCGAGAGCGGATCGCCTGTCGGGGGCCAGATAGTATCTGCTGATTATTGGGCTGACTTTAGTCATCCCGTTCAGCCATCGGCAGACGGAGCTGTTGTCAAACCCGAAATCCGCAGCTTCATCTGAATCTAGAAAATCAGCGAACAGATCCCCGATATAGTCGATCTGATTGTAATAATGATCATCACTGATATAACGGCGCATGGTCGTGACAACAGAAGAGAAATCACAGCGCTCCATTTTTTTCTTTCTCCCTGGGATTCGTTCAATTTCCTCTCAATTTGCGTTCAATGTGGTTTTCCCTCGATCCGTATATGCTGGAAACAAATACATGCAGGGATTCCCGGTGCATGCAGTCCTGCTGCGTAATGACAGAGGCAGAAGGAGATTCTGTATTCGGGAATAGCAATAACAGTATAGCATAATTCCACGGATAATAGAACTTATGTTCTAAAAAACAAGGAGATTTTGTGCCTGACAGCACCTTAAAAATTGCGACAGGGAAACAGATGGCTTACGGAGAAAGAAATCTGAAAACGGACGGGAGAAAAATGGGGAAGAAAATGGAAATGCGGACAGCACAGGAGCAGGTACCTCCACTTGCCAGGGAAAAAACCGGCAGATGCGGAAATCCGGACTGGGCAGAACGCCGGAACATGGAACGGTGTGCAGCCTTTCTCGTAAAGATGATCGAGAAATACGGGGAAGCAGTCCTGGCGGAAATCGATGCGGAAGAGGAACAGGAACAGACTGCGGATCATAAGGAGGAAAAAGTCCCTGATTGAAGAGTAAGAACGGTCAGGTTCTTTCCTGATGCCATAAAAACCACGTTAACAAAACCGCCATGGTGATATTTTCTTCCGGCTGTCAATACATCCGCAATATATGGAGTTTTGCGGATGTATTTTTAATACACCATATGAGGAGATGAAAAATAGACAATAATAAAAGATTTCCGTTGATAATGAACAGAAAAAATGATATATTACACAAACAGAAATCGACCTATGATTTAGAGCAACCATAAATGCAGCTTGCGTCAGCGAGACAGATATGAGAGCAGCCAGGAAAAAATGCTATATTTACACAAGAGTATCCACTACGGCGCAGACTGAAGGGTACAGCCTGGAGGCGCAGCAGGAGCGGCTGCGCGCACATGCGCAGTACATGGAGCTGGAAATTGCCGGTGAATACTGTGATGCCGGTAGATCCGGGAAGGATATAAAGGGCAGGCCGGCATTTCAGCAGATGATCGAAGATATTCTCTGCCAGAAGGATGAGGTCTCTTTTGTCCTTGTTTTCAAGCTGTCACGCTTTGGCAGGAACGCGGCGGATATTATGAGTACGTTGCAGCTTCTCATGGATTGCGGGATCGATCTGGTCTGTGTGGAGGATGCGATCGACAGTTCGACACAGGGCGGCCGGCTGACGCTGGCCATTCTCTCGGCAGTTGCAGAGATTGAACGGGAGAATATCTCGTCACAGTTCATGTCCGGCAGGATGCAGAAGCTCAGGGAAGGTAAATGGCCGGGAGGTCCCGCTCCCTATGGCTACAGAAATGTGCAGAAGGAGCTGCAGATCGTTCCTGAGGAGGCAGTGATTGTCAGGAAAATCTTTGACCTTTATCTGGAAGGGAATATGCTGGTCACCACGATTGTGGGATATCTGAATGAAAACGGGTATACCAGAGGCATGGACAGGACAGGAAAACCAAAGCCAGTTACAAATGATTTTGTAAGGCACATTTTAAATAATCCGGTCTATTGCGGAATGCTGGCATACGGAAGAAGGACAAATAAAAAAGACAGAGAAGGCCATCGGCTCCGCCCGGACCCTGAACAGGTAGTTTTATCACAGGGAGTCCATACGCCGATTGTTACGGAAGAGGAGTGGGAGCAGGTCAGAAAGAAGAGAGAGAAACACTCTTCCTGGGGAAAAAAGACACATGAAACCGGGAGGATCAGCCTTCTATCCGGGTTGATCAGGTGCCCGATGTGCGGGTCCGGCATGATCGCCACCACGAATCGCCAAATCAACAAAAACCATGGCGGGCATTACAAAACAGGACATTATTATGCCTGTGGAAATGCGAAAAAAGGAAGAGGGAAAACCTGCGCATTTCGTCACACTTACAGGCAGGAGAAAGTAGACAGTGCTGTTTTTGAAGTGGTCCAAAAGCTGGGATTGGATCCGGAATTCAGGGAAACAATCCGCCGGAATGTCGCAAAACAACAAACGGGACGGGAGCCGGGGCAGGATTCAAAGGAGAGTTTGGAAGAACAGATGCACAGGGCGAGAAAAAAGCTCCGTGAAGGAGAGCTTTCTGTGCGCAGACTGGGAGAGCAGCTGGATCATCTGGATTTTTCCAATACAGGATATAATGAGAAATACAGCGGGATTCAGAAGGATATTGATCACTGGTATGATGTCATTGAGAAAACAGAAGAAGAGATCGCGGAGATCAGGAGCCGGATGGAAGGAAGAGATGCCGGGATTCGGACTGCTGAAAATATAGAACGCATGCTGGATCATTTCCAGAAGCTGTACCGGCATATGAGCTGCCAGGAAAAACGCCGGATGTACAGGCTTTTTATTGACCGCATTGAGGTGTTTCCGGAGGAACGGGAAGACAAAAAGATACTGAAGAGCATTACTTTCCGGTTTTCAGGACTGTTTGAAAACAGTAAAATTGAACAGGAGATGCTGTCAGCAGTGCTGCATGGAGAGGACTGCAGAAGCGCAGTCAGCTGTACGATGGATTGCAGCAGGCAGGAGCTGACAGCTGCGGAGACAAAAGCAACCTATGCGGAAATCAAACAATATGTGTTGGAAAGGCATGGTTTAAAGGTTTCCTCTTTGTATATCGCGCAGGTAAAACGGAAATATGGATTGGAAGTAGGTGTCCAGTATCATAAAGCTGCTGATCCGGGTAAGAAGGTACCGGTATGTCCGGCAGCCAAGGAAGCAGCGATCAAAGAGGCTCTGCTTCATTTCAAAATGATAAGTGATCCCGGCTCCATTAAAGATTCGAAGGACGCCGCAGGATAAAAAAGCTTTCAGATGGAAGACAGAAATGTTGGAGGTTTGTTTATGGCAGAAAGTCAGATGATCGAATATAAGGAATCCTGGAGGGATGAATACCTGAAGTGGGTGTGTGGTTTTGCCAATGCACAGGGCGGAACCATCTATATCGGTATTGATGATGCCGGCAATGTTGTCGGCGTGCAGAATATCAAAAAGCTGCTGGAGGAGATCCCCAATAAGATCCAATCAGGACTTGGCATTGTCGCAGATGTAAATAAACTGACGAAAGATGGAAAAGACTATCTGGAAATAAAAGTAAAACCGAGTACTTTTCCTGTCAGTTATCACGGCGAGTTCCATTACCGGAGCGGGGCAACGAAGCAGCAGCTGACAGGGATCGCGCTTTCTGAGTTTATAACCCGCAAGACCGGTGTTCACTGGGAAGACGCTGTTGTTGACGAAATAAACGTGGCAGATCTGGATGATGAAAGCTTTAAAATCTTTCGGAGAGAGGCTTTACGGAAAAAGAGAATGACAGACGCAGAGCTGAATGTCCCGAATGAAGAACTACTCCAGAAGCTGCATCTGATGAAAGACGGAAAGCTGAAAAGATCAGCGGTTCTGCTGTTTTATCATGATCCGGGAGTGGTCCAGGTCGGAAGTTTCGTTAAGGTTGGAAAGTTTGACGAGAAGGGTTTTGTTGTATATCACAATGACCTTGAGGAATCCTTGATCGTAAATGCGCATAAAGTTGTCGACCTGATTTTTCAGATGTATCTGAAAGCGAAGATCAGCTATGAGCATGATATGCGTGTGGAGGAGTATCCTTTTGCCAGAGAGGCCATACGTGAGGCTATCTATAATGCCATCGCACATAACTGCTATATGTATGGAACTCCGATTCAAATCAGAGTCATGGAAGACGCGATTACGATCAGCAACCGGTGTATTCTTCCTGAGAACTGGACGGTAGAGACGTTGATGGAGAGACATGATTCGATCCCGTATAATCCGGACATCGCGAACGTTTTTTATCGGGCAGGCTTTATTGAGAACTGGGGTCAGGGCATTCAGAAGATCTGTGATGAGTGCCGGGAGATAGGAGCGGATCTTCCGGTGTATGAGCTGACGGGAACCGTGCTGCGGATTCAGTTCAAAGCACTGGAAAGGGCTCTTATAGATCAGCCTAAAGGGTCAAACCGCCAGAGTGGCGGATTAAATGGCGGAATAGATGGCGGATTGGCGGAAAGGATTATCGCATTGATCGGCTCAGATGAGAGTATTACAGTTCTGAAGATATCCGAAACATTGGGAATTCCTAAAAGAACCGTTGAACGGGAAATAAAGAAGCTTCGTGACAGCAACCGTATTTCTCGTGAAGGCGGTAACAGATATGGACGATGGATAATAAACCAATAGGAAATCATTGATCAGTCGATACTAAAAAATTAATATCCCAATTCATAACCCGAAAACTGACGATGACAAATACTCTTGAGGTCTGGATCGATGGAGAAGAAAAAGAAAAACAATAAATGCTATATCTACATCCGTGTTTCGACATCCATGCAGGTGGAGGGCTACAGTCTGGAAGCCCAGCGGGACCGGCTGACGAGATATGCAGAGTATGGAGATCTGGAAATCGTCAGGGAATACTGCGATGCGGGAAAATCCGGCAAGAGCATTTCCGGAAGGCCGGAGTTTACGCAGATGCTGCAGGATGTGTCAGAGGGCCGCGACGATGTGCGATACATTCTGGTCTTTAAGCTGTCCCGTTTTGGAAGAAACGCGGCTGATGTCCTGAACAGTCTTCAGCACATTCAGGACTATGGCGTGGACCTGATCTGCGTGGAGGACGGAATTGACTCCTCCAGGGACTCCGGGAAGCTGACCATTACAGTCCTTTCGGCGGTGGCGGAGATTGAGCGTGAAAACATCCTTGTGCAGACGATGGAGGGACGCAGGCAGAAAGCTCGTGAGGGAAAATGGAACGGCGGTCTGGCACCCTTTGGATACAGACAGGACAAAGAGAACGATTCCCTGATCATCGAGCCGAATGAGGCGGAAATTGTTCGTCTGGTGTATGAAAAATACAGCAATGAAGGCATGGGTGTGGCCGCGATCTGTAAGTATCTGAACCAGCACGGATACATGAAGGAAAAGATCCGTGACAGGGACCTGGATTATTTTACACCCCCGCTGATCCGGCGGATCCTGACAAATCCTGCCTATTTGGGGAAGATTGCTTACGGGAAACTAACGACGGAAAAAATAAAGGGATCCCAGGATCAGTACCACCGTGTTAAAAGCGATGATTTTCTGCTTGTAGACGGAAGACATGAGGCGATCATCGACGAGGAACTCTGGCTCGGTGCGCAGGAAAGGCGGAAGGAGCTTGCTCCGAAAAGGAACAGGGTTCACAAACTGGAACATGAGCACATCCTGTCAGGCCTGATCATATGCCCGATCTGCGGTAACCCGCTTGTGGGAACTGTCCGGAGAAGAAAAAACAAAAAGAGCGGGCAGCAGGTGGAGGATTTTTATTACCGGTGTCTCCATCGGAAGACTTATGACGGCGAGCATTTGTGTTATTACAAACCTTCCCTCAATCAGGAGGAAATGAACCGCAGGGTGGAGGAAGTCGTCCTGGATATGGTGAATGACACCAGCTTCCACGGGTATATTCAAAAAAAGCTTGAAGAGAAAGTGGATGTCAGCGCACTGGAAACAGAGCGGGAGATGCTGAAAGCACAGCTCCACCAGCAGGAGGGAGCCAGCAGAATGCTCCTGGAAATGATAGAAAAGCTGAAGATCACTGACCGCCATTATGACCGCAAGTACCGGGATATGCACGATCGCCTCGACAACCTCTATGATAAGATCAGTGATATTGAAGATGCCATCTCGGATGTGGATGAGAAGATCACAGCAGCTTATAAAGAGCGCCTCTCCGCCAAACAGGTATACCGCATTATAGAACACTTTGGAAAGCTGTATGAGCAGATGACAGACCTGGAGAAAAAAGAGTTTTTCCAGCTCTTTATCGACAGTATTGAGATCGACCCGGACAAAAAGGCGGAGGAACAGATCCTCACACAGATCCATTTCCGCTTCCCGGTCTACTATAACGGCCAGGAGGGGGAGATTTTGCAGTTGCACAAAAATCATGCAGACGAGAC
>JBGUPU010000005.1:0-44740 GCA_045130475.1 Lachnospiraceae bacterium
CCAAACGCTCCTCCTCGTAGCAGTCGAACGCAACGTGATAAGGCATTACGATTTGCGCGCGGTCGGAAATGATGATGTTGGGAGCGGGAACGCCGCGGTCTTGAAGCTCCTTCATTTCCTTTACGAAGTTTTCAACGCTGAACGCTACGCCGTTTCCGATGATGTTGGTGATGTTCTGATGGAACACGCCGGAGGGCAGCTGATGCAGCGCAAATTTGCCGTAGTTGTTGATGATGGTGTGACCCGCGTTTGCGCCGCCCTGAAAGCGGATGACAATGTCGCTGTTATTGGCGAGCACATCGGTGATCTTACCCTTGCCCTCATCGCCCCAGTTAGCGCCTACGATTGCTTTTACCATGATGTTTCTCCTTTATATAAGGTGTTGATATATGAATTATACGTTGATTTCAGGTTTATCGGACTCAATATCCTTGTACTTCTCCAGTACCGGAGCGACACATTCCGCCAAAAAGTCCTCTGTCTGCTCCTTGGCTCTGCCGGTGTATTTTTCGGGCTGCAAAATGCTCTCCAGCTCTTCGAGGGTCACGCCGAACGCCTCGTCCGCCGCGATCCTTTGCAGCAGGTCGTTCTCGCCGCCCTCTTCCTTGATGACCTTGGAAGCCGCCATGGAATGCACGCGGATGCGCTCGTGCAGCTGCTGACGGTCGGCGCCGCGCTTTTTGACGGCGTCCATCATAATATTCTCGGTCGCCATAAAGGGCAGCTCTTTTCTCAGACGCTGCTCGATGACCTTGGGATAGACGACCAAGCCGTCCGCCACATTGGCATAGAGCGAGAGAATGCCGTCCACCGCCAAGAAGGCTTCGGGAACGCTGAGGCGCTTGTTGGCGGAATCGTCCAGGGTGCGCTCAAACCACTGGGTGCCTGCAGTAATGGCAGGATTGAGGACATCTGCCATCACGTAACGGGCCAGGGAGCAGATGCGCTCGCTGCGCATGGGATTGCGCTTGTAAGCCATCGCGGAAGAACCGATCTGGGTCTTTTCAAAAGGCTCTTCTACTTCCTTGAGATGCTGCAGAATTCGGATATCCGTGGCCGTCTTCATGGCTGCGGAAGCTGTGATCGCCAGTGCGTTGATCACGATGGTGTCAAGCAGTCTGGGATAGGTCTGGCCCGAAACTGCAAAGCAGCGGTCAAAGCCCATTTTCTCAGCCAGCATAGGATCCAGCCGGTCCACCTTGTCCAGATCTCCGTCAAAGAGCTCAAGGAAGGAAGCCTGTGTGCCGGTCGTTCCCTTGCTGCCCAGAAGGCGCAGGCTGGCTTCCGCATGCTCCACCTCTGCCAGGGCAAGCTCGAATTCCTGCATCCAGAGAGTTGCGCGCTTTCCGACAGTCGTCGGCTGCGCGGGCTGGAAATGTGTGAATCCCAGGGTGGGCAGGGACTTGTACTCATCTGCGAAAGCGGCCAGTTTTGCCAGTACATTGATCAGCTTCTTGCGCACAAGCTGCAGGGCATCGCGCATGATAATGATATCTGTATTATCGCCGACATAGCAGCTGGTCGCGCCGAGATGGATGATGCCTTTTGCCTTGGGGCACTGCAGGCCGTAGGCGTAAACATGGCTCATGACATCATGACGCACCACTTTTTCACGCGCGCGTGCTTCTTCATAATTAATATCCTCCGCGTGCGCTTTCAATTCCGCGATCTGCTCGTCTGTGATCGGGAGGCCGAGTTCCTGCTCGATCTCAGCCAGCGCAATCCACAGTTTTCTCCAGGTGCGGAATTTCTTGTCCTGTGAAAAAATATACTGCATTTCCCTGCTCGCGTACCGCTCGGAAAGCGGGCTTGAATATCTGTCTGTCGCCATAAATTTCTCCTCCCGGGAATGGGTCCGGCATGTCTTCCGGTAAAAATTTCTCGTAGGGCCGCCTGCTGTAAACGCACAGGCAAAAATACGGAAAATAGAATATACCAGCAGAGTTGATTCGTCAACTCAAAAAAGAGCAGGCAGCGCAAAATACAAGTGCACCGCCTGCAGCAAAGTCCGTGTTTTTATTAAGTAAGCTCACAGCCAGTCTCACACAGAGGCGGTGACCCTCTGACGATAGTCGTCCTGCATACCTTTGAGCGTGTGCCCCAGTCTTGAGGAGAAAGCTTCCTCCTGTTTTTCACGTCTGAGCTGTCGGAGCCTGCGCAGCTGCCGGCTCTCACTGCCGGATTTGAAGCGGCTCTCCGCCTTTGCAGCGCGCTGTTCCACCTGATAGGCACTTTCATAGAATTCCGGATGTTCCTCCAGAAAACGCCTGTAGTCGTCGCCGTCCATACTCATATATAAGGAAGCTGCATACCAGAATGCGTACTCCGGAACCTGTGAAAGTTCATATGCCTGGCGGAAGCAGTCCGCCGCGCGCTCAAACATAAAGCTGTCCGCATAGTGGAGCCCCTTTTCCTTCCAGATCTGCGCTCTCGTGCCGCGCTCCATGTCGGGGAGCTTATCAAGAAGTTCCGTGTAGGTGTTCTGCGCCTGGCGCATATAGCCCCGTCCGGCAAGAGACTGGGCACGGGAAAGATCCCTGGAGATCGACTCCATTCCTCTCCCGGCCTCCATCCGTGTAAGCACCCTGGCAGTCTCGCCTGCAGGGAGGTAACCGCACTCCCTGAGGATCGCGCCGACAAATTCTTTCGGCGTGCGGTGCCCCCTCAGAAGGCCCTGAAGAATCCTTGCCAGCTCGTGCAGACCGCAGGACTCCGCAAGCCATTCTGCCAGAGCCGGATCCATGATCTCTTCGTCCATAAAGTCTGCGCACTGCGCGAGGGAGTAGCACAGCTCTTCAGCGGAATACACATTCCTCTCTATTTTCCGTATTCTGTAGGGTGTATCGGCAAGCCTGCCGGTCACAGTCAAAACCCTTCCCATTTGCTGCTCCTTCTTGGTTATTATCCATAGATCGACCGCAGTCACTCAAATATCTCATACCGCGAATGTCTCTTCCCAGACGCCTCCGCCCGAAGGAAAGATGTCTCCGAAGCCAAGGTCCGTGATCTGTACACGCAGACGGTCGACAGACGGCATTGTCAGGACAACCCGCAGGCGGGTTGTGCGGTCGGGTCTTTCCGGCAGACCATTCAGGCGGACAGTCAGCTGCTGCGGCTCCCCGCCGGTCACGGGCGTCTGCAGAAGGCTGAACTCCCTTCCGTTTTCGAGGATAAAATCCTCCTCAACCTCGGCATTGTACCATTTCACACCCGCATCGAGCAGAACATGATAGCCTTTCTGCTCACGAAGCAGGACTTCAATGCCGATGTTGGAGCGCAGGGCATCCTGCGCCAGGAAGACACTGTCCGGGATTTCGGAAGGCTTATCCACATGGAGCAGGGCACTATAGGCTGCCCCCTTGCTGAAGAGGTTTTCTCCCCGGAAGACTCTCCTTCCGCGGCACAGGTAGACTGCCGCATCTTTCATCCAGCCTCCGTTGAAGCCTTCTCCGGTCAGATAAACCGCAGAGGCATCGTTCTGCTGCAGGACCTCCTGCACCGCAAGCGTAAACCCGCGGTCCCTGCCCTGGCCGTGGAGCGAGGGTGAAATGTTTCGCTGTTCCGTCAGGGTCCAGTAAACCACCGGACTGGTCCTCCGGTTATAGAGCAGCGTTGAAAAAGTGAGGTTTCCGTCTGCGCCGTATTCACACAGCAGCATGCCCGAGCGGCGCTGTTCCGCGTCCTGCATGAGCATGTAGCTGAAAAAAGATTCCTGGTGGCTCTCACACAGGACCTGCTGCGCACCAGTCTCCAGACGGCCGAAGGCACGCAGGATGACCTGCTCCATGGCATAGTCCATCCCGGGCGCCGTGAATACGACAGCCGCGATCTGTTCCGGAGCGATCTCCGGTTCCAGCATGGCAAGGCATCTGCGAAAAAAGAGCGCCAGCAGAGATCCTGCATTGTACTCTTCTCCTTCCACCAGTACCGGTCTGTCGCTGCAGGCCTTTTTCAAAAGTCCTGTCACGGCAGTCCCTTCCCCGTCCTGGGCGGTTTCGAGAGCTGCCTGGCCGGCCAGCCATACCGAAGTACCTTTCTTCTTGCAGAGCACCATGGGAATATCGTAGGCCTCCTGTCCCTGCACAGCGGAAAAAGTCATCGGCTCGCGGACAATCCCCCCGGTCGCGGCATTGACAAAACCGCGGCCGAAACGCGCCCGCTTATTATATAAATATGAAATCTGGCAATACTCATCCGAAAGATCGATTCCCAGCATGAATTTGCCCACAGGTGATTTGGATATGATCATCCTTGTGACTGTTGCCTCCTATAAAAAGCAGCATCCCGGCCGGTCATCTGCGGAACAGCTCGTTTTCCAGATAACTTCTGCGATAGTAGCCGGTCAGAAGGGAAAGTGCTTCATCATATTCTCTCAGTGCTGCTGCACGCGTTGTCTCATTGATGAGTCCGAAACGTCCTGAACAGTTGTCAAGGATCCGCGCGTCCTGCCCGATGATCCCGCTCTGCACCACATGCCTGCCGGCGGCGTCATCGGTGATATAGTAATGCATCTGTTCCCCGAAAAACAGAAGGAAGCCTGATACATAAAAGTCTCTGTACATTTCTTTCATGGGGCGGGCACGGTAGTTCCCGGCCTCTCCCCTGCGAGAAGTCGTATAGTGAAATACAATATTCCGCCCTGTGCCGTCATCCGGTTCTGACGGATGATACTGGACCAGCGTCTCCTCGGCGTAGAGATCCAGCCTGTCGTCATAGCCGGGAAACTGACGGTAAAACGGGAAAATGATCCCTTTGGAGAGGAGGACAGAGAGACTGGCCTTGGCCGCCGTGCGTTCACGTCCCGAGATTTCCTCCTGCCGCATGGACAGCTCTTTCAGGCAGGCGATCCTGCAGATATCCGCAAGCTCTTCCCGATTCTCTGTCTGACCTGCGCCCGGTTTTTTCTTTTCGGAAGCCGCCGTGCCCGCGGAGGCCGTAGAGCCAGAGCCTCCTTCAGCGATCAGGCCCGCGATCAGATCCGTCATCCTGATTCCCATGGAGATGCCATTGGAGAAAGCAAAGTCCGCATACTGTGCCACTGCAGGCATAAATGCGTCCTCCAGTTTTCTGCCCGCACCGGCAATAATGGGCGCGTATTCCGAGGACATTGCTCCGCTGTACAGAACCTGCCGGATCATCCTCCGGTCCAGAGCGGCCGTAGAGACACCTGTGTCCGCACAGGCCTTTCTGAGCAGGAGAAGTTCCTCTGAAAGACCGCTGAATTGAGCACACAGCATCTCCAGCAGATCACTGTTCTGATTGCCGCGCATAAATGCTTCCCAGGCCAGGGGCAGAAGAGCTGTCTTCAAGCTTCCATCCCAGGAAATTCCTGTGCTGAGCCTTCCCTGCAGCTTTGCGCTGACCCCGTCTGTTCCAAAGGTCATCAGCCAGCGCACAGCCTTTTCGTATTCTCCCGCATCCGCCAGATAGCCCAGGAGCTTTGCCCGCTGTTCTCCGCCTCCCTGGGAGGGATCTGCTTTAGACA
The DNA here is from genome assembly GCA_045130475.1 of Lachnospiraceae bacterium. Classification (GTDB taxonomy): domain Bacteria; phylum Bacillota; class Clostridia; order Lachnospirales; family Lachnospiraceae; genus CAG-791. Next base: position 5,486 of record JBGUPU010000005.1, read on the forward strand.
GATAGAACCGCAGGTACTCGGGATTTTTGCTGCTCTCCGACAGGCACATCAGCAGAAGCTGCGTTCGGGCGGTACCGGTCAGAAGCCCGCTGTCCAGCAGACTGCCGACCGCTTTTGCGACGCGTCCGGCAAAAGGATCATCTGCCTCCGGGACGCTCTGCAGTGCAACCCCCTCACGGCTTCCGAATCCGATCCATTCCGCCAGTGCATAGGGATCCTCCGGGATCTCCCCGGTGTTGTCGGCATGTTCTTTTTCATCCAGGGCATAGGGCAGACTTCTGGCGTAGCGGTTTCCTTCCTCATCCTCCAGAAAAATCGTGTTTGCATCCCCGTAAACCGAGAGGAAAGCAACGCCGCGGCGCACCTGGAAAGTCTGTTCATTGCGGAAACGGTCATAGACCAGAACAGCCCTCACGGCGCGGGATGCCGTCGTGCGAAGGACCGCATTCCGTCCGGCGGGGATCCGGTAGGATGCATCCTCCACAGGCATACTGGCGCGCCAGTTCTGCTCAAGATTGGTCAGCGGGATCTGCGCTTCCACAGCGCGGGCATACCATTTGTGGGCAGTCAGGGACAGATCCTGTCCCCGTACCAGAAGGATACAGACAGCGCGCAGAATCTGCGTTTTCATCTGCAGATCCTGTTGGTCCGCAGCTTCCCCGGAAGAGCCTGTCCGGCAGATCTCGTCCCACATCTCATAGGCTGCGCAGAGCGCCCTGAAGAGCAGCTTCGAGAATGTTTTCTTTTTTTCCGCAAGGGAGATCATCACCTCCGCCGCCCTGGGTGTGAGAACTCTGCTGCGCGCGGCGTACCAGAGCACATGGAGGCCGAAATCATCCCTGGCCCAGCGCTCCTGCACACTGCTGCCCGGCAGGACAATCTGCGGATCCCTGCGCACCATATCCCATGCTTCGGTCCAGATGGCAGGGCTGTTGCAGCCGCTCTCAAACTGGTGCCTCAAAAAGTTCCAGCGCGCCGCTGTTCCCGCCGCATATTCCTCAGCCAGATCCAGCATCATCCAGGCGATACGCCACTCCCCTGTCTGACGGTAGACGCCCCGCAGGAAGCGGACCACACGTCCGCGCAGCTGCGAATCCTCCATCCTGCAGCGGGCATAGAGATACTGCCGATAGCAATAGGCGATCTCCTGCTCCCCTGTGAAACGGGCGGAGAAGTTCTGCGCAGCATCATTTCCTGCGTACCGGACTGCTATGCGCCCCAGTTCTTTCTGCGCCTCGGCAGTCTGCCCGCGGAGGATCAGCAGATGTACCCCGTACAGACGCGGGATCAGATCCCGGTGGCTGCGCAGGGAAATCTCATCGATCAGGCTGTCCGCCTGCAAAAACCAGTTGTCGGAGACCTCCTCCTCCAGGCGGAAATCCACATACAGACGCATCAGCTGCAGCTGCAGAATCTCCAGCTCCCTTCCCTGTCGTCGGCGCATCTGCACCGCGGAACCCGGGCAGTGCACTTCGACGGGGATCTCTGCTTCATTAAAAGGTCCCTGTATAATGACACGCCCGAAATTCCGGCCGGCATGCAGCGCCGCCCGGTTTACGGGGATCCTGACCGTGAGGATCCTCTCCGTCTGTACTTTTTCGTTTATTATGGAGCGTTCGTTCCCGTCTCCTAAAGCTGCAGGATCATTCCGGACGGCGTCGGCATGGATATCTGCCGGAATCTGCTCCCCGTCCCCTTCCTGCTGCCCCGAGTGCAGAGCCTGCCCGTCAGATGTCTCTTTTTCGTCCGAAGGCACAGCGTTCATCGGAACTGCAAAAGGCGCGGAGGGAAGAAATCTCCCTTCCGTGCGGATCACGGGTCCGTTGAAACCGGTCCCGGTCTGCCGGATCTGCAGCGGAATATAGACAAGGTCTTCTTCCTTCGGCGCTTCCGGACGCGGTGCAGCTTCACCCATTCCGTTCCTGCGTACCCGCTGCCTGTGGGCTTCGAGCGCGCGCTCCGCCCTGCTTCCGGCCAGGCGCCCTTCCGCCCTGCCCGACTTCAGCCGCGTCTGCAGAAACAGACTTTTTTCCACGGGTTCAAAAACCGTCTTTTCCTTTCCACAGGCGGCGATCAGAAATTCTTCGACATTCTGCAGATTCCCGCCCTGCATGGACAGGCCCCGATAGAGTGTTCTGTCCTCTTCCTCTGTGAGGATCTCCTCGAAACGGCTGCTGTAAAAAAAGTCCGCAGCTTCTTCAAAGTTCTCTTCTGCCATCAAAACAAAATCCGCCTTCGTGCGGATTTCACGCGCGGCCGCTTCAGTATTGGAAGAAATGCTGCTGTTCTCTCCCTGGTCGGCCGTCCCGCCCGATGCGGATCTCTCGTTCGCCGCGGCACCGTTTGCCGTGCGCACGGCATTTTTTCTTCTCAGAAGCTCTCCCTTCGCGGAGATCTCAACCATGTAGGGGATGCTGTATTCACCATAGGGAGAAATCACACGAAAAGAGCCCTGGACAATCCTGCCCGGAGCAATTCCGCGGGCATCAAACTGCCAGCGTATATATCCTGTTCCGTCGGCCGCGGGCGCAAACTGTTCCCTCACCCCGCGCATGCAGTGCTCGGAGGGATACACGTACCCGCGGGCAGGTTTTCCAGCCCTGTGACGCACACGGATCACGCCCTCCCGTCCTGTGTCGGTCTCGGTCTCGAAGACCACCTCCGCCGGCTCAAAAGAAAGCCCTGCGTCCGGCACATGGAACAGTGTGCCCTGCATATTTTCTTTCGTGTAAAAATCTCTCATAACAAAAACCAAATCCCCTTTCCGGGACTCCAGGCGAACAGCTCCGGATACCTCTCTGTCCGATAGAATATGGATCGAAACAGCGAGAGATCCCGCTCTTAGCCTGTCATCCCGTCAAGGGGAATTATAACATAGATTTGTCTTCTGTGACGACCGGTTTGCACAGACGCAAATGCCGGTTCATGCGAAGTTTATCATGCCTTTTCGCCCGCCAGGAGCATCATGATCTGATTGGTGCGGGTGACGAATTTGGCCATGGCGTCGCCGGTCAGAGGCTCGTTCTGAAGAAGGGCAAGATCATAGAGCTGCTCGCAGATGAGCTTGGTATTCTCTCCCTCTTCGTGATCCAGGACATATTTGACCAGGGGATGTGCCGCATTGAGGATCAGGGTCTGGCCCTCTTTGGTCATCTTGTCCATGCCGAAGTCCATGCCGTTCATGGAGTACATCTTCATCATGTCGTTCATGCGGCGGGTCTGCTCATTCACGGTCAGCATGGAGGAGACATTGGCGTCCTTGAGGGTCTCGAGCTGGACTTTCAGCTTGTCGTCCTCCAGGGCTTTCTGGACGATCTTTGTGATCTTCTCACCGTTTTTCTTTGCCTGCTCTTCGCTCTCAGCGCTCTCGCCGTCCGCGCGGAGGGCATCCTGGACGTTGGCGTCGATCCTCTCAAAATGGATCCCCTCGTTTTTGGCCTCAAGCTGGGAAATGAAGGGCTGGTCGATGTTGTGGCTCAGTACGAAGGCCTGCATATTGTTCTCACGGAACATACGGACGTACTGGCTCTGCTGCTCGGGATCAGTCACGTAATAGATGGTGTGATCCTTCTTTTCTTCTTCCTCAGCGTCGTCCTTTGCGGCATCTTTTTCGGCGAGATCGCCGTCGGAAACGACTTCGGCCTCGACCTTCTCTCCGTTTTCGTCCTCTGCGGATTCCTCTGTATCCTTTGCGTTGATCTCCAGCGCCTCGGGCAGGGTGTGATACTTGCCGTCCAGATCCTTGAAGAGGATGTAGTCGGTCATCTTCTCACAGAACTTGTCGTCGCGGAGGCAGCCGTACTTGATGAAGGGGCTGATGTCGTCCCAGTACTTGTCGTAATTTTCCTTGTCGGTCTTGCACATGCCGGCCAGCTTCTCGGCGACCTTCTTGGAGATATAATCGGAGATCTTCTGCGCGAATCCGTCGTTCTGCAGGGCGCTTCTGGAAACGTTCAGCGGCAGATCGGGGCAGTCAATGACGCCCTTGAGCAGCATCAGGAACTCAGGGATGACTTCCTTGATATTGTCGGCAATGAAGACCTGGCTGTTATAGAGCTTGATCACGCCCTCTGCGGACTCGTACTCCAGGTTGATCCTGGGGAAGTAGAGGATGCCCTTGAGGTTGAAGGGATAATCCATGTTCAGGTGGATCCAGAACAGGGGCTCTTTGTAATCGTGGAAGACCTTGCGGTAAAACTCTTTGTACTCCTCGTCCGTGCAGTCCTTGGGGGTCTTGGACCAGAGGGGATTTGTATCGTTGCAAAGGACCGGACGGCGGCGGATCTTCAGCCTCTTCTCTTCGGGCTCCGCATCCTTGTCGTCTCCGCCCTCTTTCTTGGCGGGCTCGATGACCTCGAGGACCACATCCTCAGGCCTGCGCTCGGACTCGTTGATGGTCTCTGTCATCTTGGTGTCATGCTCGGAGAGGTAGATCTCAACGGGCATGAAGGAGCAGTACTTCTCAATGACTTCCTGGGCGCGGTAATAGTTTGCGAACTCCAGGCAGTCTTCGGACAGATGCAGGGTAACGGTCGTACCGATTCCCTTTTTGTCTCCGTCGTCCATGGCAAAGGTGCTTCCGCCGTCACACTCCCAGTGTACGGCTTTTGCGCCGTCCTGCCAGGAGAGTGTGTCGATCTCGACCAGCTCTGCCACCATGAAGGCGCTGTAGAAGCCCAGTCCGAAATGACCGATGATCTGGTCATCGCTGGCCTTGTCCTTGTACTTCTCCATGAAGGCTTCCGCGCCTGAGAAGGCAATATTGTTGATATATTCCTTAACTTCATCGGCGGTCATGCCCAGACCGTTATCGGTGACCCTGATGGTCTTCTCCTGAGGATCGACCTCGATATCGATCCTGGCCTTGTAGCCTTCCGGCAGCTCGTAATCGCCCATCATATCCAGCTTTTTCAGCTTGGTGATGGCATCACAGCCGTTGGAGATCAGCTCCCTGTAAAAGATATCGTGGTCGGAATACAGCCACTTCTTGATGATCGGGAACATGTTTTCACTGTTGATTGATAAGGGTCCTCTTTCCATTGCCATAATAAACCTCCATATAATGATGTTGAGGTCAAAAGGTCGTTAACGGAACACAGTCTCGTCAAGCTGCACAAACGCCTTGGGCACGCTCTCGCTCTACCCTCGCTGGCAGCGGTACTAAGGCCGCTCGCCAAGGCCCTTGGGCTGTTTGCACAGCTTGACGAGACTCAGAGCCATCAGATACTTTTTGACCTTTACATCATATAATTCCATTTCCCGGAACCGGGATCCTGCCCCCGTCTGCTCCGGAAAAGATCACACTATCTATAAACAAAGAAGATTGTAGTCTTATTACAGACAATTGTCAATAAAAAATTAGCACTCGTTTCATACGAGTGCTAACAAGCGCGAAGCTTTGAGCCATGCACGGACGGGATGACAGGGGGACGTTGAGAGCTCGCTCTCAAACGGACACATGTCAGACCGGACGTATACGGCGAATGCCGCGACTGCGAGCGATCGTAAGATCGCGAGCCTGTCGGCATGGCTCAAAGCGAGTATACTATCCGTCATCCTGATCGCAAGCAGCCGGGATGACAGGGGGACGTTGAGAGCTCGCTCTCAAACGCACACATGTCAGACCGGACGTTCACAAAAACATCTGGTAGAGCAGACCGTAGAGTTCGCGGACATAGAAGGTGGGCAGAAGCCACCAGGGCGAGGCGGCCGGCACAGAACCGGCGTTCAGGCCAAGTTGTTTTGCTATGAGTCCGGCACGGCAGGCATGAAATTCATTGGTCACAATTGCGATTTCCACAGGCGCATGGCTGTCGGGAGTCCCGGCGAGCCCCGCCTCGTTTAGTTTCTGCATGGAGAAGCGGAGGTTTTCCCTTGTAGAGACGGATTCCTCCTCTTTGATCAGCCGGTCCGGAGAGATCCCGCGGGCGGTCATATACCGGAACATGCACTCGGCCTCGGAGATCTTTTCGTTTTCTCCCCTTCCGCCGGAAAGTACACAATACAGGTCAGGATGTTCCTGCAGATATTCTATGGCTGTGTCCATGCGGCCGGTGAGCATTCTGGAAGGTCTCTCTCCTTTGACCTCACAGCCCAGGACAATGACATTCGCGCCCGGGTCAGGTTTCTTCAGGGCAGCGCGGACCATCATAGCGGAGAGGATCAGAGCCGTGCCTGCGATCGCAGCCAGCAGAATCCCCGCCGCCAGGAGCAGGCCCCGCAGGGCTCCCCCTTCCCTCCAGCATCCGGCAGTCAGGGCATGGATGCGGCTCTGCCGCAAGCCGTACAGCAGAAAGCACAGACTTACGCCCAGGCCGGTAAGATTCCCGATATTAAGTATCCTCCCGGTAAAAACCGGGAGGACGAATACAAAGATGCCTGCCGCTCCTAAGAGGGCACTGATTGTTCTGATCACGTCTGTATTTACATTACCTTTCATGGCAGCCGCACCTGCGGTCACTCCGCAGCTGCTGTATCCTCCGCACCCGTTTCGACCGCTTCTCCGGCTTCGACTGCTTCTTCAGCTGCGGTCTCCTGCGTGCTGTCCCGGCCGCTGTTCTGCGCAGTCCCGCCGAAAACAGCCTCATAGCTTTCGACAAAACCGGGAGCCGCTGTGTCTCCTTCAACCTTCTTCAGATTGACCGTCTGCCAGTATTTGGTGTTGAGGTCGCACTGCGTCTTTTCATAGAATTCCTCGTAGGTCTGCACGGCATTCGCGCCGAGGCTGGTCCAGGTCTTGTCCGCCAGCGCGTACTCGCGGAACATTCTCTGAAGATTCTTCTCATCGAGATCGATAAACCTGATCTCTTCCTGAGAGAGGGCGGCATAGTAATTGTGCTCGGCTTCCTCTGCCTCGCGCTTCTCCAGATCCGTCAGCATGACGTTTCTTTTTACCGCCAGCTGGTTGAGCGCCTTGACACGCGTGATCCGTGCCAGCGCCTGCTCCTTGACAGCCTCCTGCAATTCCGGGCTGCTCTCGCTCTCCCAGAGCGCATTCTCAAACAACCTCTCATTTTCCTTCTGCAGGTCGAGCAGGTAGACCCGCACTTCGGAAATCTTGCAGCTCTCCGACCCAATCCGGAATACATCTCCCCGGCCGAAACCGGTCGTGATGATCAGGGACCGCCCGCAGCCTGCCAGAACAGCAGCGCAAAGCATCGTGCACAGCAACGCGGTAATGATTCTTCTGTTTTTCAAATTCTATCCTTCCTGCAATGAATCCCGATTTATAGGCCGTCCTCAGAAAGAGCCGGTTCCGGGATCATTTTTTTCGTTCATATTTTACAAAACGGTATTCAAGGTCAAAATAGGTCTGTTCCTCGCTGTCCGCCGTAATCTCCCAGTCCGGATCCTCGTCCAGATTCGGAAAGTAAGCGTCCGCCTCATAGGCATAATCGATCTTTGTGATATGGGCGGTATCACAATACGGCAGGAGCTGTCTGTAGACGCTGGCCCCGCCGATAATGTAAATATCGTCGCTGTCGTAGGCCCTGCAGGCTTCCAGAAGCTCCTCCACACTGTGGACGACCAGAGCATTGCGCACCTGCAGATTCTGATTTTTTGACAGTATTATATTTACACGCCTGTCGAGAGGCTGAGAGAGCGGAAAGGTCTCCAGGGTCTTTCTGCCGTATACAACGACCTTGTCCAGCGTCTCCTGCCGGAACATCTTGTGATCGTTGGGGATGCGGACAAGAAGCTGTCCTTTATTTCCAATGGCCCAGTTGCGGTCCACTGCTGCGATCAGATTCATAAAAAAGATTCTCCTTCCAGATAATATCCGGATCTCTTATCTCTGGTACTTCTCCATAAGCTTTTCCAGATCCTTGGCGAATTTGTCAAGATCCTTATTGGGGAGTCCGGTGCTCTCCTCGATCATCTCCTGAAGCTTTTTGGAGGTGAGCTTCAGTCTTGTGTAGGAATCGGAGACCATGCGCGCTTTCGCTGTCTTTGAGAGCAGGACACCCTTGGTGACCTCAATAAATTTTCCTGTTGCCAGGTCAAAGCGGGTGCCGCTGTAGGGCGCCATGGCGGAATATCCCTTGTCACTGAGCGTCATGGCAAACTCTGTCGCGACTTCGTCGTCACCGTGGACGACAAAGACCTGACGGGGTTTGTCCCTGAAACCGCCGATCCATTCCAACAGGCCGTTCTTGTCCGCGTGGCCCGAAAGGCTCTTGAGGCTCTCAATCTTTGCCTTCACTGCAACCGGCTCTCCGAAGATCTTGATCTCCTCGGCGCCGTCCAGGATCCTCCTGCCGGGTGAACCGGCAGACTGATAGCCGACAAACAGGATCGTGCTGTCCTGCCGCCAGAGATTGTGTTTGAGATGATGTTTGATACGGCCGGCGTCACACATGCCGGATGCGCTGATGATGACCTTGGGATCGTAGTCCTCCAGGATTGACTTGGACTCCTCTGTGGAGATCGTCAGCCTCAGGCCCGGGAAGGTGATGGGATTGACTCCCTGACGGATCAGGGCCATTGCCTCCTCATCGTAGCATTTATCTTCATTTTCCAGAAAGATCTCAGTGGCCTCCACTGCCAGAGGGCTGTCCACATAGACAGGGAAGTTTTTGAACTCCGGAACCATATTGTTCTGCTTGATCTGGCGCAGATAATAGAGCATCACCTGGGTCCTTCCCACTGCAAAAGAGGGGATGACGACATTGCCGCCCTTTGCAAAAGTATCCCTGAGAATCTGCGCGAGCTCATCTACGGGCGGAGCCCAGTCTCCCTCATGGAGACGGTCGCCGTAGGTGGACTCCATCACCACATAATCTGCCGAATCTGTCAGCGCAGGATCCTTGAGGAGCGGCTGGTCCTTGTTGCCGATGTCGCCGGAAAAGACGATCTTCTTCTCCGAACGTCCCTCTGTGAGCCAGAGCTCAACACTGGCGGATCCCAGCAGATGTCCGATATCGGTAAACCTGAAGCGCACACCGTCACAGAGTGTGTAGATATTACCATAGGAATAGGGCGCAATCAACCGGATCAGATTCATCGCGTCTTCCATCGTGTAGACTGCTTCAAAGGGCTCTTCGTTGCCGCTTCGTTTTTCCCTCTTGTTTTTCCATTCCGCCTCCATGGTCTGGATATGCGCGGAGTCGCGGAGCATGATATCGCAGAGACTGGCAGTCGCTTCCGTCGCGACGACCTGTCCGCGGAAGCCGTCCTTGTAGAGCCTGGGGAGCATGCCTGTATGATCAATATGCGCATGCGTCACGATCACAAAATCAATCTTTGCAGCAGGGACAGGCAGAGGCACATTTTCAAACTTCATTCCGCCCTGACGCATTCCGCAGTCGATCAGAATATTCTTTCCGCCGACCTGCAAATAATGACAGCTTCCCGTCACCTCGTGGGCAGCTCCGATAAACTGCAGTTCCATGCCTACCTCCTTTCATGCCGCCCGCAGCAGCGGTTCTCCCAAGGGAATCCGATCCGGGCAGACAGAATCTCTAACAGGACCTGTTCTGCCGGTTCTGCGGGCTTCCGGCCCCTGCGATTCATGTACAGCGGGGTCGTTCCAGCCATTCTATTTTCCTTATAACCCGAAAAAATGCCTGCGCACGAGCCACAGGATCAGCAGATGTACGGGGTAAAAGAAATAGAAAAAATATTTGTGCTGTCTTCCACGCTTTCCGTTATAACAGGCAAGCAGGAAAAATGCCGGTGCGGCATATAGCTCGAGATTATTATACCACGACAGCCATGCCCAAGAAATGAGCAAGCCCGGAATTCTGTATTTTTGAAACAGATACAGAAGAACGATCAGGATCACGCCCCCGTAGGAATAATCGGTGCGAAGAAGGGCTGCGAGTCTTGAAAAACTGTACACACTGCTGCATGACACTAAGATAAAAAGAAGTGCGGAAACTGTGCCGGACATATCTTTCAATATCCGTGAAGAAGAACCCTGTCCCGTGCCGGTCTGCCGGGGCAGAGGCGCCTTAGTTCCCCCAGGACCTCCCCTGCAGTCTGCGTCCCCCGGAAGATCCGGATCTTTCACTGCAAAGGCCTTCCGCATAGCGTCGATCACCCAGATCGAGAGCATGCCGATGCAAAGCGTACACATCACGCTCCCGTGAAAGTTTGCGGACCGCGGGAAAATGCACTTCTGAAAAGGCACCTGGGCCAGGACTGCAAATATCACAAGCCTCATAAAATACTGCACCCGGCTGTGTGTTTTCAGAAAGCCCTCCACCAGGAAAAAACAGAAGATCGGAAAGGCCTGCCTTCCGACCGCCCGCAGGAGTCTGTCCGCCAGCTCACCCTGGGCAAAGGAATACATCAGGGGGCTTCCGCCCGCATCGCGCCCGTTTTCCAGGAAAGCACAGGCTGTGTGGTCGATCAGCATGATGACGGCAGCAAAATATTTCAGCGTTCCCGCATCCATGGGAGGCAGGTTTACCCGCATTTTGTCAATCTGTCCCAGATAATCTCTCATAGTTCCTTTCCCGAATAATGCCCGTTCCGAGGGCGAAGCTTCAAGCACAGAAAGAAACCCGGAAATCTGTCGTACGGATTTCCGGGTTTGAAAGAGCGATAGACGAGGCTCGAACTCGCGACCTCCACCTTGGCAAGGTGGCGTACTACCAACTGTACTACTATCGCATATATAATTTGTGATGGGAATCCTGTAGATCTCATCAGAGCGATAGACGAGGCTCGAACTCGCGACCTCCACCTTGGCAAGGTGGCGTACTACCAACTGTACTACTATCGCATTTATCTCCTGCTGCGTTTCTGCCGCAACGGACAATAGTTAATATACCGCAACAATTGCCGGATGTCAACAGAATTTTTCAATCAAAATTCATCCGGAAATATGTTCAGATAATTTTCCGCCTTTTCTGAAAACAGCCCGCCGCTGTGCAGAAGATTAACAGGAGCAATGAGGGAAGGGACCGCCTCAGAAATCGCCCCTTCCCTGCCGTGTCCGTCATCCGGCCGGGTGCTTACTCCAGGTTGACGTCATGCCCGGCATACTGATTGAGAGCCCGAACGGCAAAAACATCGACAATGATAATGTAGACAAAGAACAGGATCGACAGGACAGGACTCTCATCCGTCGCGATGAAGTCGTAGGCGCCGTGGATCAGCATCGGGATCAGGATGCTGCGGCGCAGAAGCTGGTTTCTTCTCCTTCTGTCACCCCAGCGTTCCGCCGCCTTGGCAATGCCGTAATAATGACCCATGAAAATGCCTGTGATACAGTGGAGGGGAATCGCGGTCCAGGCGCGGACGCCTGCCGTCACCAGGCCGCTGTCCAGTACATACATTATATTTTCCAGCGCGGCAAAACCCAGGGCAGCTGTTGCGCCGTAGACAACGCCATCAAAAACATAATTGAAAGCCGGGCTGCGCCAGGACGGAATCCTCATCGCGCAGAACTTTACCAGCTCTTCCGCGCCGCCGACAACGATAAAATAAAACAGGAGATTAAAGATCCTCAGGCCAAAGGGAGAGGAAAGCATTTGTTCAGGAAGGACGGATCCTAAAATATTCGATCCGATCACTTCCAGAATCCCGGCGAAAAATGTCGAGATCATACCGAGCACGAAAATAGCAGCCAGGAGTTTCGGGGGCTCCTTCTCAATCCTGTCGCTCTCATATACTTTCCAGAGCAGGTAAAGCGGGGGAATAATACTTGCAGCAAGTAAAAGCATAAATTGTCCTTTCATCGAAAAGAATCAAAAAAACGGGCGCTTCGGCAGATATTTGAGCTTCACTTTGACTTCTCCGTCCTCATTGATCGTCATGACCGCATAGCTCTTGCGCCATCCCTCCTGCCGCGGTTTCGCGACGCTGCCGGGATTGATCACCAGGACGCCGTCTTCCTTTCCGTAATCCGGAACATGGATATGGCCATAGACCGCAATATCAGCACCAAGTTCCTTGGCCCTTTGCACCAGTCTTTTGGTGCCGCCGTGCACACCGTGCCGGTGCCCGTGAGCCACATAGATCGTGTGGCCGCAGACCGGGAAGCAGAGCTCATCCTCCATTGAATCGGACCAGTCCATATTTCCTGCCACCGCACGGATCTCATACTCTCTCTTGTCTCCGAGGATCTTTTCAAGGTCTCCCTCGACATCCCCGGCATGAATCAGCATATCGATCGGCGCCTCCTGCCCGATCGCCCTGCGGACCAGATCGTGATGTCCGTGCGAATCGCTGATGATCAATATTTTCATAATAAGTACATCATCCTTTCGGTATAATTCACGATTATCCTATCATTTGAAGGGCTGACTGACAACTGTTCGTTTTGCGTTTTTTCTCTGCAGTAAATCAAAAAATGATTCTCTTTGTCCCGTAACGTGATACAATAACAGGAAAACTGATTTGGGAGGAACTTTATGAAAAAACCCAATACACTCCATGCCGCCGCATCTGTCGCGGCCTGCAAGATGACACGTTTTGTTCTGCGCAAGACCGGAAGGGGCGGAACTGCAATTCCCGGTATTGTCGGGCTGAAAGTTTCCAGGAATATCCTGGCCGCGGTTTCTCAGGGAATGAAGATCATTGTCGTCACAGGAACGAACGGAAAGACGACCACCTGCAATATGATCGAGCACGCCCTCACCTCTGCGGGTCATGACTGTCTTCTGAACAAATCCGGCGCAAATCTGCTGCACGGGATCGCATCCGATCTGATCTGCAGCGCGGACTGGAAGGGAAAAGCCAGACACGAATATGCTGTTCTGGAGTGCGATGAAGCAGCTTTAAAGCAGGTTGTCCCCTATATCCGTCCCAGGGCCATCGTCGTCACCAATCTGTTCAGCGACCAGGTTGACCGCTATGGCGGCGTGCAGAATACCCTGAAGGAGATCCGCACCGGCGTCGAGAGAAGTCCCAAATCCGTTCTCGTTCTCAACGCGGAAGATCCGGTCTCCGCATCTCTGGCGATCGACGTGCCCAACAAGGTCGTCTGGTACGGTCTGGATGAGACCGTTGGAACCCAGGGACAAGTAGATCTGACCGATTCCGGCAAATGCCCCAAATGCGGAAGTGATTACGAGTACGATTTCCACATCTACGCGCAGCTTGGCGGTTTCCGCTGCCCCCAGTGCGGCCACAAGCGTCAGGATCCTGACGTGGCAGTCACTTCCATCACTGAGAAATCCGCCTCGGGCTCCCTTGTCCGCATGCGCCCGGGTAAAAAGGCGCCGGAGCAGGAAGTGCGCATCGCTCTTCCCGCCGTCTACAATATCTACAATGCCGCCGCTTCCGTTGCGGCGATCCTGGCCGTGAAGCTTCCCGCACAGGAGGCTGTCGACGCCCTTGCCACAGCCCGTGCTTCCTTCGGACGGCTCGAGACTTTTGACCTCAACGGAAACCGCCTGCAGATGATCCTGGTCAAAAACCCCGCCGGCTGCAATCAGGCCTTCACCTATATCACAGGACTGGACGAGGACTTCAGCGCAGTCCTGTGCCTGAACAACCGCACCGGCGACGGACACGATATCTCCTGGATCGAGACCACGGATTACGAGAAACTGGTCAATGACCCCCGTCTGAAAAAACTCTATGTGGGAGGCGATAAAGCGCAGGATCTCTACGCCCGCCTGCAGAAGGCCGGCGCCTCTGAAGAGGGTATGGAACTCTTCACCGACTATGCAGTCCTGGTTGAAAAACTGAAAGAGGAGCAGAATCCCGTATTCCTGCTCCCCAATTACACCGCTATGATGGAACTGCGCGACGCACTCAGCTCCGACACCGGCTCCCGTGATTTCTGGGAATGATCCGATGAAAATCCGGCAGGCAGGAGAAGCGCCTGCAAAGCTTTTACCACAAAAACGGCCGCACAGGGAAAACTCCCTGTCCGGCCGTTTCTTTTCTTCATTCACTGTCCCTTAATTTCCGTAAGGGATCAGATCCAGAGCCTCTGCGACGTAGGAGGCTCGTATACCTGATGCGTCCTCATAGGAGATCGCCTCGTATTCATCCTCCATATCTTCTGCCAGCGCAGTAATCCTTCCGCCGTTGACTGCCGCCAGATCATCGGCGTCATCGATCATAAACCAGGGATCTTCCGTATCCACGCTCTCATCCATGATCAGCATATCCTTGCAGATGAGATTTCCGTTGGCAAGATCATAGTAATCAATCTCCCAATGGCCTTCGTCCAGGAACACTTCCCTGCGCACCGTATTGCCTTCACAGATGTAATAGAATTCATCCTCATCACTGGAAGCGACGATCACCGGAACACCGTCTTCTATGGTATAGATTTCAAAGACAGCACCCTCTCCGTAGGTCTGGGGATCCGTGGGCGCGATCAGGAGTTCCTCCTCCCCGTCTCCATCGAGATCCATATACGTATATCCCAGGTCTCCGGGCCGTTCCAGATCCGCCACCAGACGGTTCATGCCTGCGAGCGCACACTCATCGCCCGACCAGTCCTCGATCATCGAACTTCCGTACAGACCAACGAGCTCATTGTACTGCCCTGCGGCCACGGAAGAGGGAGCAGCAGAACCGGAAATACCGGTCCTTTTTTCAGACTTTTTCTGTTCGCGGATCTCCTTTCGCTTTTTCTCATAGGCAACAATGAAATCCACATTGGCCTGCTCATAGCGGTTGAACATTTCGGAAGTAAAATCATCCGGGTTGATCGTCCCGTAATACCATCCCTGTCTGTTAAAATAATCCTGAATGGATTTGGTGACAAATTTGCGTCCCCGCCGCGCGTAGAATTCATTCCTCGCCAGCATCAGTTCGTTATCGTCCATCCAGCTGATGTCGGACTCGGAAATATAATATGTGTCGCTGTCAGGCAGCAGAAAGACGCTGTTCATGGTCTGTGCCTCATGCTCCCTGTTGGACCTGGCGGAAGAGACATCCGCCGTCTGCGCGCCGCCTCTCTCCCCCTGCATCGCAGATGCAGGAAGGGCTAGGGATCCCGCAGCAATCATCAAAGCCGCAGCCGCGGCTGTCATTCTCAAACCAGCTTTATTCATTTCATTTCCCTCCGATGTATTGTCTTCAGTCAGAGACTGTCTGCTCTTTTTCAGTTCACCAGGGCAGGTCTTTGTCCCCCTATGTAATAACAGACGGATTGATGCTCCCCGCGGTTACACCCCTTCCGGGAAAAAGATACTTTTTTCTGCACATTCCTGACAGGCAGAGTCCTGTTCCGGCAGACCTGTCGGCGCGGGAAAGGAAATGCGGCTGCCGGTCACAAGGCCGGCAGCCGCTCACTTTATCAGAATCACATTTTTTCCAGATCTCCGAGGAGACTCTCCGTATATTGGATCTCCTTTTCCAGAGAACTCTTCTGCCTGTCCAGGTCATCCATATGAACCAGCTGTGTCTCGAGAGCTTCATCCTGAAGATGTATGAAACCGCCGGAAACAACGAAGGGCAGTTTCTGTTTCTTCTCCACATCCCCGTAGCGGACCGTGATCACTGCCCCCTGCTGCCCGATCACAGTGCCGGGGCCGTATTGCGTGTGTTCTACTTCCATGCCCTCCAGCTGCGGCATCTCAAAGCCGCTCCGCAGAGCCTCCACTGCCGCAAGTTTGTTCAGGAGCGAATTTTTCTGCGCCTCCAGTTTTTCAAACCGCTCTCTCTTTTCCTCTTCTTTCTGACGCTGAGTGGATGTTTTCTTTTTCCCTTCTGTCCCTGCTTTCGCTGCCATGCTCTCACCCTTCCTGCTGCCGCGCTCTCCGCAACGTCAATGAAGAGCATCCAATGGCAGCTTTCTAAAAAAACCTATAGTTATATCTATTATACCACTAATTTTCAGATAATATTAACGAATATCCGAATATTTTTATCATTTCTAACAATTGGCACAATAGCAGAGCCGGCGGGTTTCCTTTTTTGCAGGCATATCCCACGACATAAGCCGCGGGTTTTTCGCAAGGAAGAAGAAATCAGCGGGTTTCCCGGTCAGGACAGGGCTGCAGGCTGCGAAAGATCAATAGTCTTTTTCCATGCCGCACATGCTGCAGACTTTCACACCCTTGAGGCCTCCCTTGAAGAAGCCGCCGCAGTACTGGCAGCGTCCCTGTCTCCTCCAGACCGGCCTGCGGCTGCGCAGATATTCCGCATCCTTGGCTTCGGCCTCTTTGCGCCGCAGGAACTCTGTGACGGCGGGCAGTTCGGGGCAGGCGGAAAAAGCCGCCTTGTCGATTTCCTGCAGGCTGGCGGGCAGAGCAATATCCGAGAGGGAAATGCAGCTCTGGAAGGCATTCTTGCGGATCACCAGAAGGCGGGTGGAGAGACGCACCCTTTCCAGATGCTCGCAGCCGCTGAATGCGCCTTCGCGGATCTCAGTGACACTGTCGGGAAGCTCAACACTCACAACGCGGGCGTTGTGGAAGGCCTCTGCGCCGATATTGATGACGCCGTCGGGAACGCGGACATATTCGCTCTGTCCCACATAGCGGACCAGGGTGGATCCATCCATCAGGAAGTCTCCCTCCTGCCTGCCGGCCTGACCCAGCCCGGCAGCTGCTCCGGGCACCATCCCTGCCATCATGCCCATGGCTGCTGCGCCGGCCGCCTCTGTCTGTACCTGGCCGGTCCTGCGCACAGCCGTACCGTAAAGCTGTACATGAAAACGGCCGCTTCCGTCGGACATGGGAACCGCTGTCTGACGCAGTCCGATGACCGCGTCCGCCTGCAGAAGCGCTGCGCTTTTGCGGATCTCCCGCAGCGCCTGCAGAAAGCCATGGTCCGGGTCCGACTGCTCCCTGCTTGAACCGCATACAGGGCCTGCGATCTCATAGCCCTCATGCAGATCCAGAGTTGTCACTGTCATATTCATCATATCCGTCATTTTCTGCTCCTTTATCATTCCAGATGATCATTATTGAAAAACGATCACACAGCGAATCCTGTGTGCCGTTTATAAAAACTGTGGTCCCATCCTGTGCGCGGATCCCGCGGCTGTTCCGGCGAGTAACGGGTATTGCGCGATGAAGAATATTGTCAGATTGACGATTTTTGTCTCTGACGTTAAGATAAACGTGGCTGCATCCTGCAGAGCAGTTACACGCATTCAATAGTTTACCACATGGAGGGCCTTTTTGAAAAAGCTAATCCGCGTGTTTATCATCGTATTCTGCCTTTTTTTTGTCCTACAGGCATTACCGGGCAGTTTTCTGCATACAATACGCAAATATACCCTGAAAATACCCGGTTTTATGACCGAGGCCACAATCCGGATCGCTGAGACCATCGATGATCTTATGGGCAGAGAAGGAGCTGACTCTGAAAAAAACACCGCAGAGACAGAAGTCTCCGATCCGGAACGATCCGGAGCAGAAACCGATGACGCCGCGGAACAGACGGGATCAGAAGACAGTGAAGACCGGACGGCTGCGGCAGCCATAAGTCCCGGAGCCGGATCCGAATCCGCCGACGCCGAAGAAACGGCAGAGGAGCCTGAAGAAAGCACACAAGTCAGCAAGGAAGAGGCCCGGCCGGATATTACCTATTATTATTACACCAGGATTTCCAAAGAAGAGCGCCTTCTGTACGACGCAATGCTCATCCTGGCTGAGAATTACAGTGCAGATCCCGCCTCTGAATCCCGTCTCCTGGATACAAATCCGTCGACAGATGAATTTGCGGAAAGCTATACAAGAGCGTATAATGCCTTGGTGCGGGATCACCCGGAACTCTTCTGGATCGCGCAGTCCAAGGCGCAGTACGAGTGCAAATACTACCTTCTCCCGTCCTTCGGGGGCAAATACAAAGTTGTACTCACACTGGAAGATACGGCCGGAGAAGTGACGGTCGACGAAAACGGACTGACGGTCTATCAGCAGGAACAGGCACGTATGGAGGAAGCCGCCGACGCGCTCCTGGAGCAGGTGGATTTCACGCAGTCCGACGCAGGCATTGCGCTCCAGCTCCACGATCTGCTGATCGACAGCGCCTGGTATAACATAGGCGCAGGCGAATATGACTACGCCCACACTGCCTACGGCGCGCTGGTGGAAGACAGCCAGGGCAATCCCGGCGGCGCTCTCTGCGACGGTTACGCACTGGCGTATGAATACCTGCTCCAGAAAGCCGGGCTCACCTGCATCGTCGTCTCCGGCTATGCAGGGGCTTCGGAGGAAGACACCGAAAAACATGCCTGGAACCTGGTCAGGCTGGACGATGACTGGTATGAGGTCGACGCCACCTGGGATGATCTGGACTTTCTGCTCTCTCCCACGGAAGACGGCTACGACCTGTTTCTGGAAGCCCTCTCCGACGAGGACTATATGGCACGGATCCGGCACTACATGTTTAACCTGACCACAGAAGAGATGAGATCCTTCACCCCCGGAGATGAATTTACCTATGTCAGCAATAACGGCTGGGTGACTCTGCTGCAGTCCTCTGTCCACATCCGCTCCACCGCGGATGAAAGCGAGGTGACGCGCGACTACGTGACGCCTCTTGCCCCGACGGCGGAAGGCACCCGGTACACCTGGGAAATGCTCACCGGACATGAATAATATGATCTTGAGGTCAAAAGACGGTTAAGGGAACACCGTCTCGTCAAGCTGCACTTTACAAAAACAGGAACGAGGAAACACCATGACGGAAAAAATACTCAGAAAACGTATCCACATCTTCGGCCGCACACTTCTGGCCGCCTCTCTCTGCGCGGGACTTCTGCTGTCGGGATGCGGATCAAAACAGATAAAGCAGGCAGAAAGTGACACAGGCAGCGCCGCTGTCTCCGCCTCCACGGCAGAAGCAGCATCTGAAGAAAGCACTGCGGCGCAGTCCTCCGGGACAATGGCAGCCGCCGGTTCCGCGTCCGCGGCAACAACCGGTAAGCAGGTCTCTGACCCGTCCTGGTCTCCTGACAGCCCTGAAAAAGCCGCTTTTTCCGCCAAGGACAAGGGCCTCCTCATCGTCCTTGATCCCGGACATGCTTCCCAGGTCCCCGGTACCATGGAGCCAATAGGCCCGGGAGCCTCTGAGATGAAGGAGGCAGATACCGAGGGCACTTTCGGATCCGCGAGCGGCCTGCATGAATATGATCTGACCATGGATGTCGCCGAAAAGCTGCGCGCCGAGCTTGAGGAGCGCGGATACGAAGTAAAGCTCACGCATCATGACACCTTCAACCCGATCAGCTGTTCCGAGCGGGCAGCCGTCGCAAACGAGAACAAAGCGGATGCCTTTATCCGCATTCACGCCAACGGTTCCGAGAACACAGAAGCCAACGGCGCGATGACGGTGTGCATCACCAAAGAAAACCCCTACCATCCCGAGCTGTACAGCGCGTCTGTCCGCCTGTCCGAGATCCTCCTGGATACCTACTGCACACAGACGGGCGCCAACAGGGAATATGTCTGGGAGACCGACTCCATGACCGGCAACAACTGGGCGGAAGTCCCCACAAGCCTGATCGAGCTCGGCTATATGTCCAATCCCGATGAAGATCTCCGGATGAATCAGGATTCTTATCAGAAGACTATGTGCAATGCAATCGCGGACGGCCTAGACAAATGGTTTGCCGAGATGCCCGAAGAAGAGCTCTCCATGCACCCTTCGCTGGCAGAGGAAAAAACAGACAGTGCCGACACGGCTTCCACTGCAGCAACTGCCGCTGCTGCGGAGCCTGCCGCCGCCACTCCGGCCGGCGCCTCCTCCGGAAATGGTGCGGGTGTCTCCTCCTCAGACAGTACCGCAGAGTAAGTGCTCAAGACAATTACGAAAAAAACGCCTTTGGCAGGATGCATCCGCATTCTGCCAAAGGCGTTTTTTTCTATGTCCGGCTTTTCCTTCCTGTTATTTTCTTATTTTCCTGCCTATTTGTTGCGCGTGAACCAGTGCCGGATGAAAATATACAGGCAGATGGCAAACGCCAGCATGAAGCCGAAGAATCCCAGAGCCGGGATCCCCAGCATTTTGGGGCGCATGTCCGTCGTGCAGATGATACTGGAGCCGATCAGAAGGGCCATGACCCAGAGACCCATGACGATGTTGCGGATCAGCCGCCGCAGCAGGTTGGTCATCTCTTTGGTCGTGTCAAGCTTCATATTGACCTGGGCCTGCCCTTTCAGATATTCCTCCAGGGCGCTCTTGACCAGCGGCGGGATCTCCACCGTTTTGTAGGCGGCCGTATACAGCTTTTTACCGCCGCGTCTCACCTCTTTTTTGAGGTCAAACTGTTCAAAGGCACTCTCACGCACGCGTGCGGCAGCGATCTCCACCATGTTGATCTCGGGGCTGATCTCCGTCAGGACGCCCTGCATATGGTTGAGTCCGCGCGCCAGCATGGTCATGCCATGGGGGAGCCTCAGGCCGTTCTCCTTCATGATCTCCAGAACCTGCATGAAGAAGTCGATAATATCGATATTTCCCAGGGACATCTTGCCGTAGCGCTCAATCAGGGTGCGCAGTTCGCGGTAAAGACGTCCGTCATCCACTTTTCCCTTGGTCTCGCACAGTTCAAGAATCGTGCTCTCAAGGCTGGCGATATCACTGATGGCAATGGAACGTATGGCGCGTTCCATCAGCATTTTATCGCGCGTGGAAAGACGCCCCATCATGCCCATATCGATCCAGACGATCTTTCCGTCATGCACTTTGACATTGCCGGGATGCGGATCCGCATGGAAAAAGCCGTCATCCATGACCTGCTTGATGTAGTTGTTGACAAACTTGCGTCCCACTTCGTTCAGGTCATATCCTCTGTTCAGAAGGTGGTTCCTGTCGTTGATAGCGCAGCCTCCGACATACTCCATGACAAGTACCCGGCTGGTAGTGTGCTCCCTATACAGGCGGGGGACACGCACATAGACGATGCCGTAATTGTTCCGGGTAAATTCTTCAATATTTGCCGCCTCCTTGAGGAAATCCATCTCCTCCTGGGCAACCATCCACATCTCATCCAGGATCATTCCCAAATCGACGACATTCTTGATTCCCCCGACAGACGGCATCAGACGGACGATCCTGTGCAGAAGGCCGATATCCCTGGCCATCGTATCATAGATGCCCCTGCGCTGTACTTTAACGACTACATCCTCACCGGTCAGGAGCCTGGCCCTGTGTACCTGGGCGATGGAGGCAGAGCCGAGCGGTTCCGGATCGATAGATTCAAAGACCTGATGCCAGTCCTCGCGGTAGGAGCGGTTGATGACCTCTTCCACTTCCGAGAAGGGCATGGGTGCAACATCCGAATTGAGCTTGATCAGCTCGTCACAGTATGCCTTGGGGAGAATATCCGAGTGCAGGGACATGATCTGTCCCAGCTTGATATAGGTCGGTCCCAGTTCCTCCAGAATAACCCGCAGCTTTTCCGGCGTCACACCGCGTGTGATGTGATTGCGGAAAAGCACCTCCCGGATTTCTTTCATTCTGGACCTGTTGTCCATCTTTGCCTTCTCTTCCATAGCCTGCCCCTTGCTGCACATAGGAAAATGCCCGCAGCGGAATCTGACCATAGCGGCCTGCCCGCAGCGGGCAATTCATGTTATTATTGGGAAAAATTCTTATTCCGGTAAAGAATCGATCGTTTTTCGGTCCTTATGCCTCTGCCTTTTCCTCGGATCCCTCATCTGCAGGTGCATAGCCTTCTTTCTTGATGAGCTCGTCCAGGTCAGCCTCAGCCTTCTCTTCCTCACTCTGTTCAGGATTGGTAATATCCTCGATTGCTGCCTCGGCCTCACGGATCTTGCTCTTGAGAAGCTCGATCTCATCAGCACTCATTTTCGCAAGTTTCTGCTCAATGGTCTCAGCATCGAGCTTGCGTGCTTCCATAGTCTTCTTTACATTGTGCTGCAGCTCTTTGTTGAGCTCCTTGCCCTGCTCGACAGTGATCTCACCCTTTTTTACGAGATCATCGATGATCTGTGAGGATTTTTCCACGGTTGTAGCGGCAGCACCGATGCCGACAAGCAGGATTTTCTTGAGACCATCACCGATTTTTTCCATTGCCATTTTGTTTCCTCTCTTTCCGGAGCGATCCTGACAGTGATTTTTTTCGACATTACCGTGACGCTCCTGCACAGCTCTGCCGCAGTTACCTGATTCATTAAGAATAGTATTGGAAGTTTGTTGCCAATTTGTGGCGGAAAAATATCTAAACAGGAATTTTTCTGAAATAAAAGGGACTCTTTCCGAAAAATTCTCTAAACTTCTGTCTTCCGGCCTTTTACCGGGATCATACCGCCGTATTTCAGTTTCTGAAGACTGCTGCCGTCAGATACTTTTGAACAGATACAAAAGACGGGGGATAAATATGATCAGTCCCGCTGCGGCTGCCATGATCGAAGCGATCAGCACCGCCCCGGCCGCAGTATCTTTGGCCCGCTTTGCCAGAGGATGATATTCCTTTGTCACAAGGTCGCACAGGGCTTCCAGGGATGTATTGACCAGTTCCAGTCCCATGATCAATCCGAAGAGCACCAGGCAGATGCACCATTCCGTCACTGAGATGTGCAGGATCAGGCCGAAAAATACGACCAGCGCCGCCATTGTGCAGTGGATCTTCATGTTGCGCTCTTCCAGGCCCGACAGGATACCGTCAAAGGCATGTCCGAAACTCTTTGTGATCGACTGCGTCGTTGTCTTTTGTTTCTTCTTTGTTTCTGCAGCTTTCTTTCTGCGGTTTCCCGTTTTTGCACTTCCGTGTCCGGCAGACCCGGTGCTGCTTTTTTTCACGCCTTTTCCGGGCTGTCCCTTCTCGGCTTTCCTGCGCTTTGCGGACTTTTCGTCTTTGCCGCTTCCCTGGTCCGCATTCTGCGGCTGGCCTGGTTTTTTCTGTTTCGCAGGCTCTGTGATAGTATTCACTGCGTGATCCTGTCCTGTCTCTGCCATAAGTCAATCCCCGATCCGGTTTGCGATCCTTTTCTGTTTTTCTGCAGTTCCGGAAGAACAGAAAGCATGATGAGATCCGTCAGACAGTTCCGAACTGCCGAAATGATTCATTCTTTATTTTTTCACAGCAGCGGATCTTTTTCAACTGATTTTTTTAATCGAATACAGCGGCACAGTCCTGAAGTCTCTCGATGATATTGATCCGCTGGGGGCATGCGCCCTCACACTGGCCGCAGGCGATGCAGTCGGAGGCTTTTCCCTTGTCTTTGGTGTCCCGGTTGTAGACATTCTGACCCTCTTCCATCTTCCCATAGACCATCTGACGGTTTCTGGCGTCAAATATATCAGGGATCGGAATGTTCATGGGACATCCCGGCTCGCAGTAACTGCAGCCTGTACAGGGGATGGAGGGGATCGCCGCAAGTGCCTCCTGGGCTCTGCGGATGGTCTCCTGCTCCGCCTCGTCAAGAGGGCGGAAGACACCCGGCCGCATATAAGACAGGTTGTCTGTCATCTGCTCCACGTTGGACATACCGGACAGAACCGTCAGGATCCCGGGGAGGGAAGCGACATAGCGGATAGCCCAGGAAGCCAGGGAGGCATGGGGATCCGCTTCTTCGAGGATCTTCCGGACCGGCGCGGGAGGATTCGCAAGTGTGCCTCCCTTGACAGGCTCCATGACAACGATGGGCTTGTTGTGGCGGCGCGCCACTTCATAGTTTGCGCGGGATGTCACAGAGGGGTTCTCCCAGTCCGCATAGTTGAGCTGCAGCTGGACAAAGTCCACTTCCGGATGTTCTGTGAGGACCTGCTCCAGCAGTTCGGGAGAAGCGTGGAAGGAAAATCCCATGTTTTTGATCAGGCCCTGTCTCTTGAGGTCAGCCACGTAATCCCAGAGATGATATTTGTCATATTGTTTATAAGTATTGGACTGAAGCGCATGGAGAAGGTAAAAGTCAAAATAGCCCGCCCCCGTGCGCTCGAGGCTGGTGTAGAACTGGCCTTTGCGGCCTTCTCGTCCTCTGCCATCAGCCAGGCATTGATCTTGGTCGCCAGAGTGAAACTCTCCCGCGGATAACGGTCCACAAGGCAGGCCTTCGCAGCCTTCTCCGAAGCGCCGTCCCTGCCATAGACAAAGGCGGTATCATAATAGGTCAGTCCCGCTTCCATGAACAGGTCTACCATCCTGCAGACCTGCTCATGATCGATGACATCCGGATGATCCTTTTCCACAGGCAGACGCATGAGGCCAAATCCCAGTTTCGGTGTAGCAAGAAGATTTTTTGTCATTGTGTCTCCTTCCCGCAAAGCATTTACGATCCATGATTCCCGTCAAAGCAGAGAAGGGGATCAGTAGAACATCCAGCGGTTGTTCTGGCACTGTGCAAGGGCAATATAATAATTGATCATATCCTCTTCTTCAGGGGACAGAGCCTCTCCGCCCTGCTCTTCGTCATGCATTCTGGCGAGCGTTCCGCAGGCTTTGGCATAGTCCTTGGTGAGCTTGCGCAGTCTGGAGGAGATATGCTGCAGGGCAAGAAGGACAAATGCGGGTTTCTCCTTAAACATCTGATCCAGGCCCTCCTCTGTCAGGCGGGTCAGGGATGTATCGTTTTCCAGGACGACGGCTGTGGCAGAGCGGGGCAGCTTCTCGATCAGGCCCATCTCTCCGAAGAACTGGTCTTCACGGAGCTCCGTGAGCAGAAGCTCGTCGGGTGTGCCGTAGTCTGTATAGATCCCCACGGATCCATAGCCGATATAGTACATGCAGTCTCCCGCATCACCCTGACGGAAAATCACCTGGTCTTTTATGAAGCGCAGATTTTCGCTCATCCCGCCATGGCTCTCTGTGTTCTGTCCGGTCTCCTCATTTCTCTCCATTGCCTCGAGGGCGCCTTTGTTTCCCAGCAAATGGTAATAGGTGTAATAGGAATTGAGGAATTTACTGATCCTTGAGAGCAGGCCCTCTTTTCTGGCCCCCGCTTCGCCTCTGGTAGCGCGCATCTCGCTGATGGTTTTGCAGACTTCGCCGTAGTCATCGGTCAGGCTGCGCAGACGGTGACTGAGATTTTTCAGAATCAATTTGACCTGAGCCGGATCATTTTCAAAAAAATCGCTGACTTCTTTGCTGCTGATCTCCAGAAGAGTCGCCTTTTCACTCTCCGCAACGACAGTCGCCGATCTGGGCCATGCTTCCAGAATAGCCATCTCACCGACAATACTGCCCTCGCCGAGCTCAGCAAGTTTTTTCTCGTCTTTAGTGCCGTAACCGAGAATGACAGAGACGGTTCCGTCTATGATCTTATACATACAGTTTCCTATGGAACCCTCCGAAAAAACCACTTCCTTCTGCTTAAAAACTTTTTCCTGCATGTACTTCTCCTCTCATTGTCCGCTCTTTTATCTGCGGATCTGTGTTCGATTTTGATCTCATTGATCACAGCGTATGTGGCCGGAACGCTCCACCTCCGCGAGTACTTCACGGATATCCCTGTGCAGTCCTTCCCCGTCCTGATCCCTGCGCGTATATTCTATGATCAGCTCCGCCTCCGGCGTCTTTAGCAAAATGTGTTGAAGAAGCGGCGTGAAATCAATGGTTCCATCATGGATCCGCCTGTGCTGATCATGTCTGCCGTCATTATTGTGCAGGTGATAAGCCCGGACCTGCGGCCGCAGGTCGTCGATCAGACGGTACAGATCCCATCCATTGGCGTTGGCATGTCCGATATCTATGAGTACCTCATAGTGTTTATCCCGGCACACATCCGTAAATTCCTGCTGGTCCAGAAGCATATTCCCCTGCAGGATCGTGCCCGTATTCTCGACGTAGATCGGGCAGTCAAAAGCGCCGAAGAGCTCCTGCAGCTCCTTATAATTCTCCTGTGCATTGTAGAGCATCTCGGCTTTGCGCGAGGGATCGACCCTGCAGTTGTTCAGGTGCATGGTAAAGTGCCTGCTCTTTAGGATCTTCGCATACTTGAATGTCAGCAGGACATGCCTCATGGTCTCCTCGTATTGTTCTGTCCCCTTTGCAGCTGAATGCTCCGCAAAATACACCGGGCCGTGAAAGCCGATCCGGTGCTCCTGCAGAACATCGAGGCATCCCCGGAGTTCCCCTTCAAACTCCGGAAGGTCGAACATGGAGAGAATTTCAAACCCCAGCCGGTCCCCGTAGGCAGCAGCATAATCCCGGACTCTGGAAAAGGCAGCGCCTCCAAAAGGACAGGTATTGATAAAAATCGGATTCTGTCTGTTCTTTTCTGTCAATTTTATCCTTCTTTCACCCGGCAGATTTGTCATCACCTGTCACAATTTCTTTCTTCCACTCAGCAAAACCATCGGGCTTTGCCGTAAAGGCAAGGGCAATCCGGCCATCCTTCTGCATCGTGATCTTGGCATAGAGCCCGTCCCCGACTTCCAGTTTCACATTTTCATAGACAGACACTTGCTCCTGCGTCTCCATGACGGCTTTCTTTTCAGAGACAGCCAGGAGCCTTCCCTGCTTCAATCCGCCGGTGACATGTTTTTCCTCCAGAGTATAAAAACCGACCTGCACCGGCGCCGGCAGCACTGTCAGCTCATCGGCCTCTATTTCCCTGTGAAGAGAATAGGGTTGGCCGATCCCGCTGATATTGTAAATGCGGATCTCGCCCTGTACCCCCTTGGGGGAGACCAGGCGGGAATCCTCAATGCCGAGTTCCTCCCGGATCATGTCCCGGGTAGAGGAAGAGATCAGGATCTGTCCTCCGGTAGTATAGGACTCGATTCTGCCGGCCAGATTGACCGCTGCTCCCATAACGCCGTATTTGGTGCGGCGCTCGGAGCCGATGTTGCCCAGGATGACGGAATCTGTATTAATGCCGATCCCCATCGAAAGCGGTTCATAGCCCCGCTCGATATTCCATTCGTTGACGGCCTTCATCCTGTTCTGCATCCCGATGGCCGCCGCCACCGCATCCGAAGCGTGCGTGTCCGTGCTGACAGGTGCGCCGAAGATCACAAACATGCCGTCTCCCAGAAATTCGATCAGCGTACCGTTGTAGCGGCTGATTTCTTCATACATCTCTGAAAAATAATGGTTGACCATGGAGATCAGGTCCTGGGGCTGCATCTTCTCGCAGAGCATGGTAAAGCCTCTGAGATCGCTCATCATGATCGTGAGCGTGCGTTTCTGTCCCCCCAGCTTCCAGCCGTCCGGAGAATCCAGTATTTCCCTGACTATATCGTCGGAAAGATAGCGTCCAAATGTCTCCTGCAGTACCTGATTGCGCAGTGCCAGGCTTTCGTTCAGAGCCCGGATCTTCTCCATGGCTTTGACCGCGTCCCGCATCTGTGTCAGCTCCGTGATATCGCTGAGCACGAGAATCACTCCGATCGCTTTTCCCCCCTCTCTGAGATAGGAGGAGACAATACGGAGCTGCCTGAACGCGCCCTCCGCATAATAGGCAACATATCGTTCCTGCCGTCTGCCCTTTTTATAGATCACATCCAGAACGCAGTCTGTAAAAGCTTCATTCTCTTCTTCCGCAAAAAAGCAGTTGGCAAACTTTCTGCCCACCAGCTCCTCTCTTTTGCGGCAGAGGATCTCCAGACATGCGTCATTGACCAGGGCAATCGTTCCGTCAAAGCGGATCGCCATGACGCCTTCCGACATGTCCGTGATGATGCTGTTTTGTATGATCTTCTGGTTCTTCATCGAATTATCCATGTCATCCGGTCCTGTTCCGCCTGGTTCCGGCGCTCTGCTCTTTCAGGCATACACCGCCCAGAAACATAATGCCGCGCCGCTGCGCCTTGCGCTCAATCGCACTTTACCCTGCCTGCGTCCGCACATAAATCTTTGACTACTTCACTTGCAATGATCAGTCCTGCCACAGAGGGAACAAAGGAGAGACTCCCCGGGGTCGACCGGCGCTGATGGCCGCCGTCCTCCGCTCCGGCTCCCGGCTTAACTGCCGCAGCCTTTTCCTCTTCCTGTGTCTCCGCTGCGGGCTGAATCGGTTTTTCCTTTGAATATACGACTTTCAGCTCGTCCACTCCACGTTTTTTCAGTTCACGGCGCATCACGCGTGCCAGGGGATCAACAGATGTCTCATAGAGATCGGCGACTTCAAACCGGGCAGGATCAAGCTTATTGCCTGCGCCCATGGCACTGATCACAGGCACCCCCGCCTCCTTGGCCTGCAGGATGAGCTGGATCTTGCCTGTCACAGTGTCGATCGCGTCCACGACATAATCATAGGCAGAAAAATCAAACCTGTCAGCTGTCTCCGGCAGGTAAAAGCATTTGTGGCGGTACACGACAGCCTCCGGGTTGATGGAGAGGATCCTCTCCGCCATGACATCAACCTTGTCCCGGCCTAAAGTGTCCATTGTCGCTATGATCTGGCGGTTGAAATTCGAGAGCGCCACCGTGTCGTTGTCGATCAGGTCGATCCTGCCGACTCCGCTCCTGGCCAGTGCCTCCACAACATAACCTCCCACGCCGCCGACCCCAAAGACCGCGACTCTCGACGATGCGAGCTTTTGCAAAGCTTGTTCGCCCAAAAGCATCCTGCTCCTGGAAAATCTGTCTTCCATAACTGTAAATACAGCCCCCTGCCTGTCACTTGATAAAATGATCGATCGCGTGGTTAAGCGCTTCGACCGCCTCCAGATCATCCTGCTCGATCGCTTCTACAATACAGTGACTGATGTGGTTTTTTATGATCACTTTGCCGGTGTTGTTGATCGCGTTTCGGACTGCCGACAGCTGGATCAGCACTTCGCTGCAGTCCTCGTCCCGCTCCACCATCCGCTTGACTGATTCCAGATGACCGATGGCCCGGGAGAGTCTGTTGAGGACAGCCTTTTTTTCCTCGGGACTGTGGACATGATGATGTCCGTGACCTGACTGACCATAAGAATGGCTGTGCGTATATATGTTGCCGTTCTCATCTATATGACTGTGGGTATGCAGATCGCCTGCATCCGGATTTATAAGAGCATCCGCTCTCTCTTCTGTATTTTCGTTCATCTGTACCCCGTGATTTCAAAAACAGATAGTTTTCGCCAAGTTATATTATAACATCCCTTGGCAATAAACGATACAATTCTTATCCCCCCGCCCCGCTTCCTGCGTTTTTTTTCATCTGATAAAATTAATCTACACTTGACAAGTATTTGTTCGCGCCCGACTGCCATGCTGCTCGATAGAGCGACACCCGTGGAGAGAGCCCGAAACGGGTTTCTCCGATGGGATCAGCGGAGGCCTGGGCCGCGCTCCGGCATGAAAGACCTGTAATCATCAAGAAAGGAAGATCCTATGCATATTCCCGATCACTACCTCAGCCCCCAGACCTGCGCCGTCATGACAGCGGCCGTCATTCCCGCATGGGCTGTTTCCATCAAAAAGATCCGTCTGGAGCTGCCCCTCAAAAAGGTCTCCCTGATGGGAGTGGGCGCAGCCTTTTCCTTCCTGGGGATGATGTTTAATATTCCTCTTCCCGGAGGTACCACCGGCCATGCGGTGGGCGGCACCCTGATCGCCATTCTGCTGGGGCCCTACGCGGCCTGTATAAGCGTCAGCATGGCGCTCCTGCTGCAGGCTCTGATCTTCGGAGACGGAGGCATCCTGGCCTTCGGCGCCAACTGTTTTAACATGGCCTTCGTCCTGCCCTTTGTGGGTTACGCAGTGGCCTGCATGATCTCGCCCGGTCTCAGGAATTCATCCGGCATCATGGCAGCCTCCGGCGCCGGAACCCTCCCGCAGGCTTCCGACCCCGGCAATAGAAAAAAGAACCTGATCGGGGCAGCCATCGGCTCCTATGCCGGCATCAATGCAGCGGCCCTGTGCGCGGCCATCGAATTCGGCATTCAGCCCATGCTCTTCAGAGACGCGGCAGGAAATGCTCTCTACTGCCCCTATGATCTGCGCATCGCCATTCCCGGCATGATGATCGGCCATCTGACCATCTTCGGACTTGCCGAAGTCATTTTCACCGTCGCCATTCTGTCCTTCGTCTACGCGACAATGGCCGACACCTCCTCCGCAGCTGTCAGACAGCAGGTTTCTGCTGATCCTGCCGCTCCCGCTGCTTCCGGAAATGCAAAGGGGGATCTTCCCCTCAAAGTCCTGCTCGGCGCCCTGATCGTGCTGACACCTCTGGGACTTCTTGCGGAGGGCACCGCCTGGGGCGAATGGGGCGTGGACGAGATCGCCGCTACCGGCGCCGGATACACCCCCGAAGGAATGCTCAAGGGCTTCTCCTTTGAAGCCATTCTGCCGGACTACTCGCTGGAGGGCCTGCCCGACTGGACCGCCTACATCCTGGCAGCTGTCATCGGCACTGCTCTGCTGCTGATCATCTTCCGCGCCGCCGCTGCGCTCGCCTCAAAAAAGGTTGGAGAGTCCGCCGCCTGAGATGTATAATGAAAAATGATGACCGGATGGGGAATACATCATCTCCCCATCCGGTCTTCTACTGGGGAGACCGGGAGACAGGGGACGGTTCTGTGTCTCCCGCTGTCTCCCATCCTCAACTATCATTCTATGACTGAATCCATCCTGAAAATCCTGTCTCTTCTCTCTGAGAAAGACCTTCCCGGGCAGATTCCGGAACATAATACAGGGAAAGGCTTCCTGAAAAAAGCTGCACCGGCTCTGCGGCTCTTCACAGCCCTCTGGTGCATCCTTTTGTGTGCCCTTTCTCACAATGCAGTCTTTGTGCTCGCTGTCCTAGCTGCAGAGCTGATCCGGCTGGCACTCCTGCCGGGAAAGTCCCTTCTGCGAGTTCTGAAAAGGGTGATCCCGCCTGTTCTCTTTTCCATCCTGATCCTTCTGCCGGGATTCTTTCTGGGCCATCCAAGGACCATGCTGACCATCACTATGAAGGTCCTGACGACTGTCCTGATCCTGGCAATCCTCAATGAGGACCTGCGCTGGCAGCAGATCACGGCTTCCTTTCACGCACTCCATGTGCCCCAGATGTTTATCCTGACCCTGGATATGACCGTCCGCTTCCTGGACCTCATGGGCCGCATGAGCCAGGCCATGTACGAAGCCGTCACACTGCGCACCGTCTCCTCCGGCGGAAAGCAGTACGACCGGTCCAGGATGAAGGCAGCAGGCGGTATCCTGGGCACGGTTTTTCTGCGGTCTCAGATCATGGCCGTGGAGGTCGCCGAAGCCATGGAATGCCGCTGTTTCGACGGCACCTTCCGGGTCTATGAAAAACACAAAAGAGAACCTGCGGATTATATCTACGCCCTGCTGATCCCCCTGCTTCTGGCCGCCTTCTTCCTCACAGGCTGCTGAGACCGTCTTTCATCAGACGAAGCATTTCTGCAGGCAGACCATTGTTTTTTCATAATGGATTTGACATAAAAAGGCCGCCCTCTCCGGGCGGCACAGGAGCTCTCTATGATCGATTTAAATGACGTAACCTATCGCTATCCCGACGGCACCCCGGGCCTGAACCATGTCAGCCTGCATCTGTATGCAGGCGAATGCTGTGTCCTGACCGGCCCCAACGGCAGCGGCAAATCGACTCTCTTCCGTATTCTGAACGGACTGGCCTTCCCCCAATCCGGCAGCTACCTGCTGGACAATCAGCCCATTACGGAAAGCTATCTCAGGAATAAAAAAAATGCGGCTGCCTTCCACCGCCGCATCGGCTATCTCTTCCAGAACAGCGAGACACAGCTCTTCACCCGCAGTGTCGAGGACGAAGTCGCCTTCGGCCTCTGGCAGCTGGGTCTCTCCGAAGAAGAGGTGCACGCCCGAACTGACCACTATCTGGAAATGCTCTCCCTGACCGCAATGCGGCACCGCGCCCCCTTCCACCTGAGCGGAGGCGAAAAAAAGCGCTGTGCCCTGGCCGCAGTCCTGGCCATGGAGCCGCAGGTTCTGATCATGGACGAGCCCCTGGGCGGACTGGACGAAGAGGGACAGCGCTGGATCTCCGACTGCATCCTCTCCCTCAAGGGAAAGGACCGCCTCATCCTGGCCGCCACACACAGCCGATCTCTTGCCGACAGCCTGGCCGACCGCATACTGACAATGGACAAGGAGCATGGTATCCGCTGAAAGAAGAAAGCAGCTCCCCTGAATCCGTCAAAAAAGCACCGGCATCCCATACGGATTACCGGTGCTTTTGCTTTGTTATCTCTATATGATATGGATTGCAGATATTCCAATATGGAATACAAATGAATTACAGGGTCTTCACGGTCCTGTTATAGAGCCGCAGGAAGAAGATGATGGACAGCAGTGCCGACATCAGTTCCGCGATGGGGAAGGCCCACCAGATGAGGGTGACTTCTCCGAATGTAGACAGGAACATGGCGACCGGGATCAGAACGACCAGCTGTCGTCCGACAGAAACGATCAGCGAGTAGTAGCTGTAGGAAAAGGCCTGGAAGATGGAGCCCATGGCGATACAGGCGCCCGCCAGACTAAAGGAAAGAGAGATGATCCTCAGGGCAGGGACGCCGATACGGGTCATTTCTTCGGAGGCATTGAACATGCCCAGCAGTGCCTGCGGGAACAGGTGGAAGACCAGAGTTCCGCAGAGCATGATGCCCACAGCCAGGCTCATGGAGAACTTCAAAGCCTCCTTGATGCGGTCGCTCCTGCGCGCGCCGTAGTTGTAGGCAAGCACGGGAATGAGTCCATTGTTCAGACCGAAGACCGGCATGAAGAAGAAGCTCTGGAGCTTGAAGTATACACCGAAGACTGCTGTCGCCGTCTTGGAGAAGGCACCGAGGATCTGGTTCATGGCATAGGTCATGATGGAACCGATGGACATCATCAGGATGGACGGCGCAGCGACAAAGTAAATCTTTTTTATAATCTCCCCGGAAGGATGCAGCATCTGCGGGATGGATATATGGATATCCTCGTTCTTTGTAATATTGAGATAGCAGCTGATGCAGGCTGCCACCACCTGTCCCAGCACTGTTGCCAGCGCTGCGCCGGCGACGCCCAGTTTCGGGAAGCCGAAGAGGCCGAAGATCATGATCGGGTCAAAGATAATATTGATGATGGCGCCTGTCGCCTGGGAGATCATGCTGTAGAAAGTGCGGCCCGTGGACTGCAGCAGCCTTTCAAAAGTAACCTGGAAAACCGCGCCGAAGGACATACACAGGACGATCCTCAGATAGATGGTTCCGTACTCCTGTACGACAGCGTCTTTAATCTGTGTCCCGATAAAGGGACCTGCGCCGAACAGGCCGATCAGCAGGAAAAGGATATAGGTCAGGGCAGCCAGAAACAGACCGTTGTTGGCAGCTTCATCCGCGCGTTCAAACCGCCTCTCTCCCAATGACTTGGACAGAAGGGCATTGATGCCGACGCCTGTGCCTGCTGCAAAAGAGATCAGCATATTCTGCATGGGGAAAGCCAGGGTGACTGCTGTCAGGGCATCCTCCGAGAGCCGCGCGACAAACATACTGTCCACGACATTGTAAAGGGCCTGCACCAGCATCGACACCATCATGGGCAATGACATCGTGATGATCAGTTTTTTTACAGGCATGGTGCCCATCTTGTTTTCTCTGGTCTTCTGCATTCCGGGTCAATCCTTTCCGTCAAAAACCCCGTACCGCCCGCATCCCGGCTGTACACCGCCTTTTCCCTTCCGGATCTCTTATTCTTCGAAAGAATCAGATTCTGAAGCTTCAGCTTCTGCGGATTCAGAATCCTCCGCTTCTTCCTCATCACCCGGCTCCTGAGCGTCTTCATAGGGCTCGTCGGGCTCCTGGTAATATTTTTTGTCAATATAATAGCCGATTCCGAAGCCAAGAACTGCTATAGCCAGCTGAGGAATCTGCGACTCCAGTCTCAGCAGACCGCCCAGGATCAGGCCGAGCGCGTAGCCCAGTGCAATACCGTAAAACTCCGATTTGGGAATCGTATTGAAGTATTTTTTCTGTGTGCTGTGGGTTCCCTTCCTTTTATTCATCCTTCTTCTCCATCCTCATTGTCTTCCTCTGCATTGCGGGCAAACATCTGCCTGAGTGTATCCTGCGTGGAAGTACCCTCAATCACTTCGCGTTCTGCAGGTGCCTGTGTTTCCGCCTTCGATACAGAGACTGCAGCTTCTGCTCCTGCGCCTTCTGCCGCCTCTTCAGCGCCCTCCTCCGGCTCATCCTTGACCATGAAGTATTTCTGGTCATACCACCAGCCGATCGCAACGCCGATGGCGCAGAACACAAATGCCAGATCGCTGTTGTTGATCTCCATGAGGCCGCTCAGGTTGACAACACCGCGGATTATATAGCCAAGAGCGATACCAAGTACAAACCCATAGAATTCCGACGCGGGAATCCTTCCGTAAATAGTCCTCTGCGTGCTGTGATATCCGTTCTTTTCACTTTTTATCTGAAATTTCAATGATCATTACCCCCTTCCTGTTTCCCCGCTTTGCTCAAGACCCGCTCCTGTCTTCCCGGTGCCCCGGTAATGGAAACAGAGGTCTTCTGAGGCCTTCAGAGGTCTTTCCCTCCTGGATAAAACAGGCGCCCGGAGACGCGGCTCCGGACGCCTTATATCCATTAAGTAATATATCGCTGAAAATCATCGATGTCAACCAAAGACACAGTGCCGGGATCATAACCGACTTCTGATCAGGCAGACATCTGTCTATCCTGCAGGACTGAATTCCTTATTTCTTTTTCTTCTTTGCCTTCTTAGCCTGGGCAATCTCTCTCTTGTGCATTTCCTGCACGTGGTCAAGAGCGGAATACATGGGCTCGATATCCTTGTGGTGGATGACACGGTCCACATAGTTCCTGGTGACTGCGAAGACCGTTCCGCTGCAGGCGAGAACGCCGATCAGGTTGGGGATGGCCATGAGACCGTTGAAGGTATCGGAAAGATCCCATGCCAGCTGCAGCTCCATTGTGGATCCGACAAAAATGAAGAGCACGAAGATCGTGCGGTAGATGATGGTAGCTTTTGTGCCGAAAAGGTACTCGAATCCTCGCATGCCGTACTGGCTCCATCCCAGAACAGTGGAGAAGGCAAAGAGCAGGATGGCCAGAGCGATGAATGCACCGCCGGCCTTGCCGAATACGGAAGAGAATGCCTCGGAGACCAGCGCCGTGCTGGCGGAATCGGAGATCATCTCACCGGTATTGAGGTCGACAACACCGCTGGAAAGGATGGCGAATGCGGTCAGGGAACATACAATGATGGTGTCCGCGAAAACTTCAAAGATACCCCACATACCCTGCATGACAGGCTCGCGGATGTTGGAGGCGGAGTGGACCATAACGGAAGAACCAAGACCGGCCTCGTTGGAGAAGACGCCTCGCTTCATACCCCAGGTGACAGCCAGCTTGATGCCGTAACCTGTGATGCCGCCGCCGACAGCCTTCATGGCGAAGGCACCGCGGATAATGGAGGCAAAGACTGCAGGGATCGTGCCGATATGCACGATCACGATGATCAGGGCGCCTGCCACATAGGCAATGGCCATAAAGGGGACGAGTTTCTCTGTGACTGCGGCGATACGTTTGATACCGCCGATGATGACGAGTGCAGCCAGGATCATCAGAATGATACCTGTGATATAGGTAGGAATGGTGAATACCTGGTTGAGGTTGGCGCTGATGGTGTTGACCTGGCTCATGTTGCCGATACCGAAGGAGGCAATCGTACAGAAGACACTGAAGAGCACTGCGAGAACCGCGCCGATCTGCTTGCATCCGGGCTTTGAGCCGAGACCGTCGTGCAGATAATACATGGCTCCTCCGCACCACTCGCCGACTTCATTTTTGCGGCGATAGTAAATACCCAGGACGTTTTCGGAGAAGTTTGTCATCATTCCGAAGAAAGAAACGATCCACATCCAGAAGATCGCTCCCGGTCCGCCCGAGACGATCGCAGCCGCGACACCGGCGATATTACCGGTACCGATCGTCGCCGCCAGTGCCGTGCAAAGACTCTGGAACTGGCTGATGGACTTGTCGTCCTTTGCCGTATGCGCCGTGACGTGGCGGTCTGTAAACACGGCTCCAATGGTCTTGGAAAACCAGTGCCTGATGTGTGTGATCTGGAAGAACCTGGTCAGAAGAGTCATCAAAATACCGGTTCCGACCAGCAGGATCAGCATGGGGAGTCCCCATACAAATCCGTTTACCGCACCGTTGATGTTTGTGATCTTTTCAATGGCAGTGACGGCTGCCATACCGTTTCCCGTCGCTAGTAACCCCGACATTGTTTCCTCCTTATAGAACCCTTTATGTGCCGCTTTGAACAGCAGGCAGCTGCCTGCCGCTCCTGTCTTGAGCAGTTTCTATGTGATAAAGTCTTTCCCCGGTCTTTTTCGTCTGATCGAGCATGCTCCCAAAAGGCATCATCACAGACAGGCAGAACCACTATATCGTTTTATCACTTTAAACGAACAGATTGTCACTTGCTCAAAAAAAACGTCCGGAGACGAACCTCCGAACGCCTTTGTTCTATAAGAATATAGCGCCTAATCCTTTCCTTGTCAACATTTTGCATTTTTGTATGCAATAATCATACGCATAAAAATAAACGCTGTACACATCCGGGACGGGGTGTGTACAGCAGTCTTCAAGCCTCACTTGAGGGCAGTGCGCGATAAAGAATAAACATTTATCCTCACAGACACAGGAGGTATCCCTGGCAGGACACACTCTGAGCCCCTGTTTGGATCAGAGCCTGGAATAACCGAAGCCGTTGCAGATGGCGTCGATGGGCTCGTTGTTCTGGCACATCTTGCAGTTGGCAGGCTGATAGGATTTGTAATCCGGAAGATCAGCTGTTGTATAAAGAGCATGGACAGGGTAATCCATGACCTTGCTGACTGCCGAGTAGATCGCCGAAATGCCGACGATTGTGCCGCCATAGTAGTCAATTGACTTCTGCGCACGGGCGATAGTCTGACCTGTTGTAGCGGATGCGAGCAGAAGCAGGCAATGTTTGCCGCGGACCATCATCTGATTGTTTTCTCTGACAATCATCTGGCCCGAAAGATCGTACTCCGGAGACATGATGTAAATTGTTTTATGCGCATTCATGGACATAATGCCCGCGCGGGTAAGTTCCTCAGCCATGTATGCGCCGATAACCTCTGTGCCGTCCATGCAGACGATCGTATCCACGACTGTGCTGGCCACATAGTTCTCACTCATAGCGCGTGCAGCGGCCATTGCTTCATTCTGTCTAGTCTTCATCGTCGTCATATCGATATAATAATTGATATGAGAGTTCGGAGTTACAAAATGTCCGGGGATCACTTTCATAATAACATCATGGTGCCGGGTAGAACGCATCTTTGTATAACTCTGCATATTAACCTCCCTCAATTCGAATTAATTTCTATCCTGATAGCATAACGCCTGCCTGTTAGTACTATTATACAATAGTTTCTGCAAAAATGCGCTTATTTTGTATATTAATTATTAATCGCCTTTATTATCTTCCAGTGAGTACCATCCGGCTGGTACATGACGTCCTGAAGCCTCCGTCATCCCATAGCAATGCCGCTGACCAGGAGACAGAAACAGGTGAGCACCGCACCGATTGCCGCATACGGGATCTGCGTAAAAGCGTGCTCCATGTTTTCAATCCTTGAAGCGGCGGAGGCGAGCACCGTCGCATCCGAATAAAAACAGGCATGGCTTCCGAAAGTGCTGCCTGACAGAATCGCCGCCATGGTGAGGATGAGATTTGCATCGACCGCTGCCGCCAGGGGGATAATGATCGGAATGACGATCGTGGAGATGCCCCAGGTGGAGCTGGTGGCAAATGTCAGGACAGACACAACCAGAAAAATGATCATCGGATAGGTCTGCGGCGTGACAAAAGGCTGTACTGTGGAGATGACATATTCCGGAAGCTTCATGGCATTACAGCAGCGCGCCACCGTAAAGGCTCCGGCCAGGATCGCCAGCGTCGGCATCATCTCGCAGAAGCCGCTGATCAGAAGTTCACTCCACTCTGAAAAAGTCATCTTCTTTCGCGGGACATACAGCAAGAGGCAGAGAGCCAGTGTCACAATGACTGCGGCGAGGATATCATCTGAAACGATCGTGATCACGATCAGAACAAGGATCGGCAGCAGGAAATCCCAAATGCTCCCCTCTGCTTTCTCATCTTCCGTCTCCTGATTATATTTCTCACTCGCCTCACTGAAGGTCCTTCCGGTCTCCTCTACACGCTCATAGGCTTTTTTCATGGGTCCTATTTTCGGCATCCATCCCATGGCGAACAGGAAGACCATGATAACCGTGATAATTGCGTAAAAAATGAAGGGGATGGTCTGCATATACATTGCCAGGCCGGAGGTAAAGCCCATGGCCTGTACGGCTTTTTCCTTCATAAAAAGGGAAATGTAAAAAGCAGTCCATGTGGAGAAAGGAAGCAGTACGCAGATCGGTGTCCCTGTGGAGTCAAGCAGATAGGCCAGTGCCTCCCGCGGGACCTTGCGGCGGTCGCAGATCGGCCGCATACAGGTTCCGACCGTCAGCATGTTGAGATAGTCGTCCACGAAGATCACTGCCCCCAGGACAAAAGTTCCCAGCAAGGCGCCCCGGCCTGTCCTGCACAGCCGTTCCCCGATGCGGATAAAGCCGCTCGTTCCCTTTGATTCCCTTAAAAGCGCGATCAGGCTTCCGAAAAGCCCGCACACCAGAATGACCCACTGGTTTTCCGGATCCGAGAGAGCCTCCAGAAAAATATCCACCCACGGAAGGAAAAAGCCTTTGCCGTGCATGATTATACAGGCGATGACGGAGCCGGCCATCAGCGACTCAAAGGATTTTCTTGTCGCGATCGCTGTCACAATGATAAAAACAATCGGGATCAGTGTCAGTGATCCATATTCCATAGCTGTAACCTCATAAAAACATCTTTCAGCATGCAGCTAAAATCAGGATATAAGAAATCACAATGTCGTGCAACAAAAATCGTCGATTCCGGCCATCCCGCCTCTTTCTGCCCTATGTCTATAAAATGCTAAAAAGGAAAAACTTGACAATTTGAAATATTCATACTAAATTATTGTGCGTTATTTATTTTACGCACTAATCATTATTACAGGAGGCGCATACTATGGCCAGAGTAACTAAAAAAGAGGCTGCTGCAGCAGCCGCAGCAACAGAGAAGAAGGCTGTCAAGAAGGCACCTGCAGCCAGAACACGCAAGAAAAAGGTAGTTCCGAATTTCGTTATCCAGTCCTCTGCTGATCAGAGCATTACATATGAAGCTGTTATCGAGAAAGTCAAAGCTGCCTTTGACGGTGAAGTCACTTCTGTTGATATCTATGTCAAGCCCGAAGAAGGCAAGGCATACTATGTGATCAACGGCGACGTAACAGGTGCTGTCGAGCTGTTCTGATCTTACATTTATGCAGTGATGTCATAAATATGATGTAAAGGTCAAAAGGTATCTGATGGCTCTGAGTCTCGTCAAGCTGCACAAACAGCCGAAGGGCCTTGGCGAGCGGCCGG
>JBGUPU010000006.1:0-2016 GCA_045130475.1 Lachnospiraceae bacterium
AACGAAAAATATGTCGGCGATGTCCGTGTGGCGAAACCGCAGGGTCAGCGAAAAGGAAAAATTGAAATTTCCGGAGGATATCTAGCGACTGACAACCATCCAGCTATTATTCCGCGTGAGATTTTTACTGCTGTGCAGGAAGAGAAAAGACGGCGGAGCAATATTGTCGTTGACGAAACCGGTAGGCACCGGAAGAAAAGCAGATATAGTTCATCAAAAGAAATTGAATAGAGTAGGCTAATAATATTAGGAAAAAAGAAAAATAACCCCTGAATGCGAACTCATGGTCGAGCTTTTTGCTTTTCTCATCTAAAATCTTTCTGACGGGGCTATTTTGTGGCAGGAATAATCTTCACAGAGGGATGGTGACCCTTTTCATGGTTCTTCACAGAAGATCGACGGCCCTTCCCACGGCGCGATGCTTTCTGCCGCCTGTGGATCTCGTCAAGCAGTAATTTAGGATCGCCTATCTCGAGAAAAGTGTCCATCTCCTCTTCGGTAAACGTAACACCCATGTGTTTCTTCAAGTATTCAATGATCTTTTTCTTTGGATCAGGCGGTGGGGGAGTGCATGCTTCGCATGGGGGACACTTCACACGGCCTGGTGCGCTGTTCTTAACGTCACTGTTCAGCGAAGGTCGGTAAGTCCCTGCTTCTTTTGAAAGCCGTGAACGAACACAAATCCCAGTGTCGCAAAAAGAACCATAACAGACAGATAGTCAGTGAAAAAGAAAAAGCGCACTTCGGAATAGTCAAAAAATGCAAAGGGAAGCCGCAGAAACATATAGGCAGGGATCTGCCGCTTGAAGAATGCATAGATTCCGTAGAGGGAGATAGCCGCAAGAAAGCCAAGGATGATGGCCTTTTTCTCCTTTGGCAGCATCGCGCCCAGATGGGTTCCAGCATGGAGACTCATCAGGGCAAAACCCCAGTTGGCCAGGGGCAGATGGATGGCACGTGCGACAGAGGAAACTCCATCAGTCGGCAGAAAAGTATACAGGTGCTTGCTTATCAGAATACCACACAGTGGCTGGGCGATCATGAAGATCAGGAGCAAAAGATTCAGCGCCGTCCGAAAAACGCGCTGCGGCGAATATTTCCCTCTGAGCAGGCTCTTCCACCATGCGCGATTCATCCAATGATGCAGGATGAACAGCGCCAGCATCAGCGTTCCCGCCACTTCGTGGAAGGCCTCCCCGATCAGAGAGTAGGCCATTAACAGAGGCAGCAGGAGCACCATGGCGGCGTCAAGAATCTTTCTCTTTGGCATATCACAAGACCAGCTCGCTCAGCCAGCTTGTGACCGTGACGCGCACTTTGTCGGGGTTATTCTGCACATCGGTACCGGCAATGGCAAGTCCCTTCGCTATGCTGCATTCCGGAAAGGCTGCGGCAAGGCTTCGGTCAAAGCCTGACAGGCCGCTGCCCGCATGGGTGGAGAACGGGATCAGCGTTTTCCCGGAAAGAGGGGTGCTTTCAAACACGGTATACATGATCATCGGCCAGTCGCCCCACCATACAGGGGCACCGATAAAGA
Organism: Lachnospiraceae bacterium; assembly: GCA_045130475.1. Lineage (GTDB taxonomy): Bacteria > Bacillota > Clostridia > Lachnospirales > Lachnospiraceae > CAG-791. The sequence continues at coordinate 1,538 of JBGUPU010000006.1, forward strand.
TCGTACCGTAGTTTTCAAAGTCAGGAAGCTCCCCGGCATAGGCCGGACGGGCTCCGGCTCTCTGTTCCTGCAGGCCAACGTCGGTCAGTTCCTTGTAGGTCGTGGGATAGTGATCGTCTGCCGGGAGAAGCTCATACAAATCCGCTCCGGTCGATTCTGCTATCATCTCAGCCACGATGGCGGTGTTGCCTTTTTCGATCACTCCCACATTGTACTGCTCCCCGGTGCGGGAGAAGAAGAGCACGAGTATCTCGCTTCCAGACTCCTCGGAGACTTCATCGGTAACCGCAGCCTCCTGCGCTGTCGTTTCCTCTGTGGGATGCGGTGCTGCGGTTTCGGCGACACTCTCCTGTGTCTGCTGAGAAGCAGGCTTCGTTTGCGCTGCCGAGCCGCAGGCAGCAAGGCTGAACAACAATACCGCCGCCAGCAAAACAGAGATTGTTTTCTTCATGGTATTTCCTTTCTGCCTGTCAAAAACT
>JBGUPU010000007.1:0-9094 GCA_045130475.1 Lachnospiraceae bacterium
GGGTTTTTGAATTTCAAAGCGTCCTCCTCCCGAAGAACCATATCGTTTCTGAAGCTGCAGGCTTCCTCTGTCAGAATCACCAGCGCATCGGCTACTTCGGGAGAAGTTTCTTCCCAGACGCTGGTAATAAACTGCAGGGTGAAGGGCTGATTTTGGAAGCTCTCCATTTCCATGCGGCTGGATGCCAGGATCCTGTCGAACAAATCCGTTTTGGAATCCAGATGTGCTTTTTCAAATATTTCTTCAATGACCTTTTTACAGTATTCCAGCAGATAAATATAGAGCTGTTTTTTGCTTCCGAAATACTGAAACATGGATGCCTTGGAGATATGAGCAGCCACTGCAATATCATTGACGGATGCTTTTTCATAACCAAATTTTCCGAAGCACTGAAGTGCTGCGTTCAGGATCGTCATTTTCTTTTCTTCCGTCAGCGCCAAAAATTTTTCCACTTTGATCCCTGCCTTTCAACGAAATAACCGAATCGGTTATTTATAATATAACACCAATAACCGATTCGGTCAAGTAATTAAAATTATCATTTTAAAAATAGATAGACACCCAAAAAGCCGCCTGTACGAGCATTTCCCATGCCCGCACAGGCGGCTTGCGTTATTATGCAAAATTGTTTTTCCGTTTCTCAAAGCCGGCTCATTCTAAATCAATCCGATGAATATGTGAACAACGTGAATTTGTTTTTGCTGTACTGAAGTATCCCATCCTTTTGCATCTGAGAAAGCGCCACCGACATGGCGGCCCGTTCGACGCAGAGGTAGTCCGCCAGCTGCTGGCGGTTATAGGGGATGGTAAAGGACAGGCTGCCGCACCGGTCTGCTTCCGATGACAGGTAAGACAGGAGCTTTTCCTTGGTAGATCGTTTGCTGATATGATTGATTTTATCATGCATCCGCAGAGATTTGCCTGCGATCACATTGACCAGATTGCGGATCAGCTGAGCATGGTGGGAACAGGTATTTGAACAGGCTGAGAGAATGCGGTTGATGTTCAATAGCAACACCTGGCAATCGGCTTCGGCGACCACGCTCACATTCAGCACACTCCCCATGGAGGCGGCGAATACCTCCCCACAGGAATCTCCGGGAGAAAGAATGTCCAGAATATTCCGATGTCCCCACACATCCTCCTGAACAATGACTGCGGAGCCGGATAGGACAATTCCCATGACCTCGGTGCTGTTTCCAGCTCTCAGGATATAGCTACCCTTGGGATAGGGTGTTACAACAGCGCTCATACACTGAAGGATCGACAGGATCTCCTCATCTGACATGGCCATAAAAAAGGGGGTATGCTTCAAAAGCGATAAATATGCTTTCATTTTCAGTCTCCTTGTTTGAAATCAAACAGACTTGTTGCTTAAATTTTAGTATCATTCAAGTACGGTGTCAACCGGAACAACAAATGGAGGTGGAATGAACATGATTCGGAGAATCATTGAAATTGATAGAGACGCCTGTACCGGCTGCGGTATTTGCGTGGAAGCCTGCCACGAAGGGGCTATCGGTCTGGAAAATGGGAAAGCAATTTTGCTCCGGGACGATTACTGCGACGGTCTTGGGGATTGTCTGCCTGCTTGTCCGGCGGGAGCGATCTCTTTTACAGAGCGGGAAGCCGCTGCTTACGACCATGCAGCAGTTCTGGCAAAGAAACAGGAGCATCCGCTCCCCTGTGGCTGTCCGGGGACAGAAGCACGAAGCATTCCCCGTCAAAGCTGCGACTGTTATGCAGCGCAGACCGAAAGCCGGCTGTCTCAATGGCCCGTCCAAATCAAACTGGCCCCTATCCAGGCCCCTTACTTTCAGGGGGCGTCCCTGCTGATCGCCGCCAGCTGCACGGCCTATGCTTATGCCTCTTTCCATGAGGATTTTATCGTCGGCCGCATCACTCTCATCGGCTGCCCCAAGCTGGACGGTGTGGACTATTCGGAAAAGCTGTCTCAGATCCTCAAAGGAAATGACATTCGGGACATTCTTCTGGTTCGGATGGAAGTCCCCTGCTGCGGCGGGCTGGAAAAAGCGGTTGAACGAGCGCTTGACAGCAGCGGGAAGGAAATCCCCTTCCGAACGCTTACGATTACCACTGATGGAAAAATGAAATAAAAAATGATATAAGGAGAACCCCAAATGGATCCTCAAATGTTTTGCTTTCAATGCGAACAGACCGCTGGGTGCAGCGGCTGTACCGGCAAGGCCGGTGTCTGCGGAAAAACTGCCGCTGACGCTGCGCTTCAGGATGCGCTGACCGGGGCCCTGATCGGCCTGGCCAGAGCAACAGACGGCGGCACTACCGGCTCCGCAGATGATAAGCTGGTGCAGGAAAGCCTGTTCTCCACCCTGACCAATGTGAACTTCGACGACGAGGCTCTTCGGGGTCTGATCGACCGGGTCCATGCCGAAAAGCAGCGGATGGTTCCTGACTGTGCCACCTGCGAAAATGCCTGCGGCCGTACCGCCGACTACGACATGAAGAAACTGTGGAACGCCCAGGAGGATATTCGGTCGCTGAAATCCCTGATCCTCTTCGGCATCCGGGGTATCGCCGCTTACGCCTACCACGCAAGCGTCCTGGGTTACCGGGACGAAGCCGTGAATCAGTTCCTGTACAAGGCGCTGTTTGCCCTGGGCGAGGACTGGGGGATGGAGGAGCTGCTGCCCATTATCATGGAGGCGGGCGAAAAGAACCTGACCATCATGGCATTGCTGGATCGGGCCAATACGGAAACCTACGGCACACCCGCTCCTGTTACCGTGTCTCTGACCATCGAGAAGGGCCCCTTCATCGTTATCACCGGCCACGACCTCTACGACCTGAAGTGCCTGCTGGAGCAGACGGAAGGAAAGGGCATCAACATCTACACCCACGGCGAAATGCTGTCCGCTCACGCCTATCCGGAGCTGAAGAAGTACCCCCACCTGAAGGGTAACTTCGGCACCGCATGGCAGAACCAGCAGAAGGAGTTTGCAGAGCTTCCCGCTCCCATCCTCTACACCACCAACTGCCTGATGCCGCCCAAGGCCAGCTACGCAGACCGTGTTTTTACCAGCGAGGCTGTGTCCTTTCCCAATTCCGTCCATATCGGTGAGGATCGTGACCTCACGCCCGTCATTGAAAAGGCACTGGAGCTGGGTGGTTACGCCGAAGACCGCCCCATGACAGGCATCAACGGCGGTGCCACCGTCATAACCGGCTTTGCCCGTGGCACTGTCCTGGGCGTGGCGGATAAGGTCATCGAGGCTGTGAAGGCCGGCGCCATCCGCCACTTCTTCCTGGTGGGCGGCTGTGACGGCATCCGCTCCGGCCGGGACTACTACACCGAATTCGTGAAGAAAACCCCTGCCGATACCGTCGTCCTGACCCTTGGCTGCGGCAAGTACCGCTTCAACGATCTGGATCTGGGTACCATCGGCGGTTTGCCCCGGCTGATGGATATGGGCCAGTGCAACGATGCCTACAGCGCCATTCAAGTGGCTGTGGCTCTGGCAAATGCATTTGACTGCGGCGTCAATGAGCTGCCCCTGTCTCTGGTGCTGAGCTGGTACGAGCAGAAAGCCGTCAGCATCCTGCTGACATTGCTGCACCTGGGCATCAAGAACATCCGCCTTGGCCCCACACTGCCTGCCTTTGTGTCTCCCAATGTGCTTTCCTTTCTGGTGGAACAGTACAATATTGCACCGATCACAACGCCGGACGAAGATATGAAGGCGATTCTGGGATGATGCAACTGTTTCGAAGCAGTTACAGACAAAGTGTCTTGGATGTAGACTTCCTGTCCTAAATTCTGTCACTTGCATGAAGCCCGCTGGCCGGAGTTACTCTGGGTATGCTGGTTCCGTTCGTCATCTACCGATTTGTGGCTAACGTTACGATTGTAGAATGATTGAAAAAATAGAACCAGAGAAAAAGCCGCCTGTACGAGCATTTAGTATGCCCGCACAGGCGGCTTGCTTTATCTCTGGCCATCAATCCAGAGGTTTATATTCTGTTACGGTTTTCAGGTATGCTGCCGGATCGTTGTAAATCAGATCGTCGAGCTCTGACCGCTGGTACATATTGTCGGCCACCTCGCTTTGGGCGGCGGTGCAGTCTATAGAAATCATACTGCCGTCAGCGAAGCACAGCTCCACACAGGCGGTATCGATATTAAATTCGCAGCTCAATAAATGCCTCATTGTGCTGATCTCCTTATGTGTTGTATTGATTTGTTCCTCCTGTCCTATATATATTTTGATGCTGTCTTATGACATTCTCATTTTATCAGAATCCAAAGAATCATCAAGTGAAGGGCAAAGGGACTCCGTTGAAAATGCAATATGGATACTGCTCCCACATTTTCGTGGGAGCTTTCTTTTGCCCAAAACAACGAAGGAGGAAATCAAAATGAAACAATCTGACAAACGCTTCCACACCATCGACGGCGAGACGCTGATGAGCCAGCCGCTCCAGCCGCTGAACTTTGTGGTGGACTCTCTGCTCTCTCGGGGCCTGCACATCCTTTCCCGTTCTGAATTTATCGGCACTCCCACGGAGCTGTCCCAGAAGATCGACCCCGACGGACGGGAGGGTATCACGCCGAAGAAGGTGTCCCGCATGATTCTGCAAAGTGTTGACGCTCTAAGCAAAAACGGTATTTTAGTGTCCGTTCGGCGCAGCAACGGAAAGCGAATCATCGAGCTGCGCCGTGCCTATAGTGACGATTCTCAGGGTGCCCCGGAAATCGACCCTTGCGACCCTGTTCCCGCCTGTGAGCCGATTTGAGCGGCTTTGCAGAGCGGGAGGCGTAACCACCCGGCCGCGAGAAATAAACGGCGCTGAAGCGGGATTTACCCCGAAAAGCAGGGGGATCTCGCCTAAAAATTAAAGATGTGGAGGTACATCAAAAATTATGAAGCAAACCAGTCAATGGGACTTTTTCCGTACGCCCAGCGGGCATGTTTCCTATAACAAAATCTGTCTGCGGTGCAAACATCCCTGTAAACAGAGTTACCGGGTAACGCTCCTGGCCTGCCCGTATTTTGAGCGGAAGCGGTAGAGCGAAAATTCCTCCCTTTTGGGAGGGCCAGCATCGCAATTGTCTGGTCGTCGGCACAGCCGCCGCCCGCCTTCCGCATAATTTCCGGGCAGTTGCCCGGACCCACTTTATCTACGACTTGGAGGATCTAAATGAAAAAAGATATTAAATTCAGTACCCGGATGGCTTCCGCTGACCGGGAGGTCATCAAGGAATTGGCAAAGCGCTCCGGAATGTCCATGAGCGACTATGTGACTGCATGCTGTCTGGGTAAGCAGGTCGTCATCATCGACGGGCTGAAGGAAGTGCTGAAGGAGCTGAAGTCCATCGGCAGAAATCTGAATCAGCTCGTCACTCTGGCGCACATGGGACGAGTCGCTGTTATCAATCTGGACAGCGTGCTTCAGGTGTTCTCTGAACTGCGTGATGCCGTCCGGATGATCCTGGAACGAAAGCGGTGGTGAACACAATGGCTATCGTATCGTTCACCAACTACAAGCGTGGCCAAAGCAGCGGCTGCATGGGCGCCGTGATGCGCTACACCATGCAGGACAAGAAAACACAGTTCGAGGGGCAGCGCTTGGTCACAGGGATCAACTGTCAGCCGGAAAGTGTCTACTCCGAGTTCATGATGACCAAGCGGCTCTACCACAAAACCGACGGTGTGATGTTCTACCACATGGTGCAGAGCTTCCCAAAAGACGAAGCGGTCGATCCGGCCACCGCTCATGCCGCCGCGCTGAAGCTGGCCGAGTACTACGAGGGCTGTGAGGTTCTGGTTTGTACCCACACTGACCGTGAGCATATACACTCACATTTCCTGATCAACTCTGTCAACTTCGACTCTGGCCGTAAACTGCACATCGCCAAGGAGCAGCTTCAGGAACTGCGGCAGCGCAACGATCAGGTGTGCATGGAATTTTCTCTTCCTGTGTTCGAACCCAGGGAGCAGAAGCAGAAAACAAAAACCATGACCATTGGCGAGTATCACACGGCGGCCCGTGGTCAGAGCAAAAAACTGCAGCTCATGAATATCATCAACGACTGTATGCGCCACGCCTCCAGCCGGAATGAGTTCATTGCCTTGATGGAGAGCGAGGGTTTCAAAGTCCGCTGGGAGAAGTCCCGGAAAAACATCACCTACACCACACCCAGCGGTTGGCAGTGCCGTGACCGCCTGCTGTTCGGGGACAAATATCTGAAGGAGAATATGGAATATGAATTCAGGATCAGAGAAGAAATTATCCATGGACGAGCTCATGGCACTGAACCAGCCCGTTCAGACGGCACAGTCTACACCACAGCCGACAGCGCAGGAGCCGACGCCTCCGCCCGAAGCGTATCCCACGAAAGAGGAATGGGAGGATCTGGTGGAGTACCTCTACACGCTGGGGTATCACGCGGAGAGACAGGCCGGCCACCAGAAGAAGATCAGCGAGTCGCTGGCGCAGCTCCCGACACGGGCGCAGATGGACGAACTGCTGAAAGCGGTGAAGCGTCTGGAGGAGATGGCAGAACAGGCTGGGAAGAAGAAAGAGAAGCGTTTCTCCATCCCCAGCATCAGACTGCCCAAACTGCATCTTCCGGAATCGGACTGGCCGACGGTGGTGACCATTTTGATGGCGCTGGCAGTGTTGTTCCTGATGTGGTGGGCCTGGGGCGGAGACTGGAGCAGTCTCAGTCTGCTGGACCTGTGATGGACAGCACCACCATGCGTCATCACGCAGACAGCAAAACGCTCCGCAAAGAAAAGGAAAAGAAAATCGCCCTCGGTCAGAAAGAGGACGATCACGAAGATGAACAGACTTATCAGCAGATCATGTACTGAGCATGAGGAAGGAGACTATATGGCATATCGCTACAACTACAATGAACGAAGCTGTTTTGAAGGTGAGGATCACCGTGACAACTGGGACATTCCCTCCGCCAAGGCGGTGCAGGATACGCTGGTGGAGGAATGCGACGGAAAGATCGTCAAGAGCCGCCGCCAGCAGGTCGCGGGCAGAGAGTACATTGTCTGCGCTGAGTTTGGCACCAGAGGAAGGGCCAAGCTCTCCGATCTGATGAAGCAGGTCATCGACTTGACCGAGGACGCGAAAAATCTTTCCGCCTGATCACGGGTTCCAATAGACTTCCGAGCCGATTGAGAGTATTGTATCCTTACAATCTCTCAATCGGTTTGGCCAATCGAAGGAGGTCAAAATGTTACAGCCAAACCAGAAATACACAGCACTATACTGCCGTCTCTCCCGTGATGATAATCTGGAGGGCGACTCTAACAGCATTCAGAATCAGAAACTCATCCTCAAAAAATATGCGGATGACAATGGTTTCTCAAACACCCGGTTCTTCATTGACGACGGGTACTCCGGCGCCAACTTCAACCGTCCCGCCTTCGAGGAGATGATGGAGGAAGTGGAAAACGGCAATGTGGCCGTCATCATCACCAAGGACTTGTCCCGTCTGGGCAGAAACCAGCTCCACACCGGGCTCTACATTGAGGAGATCTTCCCGTCCAACAATGTGCGGTACATCGCCGTCAACGACAGTGTGGACACCCTGTACGAAACCAGCAGCGAGCTGATGCCGTTCAAAAACCTGTTCAACGAGTGGCACGTTCGGGACTGCAGCCGCAAGGTACGGGCAGTCTTAAACGCTAAGGCGCAGCGGGGCGTCCGGGTCGGGACCCGCGCTCCCTACGGTTACCGCAAGGGAGAGGAAAAGGAATCTCCGCTTGTGGTAGACGAGGAAGCGGCCATGGTCGTGAAACGCATCTTCGCCATGTGCGCCAGCGGCATGGGACCGTCCCAGATCGCAAAACAGCTCAAGAACGAAAGCATTTACTCTCCGTCCATGTACGCCTGCACCAAGTACGGGATCTCCCACTCCGGTCTGAACACGGAACACCCGTATAACTGGACCAGTGATATGGTGGCGGATATGCTTCAGAACATGGTTTACCTTGGGCACACGGTCAATATGCGGTACAGCTCTAAGTCCTATAAGGATAAGAGGAAGTGGGAGCGTCCCAAGTCCGATTGGCTCGTATTTGAGAACACTCACGAGGCCCTGGTGGACCAGGAGACATGGGACATCGTGCAGGAGGTGCGTTCCCACAAGCGCCGCCGCACCAACATGGACGAGCAGGATATGTTCTCCGGCCTGGTGTACTGCGCCGACTGCGGAAAGCCCATGGTACTGCACCGCGCCCACACCATGAAGCCGGAACAGAACAACTTCACCTGCCGCACCTATAAGAAAGACGGCGCCGAAGCCTGTACAGGGCATTATATCCGTGAGGTCGCGCTCACGGAGATCGTACTGGAAACCATCCGCAGAGCCGCCGCGTTCGCCAGAAGCCATCCAGAGCAGTTCGCGGAATACATTCAGCAGAAGCAGTCCTCCGAGGTGGCGAAAGAGATCAAGCTGGTGGAACGGGAGCTGTCCGCGATGAAGAAGCGGGCCGGGGAACTGGATACGGTGTTCAAGCGGATGTACGAGGACAGTGCCCTGGGGCGGGTGACCAGCGAACAGTTCCGAATGCTCTCCGCCGCCTACACCGAGGAGAAGAAACAGCTGGCCGAATCCATCCCTGAAAAGGCGGAACGACTGGAGAAGCTGCGGAGCAGCGTCGCAAACGCCAGGAACTTCATCGCCAAGGCCAAGCGCTTCACCGACATGGACGCGCTGACCCCGGAACTGCTCCATACCTTCGTCGCCAAGATCATCGTCTATGAAAAGGAAGTCAAATACTCCAAGCACTCCCCGCAGAAGGTGCGCATCCAGTTCCGGGACTTCGACTTAACTGAGGATACGGCAGATATCATCGAAGAAGAAACTGCGAAAACAACAGAAAGGGGCTGTCGCACTAAAATAGTGTGGCAGCCTCTTTACTTGCTCGCCTAACGGCGGCTGTTTTGATGCTACAAAGCTGAAAGCCTTGCAAATGCTTGGTTTTATCAAAAAACAAAAAGCTCCGCACCTATTGGTAAACGGAGTTCAATGGTAAAATGTATATATGCACAAAAGAAACATTTTACGGCAAAATTATACGTTGTTTTCGAGGCC
>JBGUPU010000008.1:0-27433 GCA_045130475.1 Lachnospiraceae bacterium
CGTTCGCACAGTGCCGACGAAAGGCTATCCCGTCAATGACGGCTTCAGCTGCATCAAGGGTCTTTCGCTCAGCAAACAGCAGACCACAGTAAAACCCGGTGCGCTTCCCAAGATCCGTCAGGAGGACGGTTCCATGAAGGAAGTCAGCTGGGACGAAGCTTTCCAACACGTAGCGGACAAGATCAAAGACCTGCAGGCAAAATACGGCAGAGAGAGCGTCGCCGGTATCAGTACAGGCCAGCTCACCCTGGAGGAATTTGCCATCTTCGGTCATGTCATGCGCAACTACCTGCAGACCAACGTCGACGGCAACACCCGTCTGTGCATGGCCTCCGCAGCAGTCGCCCACAAGGGAACCCTGGGCTATGACGCTCCCGGCTACACACTAAAGGACCTCGAGCTCTCCGACACCCTGATCTTCATCGGCTCCAACCCTGTTGTTGCCCATCCCATCATCTGGGGCCGCGTGCGCCAGAACCAGGTGCCCGGGCACAAGGTCATCGTCATCGATCCCCGCAGATCCGAGACAGCCATGAACGCGGACTACCACTATGAGATCCGTCCCCGTTCCGACCTGAACCTCATGTACACCCTGGCCAATATTCTGATCGAAAAGGACTGGATCGACCACGAGTTCATCGAGGCCCACACCAACAAGTTCGACGAGTTCAAGGAGTTCGTCAAGGCCTTCCCGATTTCCCGCGGCGCAGAAGCCACCGGCATCAGCGAAGACCGCATCATGGAACTGGCGGAGCTGATCCACAAGGGCAAGGCAGTATCCTTCTGGTGGACCATGGGCGTCAACCAGGGCTACGAGGCTGTCACGACCGCCCGTGCCATCATGAACCTGGCCCTCATGACCGGCAACATCGGCAAGCCCGGCACCGGCGGCAACTCCATCACCGGACAGTGCAACGCCATGGGTTCCCGTCTCTTCTCCAATACCACCTGCCTCTTCGGCGGCGGCGACTTTACGGACCAGGCCGAGAGCAAACGGATCGCCGATATCATCGGCATCGACCCCGACCTCATGGCCAAGAAACCCACGATCCCCTATAACAAGATCGTCGAGGGCATTAACGCCGGCGAGATCAAGGGCCTGTGGATCCTCTGCACCAACCCCCGCCACAGCTGGACCAACAACGAGACCTTCGCGTCGGCGACCAAGAAGCTGGAACTCTTTGTTGTACAGGATATCTATGACAACATCGAGAGTGCCGAGGACATGACCGTCTACTTCCCTGTCGTCCCCGGCATCAAGAAAGCCGGCCAGTACATCAACCTGGAGCGCCGCATGTCCGCCATGCGCCCCGTCCTGCCCCGCGGCGAGAACGAGATCTCCGATTACGAGTGCATCCTGGGCGTAGCCAAAGCCCTGGGCATGGGCAGCGCCATCGAGCGCTGGGAGACCCCCGAGATGTGCTTCAACCTCCTGCGCGATATCTCCAGAGGCAAGCCCTGCGACTTTTCCGGCGTCAAGTGGGATGAGCTTCCGGGCACACACGGCCGCCAGTGGCCTTATCCCGAAGGCCGCGAGGAAGAGTTCGCCGCAGACGAGCGCAGACTCTACGAGGACGGCGTCTTCTATACACCCAACGGAAAGGCCAATTTCCTCTTTGAAGAGCCGCTTCCCAATCCCTATGTCCAGAATGAAGAGTTCCCGCTCATTTACAACACCGGCCGCGGAACCGTCGGACAGTGGCACACCCAGAGCCGCACCAAGGAAGTCAAGTTCGTCGAAGACGTCTCCCTCAAGAAGGCATACCTCTACATGAACACGAAGATGGCAAAAGAGAACGACATCCACGAGATGGACCAGGTCCGCGTCTATTCCGTTAACGGAGAAAACGCTGTCTTCCACGTCAAGATCACAGACAACGTTCCCTATGACCAGCTCTATGCGCCCATCCACTACATTGAGTGCAACAAGCTGACACCTTCCAGCTACGACAAGTATTCCAGAGAGCCCAACTACAAGGGCGGTACCTGCCGTTTTGAGAAGGTCTGAACGGACCCTTACGACAAGGTCTGAACGGATCGTTAGAAAAAAAGAGGAGGCCTGCGATATATGTATAGAATAAAAATCGACCGCAGCCGCTGCATCGGATGTCTCACCTGCGTGACCGCCTGCGTGGTCAGCCACGAGACCGAGAGCGGCGATGCGAGAAACCGCGTCGTCATCGACAGCGAGACCAGACCGGCACCCATTTTCTGCCGCCACTGCAACCACCCCGAATGCACCTACACCTGCATGACCGGCGCCATGAAAAAAGATCCCGAGACCGGCTACGTCACATACGACAAAGAGCAGTGCGCCAGCTGCTACATGTGTGTGATGTCCTGTCCTTTCGGTATCCTCAAACCCGACAGCATCCACTTCCGCGAGATCATGAAGTGCAACATGTGCGTCCACAGAAGCCCGGACGGCAAGACCGCCAATCCCATGTGCGTGGAGAAATGTCCCATGCACGCCATCACACTGGAGGAGGTTAACGAATGAAAAAGTATGTAGTCATCGGATCCTCCGCAGCGGGCGTCAACGGAATCCGCGAACTTCGCAAATATGATAAAGACGCTGAGATTGTCCTGATTTCCAAGGACAAAGATATCTACTCCCGCTGCATCCTGCACGAATACCTGGCCGGCAAGCGCTCCATCGAGCGTCTCCGCTTTGTCGAAAAAGACTTTGAGACCCTCTACCGGGTCAACTGGAAAAAGGGCGTCGAGGCAGTCGGCCTCGACAGAGCGGCCAAGGAAGTCATCCTTGACGACGGCAGCCGCGAGAGCTATGACAAGCTCCTGATCGCCACCGGCTCCCACACCTTCTTCCCCCCGATCAAAAACATGCTGGGCTCCCCCAACATGATCGGCTTCCGCAACATCGACGACATCGAAGTCCTCAAAGAAGTTGCCAAGACCAAAAAGAATATCGTCGTCCTGGGCTCCGGCCTGGTCGGCATCGACTGCGCCACCGGCTTCCTTGAACTCGGCGTCAAAGTCGTCCTCTGCGACTTCGCCGGCTGGCTCCTCAACAAGCAGCTCGACCCCGAGGCAGCCAAAGCCTACATCGACGCCTTTAATGCCCGCGGCGTAGAACAGCACTACGGCGTCGGCGTCAACGAAGTCCAGATCAATGACAAACACGAGATCACCGCTGTCGTCCTCAGCGACGGCACCGTCATCCCCTGCGACTTCTTCGTTGTCACCGCAGGCGTCCGCTCCAACGTCGAATTCCTCCAGGATTCCGGCCTCGAGCTGTCCCGCTTCGGCCTCGTCTACGACGCAGCAGGCCAGACCAATGACCCCGACATCTACGGCGCAGGCGACGTCTCCGGACTCTCGCCCATCTGGCCCGTAGCCGTCAAGGAAGGCATGATCGCCGCCGCCAACATGTGCGGCGTCCCCGAGAAGATGACCGACTTCTTCGCCAGCAAATCCACCATGCGCTTCCTCGACATCTCCACCATGTCACTGGGCAACGTCAACCCCGACCCCGAGGACGAAACCATCAAAGTCGAGACTTACCGCAAAGGCGACGTCTACAAGAAGATCGTCCACCAGGACGGCAAGATCATCGGCGCCCTCCTACAGGGCGACCTCGCCTACGGCGGCGTCCTCCAGCAGATGATCGCCCGCAAGATCGACGTCCGCAAAGTCAAAAAGCCGCTGTTCGATATCGACTACTCCGACTTCTTCCACATCCGCGACAACGACTACGAATTCTACTATGCATAAACACTAAATAATAAAAATATAAAAGGGAAAAAAGTATGGAAAGACTGGAAAAAATACCTGTACCCGTTATCGCGACATTTTTGAGTTTTCTTACTCTCGGAAATGTCTACGGCGGACTCGGATTTGTCTGGCTGCGTTATCTGATCATGGCCCTGGGGACCATATTCATCATCTGCTATATTCTGAAGATTGTGATGTATCCGAAGACATGCCTCAAGGAATATGACCAGACAATTCCCTCCAGCCTTTATGCGGCCTTCTGTATGGTTCTGATGGTCCTGGGCAGTTTTTACTATGAGATGGGCTTGGGATTCGGCAGGATCATCTGGTTCATTGCCGTTGCCATCCACTGTGTACACATCATTATCTTCACGATCAAGCACACATTCGGAAAAGTTGTTTCCAAAAAGGATTTCATCAACATGATGCCCAGCTGGTTCGTCACCTACAATGGCTGGATGGTCGCCTGTGTCACCGGCGGCAAGATGAATGCCGGCCCGATTCTCAAGGTGATCACCATCTACGGCTGCATCATCTACATCGTCCTGCTGCCTTTCATGCTCTGGCGTCTGATGAATGTCGAGATCAAGAGCGCCGCCTACCACACCATGGCGGTCCTGCTGGCGCCCTGCAGCCTCTGCGTCGTCAGCCTGATCAACGTCTATGGGACCCCCAATCCCATTCTCCTCATATTCATGTACATCTGCGTACTTGCGTCGCTCCTGTTTATCCTCATCAAGCTCCCGGATTTCTTCTCCTTCCAGTTCTACCCTGGATTTGCGGGACTCACCTTCCCGATGGCCATCGGTGTGGTCGCCTCCCAGAAGATGGCGGGATACCTCAATGATGTGGCAGGCAACGCAGCAATGGGCAATGCAGTCACCCAGCTCGTCGGCCTGCAGATCTTCGTGACCACCATGCTGGTAGGCTATGTCATGCTCATGTTCCTGCGCATGTTCCTGAAAAAACAGCCCCGCAGCTGACGGAATTCGCAGACAATCCTCGGGAAATTAAAACAGCCCCGGAGCTGAAAGAAATTGTTCAATCACAAAGCGTATAAAAATCGACTGGAGAACATACAGGGGACGGCCTGTGACGGGTGCGGGCCGCCGGGTGCAGAAAACTGCAAAACTGAAATAAGCAAAAACAGGATGCATAACCGGAGCCCGCATGCGCCGTAACAGTCCTGTGAAGAACTGCAATCCCTGTTAAAAAGCCCGGAATGGAGGTACTACAAGTGGGTTATATTTTGACAAAAGAGGGCTTTGACCGGGTCCTGTCCGAGCTTGGCAAAAAATACAGGCTCTACGCTCCCGTGCGCAAAGTCGGCGAGGGGAGATTTACCGACACAGATGTCGTACGCTACGACTTCGTAAAGTCCGTCGACGAGATCGAACTGGGACAGAAGTCGGACTACGCATTCAAAGAGATCCTGACCCCGCTCTCCGAGACACTCTTTTTCTTCACGGAAAATGAAGTGAAGACTGCGGACCGCGACCCCCGCGAGGCCATCGTCTTCCTCAAGAGCTGTGACATGCACGCCGTGAAGCGTCTCGACCAGATTTATCTTGACAACAAATTTGCAGACCCCTTCTACAAAGAAATCCGTGACCGTATTCACTTTGTTCTTCTGGGATGTCCCAAGTCCGGTGCGGACTGCTTCTGTGTGGATATGGGGACAAACCAGACAAGGGACGGCTATTTCTTCTCCCTGGACAAGACCGAAGACGGCTTTAGCTGCAACGTGCTCGAAGGCTCCCTTGACGCCCTCTTTGCGGAAAACAGCAAGGAACAGCAGGATGTCGAGCCTAAATATGTGACCGAGAACCTGACCCATGTCACGATTCCGGATGAGATTCCCAACAGTATTTACAAAAACCCCGTCTGGGATGAGTACAGCGCGCGCTGCATCGGCTGCGGACGCTGCAATTTCGCATGTCCCACCTGCACCTGCTACACCATGCAGGATGTCTTCTATACAGACAACGGCAAGGTCGGTGAGCGCCGCAGAGTCGGCGCCTCCTGCATGGTCGACGGTTACACCAATGTTGCCGGCGGAGGCCAGTACAGACGCACCAAGGGCGAGCGCATGCGCTTCAAAGTCCTCCATAAAATCTACGACTTCAAAAAACGCTTCGGCTATCAGATGTGCGTAGGCTGCGGGCGCTGCGATGCGATCTGCCCTGAATACATTTCCTTCTCCGCATGCATCAACAAAGTCAACAAGGCAGTACAGGACGAAGCAGCAAAGGAGGTGAAATAATGGGAGCAGCAAATGTGTCCATGAACATGCAGGATAACCCCTACGTGCCTTTTCCCTCCAAGATCCTGGAAGTGATCCGGCACACACAGAAAGAGTACACCTTCCGCATGGAGTTTGCCGGCGATGTAAAGCCCGGCCAGTTCTTTGAAGTCTCCATGCCCAAATATGGCGAAGCACCTATCTCTGTCAGCGGCATCGGCGAGAACTTCGTCGACCTCACCATCCGTAAAGTAGGACGCGTCACTGGCGAAGTATTTGAAAAATACGAAGGCCAGACCCTTCTCATGCGCGGTCCCTACGGCAACGGATTTGACGTCTCCCTCTACGAGGACGGCGAAGTCATCGTCGTTGCCGGCGGTACAGGTGTTTCTCCCGTCCGCGGTGTCATCGAAGCCTTGTCCCTGACAAAGGATGCCAAAGACAAACACGTTATCGTCGGCTTCAAGAGCCCCGATGATATGCTGTTCAGAAGCGACCTCAAAAACTGGGCTGACAGACTCGACCTCATTCTCACCGTCGACGGTGCGCCCGAAGGCTACGAAGGCAACATCGGCCTGGTCACCAAATTCATCCCCGAAGTGCCGATCCGCGACGTCGAAAAGGCACAGGCTGTCGTCGTCGGCCCCCCGCCGATGATGCGCTTCTCCGTCATGGGCCTTCTCCAGAAGGGCTTCAAAGAAGAAAACATCTGGGTCTCCCAGGAGCGCAAGATGTGCTGCGGCCTCGGCAAGTGCGGACACTGCCGCATCGGCGAAAAATACGTCTGCCTCGACGGCCCTGTTTTCAACTACACCGTCAGCAAGGACATGATCGACTAAACGCCGCGAAGCCTGCACAATCTGCAGACTGACCGACATGGAGGAAATAAATATGGGTATGGATATAAATTTAAAAAAGCTTAAAAAGAATGCGTTTCGCTACTCCAAGGTGAGAGGCGAGACCGCCTCCCGTGTTCGTATTCCCGGCGGCGTGATCAATGCGAAAGCCATGGTCCGTGTGACGGAAATCGCTGAAAAATACGGCAACGGAACCATCTTCATCACCAACCGCCAGGGCGTCGAGATCCCCGGCATCAAGATGGAGGACATGGACGCCGTCAACAAAGAGCTCCAGCTCATCATTGATGATTCCGGCGTCAACCAGGAAGAATTCGAGGGCGGCTACCCCGCAGCAGGTACCAGAAACGTCGTCGCCTGCCCCGGCAAGCGCCTCTGCCCCTTCGGCTGCTATGACACCACCGAATTTGCAAGGAAGATGGACAAACTCATCTTCCCCAACAACCTGCACATGAAGGTAGCCTTCACCGGCTGCTCTAATGACTGCGGCAAAGTCCGTATGAACGATTTCGGTATCATCGGTATGACCGAGCCCCAGTACGACCCCGACCGCTGCGTGGGCTGCGAACAGTGCGTCAAATACTGCAACAAACGCTCTGTCGGCGCTCTCAAAGTCGTCAACGGCAAGATTGAGCGCGATACCAACCTCTGCATCGGCTGCGGCGTCTGCGTCACCTACTGCCCGACCCGTGCCTGGACCAGAAGCAAAGAACACTACTTCCGCCTTGTGATTCTGGGCCGTACCGGAAAACAGAACCCCCGCCTCGCCGAGGACTTCATCAAATGGGCTGACGAAGAGAGCATCCTTAAGATCGTCAAAAACTGTTACGTCTTCGCCGAAGAATACATCGACAAAGAAGCCATCGAAGGCAAAGAACACATCGGCTACATCTGCGACCGCGCCGGCTTCGAGACCTTCTGCAAGTACGTCATGGAAGGCGTCGAACTTCCCGACAAAGCCGAAGTCGCCACCCGTGTCTACTGGGGCGGCAAGAGATATGATAGGAGTAATAACTTGAAATAAGACGTTACCATACGCAGGTGACAAATAAAACAAACCCGGGATGCGTGCTCGCACGTAATCCCGGGCTTGTTTTTATTTGTCAAGCGGCGTAAGCCGTCACTTCTTTACTCTCAAGCCATCTGCAGCCCAAGCACTTCCGCAACATATTTCTCAGCTTCCTTTTTTTGTAGAGAGAATCTGTCCATAATCTTTCCGGTAATCTCTGTAGGCATAAGATGCATTTCATCATGATACAGTTTAATTGTTCCGATAATCTCACCTTTCGCCATACCTTCCGCCCTGCTCGCTGCCTCCACTCGATCCAACCATTCACACATGTTATGGATTCCTCCTTCCTGGGTGTTCGCTTTCTGATTAAGTATATCCTCAAACCGGGTGTCATCGGTCATTATGCTGAAAAACTGCAGGACAGCCTCGACATGCCTGAGTCTTTTAGGAAGTGGCACATAGTTCCCCTTCTCCCGCATTTGTATAAAATAATCTGCAACTATTTTGAAATCGCTGTGGAAGCAATCAAGCTTTTCTCTCGGCAGAAATGCGATTTCAAAGACATTAATCTTAATATTTGACAAATATGGCTTTATGATTTCAGGGACCGGGACTGCATCAGACAGGTAAACAGGCTCGTTCCAATGCTGTGTATAGCCAAAATATAAAACAAGTGTAACTACAGGATACCTTGGCTTGTTTTTGTTCTCCTTTAGAAGTTGGGAACGGTATTCGGCGCCATCATATCCATATACACGTAAGACCATATCGGGATCGGGCTCAGTCTGATTTTCCAGTCCAAAGCATGCTATCCGCATATTCTTTTTCACCCATCGCTTAGCCACATCCCTCTCAACTTCTCTTATTTTTCCATCGGCCTTATATGCTGTCCGAGGAGCCTGCTCTGAGAGATCATCAGCTGAAATGATCTGCCTTCCATCGAACAAGAGCCCGTTTACTATGTCTGCAAAGACGTCATTAAAGGCAAATAGTATTTTTTCTGAAATATCTCTTCCGGGCATTCTGCCATCTCCTTCTCAGTAAAAGTCTTAAAAACATGCAGTATCTGGAACAAGATGGTGCTAAATACCTTTTGATTTTGTCAGAATGAAAACCGAAATTACGGATTAATCCAATTATACCGCACCGATGTTTGAATTTCCACTTTATTGATAAACGAGAATACAAAGAATAAAGAAACAAAAAAGCGATCATTAAACAGAGTCAACAGATGTCTTTCCGGAACTAGTATGCTAGAATGAATAAACCGGCAATCCAAATGGCGCATACACAGTGTTTGCGCCATTTCCCTTATTCGCTTATAATTATAAGTGAATAGTTCATCCCCGAATCCAAGGAGAATGACAATGACAGAAGTGATTGAAAATTTAGAAATGATTTTTAAATATTTAGTTGAGATATGCACGACAGGCCTGGAGCTGGCAGGCATCGTCGTACTGGTCTCAACCGCTTTCATTTGTTTTGTAAAATGGGTCCGGCGTGACAGAGAGAATATCCGGCTCGATCTGGCCCAGGGAATTGCCCTGGCGCTGGAATTCAAAATGGGCGGGGAGGTCCTGCGCACTGTCGTTGTCCGCGAGATGGGAGAGCTTCTGGTCCTGGGCGCCATCATCCTTTTGCGTGCCGCCATGACATTCCTGATCCATTGGGAAATCGTGAACGAGAAAAAAGAGATGAAGGAAGAGGCAGAAGCCCGCGCAGCGATTGCGCGCGCCAAGAGCAGGAAGAGCGCGAAAAAAACGCAGGGAAACCGACAATCCGCACATGCCGCAGTTCGTCCTGCGGATACTGAAAAGGACGAGGAGGAAGCAGATTATTATCAGGAAGTGGAAATGACCTATGAGGACAACTTCAGAAGACCCTCCCTTGGCCGCCCTGCATCCAATAAAGATGAGTGAGAACAGGAGAAAGCTGATAACGGTGCATCCCTATAGAACTGATCAATTCGAGAAAGCTGAGAAATCCGGAAAATCTTTGAAATCCAGTAAATCCGGGGAATCCGGAAAAAACGAAAAGGAAATCCTTTTTGCCGCGGTCTGCGGCGTCAAAAACAGCGGAAAGACCACGCTCACAGAAGGGATCATCCGCACCCTGACTGCCCGCGGCCTGAAGACCGCAGTCATTAAACATGACGGACATGAATTTGAATGCGATATAGCGGGAACGGACAGTTCCCGCTTTGTCGAGGCGGGCGCCTTCGGGGCGGCCGTTTTTTCAAAGGGCCAGATTTTTGTGCGCAAAACAGGTGACTTTCCGGGCACAGAGGATGCGGCGGGCACGATCAGGCTGCTCCAGGAGCTGACCTGTGCTTTTCCGGAGGCGGATGTGATCCTGGCCGAGGGATTGAAAGGCCTTCCTGTCCCAAAGATCGAGGTGGTCCGCAGTGACGTATCAGTGACGAAAAAGCCGGTTTCCAATCCAGAGGGACGCTTTCTGGTCATCTCGGATTTGTCCGAAGAGGAGATCGGAGAGAAGACCTTCCCCTTCGAGGATCTTGAGGGCATTGCAGACGAGATTTTGCAAAATGCAAAGAGGCTGAACGGCCATCCGGCAAAATAACAGCCTGTCTTTCTGCATGCGGATCTTCCCTGCGGAGCATCCGCGCAAAAGCTATTTAGATATGAGAAGGATAAAAAACAGGAGATACAGAAGAAATGGCAGAACAGGATTTCACCCATTTTGACGAGAGCGGCAGAGCCAGGATGGTCGATGTGGGCGATAAGGAGATCACAAAAAGGACCGCTGCGGCAGAGGGCCGCGTGCTCCTGAACCCGCATACCTTTGCCCTGGTAAAAAGCGGCGGCATGAAGAAGGGCGATGTTCTGGCGACGGCGCAGATTGCCGGAATCATGGGCGCCAAGAGGACACCGGATCTGATCCCCATGTGCCACCCCCTCTTTCTGAGCGGCATTAAACTTGACCTCACATTAAACGAGGAAGACCACGCGGTCGAGATCCGTGCCGAAGTCTCCTGCGAGGGCCGCACCGGCGTCGAGATGGAGGCGCTCACAGCCGTCTCCACTGCAGCGCTCACTGTCTACGACATGTGCAAGGCAGTTCAGCGCGACATGGAGATCACCGATATCCGCCTGGTGCAGAAGACCGGCGGAGTGCACGGCGATTACACAAGAGAAGATAACAGGCTGTGATTGAAGAAAACAGAAGCAAACAGAAGCAAAAAGCTGCTGGAAAAACTGCTGTACAAAAGCTGCACAACATTTTACAATGACACGAAAAACAGCTTTGCAATGTTTTGCAATACAGATAGATAACGGAGAAAACTATGTCAGTGAACAGGACTATGATGCAGTATTTTGAATGGTACCTGCCCAACGACGGACTGTGGTGGAAACGCTGCGCCGCCAAGGCGGAGAGTCTGAATGGCATCGGCATCACAGATGTATGGCTTCCGCCCGCCTATAAGGGGACATCACAGGAGGACGTCGGATACGGCGTCTATGACATGTATGATCTGGGCGAATTCGACCAGAAGGACACCGTCCGCACCAAATACGGCACCAAAGAGGAATATCTCGAGGCGATCCGGGCCTTCCATGACAACGGGATCCGGGTCTTTGCAGACATCGTCCTCAACCACAGGATGGGAGCCGATGAAAGTGAGGATGTCGTCGCTGTGTCAGACCTGGCAGAGGACCGCACGCAGCAGGTCGATGACCCCCACCTGATCCGTGTCTGGTCAAAATTCACCTTTCCCGGCCGGAAAGGCAAATACAGCACTTTTACATGGAACCACACACATTTTTCAGGTACAGACTACGATGACCTCTCCAAAGAGCAGGGCATGATCTACCGCTTTAAAGGCAAAGAGTGGGAGGAGGATACCGATCCGGAAAAGGGCAATTTCGACTATCTGATGGGCATGAACGTTGACATGAGCAATCCCGTCGTCTGCGAAGAGATCCGCAAATGGCTCCTCTGGTACATACGGGAGACCGGGATCGACGGACTGCGCCTGGACGCTGTCAAGCACATCAGCTTCAGCTTTTATAAAGAACTCCTGCAAAAAGTGCGCGCAGAGCTGGGAACAGACATCCCGGCAGTTGGAGAGTACTGGAACACAGACCTGGGACGGCTCCTCTATTATCTCGATGAAGTCAACCAGGAGATGAGCCTGTTCGACGTCGCCCTCCACTACAACTTCTTCAATGCCTCCCAGGTGGGGAGCAATTATGACCTGTGCCGGATTTTTGACAATACCCTGGTCAAAGAAAGACCGGACCGCGCAGTGACCTTTGTAGACAACCACGACACCCAGTACGGACAGAGCCTGCAGTCCTTTGTCGCAGACTGGTTCAAACCAATCGCCTATGCCATGATCCTGCTGCGCGAGAGCGGGACTCCCTGCGTATTCTACTCCGACTACTACGGGAATCCTGTCCAGGACCGCCCGCTTGTCCCCAACCTCGGCAAGATGATCAAGATCCGCCGCGGCTACGCCTACGGCGAGCAGGAAGACTATTTTGACAATCCCCATTTTGTCGGATGGGTCCGCAGAGGCACCGAAGACCACCCGGACTCAGGTCTTGCTGTTGTCATCAGCAACGCCGAGGACGGGGAAAAACACATGTTTATGGGAAAACAGCATGCCGGCGTCTCCTTCCGCGACGCCCTCGGAAACTGCCCCGACCCTGTTGTCATTGACGAGGAAGGCTTTGGAACCTTCGCAGTCAGAGGAGGCAGCGTCTCCATCTGGATCCACGAAGTCGGCTTCGAATACATTGTGGTCACTGATTAAGTCACGAGGGACGGTTCTGGCAGACTCATTTTTCCCGGGGAGAGAATCAGATGAGTCAAAAGGGACGGTCCTCCCCTGACTCATGCGGAAATGGATCAAGGAATATGAACAGTACTTTTGCGCCCGGAGCCGGAACTTCGGGAATCTCTATAGACGAATGCTGTGCGGTCCTGCTGCGGGGCGGCAGGAGCAGGCGCATGGGCCGGGACAAGGCCCTGCTTCCCTGGAAGGAGAGCACTTTCCTGGAGACGATCGCGGCCCAGCTGGAGTTTCTGGATGAAAGATACCTTTCTGTGGCGGCCGCAGGCACTGATACCGTACAGGATGCTCTCTCCGAACAGTGGATCCGCCTGCCGGACCTGATCCCGGACCGCGGGCCGCTGGGCGGCATCTATACCGCTCTGCATACCTGCAAAGCACCGTGGGCGCTTGTCGTGTCCTGCGACATTCCCGCTGTGGAGCAGCGATTCTTTGCCATGCTCCTGGAAGAGTGCTGTGACGATGCAGACATCATCTATCCGGTCACGCCGGACGGGCGCATGCATATGACCTGCGCAGCCTACAGGAAAACGATCGCCCCGATCCTGAGGCAGCAGATTGAAAAAGGAGACAACCGTCTCCGGCTCCTGGCGGATCTGTGCAGGGCGAAAGCAATACGGATCGAACAGCCGGACCTGATCCGGATGGTCTCGAATATCAACACAGGCGAGGAATTCGACAGGATCCTCTCCGGCTGAGCATCATGGACAAAAATAATCCCTTCCGTTCAACAGACCTGCGTGCCTGCTGCCCGGAAGGGTTTTTACTGTTCGCGATATTCTTACACAATCTTACACAAGGGTACCATTGCCGCCAAGGGCTCTTTTCTTTTCCACATCGTTTGTGTCGACAAGTATAGGCTGGCCCAGTTTTCCTTCCATGGCAAGATTTGTGGCAACCGGCTTGTCCTTGCCGTTCATTACGGGGCGGACATTCGCTGCATCGGTCTCATCGTTCAAAATGGTATGTGTAACAGTCCTGTCGGCATATCCGCCGATCTTGCGGTGCATAGCATTGAGTCCGCCGGCGACCTCTTCGAGGTGCTCTTCGTTCATCTTCTTATTGGTCTTCTCATTCATCATTTCGTCTTTCATCGTCTTATTCTCCTTTTTCATTTTTAGCCTTTCATTCTTTATCCGAATTTTCATCCTTTATCTGGATTTGTTTTATTCTGTTACGAGTAAATCTCCCGGCCTGTCCGGAAAATCCGGTTCCGGGGCGCAGGACTTACATTACAGCTTCCATTATAACCTCTTTTAAGTCACAGCACTGTCACAGTATTGTGATTTTTTTATGAAAAAATCCTGACGGAAACATGCTGAATGATTTTTGGTGAAAACCGGTCCGCGGTACAGGCGTTCGAGTGTATGGGGAATATTTTGGTACTTGCGCTCTGTTAATCTTTATGACAAGAGAGAGAAAAGGATGAGAGAGGCCATCTCGAAGAAAGGAGTAGCTATGCATACCATTGAATTCTACGAGGACGCAGACGGAAAAAGCGGCCTGAGCGATTATATACACGCGCTGCATGCGGAACATAGAGAAGATTATTATAAAGTGGCGGCATTTCTGGACTTTCTGGAAGAAAACGGATCTGCCGGCGACAAGGTCATCTGCAGGTGCCCCGAGGGGATAATCTACATGCACTGCATTCCGGGAATTGAAAAACTGCCCGCCATGCAGTCCGCAAGCAGGGGGTGCAGCCGGGCCGGCCCCTTTCTTTTCCTCAGGAGGTTCGGTTCCGGGGTGGGCGGTTTTTCCGACGGGAAGAAGGTCTGTGTCATTTTATACGGCAGCTGCTGTGAAAATGCAGGCGGAGAGGATCGATATGTGCTGCTGCATCATTATTTCACGGCCGGGATTCCCCGCGGGACGCCGTTCCTGCAGATGCACCGGGCTGTCCGCGAGCTGCAGAGATATCGCAGATCCATTTGAGTACAGGGCTGTCCCGGACAGCAGGGGCAGCAGTCTGCCGATCCTCGATCTCTTTGATAAGGTCAAGGCTGTCCCGGATAGCAGGAAGAGCAGGGCGGATCTTCTGTTTAGGACTGAAAAAAATACCTATATTTTTCTCATTGTCTGCACAAAAATGTTGAGATACCATACTTATTTTGATATGATAATATGGACAGTTTTATCATTTGTTTTTGATCAGAAAAACGTCTTTTTTCGAACCGTTTGAAACCCTCTGATCTTCCGGTACAGCTGTCATCGTGTACAATCATAGTCAATAAGCAACTCCGATTAATGCTGTACACATATTATCATACGGCAATACTCTTTAGAACATCGCATCTTCACGGATGCAAAATTATGTTTGGAGAAAAGGAGAAATTAGTATGACAACATGGACGCAGATGAGAGAAGAACTGACGGTTGATGAACTTGAAGAACTCTTGATCGAGAGAGAAAAGACCATCATCAAGGATATGGTGAAGATCCGCGAGGAACAGGGCCTTTCCCAGGCGCAGCTCGGCCGCCTCTGTAAAGTCAAACAGCCGGTCATCGCACGTATGGAGAAATCTGTCCACTCGCCTCAGCTCAGCAGTATCCTGAAGATCCTTGAGCCCATGGGATATACATTGCAGATTGTACCCGCAGCGACAGAAAAAAACTGACATGTAACACGTCATGAATTCACTGTTCTTGCAGAAAATCCGCATAAATTGGGAACAAATAGAACAGGGAAGCTATCTGCGCGGGATAGAAGCGATCCGCGGCCTGGAAGAGATCCCGCTGACGAATCCTGTCACCTATTTTGTCGGAGAAAACGGCAGCGGCAAATCGACGCTGCTTGAAGCAGTCGCAGCTGCCTATGGATTCAACCCCGAGGGCGGTACCACAAATTATCACTTCTCTACTTATGATTCGCATTCGAACCTGTGTGACGCCGTACGATTAACGCGCGGCGTCCGCAGAGCGGGGTGGGGATATTTTTTGCGTGCCGAAAGCTTTTATAACGTCGCGACAAAAGAGGAAGAATACAGCAGAGGGCCCGGAGGAATCCCTCAGCACTTCCATGAAAAATCCCATGGGGAGAGCTTCCTGCAGCTGGTGCAGAACAATTTCCGCCCAGGCGGCTTCTACCTGCTCGACGAACCGGAGGCAGCCCTCTCGCCCCAGCGCCAGCTCACCCTCCTGATGGAGATCGACCGCTGCGCAAGAGGCGGCGCCCAGTTCATCATCGCCACCCATTCCCCCATTCTGCTGGGACTGCCGGGCGCGGAAATCCTGAGTTTTGATGACGGCCCCATCCATCCCTGCGAATACGAGGACACGGACAGCTACCAGGTCATGTCAGCATTTATCAACCATCGGGAACAGCTTCTGCACAGACTATTAGACAGGTGAATTTTGTACTTTTTGGAGGTATCAATATGCCCAGGAAAAACCAGCTGCAGCAGCTCGGCGCAAATACATGGATCCTCCCCCAGGATCCCGGCAAGGACCGGCCCAATCTGGGCTATGTGCGCGGCCAAAAAATGGCGCTCGCCATAGATGCGGGACATTCCGCCTCCCACGTCGAGGACTTTTATGAGGCTCTGGACCGGGAGGGCCTGCCTCTCCCGGACCTGACCGTGATCACCCACTGGCACTGGGACCACACCTACGGCATGCACGCAGTGCACGGCCGGACCCTGGCCCGCCCGGAGACCAACCGCCACCTTCGGGAGATCGCGGAGCGTCTGGAGAAGGATCCGGGATACGGAAAGAAATTTCTCAGGAGCGCCCCCTGCATCATCCGGGAATATGCGGGCGGCGTGCCGTTCAAAGTAGTCCCCGCGGATGAAGAGCTGCAGGAGGACAGGACCATCGACCTGGGCGGCCTCAGGGTGGAGCTCTGCTATACAGAATCCCCCCACACCGAGGATGCCCTTCTCGTGTTTGTACCCGGGGACCGCGTCCTCTTTGTCGGAGACGCCCAGCTGGGCGAGTTCCCCTCCTGGTATATGGACTTTGACAAAATGGCCCTTCTCAAAGACAAGGTCAGCCGCTTTGACGCCAAAACCATTGTGGACGGCCACTGGAGACCCTACACCAAGAAGGAATACCTGCTGGAGCTTTAACATCCCCAAAATGCGCCGGAGGCCGGAGATTTGGAACATACCTCATATTCAGAAACGGCGAAAACAGAATACACGACGATGATCGCGAACTATCATACCCACACCTGGCGCTGCAACCACGCATACGGTGTCGAGAAGCAGTATATAGAAAAGGCGATCGGGGAAGGACTGCAGATCCTGGGCTTTTCGGACCACACGCCCTACTATTTCCCCAACGGCTACATCGGCCCCGACAAGATGCTGCCCTGCCAGCTGGAGGACTACGTGGATACAGTCCTTCGCCTGCGGGATGAGTACCGCGATGACATCGAGATCCATCTGGGCCTGGAGGCAGAGTACTACCCGGAGATCTGGGACAGATATCTGAAGCTGATCGAGCCCTATCCCATCGAATACCTCCTGCTGGGTCAGCACTACATACACAACGAATACGAGGGCGACCGCTACAACGGCAAGCCCGGCCACAGTGACGAAGACCTGATCCTTTACTGCAGCCAGTGCATAGAGGCCCTCGAGACCCATAGATTTCTCTACTTTGCCCATCCCGACCTGATCAACCACAGCGGAGACCAGGACCTCTATGAGCAGGAGATGAGAAAACTCTGCCGTTATTGCAGGGACAAGGACATCCCCCTGGAGATCAACCTCCTGGGCGTCCGACAGGACAGAAGCTATCCCTGTGAGAAATTCTGGAGGATCGCCGCGCAGGAAGGAAACACCGTGATCTACGGATCCGACGCCCACTGGCCGGAACACGTCCTGTCCCCTCAAGTCGTCCGAAAGGCGGATGCATTCATGGAAAGGTGCGGCATTCCCCGCGAACGTCTGCTGTTGACCCTGCCGCTGTAACATACAGTGGAGCAGAAGTGACAGCAGCATCGAAAGCGGAAAATAACCGGCCGAAACCGCCCTTGGAGACCCAGAAGAGACCTACAGGACCGTCCCCGGACGCCGGACTGCCCTTCCAGCAGTCCCGGCTCTTATTTCGAAGAGAAAAAAATGAAGATAAATAAGCTGAAAATCACATTTAACGCGCCGGTGACCCTGGGCTTTGTCTTCCTGGCCTTCGCCGTATTGATCCTGGGGATCGTGACGGGCGGTGCCAGCACGCAGCGGCTCTTCATGACCTACAGGGCATCCCTTCTGTCCCCCCTGACATGGCTGCGCTTCTTTACCCACGTACTGGGACACAGCGGCTGGGACCACTATGTGGGCAATACCGCCTATATCCTGCTGCTGGGACCCATGCTGGAGGAGAAATACGGATCCGACAAGATCCTGAAGGTCATCGTACTCACGGCAGTCATCACGGGCCTGGTCAATTTCATCCTCTTCCCGACCAGCGCCCTGTGCGGCGCCAGCGGCGTAGTGTTCGCCTTTATCCTTCTGACCTCCTTTGCCAACTTCCGCCAGGGAGAGATCCCGCTCACATTTATCCTGGTGGCGGTCGTTTTCATCGGACAGCAGGTCGCGGACGGCATTTTTATGAGGGACAATATCTCCAACCTGTCCCACATTATCGGAGGTATGGTCGGAGCGGGCGCAGGATATGCCCTGAATAGAAATAAAAAGAAAATTTGACATAATTTCAGTCAGGAGAAGAAGGAATGGTAGACATTCACATTCATGTGATTCCGGATATTGACGACGGATCCGACAATCTCAAAGAATCTCTGAGCATGCTGCGCCTCGCGGCAGCGCAGGGGGTCACATCCGTGATCGCGACACCGCACAGCAGTGCGTTCGATTTCGGGTATGACAAAGTCCGGAGAGAATACGCGGGACTTTTGAATGCCGTCTCGAAAGAGAAAATCCCCGTCCGGATCTTTCTGGGCGCGGAGATCCTGTGCTATGAGAGCGACATGGATGAGATCATCCACTACCTGCAGATGGGGATTTACCCGACCCTGAACAACACCAGGTATGTACTGGCGGAATTCTTCCCCAATGCATCGAAAAAAGCCATCGATTACTGCCTTCACCGTCTCATGGAGGCGGGATACATTCCCGTCCTGGCCCACGCGGAGCGCTATCACAACTTTGACCTGGAAACAGCGGAACAGCTGCACAGGGAGGGCGTCCTCATACAGATGAATGTTTACAGTGTCAGGGAGGAGAGCTACGACCGGATCAAGAAGAGAGTCCGGAAGCTTCTGGAATTACAGCTCGTGGATTTTGCCGGGTCCGACGCCCACGGCATGCAGCACCGCCCGCCCTCCTATACGGCTGGGATCGAATATATGTACCGGACTTATGAGACCGCCTATGTGGACAGGATCCTGCAGGACAATGCCGTGACCCTCCTCCACGCGTAAAAACTGTTGAAAAGGCATACCGGAAAACAGGCAGAAATGTCTGCCATATAATGCCGGATAATAGATGTTGAAAAGGAACGACCGGATATGATTGGCACCAGGGAACTGGAAACCGGGCGCCTGCGCCTCCGCAGGTACCGGATGGAAGATGCAGCACTTCTTTATCAATACTTTGGAATCGACGAAAAGATGTATGAATACTCGGGATGGAATCCCTATGCGACTCCGGAAATGGCGCAGGAATCCGTCCGGGAATTTATCGAATCCTACGAAAATCCCCCCTTTTACGGCTGGGCGATCGAGTTGAAAAAGGATTCAGACTATGTCTTTGCAGGCACGGTCGGGGCCTATGACTATGACCCGGAAGCCGGCACGGCAGAGGTGGGACTCAGTGTCCGGCGCGACCTGTGGGGACAGGGCATCGCCGGAGAGTCCCTCAGGGCAGTCATCGACTACCTGACCTGCGAGGAAAAAATCCCCTGCATCAAAGCCTGGTGTGCCGCCGCCAACATCGGCTCCAAAAAGGCCATGGAGAAGGCCGGCATGCGCCCTGTCTCTACCGAAGCCGGAGGCCTCAGAGTCGGGGAAGCGGTCTATGACAAACTGAATTACGAATACAAGACTTCCGACAGCACTGATCTGACCTTCCGCATGAAGCAGGGCACCTTCAATTACCGCGTCGGCGCCATCATCATCCACGGCGGCAAGCTCCTTCTCATGCACAACGAGGAGGAGCCCTATTATTACACTGTCGGCGGGAGAGTGCACTTCAATGAGACCACCAAGGAGACCGTCGTGCGCGAGGTCCGGGAGGAGATCGGCGTCGACCTTGAGATCGACCGCTTCCTCTTCTTCCAGGAACAGTTTTTCGACGGCAAGGTCACCGGGACCCATATCCACGAACTGGGCGTCTACTACCTCATGAAAGACAGCCCCGCCCTGGAAAACCTGGAGTGCCATTCCGTCACTGCCCGCGGCGTCGCGGAAGAGCTTGTCTGGGTCCCACTCGAGGAGACCGGCTCCCTTTACATTGTGCCCGAGTCCATCGCGGCCAGGCTCCGGAGCCTGCCCTTACACGCGGAGCACATCATTGAGATCGACGAGCGATAAAGATGATCTGATGATCCAAGATAATCCAATCGGACAAAAGCACGCGCTGCCGCTCCCCTAAGCGGCATAGGAAACATGAATTCCATGGAAAAAATATTCCATAGGAGAAAACAATTCCATGGAAAAAAATAATTTCATAGGAGAAATTCATACCATAGGAGGGAAACTATGTATGCACTTGTGACCGGCGCCAGTGCCGGAATCGGTAAGGAAATCGCCAAGTATCTGGCTCTTCTGGGATATGATCTGATCCTGACGGCGCGCAGCGAAGACAAACTTGAACAGCTTCGCAAAAGGCTCATAAAATGCTTTCCGGACCGCAGGGTTCTGGTGATCCCCGCGGACCTGTCTAAACGGGAGGAGTGCTTCCGCCTTTACGAGGAGGCCTGCGCGCAGGCGGGCAAGGAGAACATTGACTTTGTTGCCAACAATGCGGGCATGGGCGTCTACGGCCTCTTCCTGGAAACAGACCTGGACAGGGAACTGGACTTGATCGACCTCAATGTCACCTCCGTCCACATCCTGAGCAAGCTCTTTCTGCGCGATATGGCGGAAAAAGGCCGCGGCGTCCTCATGAATGTCGGGTCCTGCGCGGGCTTCATGTCCGGCCCCACCTTCTCCAGCTACTATGCATCCAAAAACTATGTGGTCCGCCTGACCGAGGCCATCCACGAGGAGCTGCGCCGGGCAAAGAGCCCGGTCAAGGTCAGCTGCCTCTGCCCGGGCCCCACAGACACCGCTTTTAACAAGAATTCCGGTGTCGCTGTCTCCGGAAAGCAGATCGGGGTCGCGCAGGTGGCCAGGGAAGGTGTGGACGGCGCCCTCAAGGGAAAGATGATCGTCATCCCCGGCAAAAAGATGCCGGCCGTCGTCAAGGCCTCCAGCCTGATGGGAGAGCACCTCTCCACCAGAGTCAACTACCTGCTGCAGGTCAAAAAGGCAGGAAAATAAAAGGGAGTTTATTCGATCATGACGCCTGCGGAAAATAAAATCTTTTACAGACGTATGTTCAGTCTGGCGCTGCCCATAGCCCTCCAGCACCTGATGCTGGCCGCAGTGGCGGCGGCGGACGCCATGATGCTGGGCCGTGTCGCCCAGGCGGAGATGACCGCTGTCTCCATGGCGACCCAGATCCAGTTTATCCAGAACGTATTTCTCTATGCGGTCACTACAGCGGGAGCTATCCTGGGCGCCCAGTACTTCGGCAAGGGAGACCGGGAGACCCTGCGGGACCTCTTTCACCTCATGCTGCGCTTCGGCGGACTGGTCTCCATCCTCTTTTTTGCCGCCTGCGAACTTTTTCCGGGCGCACTGATGCATATTTTCACATCGGACCCCGAGCTCGTGCAGATTGGCATCCACTACCTGCGGATCGCGGGCTGGTCCTATCTCATGACCGGCGTCTCCCAGTGCTATCTGATGATCATGAAGGTCACTGATCACGTCAAAGAATGCGCCGCCATCAGCTCCGGGGCGGTCCTTCTCAATATCATCTTCAACGCCGTCCTGATCTTCGGACTCCTGGGCCTGCCGGCCCTCAATGCCCGCGGCGCGGCGCTTGCCACCACCCTGGCCAGGCTCCTGGAGCTTGCGGCCTGTCTTGTGATCTTCACCGGAAAAGAATACATCCGGCCGGTCTGGACCCGGATTATGACGGGCAGCAGGGCGCTCACCATGGACTTTGCCAGACAGGCCCTTCCCCTGCTGGGCGGGAACCTGCTCTGGGGCGTAGGCCTGACCTCCTATACAGCCATCATCGGCCACGTGGGCTCGGATGCTGCCGCGGCCAACGCCATCTCCGCCGTGGTCAGAGACCTGGTCTGCTGCGGCTGCAACGGAATCGGCAGCGCTGCCGGCATCATGGTGGGCAATGAGCTGGGCGCCGGAAAACTCGAGCAGGGAAGGCGCTATGGCATCAAGCTCAGAAACGTCTCCTGGGTCATCGGCCTTCTCTCCACTGCCCTGGTACTGGCTGTGACGCCCTTTGTGGTCCGCTTTGTCATCCTCACGGAAGAGGCCCGCAGCTACCTGACCGGCATGATGGTCATCATGGCCATCTACATGATCGGCCGCAGCGTCAACACCGTCACCATCAACGGCGTCCTCGACGGAGGCGGAGATACCCTCTTTGACATGTACAGCCTGGCGGTCTGCATGTGGGGCATTGCCATCCCCCTGGCCCTTGCCGGCGCCTTCGTTTTCCACTGGCCTGTGCTGGCCGTCTACGCCTGCACCTGCCTGGACGAAGTGGGCAAGATCCCCTGGGTCATGCACCGCTTTAACAAATATAAATGGGTCCAGGACCTGACCAGAGAGCGGGAGCAGACCTGAAACCGGGTGTAGACCTGACATTTATAAAAAACCTCGGCAGACCTGACATAATAAAGCCCGCAGCTGAGGCGGACTTCCCGCCTCAATAAAGTTAAATCTCCAAAGAGTTAAATCATTTAAAGATTTAAATTATCAAAAAGACAAATGGACTGTTCAACTGCTTCATGAGCCGCATTCAGCAAAGAGAACAGGATAATCGAACATTTAAACAGTTGAAATGTTGATTTTTGAAAATTGAAAATTTGAAAAAAGAAACAGGACTAGTGCACAGACTGCCCGCAGGGCAGATGCCGCAGAATGGAGGCTTTCATGAAACAGATCCAATTAGGAAAAACAGGCATTGTCGTTCCCCAGAACGGCTTCGGCGCCCTTCCCATCCAGCGCGTTCCCAAGGAGGAAGCAGTGAAGATCCTGCGCAGAGCCTACAGCGGCGGCATGCGCTTTTTTGATACCGCAAGGGGCTATTCCGACAGCGAGGAGAAGCTGGGCGAGGCCTTCGGCACGGGCTTTGTCAAGCGGGAGGAGATCGTCATCACTTCCAAGACCCATGCCAAGACACCGGAAGTTTTCTGGAAGGACCTGGAGACCTCCCTCGGCCTTCTGAAGACCGACTATATCGACATCTACCAGCTCCACAACGTACAGCAGTGCTACAAGCCCGGCGACGGGACCGGCATGTACGAATGTCTTCTGGAAGCCAAAGCCCAGGGCAAGATCCGCCACATCGGCGCCACTGCCCACAAGCTGGAAGTAGCAAAAGAGATCATCAAGAGCGGCCTCTACGAGACCCTGCAGTACCCCTACAGCTACCTCAGCATGGACAAAGAGACAGCCATGATGAAGGACTGCCTTGCGGCAGGCATGGGATTTATCTGCATGAAGGCACTTGCGGGCGGCCTGATCACCCGTTCCGATGCCGCCATGGCTTTTGTGAGCCAGTACGACATCATTCCCATCTGGGGTATCCAGCGTGAAAAAGAGCTGGACGAGTGGCTCTCCTACATGGACGAGACACCCGAGCTCACACCCGAGATGAAAGACTTCATCGCAAAAGAGCACAAGGAGCTGAGCGGCAACTTCTGCCGCGGCTGCGGCTACTGCATGCCCTGCACGGTCGGCATCAAGATCAACAACTGCAACCGCATGAGCCTGCTCCTGCGCCGCGCCCCCTCCAGGAACTGGCTTTCCGAAGAGTGGCAGGCCAATATGAAGCAGATCGAGGAATGCATCGACTGCGGCAAGTGCATGAAGACATGCCCCTACGAGCTGAACATCCCCGAGCTTCTGCGCAAAAACTACGAGGACTACAAGAAAGTCCTGGCGGGCAAGATTTCTGTTTCCTGAAAACGCATTTTGACTCATTTTATCGATTGAAATTTCAGTCTTCTGACAAGTTTTCTAAGGTATGGGTGACCTTTTCCCCCGGATTCGTTCTGTCGCTGACGCTTGCATGAGAAAACTTCTTGAGCTTCACAGGGGGGCTCCAACCGAATGTATTGAATAGATAAGGAAAATAAAAAATTGAGTAAAAAGATCCTGTCCGCCCTGCTGGCAGCTCTGTGCCTGCTGCTGGCAATGTCTGCTGTGCCGGCGGTGTCCCCCCAGGCCCCGGGTCTGCATGTCTTAGATGCCATGTCCATGACCGCGGAGGCCGCGGAGCCCCAGTACACAGAATTTGACGATCTGAACGGAAAGAACATTGGAATGATCACCGGCGCCGCCTTTGAGGAGCTGGTCCGAAGCAAGATCCCGGGCGTCAAGGAGATCCTCTTTTTCGGCTCCGCGCCCGATATGCTGGCAGCCCTCAAGGCCGGCAAGGTGGAAGCCTATCTCATGAACAATGCAGTGGGCACCCTCCTTGTCAACATGGACAGCTCTGTCGCAATCTTCCCTGAGTCCCTGGGAGATACGACCTATGGTCTTGCCTTCAAAAAAAACAGCAAAGACCGCGCCGCATGGCAGGCAGCCTATGACAAGATCCCCCAAGAGGAGATTGAAGAGATCTGGGAAAAGTGGACCGGTTCGGACGAGGCTGTCAAGACCATGCCTGAGCAGGACTGGCCGGGGACCAACGGGACCGTGCAGGTCGCCTGCTGCGATACCCTGCCGCCCATGAGCTATCGCGGAGAAGGCAATCAGATCATGGGTTTTGACAATGAGATCATCCTGCGCATGGCAGAGGAACTGGATGTCCATGTCGAATTTACGGGCATGGAGTTTGCCTCGGTCATGCCCTCGGTGGAATCCGGAAAAGCCCTTCTGGGCTGCGGCTCCATCGTGGTCTCCGATGAGAGAAAAGAAGTCGTGGATTTCGTCGACTATTATCCCGCCTCCTTTATCCTGATCGTCCGCTCCGCCGCGGCCGCAGAGGCGAATGAAAGCCTGATCACCAGATTAAAAGGCAGTTTTCACAGGACCTTCCTCAAGGATTCCCGCTACAAAATGGTGCTCTCCGGACTGTGGACGACGATCGTGCTCTCTGCCTTTTCCGGCTTTTTCGGCCTGCTTCTGGCCTTTGCCCTCATTTTCCTGCGGCACAGGGACAAGCCTGCCATCAACCGCCTGATCGGGGCCTACTGCAGCCTGATTTCCGGCATTCCGGCGGTCGTCATCCTCATGGTCCTCTACTACATTGTCTTTGGAAAAACATCCCTCTCCGCCATCATCGTGGCTGTGATCGGCTTTTCCATGATCTTCGCTGCCCGCGCCTTCGGCGTCATCTGGAACACCCTGGAATCGGTGGATCCCGGCCAGCGTGAAGCCGCCCTGGCCTTGGGATACGGAGAGGACCGGGCCTTCAGCGAGATCATTCTGCCCCAGGCCAGGAGAGGCTTTATTCCCCTGATCGCGGCTCAGTTTACCGCCCTTGTCAAGGAGACCAGTATTGCGGGTTATATCACTGTGGTGGAACTTACCCGCGCCGGCGACCTGATCCGGAGCCGGACCATGGAGGCCTTCTTCCCCCTGCTCTCCATTGCGCTGATCTATTTTGTCCTGATCCGCTGCCTGGAAAAGGCGGAGGACCTTCTGCAAAAACACAGCACGCACAAACGTGAAGAGAGAAAGATCAAGGGGGTGGACGCATGAGCCTGATCGAAATCAGAAATCTCAGAAAAGAATACTCGCCCGATGTCGTCCCCCTCAAGGGAGTGACAATTGACATCGAAGCAGGCGAAGTGATCAGTATCATCGGCCCTTCCGGGACCGGCAAATCCACCCTGCTGCGCTGCATCAACCGCCTGGAGACCCCGACCTCCGGCCAGGTGATTGTGGACGGCGTGGACGTCTGTGCCCCGGGCGTCGATCTGGCAAAACTCCGCCGAAGCATGGGAATGGTCTTTCAGTCCTTCAACCTCTTTCCCCACAAAATGGCGGTGGAAAATATCATGCTCCCCCAGCAGAGCCTGTTGGGTAAACCTGCCCGGGAAGCCTATGAGGAAGCCATGCAGCAGCTGGAAAGAGTGGGACTTGCTGACAAGGCACGCCAGTATCCGGATGAACTGTCCGGAGGCCAGAAACAGCGCGTCGCCATCGCCAGAGCTCTTGCAATGCATCCCCGGATCCTGCTCTTTGACGAGCCCACCAGCGCCCTGGATCCCACCATGGTATCCGAGGTCCTCTCCGTCATCCGCGACCTGGCAGGCACCGGTCTCACCATGCTGCTGGTGACCCACGAGATGCGCCTGGCAAGACATGTCTCCGACCGCGTCTTTTTCATGAAAGACGGAGAAATCTACGAAGAGGGCAGCCCGGAGCAGATCTTCGAAAATCCCCTGCGGGAAGGCACCCGCAATTTTATCTTCCGTATCCGCAACTGGACCTACACCCTGTCGCCCTCCAGCCGGGACTTCCACGAGATGAACGGATCTCTGGAAAAGTTCTGCAAGGATCAGTTCCTGGGCAGACGCCAGGCCATGAATTGCCAGCTGGCCGTCGAAGAACTGGCCGTCTCCTTCCTGCTCCCCATCATTGAGCGCGCAGGGCAGGGCGCCTTCCGGCTCACCCTCTTTGCCGGTGAGGAAGGAGCAGAGCGGAAACTCATGATCGACTGCGCCGACTTTGCGGAAGGAAAAAAGCTCCTGCAAGACCTTATGAAAAATATCCCGGCAGACGGCGGGAGCAGCCACGGCACCTCTGTACAGCAGGAAAGGCTGCCTGGAAAGAGCGCCAAATCTGCAGAAACTGCCGGAGCCGCAAAATCCACAGAAGCTGCCGAAGCAACAAAATCCGCAGAGGCTGCCGAAGCCGCAATATCCGGAGAAACTGCAGAAACCGCAAAATCCA
Source organism: Lachnospiraceae bacterium (assembly GCA_045130475.1). GTDB lineage: Bacteria > Bacillota > Clostridia > Lachnospirales > Lachnospiraceae > CAG-791. The sequence goes on from JBGUPU010000008.1 coordinate 26,770, forward strand.
CCGGATTCAACCCGGCCTCCATGGAAGCCGCCTCCGCAGCCATCCTGGAAAACGTGCTCAGACGTCTCCCGGATGAGGGAGAGGACACAGTGGTTTTCAGGATCCTGTAGAAAGGGGGTCATATGAAGCTTTACCATGCCGGAAAAGAGGAAATCAGGAAGCCGGATCTGCACCGGGGAAGAAAAAACGCTGATTTCGGGCAGGGATTCTATCTCACTCCCGACAGGGAATTTGCCTGCAGGTGGGCATATAAAGGCTATGTGGTAAATGAATATGAGCTGGATCTTACCGGCCTGAATGTCATCAGTTTTTCCAGGGAAAGGGCCTGGTTTGACTATATTGTGAAGCCTCACACGACTTAAGTCGCGTGCTTCCTACTGCCTGCCTTGCGGCAGGTTACCCTTTCGGGTTCGGACTGCCTTTCCTCTATACAGCCTGGGTTCAGCGGTCACACTGCCGCAGCAGTGAGCGCCGCACCGAGGTTAATTAACGTGGATAAGGTGCAGGTGCTTCTCTTGCTGACTGAAGGGACTTTTGCCTCCAGCCGCTGCTCCGCCGTTGCCGGCAGAGACTTTAGGAGTTCCCGGATGAAATACCGGGCGCCGATATTGTAGCTCGCGTTCAGGTCACAGTTGTAGATCTTTCCTGTGCTGAACTCACAGAT
>JBGUPU010000009.1:0-36157 GCA_045130475.1 Lachnospiraceae bacterium
ACCCCCTTCTGCATGAGAAATACAGCCTTTTTATAAACTTAAATCGTTCCGTTCATCTCTGTCTTGCAGTTACTTTTACATTCAAAGAGGGGGGTAATGGCGGTTAATTGGCGGAGCGGTTAATTGCATTCAAAAAACCAGGCGGAGCTCAAAGCCCCGCCTGGTAAAGATGCATATGAATCCTATATTTTATGAAAGCGTCATTGACAGCTCAATTTCGTCTTCATCCTCTTCTCCGGTTTCTGTAAAGCCTTTCTTTTTATACATCTGCAGTGCCTGTTTATTATCCTTATTGCATGTTAATGTTACCCGGTCAGAAGACCCAAAAGGTTTTGTCCTGATATATTCGAGTACCTGATGGAAGGCAGCGCTTCCATAGCCCTTCCCCTGCCTGGATTCATCGATCATCATGTGCCAGACATCATATTCGGGAATGTCATAATCGTAAATCACCATAACATACCCGACCATCATGTCATCCTCATAGATTCCAAAAGGCTGGCACTGCTCTCTGTAAACATAAGCCTGGGCCAGGCTGCGTATAGGATGCGAAACAAAGCCTTCCTGTCCCTGCGCAAGCTTTAAGTTAGAGGCATCAACAAAATTTTCTTCGGTGATTTTTCTTAAATGAATCATTGGTTCCTCCATAAATGGTACTGTCCTGGTTAATAATTCCGGTCTTGTATGAATATCCATGGAGAACGAAAGACTGCAAACATTCAAGACTCGCTCGCGAGTCTTGCGAGCGTATCCCACGTCTGAAGTCACGGGTATTGCGCGATGAAGAATAAAAAAGCCACGGCAAAAGACCGCGGCAGAATCATTCATAAAAATCACAGTGCAGCCGGGGTACTCAACAGATATTCAGATTTTGTATTTGTTCTGTCTTTTCTCATAATTAAGTACCTCGCTTTCTATTAGATTTTATATGTTAAATGATAAACCATTCATCGATAATGTCAATCATCTTGTGCTATACTTGGTGGACAGGACATGCACATGTGAATGCAAAAAGACATTAGAAAGGGTACAGACAATGACTTTATATGATGGCAGACCAAAAGACACCACAGGGCGTCTCCCGCGGGAAGTACGAACTTATGATTATCTGGATCAGCTGCAGATTCCCTATCAGCGCACCGATCACGAGCGCGCCGATAACATGGAAGCCTGCAACGAGATCGATGCCGTTCTGGGCGTCCTGATCTGCAAAAACCTTTTTCTCTGTAATCGCCAGAAGACGAAGTTCTATCTGCTCATGATGCCCGGAGACAAGAAGTTCAAGACAAAAGAGCTCTCCTCACAGATCAATTCCGCCCGCCTGTCCTTTGCAGGAGAAGATGCCATGCTGAAATATCTGGACATCGAGCCCGGCGCCGTCAGCATCATGGGATTGATGAATGACAGGGAGCACGATGTCACACTTCTGATCGATGAAGATGTCCTGGAGGGCGAGTATATCGGCTGCCACCCCTGTGTGTGCACCAGCAGCCTGAAGCTCCGTACAGAAGACCTGATCAAAAAGTTTCTTCCGGCTACAGGGCACACCTTCACAACGGTTCACCTGGTCGGTGAGGACTGAATCTCTGATTGGGGAAGACTCCTATGAAAACTACTTCTCCAGAGAATAACGGAGCCAGACTGCGCCATTTTTAAATGCTTTGACGCTGTTGAGTTTCACGGTGGCGGGCATTACCGTGGGCAGATCCTCATTCCAGAGTGATAGTGACGTCTCCGCCGCTGAGCAGATCCCGCATCTCTTTCTCTGTCAGGTCAATGTGTCCCAGTCTTGTATATGCCCAGGAGTTAGAACCGTAGAAAATCACGATCTGATTTCCCGAATAAAGAACAATGTCTCCAAAGTCTGTGACTGTCTGTACGTCCTCGCGGGCGATGTTCTGACCAATCGGGCCGACCTGCTCAAAGCCTCCGTACATGGACATCTGGATCGTGAGCGGACAAAGCTCCCTCAGTTCCATCACAGATGCGTTTTCTTCCCATGCCACCGGCACTTCTGTTTCTCCGATCAATAACCTCATAGTATTCTCCACTCCTGCAGTCTCTTCCTCAACTGCCTTACTTACTTCTCCGGTTACACTTTTTGAAGCCGCTGTGGTTTCCCCGGCGGTTCCGGTTTCCGACTGCTTTGCTGTGTCTTTCTCCTCTTCAGGGCTCTCTGCAGTCACTTCTTCAGTGTCATCTGCAGTCACTGCCTGTGCCGTAGATGCCTGCGCTGCAGAAGGAGCTGCCGCCTGCCCTCCGCAGCCGGCCAGAATCAATAATATTATCACCAGGCTTACAAGGCTTGTTTTCATGTTTCGTTTCCTCCGATGCTGCAACAGGATGTTTGTGCCGTTTTCCGGCACAAACATCCTGCGTGTGATTGAAACAGTAATGGATCGCCCTTATTTTTCGCTCTTCAGGTACTCCTCAAAGAAATGCTGGATCTTGACAAAGGGGATGATATCTTTCCTGTCATACAGGTCGGTGTGAACAGCATCCGGAATAATGACCAGTTCCTTGTTTTCGCCGTTCAGGAGCTTGAAAGTATCCCGGCTCAGGTAGCAGGAATGTGCCTTTTCTCCGTGGATCATGAGCACTGCGCTGTCGATCTCACCGGCATAGGTGAACAGTCTCATGTTCATGAGAGATGTCTGGGTGTTGAATGTCCAGCCGTCATTGGAATTGAGAGAACGGGAATGATAGCCGCGCTCTGTCTTATAGTAATCATAATAATCCTTGACGAAGAAAGGTGCGTCCTCCGGCAGCGGATCGACTACACCGCCCTGGCGGGCGTACTCACCGCTCATATAGTCCTTTGTCCTCTGCGCATTGATCATGTCACGCATCTGCTTGCGGGCTTCCTTGCTGTCAGCAGAGTCAAAGTAGCCATTTCCAGCAACACGGGACATATCATACATGGTGGAAGTCACGGTCGCCTTGATCCTGGTGTCAATGCAGGCGGTCTGCAGGGCCATGCCGCCCCAGCCGCAAATGCCGATAATGCCGATCCGGTCAGGGTCTGCCAGGTCACAGCAGGACAGGAAATCCACTGCCGCCTGGAAATCCTCTACATCCATATCGGGAGAATGCATGGCACGGGGAAAGCCGCCCGACTCGCCGGTAAAGGACGGATCAAAGGCGATGGCCAGGAATCCGCGCTCCGCCATTTCCTGGGCATACAGGCCGGAGGACTGTTCCTTGCACGCTCCGAAAGGACCTGAGATTGCAAGCGCGGGCAGTCTGCCTTCCGCGCCCCTGGGAACATACATATCCGCAGCCAGGGTGATTCCGAAGTGATTTACAAAAGTCACCTTGCAGTGATCCACTTTATCGCTCTTGGGGAAGGTTTTGTCCCACTCCTGTACCAGTTTCAATTCTTCTGTCTTCATCATTTTTCTTTCCGCCTTTCGTCTTTTACACTGTTGATCTTATTGTTCAGATTGTTGCTTTCTCTGATTTTTGTTTACTTTGATTTCCTTTTCCGTCTGCCTGATCAGGAAATCCAGACAGTCCACTCTCCTTTGGCTCTGGTGAAGTGCCTCCATCAGGTCACAGCGGAATACCTTCATTTCATGCAGTGCATCGGAGAGTCTGCCGGCCAGAACTAATTGTTCCACAAAGTCAGCTGTCTGTTCTCTGCATCCGGCATCGAGCAGGTTATGCCTTACTGCCTTTTCGTCTTTCATTGACTCTCTCCTTGTTGTTTTCTTTTGTGGTTTCATAATAATCACTTGAGCGGTATTGCGCGAATGGTTATAATGAATATCATGATATTCCTTTTCGGAATATATCTGCCAGCAATCCGCCTGTCTGCATGGCGAATTGCGTATGAAGATGTTTGCGACCCTCGAAAGGAAGAGGCAGAATGGAAATCCGTACACTCAGATACTTCCTTGCGGTGGCGCGGGAAGAGAATATGACCCGGGCTGCCCAAGCGCTCCATGTGACCCAGCCCACACTGTCAAAAGCCCTGAAGTCTCTTGAAGATGAGCTGGGCAAGAAGCTCTTTACCCGGCACAGTTTCAGTATCAAGCTGACAGATGAGGGCATGCTCCTTCGCAACCGAGCCGAGGACCTGGTCAGCATGGCGGATAAGATTGAGAAAGAGTTTATCTCCCTGGACGACATAACCGGAGGTGACCTCTATTTCGGCCTGGCGGAGTCCTACCAGATCCGCTATCTGGCTCATGAGATCCGTATCTTTAAACAGTCCTGTCCCGGCCTGCGCTACCATATCACCAGCGGTGATACAGAGCAGGTCCTTGAGAAGCTCGACAAGGGCCTGCTGGACTTTGCCGTGCTGGCAGAAACGCCGGACCCCCGTAAACATGAATCGCTGATCTTCCCCGAATCCGAGGAATGGGGGATTGCAATGCCTGAGGATGACGCTCTGTCATCAAAAAAGGTCATCCGGGTGGATGACCTGATCGGGCTTCCTCTCTTCTGTTCAGAGCAGAGCTGGGAAAATGATATCCCCCGCTGGGCCGGCGCAAAAATGGAGCAGCTTCATCTGGAAGGATCCTTCCGGCTGGCCTACAACGGTTCTATTTTTGCAAAAGAACATCTGGGGTATCTGCTGACATTTAACAAGCTGGTGGATACCTCTCCCGGCAGCGGCCTGGTCTTTCGTCCGCTCACCCCGCCCCTGGAGACAAAGCTCTATCTGGTATGGAAAAAATACCAGACCTTCTCTCCTTTGGCGGAAAGGTTCTTGGCCCAGATGAAAGCTGCATTCAGCGAACAGTAACCGGATCCCATGGTGTGTGACAGGACTTCGGGACAAGTAACCGGACTCCGGGGCTGCGGGAACTGCAGCCCGGAGAACTCCAAATGAAGTTTTTTAAGTGAGGTAATTATCAGTATGCGTTTATTTGTTGCTGTACAACTGTCGGAAGAATTAAAGAAGAGCATTACGGGAACCCTGCACGATCTTAAGCAGAAAGGTGTGAAGGGAAACTATGTCCCGACAAAAAATCTGCACCTGACCCTGGCCTTTATCGGCGAGACAGACGATCCGGACCGGGTGAAGGAGGCGCTGAAGGGGATCTCCTATAAACCCTTCAAGCTTTCTCTCTCGGAGATGGGAACATTCGGGAATCTTCTCTGGGTAGGTATGAAGGGAAATCAGGGTCTGTCGGCAGCGGCCAAATCCGTGCGGGATGCACTGGATGCAGCCGGCATACCTTATGACCATAAAGCCTTTACGCCACACATCACAATCATACGTAAATCTTCCGGAAACTGGAAACAGGTTCCGCCTCCCAAGGGGCAGATGATGGTGAAAAGCATCTCCCTGATGAAAACCACCTTCAAAGACGGAAAACCGGTCTATTCAGAGGTCTGCTCATTTTAAGAACCGTCCCCAAGCCCCCCCATGCATTTCTGCAGAATCTGCTCTGCGTCAGCTCCCTCTATGTCCAGTCCCAGGGCCTTAATGAGCTTCACATCCTGGATCCCGTAGTAGCCCTGGGCCAGCGCCCTGACATAGCCGAAGCCGAATTCCTCCGGGGCGTAGCTGCCGCCTGCTGTCATGACATAGTAAATGTCCTTTGCCTTGCACAGGCCTCTGGGAATCCCTTCCGGCGTATAGGTGAAGGTAATGCCGCGTACGTTGATGTGTTCAAAGTACTGCTTCAGGGCAGCCGGAAAAGACAGGTCCCAGTAAGGTGCCGCAATCACGATTCTGTCCGCTTCTGCGAACTGTTTTGCCAGCGAAAAAGCAGGGTTGGAAAAATCTCCGGCATCGATCATCTGATCCCGCTTTGTAAGATATTCTTCATCTGTCACAGGGAAGCGGATATCTTCAAGACGGACCTCCGTGAAGGGTTCCCCCAGCTTTTCCAGAAGGCATTCGGCCAGTCGTTTTGTTCTCGAATCTTTGCGCACACAGGCATTAATGTAGAGGATCATAGGTATCCTTCCTTTCGTTCTATACTATACTCGAATGTGATAAAATCATTACAGCAGCAATTCATGGAGACAGGGAGGCATTCGAAGATGAATCACAAGGAAAATCCGCTCGGGACAGCGCCTGTGGGCAGGCTTCTGCTGCAGTATGCGATCCCCACTATTATCAGCACGCTGATGGCGTCGCTATACAACATGGTGGATCAGATGTTCATCGGTCAGAGGATCGGTTTCCTGGGCAATGCAGCGACAACCGTCGCCTATCCGCTGACCTTTCTGTGCGGCGCGCTCACGCTCCTGTTCAGCAACGGGTCGGCGGTGAATTTCAATGTCTCCAACGGACGAAGGAATAAGGAAGAGGCTCTGCACTTTGCGGGTGCCGGCCTGACACTGCTGACAACGGAGGGGCTCTTTACGACAGCGCTGGTACTTCTCTTTACTCCCTTTATCGTCAATCTCTTCGGTGCGACACAGGAGGTCTATCCCTACGCGCTCACCTACATGCGGCTGATCGCGCCGGGCTTTCCCTTCCTTGCCCTCACTTCCGGCGGAACCCTCCTGATCCGTTCGGACGGCAGTCCCCGCTATGCCCTGGTCTGCTCGATGGCGGGCGTCGTCCTGAATTTTATCCTGGATTATCTCTTCCTCTTTCCCCTGAACATGGGCATTGCGGGTGCCGCGATCGCGACGGTCCTGGGCCAGGTCGCCTCTGCAATCCTTGTCATAGGGTATTTGCTGCGCTTCAAAACAGGGAAGCTCCTGCGGCATCATTTTGCCGTGACCAGGAGCAAGATCACCCAGATCATGTCGATCGGAGCAGCCGGCAGCCTCAACCAGGCGGCTATGCTGGTCATGAATCTGGTCCTCAACAGCTCCCTGAGCCATTACGGTGCCCTGTCCGAATACGGCGGAAGCGAAGCGCTGGCGGCCGCCGGCGTAGTCACAAAAGTCAATTTCCTTTTCTACTCCACCATCATCGGCTGCAGCATAGGCGGACAGCCGATCATGGGCTTCAACTTCGGAGCCAGAAATTACAAGAGAGTTAAAGAGACCGCCTACATGATCTACCGGTACGCATTCGTCATCGGCGCACTGGAGACGCTCTGCTTCTGGCTCTTCCCCTATCAGATCCTGAGCCTGTTCGGCAGCAGCGCCGGCGGCTATGAAGCCTTTGCCATCCGCTATATGCATGAGTTTATGCTGCTGGTCATTCTGGCAGGCGTCCTGCCTGTTTCCATGAACGCCATGGTCTCGATCAAAAAACCGATCAACGGTATTATCATCTCGCTCTCAAAACAGCTGGTGCTCATTGTCCTTCTGCTCATTCTGCCCCGCTTTATGGGCATCGACGGCGTGCTGATCACCGGCCCGATCGCAGATTTTCTGGTGGCTGTCGCCGCATTTACCGTGGTCCGCAGGGCTTTCCGCCAGCTTGGAGAATATGAGTAATTTCCTTATATTTTTATCAACCGGCTCCAGGTCGTAAGGCCATTCAATGAGGCGGACATCGTTCTCCTCACAGAGTCTCTTCTTCTGTCGGTCGAGTTCCTGCCTGGCCAGGAGAGCCTCCTCCCCGCCGAAAAAGTCGACCGGATGGAAATGCTGGATTCCCTGATACTCGATCGCTGTGCGAAGCGACGGGATATAGAGATCAAGGCTCTGGCGGCCCAGCCAGGCCGGACGATACTGGTAGAGGGTGTCCGGATATTTTTTCCGCACCGCGTGGAACAGAGACAGTTCGTGCTTCCATTTGGGCTTAATGGTCCCGTCTGCAGTAAGCTCTGTCCTGATCTTTGTGCGCGCAAGCCTCCAGTCCGTGCGGTAACCGTCCTTTTCTTCATAGAGAGCCAGATCCTGATACCACCATTGGAAAAAGGGCATGATGGTCCGGGTCAGGCTGAGAAAGAACTCGAGCTCGGAAGAAAAGTATCCCTCCTGCAGTATATGATCAATATTCCGTCTAACATAGACGGTTTTCGACGGGTTATGGCAGAAAGGGAGGTTTCCCTGGTAGCGGGCAAGCCTGTCCGGGAGATAGGGGGAGCGCAGTACTGTGCCGTCCTGCTGCAGATGGGTCTGATACCACAGAAAAGGATAGTCATATAGGCTGTATCCTCCGAATAATTCCCCGGACCCGTTCGTATACAGCAGGTGGAACATGAGAAGTACCGTATCCATATCTCTCTTGTCAAACACTGCCAGATAGTGGATCTTCTCTTCATCCGGAAACAGATTCCTGACATGCCGCAAGTCCGCTGCTTTCTTGCAGACCTCCATCACAACAAAAAACTGCGATACAAAGCTTTCGGGAAATAGGAAGCAGGCATTGCGGTCTGTATCAATCCCCGTAAACTGTTCCATGAACGATTTCACATAGGGGTTTTCCATATCGGACGCGGAAGCTTCTGACTGCCTGAACCGGGTGGGCTGATCAACCTCCCCGGATTGCCCGGACTTTTCAATCAGTGTCTTCGTGGCATATCTATAAGGGAGGTCTGCCCAGGAGAGCTGCACGAGAAAGCGTTCATAATGATTCGACTCGTATTCCTCCCGCACATCCTCATAATCCTCCTGCCACGACGTATGCTCCTCTAAAAGTGCGTCTATCGTCGAGAACGTGGACATTTCATGATACTGGGGATAGCGTTCCCACAGCATCTCAAGTCTGTCAAAAGAATAGTCTGTAACAATCTTTTCGTGGATGGGCGGGATCTTCATTTCTAAAAAATTATTTGAACAATATCTGCTCTTTTTCCTCATCTCACTCAAATTGTAATGCCATGATCAATGAACATCCTTATTCTGCCGTTCCAATAGTTGTCTTTCATCCATTATAGTATTATGTATTGCAATATGCGATGCTTTTTGCAATGCCAAAAAAGAATCCATAATTTTGTCTGATAATTTTTTTCATCAGCGGAATCCTTCCCCCTGACTGTCAACTGTTTATATCGCCTTTTACATCCAAACATATTATCCATTATATACATTATTTAGTGTATAATTATTCTATTATTCGTTGACATCATCCTTATATAGCTTTACAATAAACGATATTTTTATAACAAGCCTGCCGTGAATCAAGGTATAGTCCCATATTGTATACCGATTATTTATCCTTGACCTGGTATTTTTGTACCGGTCAGGGATTTTTTATTAATTTTAGAAAAGAAAGGATACTGACCGGATGAGAAATTTTATATTCGTGTCGCCGCATTTTCCTGTAAACTATCGCAATTTCTGTATTCAGCTTCATGCAAACGGAGTCAACGTGCTTGGAATCGGTGATACCCCCTACGATTCCCTCGATTATACACTGCAGGGAGCCCTGACAGAGTATTATCGTGTCAACTCGATGGAAAACTATGATGAGATGTACCGCGCGGTCGCCTTTTTCTGTTTCAAATACGGAAAGATCGATGGACTCGAGAGCAACAATGAGTACTGGCTGGAGCAGGACGCGAAACTGCGGGAAGATTTCAACATCCCGGGAATGAGGCCGAAGGAGCTCTCCGTTATAAAGCGCAAATCCGGCATGAAAAACTTCTACGCGCAGGCGCAGGTCCCCTGTGCACGTTTTCATCTGGTGACAGATCTTGCGGAAAGTCTCGCCTTTATTGAAAAAGTCGGCTATCCGGTAATCGTAAAACCGGACAACGGTGTCGGCGCTGTCGATACATTTAAGGTCAGCAATGAGGAAGAGCTGAAGCGTTTTCATGAGACGGATCACAGTCAGGTCCAATACATTATGGAAGAGTTTATCCCCGGAGATATCTATTCCTATGACGCCATCATCGACAGTAAAGGGCATCCTATCCTGGAGACTGGAAACCATACCATGGAATCGATCATGGATACAGTCAATAACCTTAGCAGCAGTGTCTTCTACATCGAAAAGCAGATCAAAGACGACCTGCGCGAAGCAGGGCGCAGATGCGTGGCAGCATTCGGCGTCAGAAGCCGTTTTATCCATTTTGAGTTTTTCCGCCTGACACAGGATCACGACTATCTTGGAAAAAAAGGCAGCGTGGTCGCCCTGGAGGTCAACCTGCGTCCTTCCGGCGGATTCACGCCGGACATGATCAACTTTGCCAACAGCACAGATGTCTACAAGGACTGGGCTGACATGGTCGCCTTCGACAGTATAGGTTCCAAAGAAGGAAGAGATAAATATTATTGCGTATCCGTCGGGCTGCGGGATAACCGTTCCTACCTGCACACCTCTGAGGAGATTCACAGAGAATATGCGGACCGCATCGTTCTGGAACAGCGTCTTCCGGACGTGCTTGCCATCGCAATGGGAGATACTCTCTATCTGGGAAGATTTGCAGAAAAAGAAGAAATGGATGGATTCATCCAGTTCCTGACACAGGAAAAAGAGTGAAAAAACACCTGACAGAAACAGATTCCATACACAAAGAAGCGCGCAGCAGACCTATGCTCTGCTGCGCGTTTTTTGTCATTATTTACCCATCTGTCAAAAGCATGTAAAGCAGCTTTCGAAAAGACGGTCACTCCAGGCACCGTTTGATCAACTCTCTGTTAAAATCCAGACGGACCGCCCGCGGTACCATCTCCAGTACAAATCTGTCACCAAGGAGGGGTTCCCCGTCTATATTGGCCTTAAAGGGCCTATCGGAGGATACGACCAGTCTGTCCGTCTCATAGGTTTTCAAATCCGGAGACCCCAGATGCCGGGCGTTTTTCATCTTCAGGATCAGCCGCGCCATGCGGAGCTTGGGAAGGGCGCCAGCCTCCAGGACATCCATCTTTCCATCATCTAGGGTGCTGTGGGGAGACACATGATAACCGCTTCCGTAGTACCTGCAGTTGGCGGCGATCACCGTGGCAAAGTTTCCTTCCCTTACCTCTCCGTTGCTTTCAACGCGGAGCCTGCGCCCCCTCTTGTACCTCAGAAAGTGACCGATGACACCTGCATTGAAGCGCATGGTCCGGGGGATCCAGCGGCTGTGGATAAAAGTATCATCATTTGCAATGTCCGCATCGATCCCGAAACATGCAACATTGATACAGTACTTGTCATTGACCCGGATGAGATCCACTTCATGGATGCCGTTTTCCATACTCTCCACGCAGGTTCTGTAGAAATCATTCCCGGTGCCGTGGGGTATAAAGGAGAGAATATTCCGTGTACCGACAATGGCGTTCAGCACATGATTGATGGAGCCGTCCCCGCCGATCGCTGTTATGACATAGTCCTTGTCCCTGAATCCGGCCAGTGCTCTATGGGCTTGCTCCGGCGTGTCATTGACGACAAATTCATAGTCCCGACCCAGCTCTTCGGACACCTTCCTCAGCTTTTCCATCATCTCTTTGCTCTTATTGTGCAGCTGAAACCGGTTGATCAGATAAACATAATGCAGCATGTTTGCAGTTAAACCTCCATACACAGATTATCGGGCGCAAGTCTCATTGATCCGATATAAACTGACCCAATATAAAAAGTATAGTACAGTTTCTGACCCTTTGCCAGTAAAAGGACTCCTGATCCTCACAGACCAGGAGTCCTTCTATTGCCATACAGTTCCATTCAGGAAATAAACATTTTCCGTACGTTTTTATCCTGACAGGTGACAGATTATCCCTCTTCGGGTGCTTCATCCACATCCATCTTGGCGCGGACGATCTTCTTCGTGGCGTTTTTGACAAACGGGTATTTGCGCACTTTCAGGGTGGTGATAGCGCGGTAGAGCGGCTGAGTCTTGTTGTAGTCATCCAGGATTCCCTGCAGCTGTGCCGCGACGTCCTCGGGAGAAAGTCCCTTGGCTTCCGCGACGTCGGGATCAGGGTAGATCCGGGCTGCGAGTCCGTTTTCTTCGCCGCTGATGACAACCTCCCCGACCAGGTCATGGGTCAGCAGGGCATTCTCAACCTCCTCGGGGGAGACGTTTTCGCCGTTGCTGAGGATGATGAGATTCTTCAGGCGGCCGGTGATGTAAAGGTAGCCGTCTTCATCCATGCGTCCCAGGTCACCGGTGCGGAGCCAGCCGTCGGAGAAGGCTTCCTCGGTCTCTTTGGGCATCTTGTAATAGCCCTTCATGACATTGGAACCCTTGACCTGGATCTCGCCGTCCACAAAGCGGACCTGCATATTGGACAGGATTTTTCCGACAGAGCCCGGCCTGTTGCCGGTCTGTCCGTTGGAACTGATCGTAGGGGAGCACTCACTCATTCCGTATCCCTCACAGACCTTGATCCCGTACTCCTCAAACAGGCTGATATAAGCGGGATCCAGATGTGCGCCGCCGGAGAAAATATACTCCAGGTTCTCTCCCATCAGCTGCTTCCCGATCTCGGGTTTGGGCAGATCTGAGTCAATGGCAGCAAGCCTCTTGCCGATCGTCTCGATCATAAGCGGCACCATCAGAAGGACCTGCGGTTTCACTTTACCGATGTTCCTGACCATGTGGAGCAGGGAATCATTGATATAGAGCGTCGCTCCGAGGGAGAAGCCCTTGAGCCAGTCCATGACCAGGCAGTAGGCGTGGTGGACAGGCAGGACAGAGAGCATGGTCGTACCGGGGTCAAAGGTGACGACCACGTTGGTCACGTCGTCATAAAGATTCCGCTGGGTCAGCATGACGCCCTTGCTCTTTCCGGTCGTACCGGAGGTAAAGATGATGGTGCAGACGTCGTCGGACAGAGGGCGCTTGTCCTCCGGAACCGCGGCTCCGTCTTCCCCGGAGATGAATTCCGCAAAGGAGACTATCGAGGGATCCTCGGGCGAGGGATTCCCGTCAAGAACCACATAAAGCCGCACGGCAGGACAGTTCTCTTTTACAGTATCGATCAATGATGCCAGTTTCGGGGCAATGAAGAGCGCCTCGGAATCTGAACGGTTGATCAGATCGCAGAGCTCCAGCGGCGGGAGCATGGGATCGAGCGGCACGGCAGTGATCTTTGTGCTGACGATTCCCAGATAGGAAGCGATCCACTCGTAAGAGCTTGTGCCGATCATGGCCGCCTGTTTTCCTTCAAAACCGTTCTTCAGAAGGGCTGCGGCGATCTTGTTCCTGTCCTCGTTCAGCTCCCGATATAACTTCTCGGGGATCTGTTTTTTTACGATCCATCGCACTGCCGGATAGTCGGGGTATTTGGCGACTGTATCTTCCAACAGCCTGGCAATGATGTGTCCATCGTCCATACTTAATTCTCCTATGTAAACAGACAGTCTGATACGTAAACAGTCCTATTTTCTTTATCCTCTTTATTCTTCGAAGAGCGTGTTCATATACTCCAGAGCTTCCCCGATCGTCGTGATACGGATAGCCTCTTCCTCTTCCAGTTCCACGTCAAAGGTATCTTCCAGATCGCCCAGGTAGGTCATGAAGCTCAGGGAATTAAAGCCGAGATCCTCCCGGAAACGCATATCTTCAGTAATCTCAGACGCATCCTTATCGCAGTACTTTGCTACAATTTCCAGAAATTCTTGCTTTTTGTCCATGCTTTAACCTCCATCTTTATTGAGTGCTTTTTAACGCTCTGCCATCACAGGGCGCGGTGTCTCACATTTTTATTTTCCTGCTTTGTGCGCTGCGCTGTGCGGACAGTCCTGCGTTTTCACAGAACTGCCTGCTCAGGCAGCGAATATTATTTTACACCGTGCTGATCAGTTCACCGATCGTGACGTCCGGTTCATCCACGCCGCGGAACATCATCTTCATCATGTAATAATACAGCCTCTGAATGTCATCATAGGACAGGACAGCCTTCTGATAGTGATAATCAAAGATGAGGCCGCCGTCATTGGAGCTGTGGGTGACGGTCAGGTAGATCCTCTTGGTGGCAGCACCATTGGGATACCAGACAGAACGTGTCTTGATCCCCGCCAGGTGCTCATTCTGCATGCGGACCGGCATGGGCTGATAGGTCAGGGACATGGAGATATACTCCGTGTTATCCGGCGCGCCGTAGAGGTCCTTGAGCATTTTGTCCACCGCCACGGGATCGTAGTTGCAGTGGAGGTAGATCTTGTTCTGAACGTTCTGAAGTTCATACAGGGCATCCAGGAATTCCGTATCCGGGCTGATGATGGTGCGCAGCGGGAAGGACAGAACCCTGCTGCCGCCGCAGGTCCACTCCGCCTGGGTGGAGCGGCGGGAGACGAAGTTGCGGAGTGTGATGTCATCCTGACCGCCCATGGCCTTGGAAAGATAGGTCCGCATGGTGAGGAGGATCAGGTTGGTCATGGAAACGCCGTGCATCATGCAGAAATCCATGAGTTTCTGAGTTGCTTCGGGCTCCAGATGGAAGTCCGCAACACCTACAGAGCGGTCTTTTGTCTCCACATCCGCCGCGCGGAGGGATTTGTCCCCGTGGGCTCTCCGGCTGTCCTGCAGAATGCGGGAACCCTTGATGTCGGAATAGATCGGCTCGCCGTTTTCCGTCAGGTAATCGCGCCAGAATTTCTCGTCCTTGGCCCGGCGCTTTTCGTTCTTGGCCTTTTTCAGATCGCCGATCAGGACTTCTTCGAAGGAAGCGAGGGGCTTGGGATATTCAGAACCGAACCGGTAATGGCAGTAGAGCTCCATGATGTCGTTGACCATCACAATAAGTCCGGAGGAATCAACGAGGCGGTGGTCAATATGGACGTACATTCCATTGTAGCCTTCCGGCATCTTCACCATGGTGATCTCGACCATGGGGATCTCCGGCTCATTGAACTCCTCATAGGTCTTCTCCTGCAGGAAGGCGTCGGCTTCCTTCATGGTGAGGTCGGAGAGATCCAGGAAGGGAACGTCCCGGTCATCCCGGTCCGCAATATACTGCTTTACATTCCCTTCTTCATCCGGGGCGGTGAACCGGAGACGAAGGCACTCGTAACGCCTGAACTCGTCCTGAATGCATCTCTTCAGAAGGTTGAAATCAATCTCTGTCTGCAGACCGGAAAAAACACTGATATTGCAGCAGCGCTGAGTGCCGGTTTCCCGGATAGGCAGATACTGCAGCATCTGACCTACATCCAGGGGATAAAGTTTTTTCTCCATCGCTTTCCTCCTTGTTGGTATTATTTGCCGGAATTCCAGACCGACTGTTACTTCCTTTCGTTACATCGATCGTCCCGGAAGGGACAGCAAATCGTTACATCAATCGTCCCGGAAGGGACAGCAAATCGTTACATCAAATCGTCCCGGAAGGGACAGCAAACTAAGAAGGCCGGCTTTCATTCAAAGGGCGTCTATTTCAGCGGCATCAATTGCCCGCGCGGCAATATCGCGCACGTCTTCGTTAATGGCATGCCCTTTCTTCTTATCTCCGCCGCGTATTCCGATTTTCTTCTTTACCTGCTTTATTCCGCCGATCCGCTGTGAGAAGATCCAATCCCGCAGCTCTTCTTCCTTGTAGACTTTCTCCCAGCAGAAGTGCGCGGACTGCCAGAAGATCTGCTTTTCGGGATAACGGGTCACCCGATAGCTGATGCCGGCGCCATCCAGAGCTGCCAGGGTGGGATCCAGTGTGTAAGAGGGAACGATGACCGGGTCATCCGCGGAGTGGAAAATCCACATAGGCGTGTGTTTCAAGGCTCCGATCCTGGCGGGATTGGCTGCTCCTGCGACAGGGACCAGGGCTGCAAAAGCGTCCGGATGCTCCATTGCAAGCACATAGGCACCGAATGCACCGGATGAAATGCCTGTCAGATAGAGTCGTCTGTCATCAATTTTGTAATCATTTTTAAGCTTCTCGATCAG
The DNA here is from genome assembly GCA_045130475.1 of Lachnospiraceae bacterium. GTDB lineage: Bacteria > Bacillota > Clostridia > Lachnospirales > Lachnospiraceae > CAG-791. The sequence continues at coordinate 15,621 of JBGUPU010000009.1, forward strand.
TCTCCAGGCCACTGTCAGATGGGGCATGGGCCAGAAAGGAGAATCTGTTCTCTGACGGACGAACTGGTTCAGGGTCGTCCAGTTGTCATCCTCGTCATAGCGGACATTGCATTTGGGGACCAGTACCAGGCACTCATTGCGGCCCGCCTCGGAATCTTCCGCAAAGACCGTCGCCATCTGTGTCTTCATGAGCACGGCGTCGATCGGCTCCTGGACTTCACCGGTTCCGTGAAGGCATATGACCAGCGGATACTTCTTTCTGCGGTCATACTTTTTGGGAACATAAAGTTTGTAGGGCATTGTGATCCCGAACTCTTCATCAAAGAAGGACTCTTCACGGAAGAGGTCCCGGAGTTTTTTCCCTGAATCTCTGTGGATATGAATCTCATAGCGGTCCGTACCGTGCTCTGTGCTTCCCGCGTCAATGGTGACAGTCGCATCGAGGTCATGCTCAAAGCAGGACTCCCGCTTGTCGAGGCGGATGATGTATCCGCCGTAATATTCATAATAGGGAATCTCTGTTCCCGCTATATAATCGCCCATGTCGGGCTCAAGTGTTTCAAATCCAAAACGGCCGGCGTCGCGGTCGGAACGAATACTGATGTAAAATTCCGGTGCGAACTGCAGCTTCAGAAGTGCTCCGAAGCAGTCCGTGGGTACATTCACATCATATTTTTTAACAGCCGGATCGAACCGGATCTGGTTGTCTGTGGAAGCGTTAATGAGAAATTGTAAATCTGTGATAGGTGTCAAAATAAAATAACTCCTTTAATAGTTGATCGTTTACTGAAAGCCTCAAAAAAGAGCAGGGCTTTTGGACCCTGCTCGGAGCCCGCTGGTGCAGAACTTCTATGATTTATTCTAACATAGAAACTAGATTTAAACTATATTTAATCCATGTCTGTCTATACAGTATCATGAATAAATCTAAAGCGGGACACGAAAGAGATATCTCTTTCGCTCAACAAATTGGTATGTTACTATATTCGCATAGGTCCGTCAGGCCGACAGGGGGCTGAATAAAGAAAGGGGAAAAGAATTTATGATTAAACTGATCGCAAGTGACATCGACGGAACTCTGGTAAAGGAGGGGTCCCATGAGATCGACCCTGCATATTACGATGTGATCCGGGAACTCAAGGAGGCCGGGATCATCTTCTGCGCCTGCAGCGGGCGGCAGTACCACAGCATGATGGAACTATTCAAGCCGGTCGCGGACGACATCTATTTCATAGCATCCAACGGAACCGTGATCCGCACCAGGGACCGCGTCCTGCACAGCTGGAAGATCGATCCGGAACTGTATCTCCCGCTCATCGAACGGCTGCGCACCATAGAGGGCGCCGAGATTGTCGTCGAGGGACCGGATGTCAGCTGGATCGAGGGAACCGAAACACCCATAGCTAAGATGATGAGCAATAATTACCGCTACGCCGTTGAGAACGTTGATGACCTGACAGCAATCCCTACTGACAACATCATCAAAATATCGGTACATCACCCCAACGTGGAAAAGGCGACCAGAGGACTTGCCCAGTCCAGCCGCACCAAAAACCTGGCCATGACGATCTCAGGAGCTGAGTGGCTGGATATCTTTGCCAAAGAGGCCGGTAAGGGCGAAGCCTTCGCCCTGCTTCAGGAATATCTCGGTATTGGTATCGAAGAGACTGTCTATTTCGGAGACAACCTGAATGATCTCTCCGCCTTCCATGAGGCAGGTGTTGCTGCGACGGTAGCAAATGCCCGCTCTGAGATGCAGGAGGCGGCAGACATCGTCGAGCACTCCTTCTCTGACCTGGGCGTCCTGAAGGAACTCCGCCATATTCTGGACCTGCGCAAAAGGTTTGCGGCAGAAGGAAAGGTTTAAACTGATTTTCAACAGCAATCGAGCAGGTTGCTCCTACTCGATTGACCGTTGGCCGCCAAGTGCATCTTCGTGCAAGCACGAGATGCACTTGGCGGCTTATCGCACAAAAAAAGCAGAGCCTGCGTTGGCTCTGCTTTTTTAAACTTTGTCAGATTAATGCAAATCAGATATTCCGGCCCTCAGCAGCCGTCCCTGTGCTGCTCAATCCTTCCCGTATTCCTCTTTCAGCTCCTCCAGCCGGGTCAGATAAGCTGCCGGATCCGCCCCGACAATGGGTGCCCCGATGATACAGCCCTTGGAATCCACAAAAAAGGAGGTAGGAACGGCCTGGACACCGTACAGAAATCCAGCCATGGATTCATTGCCGATCAGGCTGGGATAAGTCACACCTGTCTCTTCAACGAGATCCAGCGCCTTCTGGTACTGCGGAACATCCATACTCTGTACATCGCACAAGATTCCGATCATCTGTATATTGTCCGGCAGTTCCTGATGGATCATCTCCAGATCCGGCATCTCCCCGATACAGGGCGGGCAGAAGGTTCCCCAGACATTGACGAAGGTGACATCCGCTTTTGAAAAAATATCTTCCGTCACCGTGTTCCCGTCCAGGTCAAGGGTCTCGAAAGCCCCTATAAGCTGTCTGCCTGCTTTTTCCGTTTGGTCCGGGTTCCGGTCAGCCGGCTCGTCCTCTTCATTCGCTGCTTCCGTTTGACCGGAAGCCTCCTGACCGGCATCAACAGCTGTTTCTACGGCCGCCTCTGTCTGCGTCTCATTCGACCGGGCTTTGGATGACCCGCATGCCGAAAGGCACAGAATCAAAGCAAGATACAGTATTACCTGCAGTATTGCCTGCGGGAAGAGATGCGCGGTCTTTTTGAAACTTCCTTTACGATTTCTCATCAGCAGAATCTCCTCCCGCTTCTTCATTTTCCTGTCTGTTCAGATTTCCGGCCGGATTAAAATGACTGCAAAAATATTCTGTGCCATTGTTTCCTCCTGATTAATTGATACGTTGAAGTGCTGCATAATGCTTCTTGTATTATATACTAAATTGATAGACTTTTACAGGAGGTTTTAGCCAGGTGTTTTTCTATCTGATCAGGCCATTCTGAAATGGCCCGGTTTCTGCCAGTTTCATTATTTTTCGTCACCCTGTCTTTTTACCTTCCAGCTTGCTGCCTGGCGCCGCTCGCTGATAAAGTTCCGATAAATGCCTTCTTCCTTCATCAGGTTCTCGTGGGTTCCCTGCTGCACGATCCTTCCGTGATCTACAACAAGGATCTGGTCGGCATGTTCCACTGTCTTCAGACGGTGGGCGATCATAATGACCGTCTTCTCTTCCGTCAGCGCATGGATTGCCTTCATCAGATCATTCTCATTTTCCGGATCCACATTGGCGGTGGCTTCGTCGAGGAAAATGACCGGGGCGTCCTTCATCATTGCCCTTGCGATGGAAATGCGCTGCTTTTCTCCGCCGGAGAGACTGGCGCCGCCTTCCCCGATGACCGTGTCATAACCTTCCGGCAGCGCCTCGATAAAGTCTTGGCAGCAGGCTTTCTTCGCCGCTTCGACCACCTTCTCCATAGGGGCGTCCGGCTGCCCGAAACGGATATTGTTGGCAATAGTATCGTGGAAAAGGTAGACATTCTGGAACACGAAGGAGAAATTCTCCATGAGGGAATCCATGTCATAATCCTTTACGTTTCTTCCGCCCAGGGACACTGTTCCGGCATCCACATCCCAGAACCTGGCCAAAAGATTCACCAGCGTCGTTTTGCCGCCGCCCGAAGGGCCGACGATAGCTGTCGTGGTCTTCTCCGGAATCTTCACCGAAATTCCATCAATAACTTTTCGCTTCTCATAGGAGAATTCCACATCTTCCGCGGCAAGATTCCTGTTCTCCGGCCTGATCGTTTCCCCTGTGATATCCATCTGCGGCGTATCCAGGATCTCCTGGGCTCTTGTCACGCTCACGTCCACCACCCTGAGAAGGGCGGAATAATTGCCTGCCGTCTCCAGGCTGGCGTAAACAATAAATGCGGAGATTACCATGACGACCGCCGTCAGGGCATTCATAGATCCTTTGCAGTAGAAGAAGCAGGACAGTGCCACCATGCACACGCCCGTCAGCTTGGCGATCAGATTCTGGGCGCTCATGCGGGGAATCAGCGTCATCTCCATGTCCGTATTCACTTTGACATTGGCTGAGACAGCGTCGTTGAGTTCCCTGCTCTTTACGCCGGTCAGATGATAAGCCTTGACTTCCGCCATACCCTGCAGGTATTCCAGTACCTTCTCTACCACGCGCTCATCGGAATCAATTTTTCGGGCTGCCAGCGTGCCGGCAGCTTTCTGAAGAAAACGGTTGGCAAAAAGAAACAGCCCAAATCCGCAGAGCAGTACCAGCGCGATCCGCCAGTCAAAAAAGAACAGCATCACTATGATCAGAGAGGTCGTCAGCAGGCCTTCGCAGACCATCATGATCACGCGCGTCGCCACATTTTCCAGGTTCTCCATCACATTTGTGGTAACCGAAGTGATCTGTCCCAGGGACTTTTCATTGAAATATCCCATGGGCAGATACCGCATATGCTCGGCGATCTCGACCCGCTTCCTGGCGCAGGTGTCATAGCCGCCTTCGGTCTGGAGCATAATGCTTCTGGCCTTGATCAGGCTCGATCCGATGATGGAAAAAAGCATGATTCCAAGCGCGAGAAGGATATCCTGCGCAGTCACGCTGCCTCGAAGCAGGGCGCGCACCATGCAGGCTATGGCCGGAATTTTGAGGGCTTCGAAGATTGCCTGCAGTACACCCAGAAGAATGGACTGATGGAATCTCATGCGGTTCTCCTCCCCGCAGAATGCAAAAAAGCGGCTGATGATCTTAACCATTGTCCTTCACCTCCATATGCGCCTTCCACATCTTTTCATACAGGTCATGATGGGCAAGAAGCTCCTCGTGGGTTCCTTCCTCATGGATCCTGCCGTCTTTCACTACGTAGATCCTGTCCGCATCCACGATCGTGCTGAGCCGGTGCGCGATGACGATCAGGGTCTTCCATTCCGTGAGCTTCGAGACAGACCGCTGAATGACGGCTTCATTTTCCGGATCCGTATAGGCGGTAGCCTCATCCAGGATCACGACCGGCGCCGCCTTCAGCATGGCTCTGGCGATGGAGATGCGCTGGCGCTCGCCGCCCGACAGATGGCCGCCGGAACTGCCCACCAGAGTGTCGTAGCCGTTTTCAAGGCTCATAATGAAGTCGTGGCAGCCACTCATTTTGGCCGCCTCTTCCACCTCGCTGTCTGTCGCTGAGGGCTTGCCGAGGCGGATATTTTCTCTCACGGTCATGTTGAAGAGATAGTTGTCCTGCGAGACAAAGGCAATCTTATCGGCATAGGCTTCCTGCGGAATATCCCGAATGTCGCTTCCGCCGATCGAGATACTGCCTCCCGTCACATCCCACAGGGAGGCGATCAGTCGCGCAATGGTACTTTTACCGCTGCCGCTGGGGCCGACCAGGGCGACAAAACTCCCTTCCGGGATCTTCATGGAAACTCCGTGCAGAACCTCGGAATCAGCGTCTGTATGATAGGAAAAATGCACATCCTTCAGCTCCAGGTCATTTTTCTCCGGGACATTTCCCGTTTCCGGCCTGACCATCTCGGGCGCATCCAGGATCGCTCTCACCTCTCCGAAGATCGTGCCCATTGTACGCAGATCGTCCGAGTAGCTCATCAGGGTCACAAAGGGCGTGATCAATCCGACAGACAATATGATGACCATGACAAAATTCTGAGGAGACAGACTGCCATTCTTCACAAGGAGTCCGCCGATCGGAAGGACTGAGACCATGGTAGACGGCATTACGACCATGGCGAAGGTCATGGGCAGTATGCTGGCCCGCATCCAGTCGATAAAGCTGTGCGCCGCCTCATAGGCGTCATGGACAAAGCGATCGTAACTGGATTTTGTCTTGCCGAAGACCTTAATCACCTGAATACCGTTGATGTATTCCACAGCCGTATCGTTGAGGGCTTTGGTCGCTGTGATCGTGTGCTGGTAAAAGTCCCCGCTGCCGACCATCATCAACAAATAGCTGAACATACCGATCGGAACCGTAACGAGGCTTGCCAGGCCCATGCGCCAGTCGATGGTAAAGATGTAGATCTCTATGACCACCGGCACCAGGAGGTTTGCCGTAAATTCCGGCACGATATGGGCCAGCGTCGTCTCGATGCTGTCGATCCGCTCGACCAGGGTGTTCTTTAATGCGCCGCTGCTCTGGGTCAGGACAGCACCCAGCGGCATACGGGCCAGCTTTTCCGTGCACCTCTTACGGATCTCGCCCAGTACGGCAAAGGTTGCCACGTGGCTGGCCGCCGTAGAAAAAGCGTGGAACAGAACCCTCCCCAGCCATAAGGCAGCCATTATGAGGCACCTGGTCAGGTAAAAGGAAAAATCCTGCCGGCCTTCCATAAGCCCCTGCACGATCCCCACTACCACGAAATAGGGAGCCACAGAAAAGGCCACCCCGATGACGGCCAGGATCACACTCAGGACGTACTGCCCGCCGTGATCTCCCGTCTGCCCCAGCACCCAGGAGATGGGGGATTGTGATTTCCTGTTCTCATCCATGAATAAGACCTCCTTTTCGCTCGCGGATAATTTGTATCAGCCGGACTGTATCGACAGATCCTCACCACCTGTATACAGCGAGCCTATTGTTGATATTCTTCCCGATGATTGCGAACAATTTACCGCGAATCGAGTATTTCTTCATTTCCTCGTTATAGCTGCGCTCCGAGACGAGCGTCATACGGGGCTCCAGCTCCAGATACTCTTTTCCGCTTTTTGTGCCCCAGCCGAAAGAAGCCTTGGTATACTTGACCGCATCATGGTGCTTACTGTTCTTTTCCATAAAAGGACAATGCAGTTCTGCCAAAAGAAAGCCGTGGGGAAAACTGTCGCACAGCATGTTCAGGCAGGTCCTGACCTGCTCTTTGGAGAAATATTCCAGAACGCCTTCCATCACAATGATGTACATGTCGGATTTCGGGATCTTTTTCGTCCATTCTCCGTTTAAGGCGTCTCCTTCCAGCATGACGCACCGGTCACGGTCTTGGTAAACCTTTCGCCGGACAGCAATCTGGTCGGCAAGGTCCACGTCAAACCATTGCAGTTTTCCGTTATCAACCTGAGAGAACTTGTCGTCAAAGCCGCAGCCCAGATTGATGCAGACCGCATCCGGGTATTGCCTCAGCAGCGCCTTCAGTTGATCCCGGTACATGATGGTCCGGGCCACCACGCCCTCGTGGGACATGAACGGATCATATTTACTGACATCCACACCGAGCGAGTCGATGATCTCCTTTGCTTTCAGATCCCTGATCCGGGCATTGGGTCTGGACGTTTCGCTTGCCTTGATGGCAAGGGGAATGAGCGCCGTTTCCTGTATATCGCCAAACTTTAAATCCATTATTCTATCCTCCATGCTTTATTATGATTAGAATACACTAACCCATACTGATAACTTAAAGCCCTTTGTCTGATCCTATAAAGTATCAGGATCAGCAGCTGAGCTCACTTAAAGACAATTTTTATGATCTTCATCTTTACAAGCCTGTCGCAGAAGCGGATCATCAGCTTATGGAGCACGCCTACATTTTTGTAAATATCCCTGTATCCCCGCATGTAGCTCTTTGCCGTGACAGAGGCGAATCGGCCGCTCCACTCTTTCAGTTCCAGGGCGCCGAAAAGCCCTGCCGCAGATTCCATTTTCTTTCGTTTCTCTGCGAAGTCATAGTCCAGACTGTCACAGATCCGCTTGGCCTCCGGATCCGAAAACAGTTCCGGAAAATGCTCGGAACAGACCAGTCTTCCGAAAAGCGGAATGACCAGCGTCTCCTGGACCGTGTTTTTCTCAATATGATATTTCATCTCATTTGATCCCTTTGACTACATGGAAATCGCAGCAATCATGTCTCCTCCCGCCAGAATGGCTTATTTTTTACCCGTCAGCAAGGCTGAGCCCGAAAGTCCCATCCACCCGGCTTCTCCTTTGCGGATCCATTTTCCATCTGCTGTGTCAATCAGTTCAACCCTTTCGTATCCCATCTCTTTGAGTTTTTTTGTGAAGGACTGCATATCCCCGTATTTCCCTGTGGAGAAAATATCATGGATCGCAAAGGTCCCGCCTTTTTTCAGCGTCCGCAGTGTTTCCAGCAGGATCGCCTGCCGGTCTCGTGACGGAATATTGTGGTAGACATAGTTGCTTGCAACGGCGTCAAAGGTTTCATTTGGAAATTCCAGGTGTGTGGCATCTCCCTTCATGAAGCTGATATTCTCCACGCCTTCCGCGCGGGCATTTTCTTCACAGAGCGGTTTGTTGAAGGATGCGTATTCCTTGCCCCAACGGTCGATCCCGGTTACCTGTGCTCCGGGATTTCGTTTGGCGATCGCGATCCCCAGTGCTCCGCTGCCGCAGCCCACATCCAGGCAGCTGCCGCCTTCCGGCAGATTTACATATTCCGCGATTCCCTCAATGATCTGTTTTGACATCTGTCTCTTTCCGTTATAATCAAAGGCACGATACATCAGGCCGGACCAGATGGACACACCCGTAAACAAGGCTCCGGACGCTGCAGAGACAGCCGTCACCACCTGCCTGCCCGTCCCTTCAGGCATCAGGGAGCCTGCGGCCAGAGCCGCGATCCACGATCCTGCTGCTCCTCCTATGAAAGAAGCAACCATTCCTTTGGGCATCCAGTTTTTATAATCTGCTTTCATGACTTCTTCCTCCATTCGTTCTCTGTGCATTCCCATCTAGGCAGCCGTTTCCAAGGCAGGAGTAATTGTCATACCGCCTTGGCAATCCACAGAAGCTGCACAGGCAGGGTCCCCGACAATCGCATCCACGTAATTTCCGCCGCCGCTTATGCTTCCGGAAACCGCACAGTCACTGACAATGAATGACGACATCTGATCACTGCCCTCCATCATTTCCTTCCCTGCCCCTATCAGGCCTCCGACAGAATCTGTCGTTTCAGAGACAGTAATGGTCACATTTTCAACCGTGCATCCTGTAATCTGCGCAGGTGCTTCGGGCTCATATGTTCCTCCAAATCCAACCAGGCCGCCGACCAGACGGTTGTTCTCTCCGTTTACAGTAATCACAGTTCCGCTGACTTTGCAGTCAGTGATTTCGGCTGCGCCCCAGGGAGCACCGCAGAGCGCGCCAAAGCCCCAGGCTGCATTGCCCTCTGCCGTGATGCTTCCGCCGGTCACCTGGCAGTTTTTGATGGAACTCATCGTTGTTCCTCCGGCGATCAGTCCCGCACAGGCGCCGTCATCACCTGATACGATTACATCAGCAGTTGCACTGCAGTCCGAGATCAGGTCAAATCCGGTTCCTACGATACCGCCGATTCCCTGCATGCCGGTCAGCTTATTGTCCCCTTCAAGATGGATATCCGAAACAGGGCAATTCATAAACTGCAGGCCGACAGCGCCGCCGACCAGATAAAAACCGGAAACATTTACATCTTTCAAGGTGAAATGGCCAATAGATGCAGCATTGCTTTCTGTACCGGATGCGCATCCAAAAAGGCCCGCCCCCATCGGTGCCTCGCAGGAAATCGTCAGGTTGGAGATGGTGTGCCCGGCTCCGTCAAAAGTGCCGGTAAATGCATAATCGGGGTGCGGAACCTCAGCATCCTCAGGAGAATCAGACCTGGGCTGGAAGGTTCCGACCGGCATCCAATTCTCATAGCCGGAAAGATCGATGTCACCAATCAGGATATAATGTCCTGTCAGATCATCACGGATGCGGTCCAATTGTTCGGCAGTCGCAATCTTCCACGGATCTTCAGCAGAACCGGAGCCCCCTGCAAAAAGCATATCTCCATCAGTTCCTTCGCCGGAAGGCTCAGCGGAATCTGCATCAGCATCAGCCTCGTTCTCATTGTCTAAAGCAGATCCATCAGTCACAGAATCAGCCGCACTGCCGGATGCCGATACCGTTTCTTTATTTCCGCATCCACCGAGAACACTCAGTACGAGAAGCAGTGCCAGAATCAGCGACAGGGATTTCATTTGAATATGATTTTGATTGCGCTTGTTGATCATATGCCTTCCTCCTTTTTGGTTATATATGACTAACGCAATGATGATAAATAACTCCGCCTTTAGCGGAGTGTAATCGGGTCAATACCCAAGTCTGAAATAGATGCTGTGTTTCAAGTTAGTCCTTGCTAATATATTATGTTAACATGCTTATACTTATCTGTCCACACCAAAAGGGACGGTCCTTTTGTTTCCGTCCCCGTGTTTGTTTAGAGACCGTCCCCGTGCTTATTCTTCCCGCGCGTATTCTATATTCTGTCCTGAAGCCATTGCTCTTTTGTCATACTGCTCACGTGCCCAGTGCGTTTCTCATGCAAAAGAGGTACATCTATGTCTTCTGACTTCCACTCATAGCGGAATCCGCATTTCTCCTGGACGCGCTTCGATTTGGTGTTGCCTTCATAATAACCGACCCAGATCTTGGTCATTCCGAGATCCTCAAAGCCGTGCCGGAGCATTTCCTTCGCCGCCTCCGGTATGATCCCCTGTCCCCAGAACGGCCTGCCAATCCAATACCCCAGCTCGCATTCATCATCGCGGTCAGTCATATCGGTATGGCCATTCAGTTTCAGTTCAATAGCGCCAATCGCTTCTCCATCCGATTTCAGACAAACGGCGTATGCCTCTTTGCCGTTAAAGACATTCCTGATTACATCCCGGCTCTCTTCTATACTCTGATGGGCAGGCCATCCGGCGATCGGGCCAATATCCGGATCCTTGGCGTATCTATATAGGTTTTCCGCATCGCTGTCTTCCCAGCGGCGAAGGATCAGTCTTTTGGTCTCTAATGTCATGTCTCCCCCAATGTAATCGTCTGATACCTCATATGCCGTATATTCATAGTCAAATTCATATCCCAGCTTTTTCGCCAGATGGACAGAGTTCATATTCTGGGCATCCCAACCTGGATACAAACCTTCGTCAAGACATCGTAAGATCAGCGCGGCAGAAGCGACAGTCGCCAGTCCTTTTCTGCGTTCTTCCTCAACCGTATCAACCTCTATCTCGATCCCTTCATTGTATCTTGTATAAGAGGATGCACCGGCGACAATCCTCCCGGATTTGATAACAACCACGCCTCTGCCGATATCCAGATATTGTTCTTTGCTCTCAAATGATGAAACGAAATCTTTCGTCACCGGATCGGACAGGCACAAATCATAAATAATCTCATCGATGTCTTTCAATTCGTAACCTTCCGGCAGCTTGTCTATTAATTTAAGTAACAAGTCTTTGTCAAACTTTGTATCTTTTTTGATGGCATACCGGGATATCTTCTTCGCATCCGGGAAGCAGGCCTCAATACAGTCTACCCATTTTTCATTCTGCGGTGTCATAATAACAAAACCATCAGGCTTATGCCTGACAAGTTCCTCATCAGCTTCTCCGGCATAAAATGCAAAGCACCCGACAAAAGCAAAAGCTGACTGTGGCTTTTCCAAATCTGTGACGTATATTTTGCCCATCACCTTCTGCAAGCAGGACCAGATCATTGTTTCAGACCATCCTCCAAACAGAGCTGTGACCTTTGCAGTATCAGCTAATTCATATACCATTATTTCATCACCTCGTGAAACACCAAAAGGGACAGTCCTTTTTTTCGTCCCTATGTTTATTTCGAGACCGTCCCTGTGCTTACCTGTGCTTATAGAAACGAGGCCCTTCTTCACCAATGATTCCAGATGGGATAAAACCGCATTTTTCGAGAACCCTTTGTGACGCTCTGTTATCAGACTCTGCCTCGGCTTCCACACGGAAAACACCAGACTGTTTCAAAGCCCATGTTACAGCCGCATTAACGGCTTCAGTTGCATAGCCGTTTCCCTGGTTTGTTTCTGAAATCCCATATCCTATCTCAACTGATCCATCTGCATTTAAGCCCTTGAAGCTCAAATCGCCAATATGAGAGCCGCATTTCGTCCTGATGAACCAAATTGCATACCAATCCCAGTGGTCCGGATGATCAAGGCATCCCTGTAACATTTCTCCATATGCTTTTATCAGAATCTCATCTGCCTGCTCTTTAATAAAACTGATCATCTCATCCTGGGATGCAGTAGTCATTATCAAACGCTTTGTTTCAATAACCATTACTCTGTTCCCCCGCTGATCGGCACCCAGATCCCGCATTCGTAATCCGGCGACTGCGGATTCCCGGCGGAGTACACTTCCAGTGTTGCGTTTCCGTTTGCATGGTACTTCTGCCCTTCATTCGGGAACCACTCCTGCCAGACCTCCGTATTCAGCGTCTGCAGGGAAGCCGGCATCGGTCCTTTGGTTGTAAAAACCGCCCACTCGCTTGCCGGGAAAGAGTACAGTTCCAGTCCTTCCGGAACGTCTCCGCCCTGATACAGACCTGCGATCCAGTATGTAAACGCATTTTCAGAGTCTGCACAGATTGAAAACATACCGATTCCGTTTTCAAGGATCGCTTTCTCCACAGCATTCTCCGGCTTCATTGTCTGCCAGAGCCGTGCATATTTTGCCGCGTATTCTTTATCCCAGAATTCCGGACATTTCTGATAAGCTTCCTCCGGACGAATCTCCGTATGGTATCCGATTAAGGTCATTGCGTCTTTCTTTTCGTAGGTTACGTTCATGTTTTTCCTCCCCAATTATTTGAGATACAGTAACGCTGGATTCTGCCGCATTTACTCAATCCCGGGATAGCCTTCAAATACATTGTTTTCAGCCTGCGAAGTTTTTCACGGCGAGACAATAGCCTACTCCTTCCGGAGCTGTCATACTGCGCTCTGCGTTTTTAAGGTTGTATTCCCGGAAGAAAGCTTCCGTCGCCTCGTCTGCATTCATGTGTTCGTAAATCAGGAATCCCTCTTCCGAAAGCAAGGCTTCCATTTCATCATAGGAATACTTCGCTTTCATCGGTTCGCCCGCAGCAGCAGCCAGCTCCCGGCTGCGCCGGCTCTCCGCACCGCCTTTAGCGATTGGATAGTCAAAGCAGATGGCCGACCCTTCACACGCAGCCGAAGAGATCGTTCCAATAAGGTGCTCCCACTCCTTTTTAGAAAGGTAATAGCTGATACCGAGCAGGCTTCCGAAGGATGGCTTATTGCAGTCAAAGCCCCTGTTAAACAAATCTTCCTTCCAGGACAGTTGGGTTAAGTCACACCCTATATATTCAACCCGACAAGACGGCTGGGTGCCGGTCTGTTTTATGCGGCGCAGCTTGTCTTCAATCATTTCAGGCCTGTCCAGTTCATAGATTTTCAGCTCCTTATGCTGATTTCGCAGAGAAAATGTATCATACCCACAGGCATACAACACTATCTGTCCGCACCCGATTCTAACTGCATTCCCGATTGCACGCTCACAAAACGCACTGCGGGCCAGAACAGATGGCGCAAGCTGATGGTCAACAATGTACCGCAGAGCTTCTTCCGGGGTTCCATGGAACTCAGGAGCAAAGAAAGAGATGCCCTGGCTCATATTTTGCGAAATTGCGGTATATTCCTCATCCGTCAGCATTTTCTCTGCGAAAGGATCCGAAAACACCCAGGTATCGTTGTTTATATAGTGGTACGCCCTTGCAAAGGCGCTGACAAGCGCAGTCATATTATCCATGCCCGTATCCTCCTTTACCAGTGAGTTCTCCTGCCCTGATCAGATGGCCTTCCTGAATTGCGGCATACGTTGCTGCAGCACAGACGACAATGGCAAAATATTTCAAGGGGAAAACAGGTATCGTCAACGGCAATAGAAACAGCAAAAGGCCTGTTGCTTTGTTCATCGTCGAATGGACGGCCATAAACGTTTTCTGTACGGCAAATCCGGAAATTATATTTATAACCTTTATAAGGGCAATGAGTCCGATCCATACATACAGCCAAATCGGAATACGTATCACCGGCAGCAGCTTGATCAGGCTCACGATCACAAATACATAATCTGCTATCGTATCCAGCCTTGCCCCAAACCTGCTGGACGTATTGGTTTTCCTCGCCGCGAATCCGTCAAGCATATCAGACAACCCGGCCATTATATAAAACATGTAAAAGGCGGGCGATAAGGCCGGACAGAACAGCAGGACTATACTGGCTGCCATTCTGAAGATCGTTATTGCGTTTGCCATCAATGTCCCCGTTTCTTTTCCTTTTTTTTCGCCTGTTTCATTTCAAATCGGCGCTGTGCCTCCGCCTCCCGTTCTTCCCGACTGATCTGTCTGCGCTCCTTTTTCATCTCTTCCCGCTGTCTTTGAAGAGCCTGCTGAGATTTCGTCCCTATACCGATGTTCTCCAGCTGCTTTCTCGCATTCCGGCTTCGTCTTTTGGGATTGTCAGCCGCCTTTCTTATTTCTGTTTCGATGGCCGGACTAAAGACCAGTTCATAGTAGTGCTGCAGGGCGTATTCCAAAATCTCATAACTCTTTGGCTCCGCCCCGAAAGTCACTTTACAGACAGACAGCTTCCCATCCTCGATCCGCTCAAAGACGCCAACCCAGAATGGATTTTCAAAGAATACTTTCAGACTCGCTTTCATTGCTCCAAATTACATATCGCTCTTCACGATGGCAGCGTACTGCTCCTTCCTTCTATGATCCAATTATCCAATTATCCAGAAATCGCATCTGCTCATCCGTATGGAACCAGTGCTCTCCTTCTTCCATCACTGTTAATTCTGCGCCATGAGTCTCCGCAAACGCATTTATCGTTTCATGGGATGTCAGGTTATCCCGGCTGCCATACAGGATCCTGGTCGGAACTGTCCAGCAGACAGGGTGCTCACGTACATAACACAGGTAGTCCCAGGACAGATCCTCGCCGAACGAAGCGGGTATCACGCCTTTCTCTTTCAGTTCCTTCTCGGTTATATCGGCCCAGGACATCATGTTAAGGATCAGCCTCTCCATATCTACGATTGGGGAAATGAAGAACGCGCTGCGAATCATCGTATCGATCCCGGCATTCATGCTGAAAAACGCGCCGATACTGTTGGCGATCAGTGTAATACTGTCATATTCAGAATTCATCTTTGTGACCGCCTCCCGGATTTCCTTCCCGGTTTCCCACGGTGTAAAGGTCTGATAATCCAGGCCGACCACTTCGCACTCAGGAAACAAGGGTTTATAGTGTTCACTCTCCTCGGCGCAGCCTCCCTTGCCGTGGATATACATTACTGATTTTTTCATCGTTGATCCCTCCCAGGCGTCCTACCGTTCGTTAGTCTAATGCGTGAAAGAAAACCGGTCAGCCGTCTCAGGTCTGCCCGGCTATTTTAAAACCTCATTCAAAAGGATTCATTTCCGATAGATTTCAAAAAACTGCATTACATGTTTCCTGACCAGTTCCATTACTTCGTCTTCCCGCTCCGGTTCCCGGTCGCACAGGTTGATCCAGACGGTGATCGGGGACGAAAACTGCGCAGCCATTATCTCAGTGTCTGCATTTTTCAAGGTTCCTTGGCGGATCAGAAAGCGCATCATTCCCATAAAATAGTTCAGCACATCTTCATAATTCTGCTTGGTCTGGAGTCCCGCCAGTTCTTCATTGCGGAACTGCTCGATCATGAGCAATTTTCTGCCCTTGCTGATGTGAGGATCATGCAGGATGTAGCGCATCTGTCCCTGTATGAGTTTTGCCACATCTTCTGCAGTCATGCCGGTCTTATCTTTTGTGAATTCCGAATTGTCCCAGTCAGCACGTACAAAAATCGAATGGTCAGCATATCCTTTCAGAACGATTTCGACGACAGTATCCAGAATATCCTGTTTATTGGCAAAGTGGCTGTAGAGGGATGCCTTACGGATACCTACCGCATCGGCGAGCTGCGAGATACTGGTTGCTTCATATCCATTGACAGCGAACAGGTCAAGTGCTGCCTCCAATATTTCTTCCCGTGTGTTGCTCTTTTCCATTCTTTTTGCCTTTTTCCAAAATAGTAATAAGACTAAATTACACTTCCATTATGCCTAACGTTCGTTCGTTAGTCAATAGCTGTTTTCATTCTGCCGACATTTCCATGAACTCATCAATCGCCTTCAGTACAGGAACTGAATATTGTTCTCCGCCGAAAAGCCACTGTTCGTGCTGCATATCAAACTCCCGGATATCCGGATCCCTGAAGTACTTCTTATATCGCTTCAGGTACTTTTCGCCCATCTTGTTCGCATAGATGAAATGCACCTTCGTGCCTTCTACATGAATGTCATCATTCAGGTGCGTAAGCAGATCGGTATAGTATTCGTTCCTGATGGATTCCGGCTTGAATTTGGCAAAACAGTCCATGAACCGATCGGCTGTCTCATCGTTCATCTCGAAAAAGCTTTTGAGCTTTTCTCTGGTTTTTGCCTTCTTCTTTTCGTTCTTTGTAAAGCTGGTCAGAAGCGGAACGACCAGCCTTGACTGCAGCCAGGCACTGAATTTTCCGCTCTGATCCAGATCAGGGCTCCCGAAAATGCCATGATCCATGTGAACATTTTCCCTTTGGATCAGCTGTCCAACAAAACTGCTCCCCAAGGATGAGCCGATCGCACCGTCAATCTTTCCGTTGTAGTTGTCCTTAATATACTGCTCTATTTTCTCGGTGACCGTAATCATATCGGGGAAGATCTGATCACTACCATCGAATCCGTCGTAATTGACACAGATCAGGTGATACTTCTCCCCCAGCCGTTCTAAGACTGTCCCGAAGTTCGTCTGATAATCGCAAGCCGTTCCCGGGAGCAGCATCAGTGTTTTTCCGGATCTGTTTCCCATTTCATCAAATTGCATTGTCATGCCTCCTATGGGTGTCAAGGGGACGGTTCCTCTGACACTTAGTGTGCAAAGTGTCAGAGGAACCGTCCCCTTGACACCCAAAGTATTATTTCCTGCAGCAAAAGCACCCGATTCCTTCCACCAAGGTGACTTCTGCTTCTTTGTAAAGCCCTGAGAGACGTTTGCGCAGGCTCTGCTCTGTTTCATAAGGCGGTGTGAAAAAGCCTTTCGGCTGATAGAGATGCCGGATGAACCAGTCCGTCCTTTTACAGCCGCCCTGAACGTAAAAGCAGCCGCAGAAAGTCCCGCCCGGTTTCAGCACCCTGAAGGTTTCACGGTAAGCGGCCTCCTTATCCGGGAAGGCGTGAAAGCCGTTGAGGGACAGCACGATATCGAAGCTTTCATCCTCAAAGGGCAAAGCACCGACGTCACCCTGCAGGAAGTTGATATTCCTGATCCCGAGAGCTTTGGCCTTTTCCTGCGCTGACGCCATCATATTCTCCGAATAATCCAGGCAGGTGATATCCGCATCCGGCAATTCCCGGTAAACAGGCATGGTAAGTACACCGGTCCCGACCGGGACCTCCAGCATCTTTCCTGAAAATTCTTCCGGAATGCCGGACAAGGCCTTCTCAAGATATCGAAGATTCTTTTCTCCGTCCATATTCCAGACGATCCGGCAGATCGCCTTTCCGGGAATTGTGGAATAGGTCATCATGCCGTCATAGAAGCTGGCATGACCGCCCGTCAGCTTATAAGCATTTTTTATCTGTTCTCGTCTGGTCATGATCTTCCCCCTGCACTTTCTTTACCACATGGAAATCGCAGCAGTCCGCTCCTTTTCCCAGAGTCCCTGTCCGCACAAATTGCAGCCCCGGCAGATTGCCATAGGTTCTCTCGTCATTCTCGCAGAAAATCCTCGTCAGTTCCGGGCAGCCCAGTTCCGTGAAATACCGGTTGTAAGGACAGGCGACAATGTCCATTCGATATTCACCCTTTTTCCTGGGATAGAACCTGTTCTGAAATCCGCTGTTTAATCCGAAAAGCTTCTTTGTCATGGGATCCCAAGCTGCGACAAAGAGGCTGCGCATTCCCGGCACCTTCATCAGCTTCTGCAGCTTTTTCTCTATATCTGCACAACCGAGTACAGCGGTGTTCTCTATGATGTGAAAAGCTTTCTCACCTCCGACAGCATCCTTTGCCGTCAGATAAATGGCAGCTGCAGGAAAAATCTTATCCGTGTGCATTTTCACGCCCTTGGGCAATGAACCATACTGCTTTATGATCGAATCCAATTTGCCGGCCGCTTTCTGCCATAGAACATCGCTTTGTTCCACGGGCATGATCTTGTTCATCTCAGCCTTATAAACTTTCTTCTTTCGAAGTATCTTCTCTGCCGTAGTCACTGCTCTGGCGTCTCCTTTTCCCGCCCGAACATTTTTGTAAATATCCCGGTGTTCATCACTCGTTAGTGATTTCCGAAAAAGCCGTCATGTTTCATCGAAAAACTCCGCCTTCTTCATGACGGCCACAGCACAGGGAATGCGCCCGTCGGCTAATATGATCTGCACATCTGAATACCCTGCGTCCAGGAAAAACTGTCTGTAGCTGTTTACTGTAAACTGACGTTTGAAATCCGCCCCGGCTTTTCCAACAGTCGCTGCAAATCCGCTTGTTTTTCCTTTGGAGTTTTTATTCATATATGTTGGGATGATCAACATTCCACCGTCTTTGCAGACCCGGTTCAGTTCGCCCAGGGCTGTCAGCGGATTGTCCAGCAGATGGATCACGTTTCCTGCCACGACCTTATCGAAACTGTTATCAAGGAAAGAAAGATTGGTGATATCGGCCTGCGAGAAAGATATATTGTGTAAAGCGGCACAATTCTTTTCTGCCTTTTTCAGCATCTTTTTTGAAAAATCTGTGGCTGTAAGCCGCCCGCTTTTCTGCGCGATCACAGTGCTGAGCATACCGGTTCCGCAGGCACATTCCAGAACATCATCCCCGGGTTCGATCAGAGCCGACACGATTTCTTTCAGCTTCTTATGCGTTTTTCTGTTGATGACGTTGACAAAGACATCATACACGCCTGCCACTTGATCCCAGAACATCTATACTCCCCCGTTAGAATTTACTAACTTAATGGTGATATATAACTCCGCATTTTGCGGAGTGTAATCGGCTCAATCTCCAAATCTCGTTTAGACATTACAGTTCACGTTAGCTTACACTAATACATAATAATAACTTGAGTATGCCTTTCTGTCCACACAAAAAAACAGACAGCTGGATAAGGGACGGTCCTTTTGTTTCTGTCCCCTTGTTTATTCCCGTGTTTATTTCGAAACGAAAGGACCGTCCCCGTGCTTTTTTTCAAAAAAGGGCTTTACATCATCATACAGGGGCGCGTATGTCCAGACTTTGTGCCAGACCTCATGTATGTAGGAAAAATCTCCCCGAAGTCCATGCTCCCGGGCACAATATTCCAGTATGAGGTCGACTTTTTCATCATTTTTAAGAAACGAATCTCCGTAACTTTCAGCCTCAATTTCTTTGATCCTGGTCCAGACAACCCTGAGTATCTCATTCGGATCCTTCAGTTCGCTGTGGGACGCGAAGTATCTGACCAGCTCCCTGGTGTAAGGTTCGTCCTCCCGGACCATGGTTCCGGTATAATCGATAAATACTGCTTTCAGCATCTGTTCTTCCCGCTTTCCAAGATGATTTACAGAATCGGACAATGTCGGAATATCACTATTTGCTTCGGTACTTTTCATATATCCGTCTATAAGCGATGATAAGAACAGGAATTCCGGCAAGACATCCAACTGTAAGGACGATTCCTGCAGTGTCCATTTGAAAAATGCCCAACACTGTGCTGACCCAGAAAACAGCAGAATAACAGATCCACATAATTCCGTTTGCTCTGTTATATGCCGGTATATCTGCGATCTCGGACTCATCAACTGTAGTCCCTGACCAGAACCACATGGGCATTTTCCTTTTCCAGGCAAATATGCCGATCCCGGTAATAACCATACTGGTTGGGATCATTGTGATCAGCCAGATGACCTTCTCCATACGTCCTTTACCTCGTTATCGGGACCCGCATCAGAAATACTGCCAAACCCGCGCCTGGCACGATCTTCATTCTCGCACGCAACCGTTATGCCCCTTCTATTCTTTATACTGCAACTCCTCAAATTGACATAATACTCTCAGCAAATTGCTGCGGTTCTGCCCGTATCGCTCTGCTGTCAGTGCTTCCTTTTGCACTAAGCTTACCTCATTCTTCCTTTTAAAGCGCTCAGCTCTCTTCTTCTTTTCGTTATCCGGGATCTTTTTTCCGACATATACTCGTTCTATATCTTTACAAAACCAGACAAATTCATATTGATTGTCCCCACAGTATCGTTTTACATCCTCCAAGAATTGGTCTACAGCTGGATCAGTATCATAGTCATCACAGTCAAAGCAATATATCACAACACTGCGGCTTTCCTCATCAGATTTATCCTGTGTTTTCTTTTTACCTTTATCGCTAAGCGAAAACTGCTTTATATTCTTTTCTATTTTGTCCACCACAGACTTTGTTTTATATTTACCTTTCCCACCCATAAATACATATGAAAACTTAACCATAGAATTATCGTAATTGAAGAATCTTTCTATCGTATCCTTGATGTATATTTGATCCGACTTACAATGGTCATCAGTTTCAACGCAGAATATTAGTTGAATCCTCATTCATCATCACCTTCTTCCGCATCAAAAGCACTGATAAAGTCAATAGAATCAATGTTAAACGGAGATCCCTCTATCATGCCAC
>JBGUPU010000010.1:0-18461 GCA_045130475.1 Lachnospiraceae bacterium
GGAATCTACAGTGCTAATTCCATCAGCCAGCAATCTACTTTTTCTCCCTCAAACATCTCATGTTTTGGAAGTGATTTAATGATTTTAAACCCGGCTTTCTCGTATGCCCTTATAGCCCTTTTATTATCTTGGTGCGGGTCAAGAAGAACTCGTTCCGCAGCCATATTTTCTTTCAGATGAGAAGCCATCATTTTCAAAAAAGACGAGCCTATTCCCTTACTCCAGTATTTCGGCTCACCTATAAACTGATCCATAGCAAACACTATATGTCCATCGTCAGGATAGTCATATTCATCGAACAATTCACCACTCAATTGATAGGCCTGTGCATATCCGATGGGGGATTTCTTATACTCGATGATCATTCTGAATCCATCTGGAATTTCTTCCAAAAAATGTGCAGACAAAGTATCCATCGTAAACCTGACGTCACGACCTTCGTAATACTCCAGCACTCTCTTATCTGTCAACCATTTAAACATGAGTGGAAGATCTGTTTCCGTAAAATCTCGGATTGTTATTTCATCTTTTTCTATTTTCACGTAATCCGCCCCGCAAACTGCGATTTTGCGTCATCCCGACAAACGAGAATTTGTATCACAGAACCATCAGCAATGTTCCGGCTCCAATCAGGATACCCCCTATCACTGACTTAAAAGTAAATTCTTCATGCAGAAAAACAAACGCCAGTATCAGCGTAATGACAACGGACAACTTATCAATCGGGACGACTTTTGAAGCGTCTCCCATCTGCAAGGCCTTGTAATAGCAAAGCCATGAGGCACCAGTAGCAAGGCCGGACAGAATCAGGAAAATCCAGCATTTCTGGCTAATGTCTTTTATTCCGGCTTGCTGATGAGTAACAAATACCATTCCCCATGCCATGATAACAACAACCATCGTACGGATCGCAGTAGCCAGATTCGATCCGACACCTTCAATTCCTATCTTTGCCAATATTGATGTCAGTGCGGCAAAGATTGCCGAACCAAGCGCTAATAAAAACCACATAGTGATACTCCTTCAAATTCCGAGTTGTCGAGATCTCGCTAAACTGGAATTTTTACAGATTCAATTGCATAAAAACCGCGTTGTGTGCGGGGTTATCATTATATTTTTCTACGTAGTAAAATCCATACTTTTCATATAGATTGATTGCGGTGGACATAAATGGGAATGTATCAAGCCGCATATACTTATAACCAATATCCTTTGCGTCTGCGATTATCTGATCCATAAATAATCTGCTGATGTGCTGTCCCCGATACTCAGGACGTACATATAGCCTTTTAATTTCACAATAACTATCATCATTACGGATCAAGCCTGCACAGCCTGCAACTCTGTCATAATCTGCAGCTATGTACAGTCTCCCGGATGGGAATCCATATTTCTTGTTAATATCCGCCAGTTCGTCCTCGAAATGCTGTGATTTCAATACTTCACGTACCTCATCACTTTGTGACATAATCATACCAGTATATTCTTTGAACAGCTGGATCACCTCGTCCAGCCGATCATATGCGAGAACCAACTCCATTTTACTCACCACCACAATTACCGATTTATGCGATTCATTATACATGAGAATCATGTTCAATGATATCTGAATCTGTTCGCTTGCTTCTCCTCTCATAAGCGACATAATCCAAGTGTTCCTTACCAAGCAGTTCACGCTCTTCCATATCGGTAAGATCTACGATATTCTTTTCATCTATAACGCCAACAGTTTCTTTAAGACTATCTCTCCAATCCATGTGTTCCTCCCCATTCTTTCCCACTGTGCTTTCTCAGGCTGTTTCTCCGGTTGCTTCCTTCATAAGAGTGCTCAATTCTTCATCTGAAGCCCCACCATTGATCATATGAAGCAACCTCTCCTGCTGATCTGGAGACAGATGAATGTTCAACAAATCGTTTTCTATTCCGAAAGTATCTTGTCTTTCCGACGATCCGTCAGGCTCCTTCTGTCTGATCGCCGGCTGGTTTCCCTGTAAGAAACTCTCCAACTCTTCCGCTGAAAGTGTCTGGTCCTTAGGACGATCCTGAAACAACGCATCCAGATCCAGTGACAGCAGGGCTTCAGGTTCTATTCGTATGATGATTGCCTCCCCCAGAGCTTCTTTCTTTTCAAAATATTTCAAGTCCCGTTCCGACAGGTATTCTATGTTCTGCACGATAATTATCCTCTCCTTTGCTCTACAACTAATGATGATCTGCATATCATGTTGCAGGGTTACAACAGATTTCGCTTTGCCGGCGTCATACGATTGCGCAATACAAACAGTTCCTTCTCCTGTTCCTCTGTAAGCTCCGTGTACATCTCCTCCTCGTAATATCCACAGACCGGAATCTTTGACAGAACCGCTCCGCCTGCATGGATCCTGGCCATGCCAAGCGGATCAAAGGCCGGAAGTACTTCTGTCTGGCCGCTCTCATACTTGAGCATATATCCGCCATATTCAAAAGGAATCTTATACAGTCCGTCCTGTGTCTCTTCCAGATGGGAAAAGACATTGGATTCTTTGAAGATCCCTCCGTAGTTCTCAAGCTGGTACCTGTATGATTTCTCCAGGGCGTCCTCACCCTCCGCGTCAATGTAGAAATGAACCTGTTCCTCCTCGTAGGCTTCATCTTTCTGCTTTTTCCCGTCATACATGCCCAGGGATGTTGACAGCGCAAATTCATCGCTCTCCAGTGTATGGAACTTATCATCCATGATCGGGTCAAATCCCCTTATAAAGATCAGGCACTTGCTGTTATCCATCTTACGGACCTCATCCGGTGTCAGAAGATCCCGGCCGATCACGTCGTAGTTGCTGCTGGAGGACCCGCTTTTGCCGGCGCTTTCACCTTTGGACTGCTTGCCGACAGTATATTTCCCAAGCATTTCCGTCATATATTTATGCGTTTCCGCCTCATTGCCGCCAAGGTAGATCAGGACATCCGTATTACCGATGATTGCCTGCCAGGAATCCTTGAAAAGTGCCTGCAGCTGCGCACGGTTCTGCAAGATCACGTTGCAGGAAATGTTGCGGCTTCGCATGGTGGAAATGATCTCCGTGAAGCCATCCGGCAGCGCGACATTCGGGAACTCGTCCATCCAGAACGCCACATGGATCGGCAGCGCACCGCCATACTGGAAATCCGCAATGTAGTAAAGTTCCTGGAAGATCTGCGTATACAGCATTCCAACCAGGAAGTTGTAGCTCTTGTCATTATCCGGAATGATACAGAACAAGGCAGTCTTCCGGTCCGGGTTCTCATACACCCCTTCTCCAAGAGCCCGGATATTCATGTCATCCCTGTCCAGGATCCGCAGCACCTTCGGATTCTGCAGATACGCAAGCCTTGCATGCGCCGATATGATGATTGACCGGATCGTATCCTTTGCGCCGCTGCGTACCTTCAGGTAAGCAACCTTCGCGGGATGATCATCCGGAAGGATTTCCATCATCTGATCAAGGTCTGACCGTTGCCCTTCCTTCTCAGCAACCTTCGCCTTTGTCAGCAGGTCCATCATTTCCCTGATGTTTGCCTTCTTGCCCTGTTTCGGACACTCATACCATACATAGGACATGATCGCCTGCAGGTATAAGGAAAGCGCGTTATCCCAGAACGGATCCGAGGATGACGCGCCTTTGGGCGATGTATTCTTCATCATGTTTGTAACCAGCTTGATGATGTCATTATCAGACCGGATATATTCGAAGGGGTTATAGCAGTCCGAGTTGTCCATGTCCACCAGGTTGAATGCAATCACACGGTACCCCTTCAGTTCCAGTATGTTGCCAAGCTTATGATAGAGCTCACCTTTGGGATCTGTCAGGACCATGGAGGTATCCCCTTTCATTCCGTTCGGCATTACATAGTGGAAGCTCTTGCCGGAACCGGATCCGCCTATCACAGTCACATTATTGTTAAGTCCTGTCTTCCTGGTATCAATGCTCATGCGGATATTCTCTGACAGGATCTTATTCTTTGTCTCGTCAGAATCTTCCAGTTTTTCGTTCACCCTCTTCGGATCAGCAAACTTCGCGGATCCATACTCAAGTCCAGGGATCAGGCTACGGTAGTTGCCGACATACCAGACGACTGCGAAGACCCATATGAGAAGCAGGATCAGGACGGCTTTTATTGTCAAAACAGTGAACCTCAGCGGCCACGGATGTGTCAGGGAATACAGCATCATATCCCTGATGTTTTCGATCGTTATCTGCCTTCCCTCCAGTTTTCCGACAGCATACCCGCCATAGAGTATGAATGGCAGCAAAAACCAGAAGAAGAGCAGGTTCGGTTTTCGTTTATTCAGATGTTCCATTCGTTTTGACAAGCCTCCTTTCCGTCCCGAAAAAGGAGTTCCAAGTCGCGGAACTCCTTTTTATTAAGGACTTTCTGGTCCTACTGATATCATTTTTCCAACCTGAAACCGCTCTTCCTTACAATGCCTTGCCTTTCTCTGGTGCTGGTATGGATCTGCTTCCCTTCTTTGCTGCAGGCTGACTCATCCCGCCTTTTTCAATTTCCAGTCCGGTCTTCTTCCTGTCAGGCTGCTGGCTGCCCTGTGCAACCACAGCGCCTCCCGGCAGCTTGAACATAGCAATTGCTTTGCTTCCATCTGCTGCTACCACATTTACCTTCTCAAGGTTCATCATGCTGTAACGCTGATCCATGAAAACTGCTGCCAGCCGCATGCCAGTTCTGGCATCCCTCCCCGGCAGGATATCCGCCTGGCGGACAAAGATCGTATTCTTCCCATCTGGCATCAGGAACTGTGCATAATACCTGTTTTCATACAGTGGCTTCTGCTTGATCCAGAACACACTGTCCGTTCCATACTGGCGCTGGTAATCCTGTGACCGGATCCTGACATCACTGATCACTGCCTGCAGCTGTTTTTCTTCTATTGATCTTGCCATAACAGGATGTACTGTCATATCAACCTTTTGTAAGGGGGCATCCTTCTTGAGAGATTCCTGTGAGGGCACATCTTTCCTGACAACATGCACAGATTCCCTTACCGGCGCTTTTTTCGATTTCTCCGGTTTCTTATCCGGTTTTGCGCGGTTTTTCCCCGGGCCTTCCGTCCCGGGGACCGGCCTCACAGACTCCTTATTGCGCGATTGATTCACGGTTTCCTGTGCCGATTTGTTCAGCGCGTTCATCTCCTTCGTATCTGTCCCGTCTGCCCGTTTGCCTGTCATCATATAATCAGCTTCACTGATTGGACCGACACGGATATGGCGGTTCGGACCGGCAGTGTGGTCAAGCAGCATTGCCTTCATTTTCACTGCGTCGGAGGACGCAATGGCGTATTGCGTCCTCGCGTCACCACCGCAAAGATCCGGCATTCTGGCAAACATGATTCCGTGCGCCTTCATTTCCTTTTCTACTGCGGCAAGGTCTTCCATCTTTTCTGAGGAGACATTTATAAAGACAAAATCATCCCCTTTCGTCTGGCGGAGCCTGTTCAGGGAGACTTTGCCTTCCCACTTGGCCAGATAGATCGTATTCATCAACTTTACGATCTGCATGGCAACCTTCAACGAAATGTTCCCAACCAGCATTGCGCCTCGGCCGAAGAGCATGACAACCTGCACGGCATCTCCAACTTCACTCATTCGTTACCGGCTCCTTTCTTCGAAAGGGGAACCTGCCAGCATCTCCGGAGGAATCTCAACCGGAACCTGTGTCTGCTCCCCGACTTCCTTTACCTTCTTTTCATAGGCTTCTTTGATATCCTCTTCCATAAAACTTTTCACATACAGCGTCGCCGGTCCGGCCAGGTTCTGGTATGTCTCGTCCCTTTTTTCATATGGGTATGCTACTTTCAGCTCCCCTTCCCGCTCATACAGACGGATCCCGTGGATCTCCACTGCATCATTAAAGGTGATCGTAGCGTATGCTTTGGTATCTCCCTTATCAAACAGGCGGATGCTCACATCCAGGCGATACTCCCCCATATCCTTTTTCAGTGCATGCTCCACGCTCTGGATGACGGCAGACTCAATCTCCTTATAAACATCCCGGTCTTTGATATAGACGACTTTATCCCAGGTATCGCCCTTCTTCTTGTCCGGCATTACAACAACCCACATGTCGTTCCCGGTCTCCTTATTCTTCGTCGCGATCAGCTTGACCTGATGGATCACGATCTTCTCCTCCAGGAAAACATCGCCGGCAGCAACCAGGCTGCCCTTGTCAATGATATTCATCTCTGCTCTGACCTTCACTCCTGCACTCCTCCTTCTTCTTTTTCATGATAATAATGATGAGCCGCATCTTTCCCTGATTTCTTTATCTGCCCAAATCCGGTACAGATGTCTTCTGCTGCATGACCGTACCAGTAGAGCTCCCCAAGACGCTCTTCCAGGGTTTTATCAAGAAGCGGGATGAATTTCTTCATCCACGCCTCCTTGTCTTTGAGCTGCTTCTCACGGATCTGCCGCATCCTGCGGTTTTTCCTCTCAACAAGCCTTTTCCGGCGCTCGTCATGCCGGCGGATCTCCTCTTCGATCCGTTCCAGTTCCACATCATGAGCCATCGTCCATTCTCCTCCCCTTCCATCAGGCAGACTGTTGTCACAGGATTACATCGTTCGGGAGCATCGGCGTTCTCTCCGGAGCCTTATCTTTCAGCTGCTCTGGCAGCGTAAGGTTCGGATCTCTGCCCCACTCCATGGTCCGTGTACGTGCATCATATTCCGAGACGAAATCCGAAAGCACTTCATCCGGTGCCACCTGCGTTTCATTGATCTCCTGCACCATGTTTTCAAGCATGGCCTTCTCTCCCTGGTTCTTCGGCAGGATCAGGACCTCATGAATGGATGAGGGCAGGATATAAAAACCTTCAGGAATGCTATTCCCGATCTTTTCGATCACGCCCGGATAAAACAGGGCTGCAGCTCCAAACTGCAGTGATTCATTCGACAATACATAGAGCTTCGCCGGTGCTTCATCCACGATCGGATCATCCATCGGTCCAAGCAGGTCCCCGATCACCTCGCCCATCGGGCGGCAGGTAACTTTCTGAAGACGCTGGGAGTTCTCCATGGCCGTGTCATACAGCTGCGGTTCCAAAATGCCATACTGCTCCATCAGGTTGTTGGTGATACGGACTGTCATCAGGGTGTCATCCGGTGCCTTCACACTGACCTGGTAGATCAGGGCAATATCCCCGAAAAGCCTGCAGGGAATCTCTTTCAAAAGCTCCGTGTTTCGGGATACGCCGATCACCCGTACGGTGACCTTGTCCTTAACTTTATTCCAGTCAGCCATATCAGGAACCAGACCAAGCATGCCGCCTGCTGCGCTTCTTCCCCTCTCAATTCCCTTCACTGCCGTATCGGCGATCTGTGTCATGAGCCGTCCTACTGACATCCCTCTGTTCAGGTATGCGTCATAGTAAGGCTCCAGATAGATCACCGGTGCGGGAGTGCCGCTTACCGGGGGTACGATAGTAAGTCCGACCTGCTCTCCGACATTCGGCTTTGAGACAGTGTGCAGCTGTGTGTCATATGCAGCATACTGCTCCGGCAGAAAGCCTTTGATCTCTTCTTTGATGTGCTCACAAAATTCCTTATAATCCATACATTTCCTCCATAACTGGCAAATAAAAAAAGACCGGTCTGGTCTTCGCTTCATGGTTTTCTCTCAATTCATTCCATGCATCATCCCTTCATTCTTTTCAGGTACGATGCGTATGCCATCAGGCGCTTCACCACCTTGTCCATAAAATCCCTCCTTCCGATTATTATACCGGCAGCTCCTTAAACCTTTTGCCAGCTCCGTAACACGATCTTTCCATCACAACCGTTTCTCAGCCGCCCGCTCGTTCTCCGTCATCCCCATCGTTTGCATATTCGTTCTGGCACTTTCCTGAAAGCTGAAGTATGTGCCATCCCTGCCGCCTATGATCAGATGATCCTCAACCTCAATGCCGAGGATCTTACCACATTCCGTCAAACGGTTTGTCACGGCAATATCCGGATCACTGGGTGTGACATCCCCGCCCGGATGATTATGGATGCAGATCACGCTGTTTGCGTTGGAGAGAATGCTTGCCTTAAAAACCTCGCGGGGATGTACCATGGCTTCATTCAGCGTTCCCATACTGACAACGTTCAGGTTGATCGGGCGTAAGGCGGTATCCAGGTTCAGGATCATAAAGACTTCCCGGTCCAGATCCGCAAACTCGCGGATAATGTATTCCACTGCTTTATCCTGTGTATTAACCGACTCATTCCCGATCACCCGGTCCTGTTCCAAACGTACTCTCACGATAGGAAGGCCCCGGCTATCCTTCATCATCGAAGTACACCTCCAGGATGATGCCATCCGGCAGCTCGCTGATTGCAAGGATCAACTCCCCAATCGTTGCCGCAAGGAACCTCTCCAGCATCTTCTCCTGCCCTGTTCGGTTATCCTGCTGCCCCAGATGCTTACTGTTATCTGCTCTGTTTTCCTTTCCGGACTTCTTACCCATGTATTCTCCTCCTCTCGTAATATGCTTCCAACAGTTCCATGTTCTCCGGCTTTACTTTCGGATCGCAGATCTTCTGCAGCTGAAGCAAGGAGAAGTCTTTCGAGACAACCCGCTCGATCACGGCAAGCTGCTCTCTGGAAAAATCCCCGTTACCGAGGACGGAAGCAATAAACTCTTCCCTCCGCTTCTGCTCCCTGTTCCGTCGCCTCTGCGCAAACAGACCGGGGTCGGCATGCTTTTTCTCCTCTTCCTGTGTTTCTTCAATCTGCATGCTCAGGCGGAAGTTTTCATCAGACAGAAGGTCTATCCGCTTCTGCGCATTTTCCCGCTCTTTCTGGTGTTCTTCCCGCAGATCATGAATCTCCCGTTCGTTTTTATCCCGCTCCATTTCATTGATCTGCCTGATATACTCCGTCAGCCGCGTGATCTGGGCACTGGCTATTTCCTGCTGCCGAACCATATGCCGTCCCATAATGTCAAGGCTCTTCTCGACAGAAGAATTCGCCGGTCCGGCCGCTTTCTCCACATTAGTTGACTTCATGAAGTCTTCAATCCATTCCCGGATCTGCTCTTCCTGCGGTACCTGGTCTGAAAGCTGTTTCATCAGAAGATCCTCCCCGATGGCAAAGGCGGCCATCCGCAGCCGGTCAATCGTCTGCGAAGGATAATCAATAACCTTCCCGATAAAGGCATCGCTGAGCTGCTGCTCCACCATCAGATACATCTGCTCCCGTTTATGAATGAACTTCTCCTGTTCCGGAATGCCATGCCTGATAATCAGCTGCTCATAGCGCTCCTTTTTCCCGATCACCGCTTCCCCGGTACTGTCTGCCGGAACATCTGTCTGACTGTTATTCTGCGCTTCCTCATTGGTAGGTGTTACGCTCTCCGTCCTTGCCTCTTCAGACGTTTTCTCTGTTAATGCTTCTGTAGACATTTACCCGATCACCTCTCTTTTCATTGTTAAAGTCTGCGCTCCGGTACATCACGGATTCTTTCAATACCCTTCTGCTTCTTTTCATCTCCCGGTACCGACGCAGTCTGCTGCCGTTCTTTTTCTGCCTCTTGCCTGATATCATCAACAAGTTTGATTTCATGCCGAAGATCCTTTAAGTACAGACGGCACCGGTCATATTCCTGCTGTGCTGCCGTATACTGGTTAAGTGCCTTTTCAAGCGGCATGTGCTCCAGGATCTGATCTTCAAGTTCCCGGATCCTTTCCCGGTTTTCTTCTCCATTTTCCATCAGCCTCTTTCTCTCCCGCACCAGGGCAAACATCGGGTTTCGGTAGAGTTTTCTTTTTGAAAAGTTAAAGGTCGTCCCTGCGGCTTTCCGCTCTGTTTCAAGTCCGACCCGCCTCTTAGCCAGTTCTTCCAATGATCCGATATCATGCTCCATCAGGTAGGTGATGTGTGCCGACAGTTCCTTCAGCCGAACCACATCCTTTTTGTACTTCCATGCATCCTTAAGCTCCGGTCTGCGGATAAAACAGGTGTTTCGCCAACGATAATAGAAATGCCGCTGAAATGGTGTCAGGTGAAAATTTTTATTCTTCTCCCTCTTTCTGATCATCAGGAGTCTGATCGCCTGCACATCCCCATAGACAACAAACGGCTCCGTACGCTCCATTGTCTTCGCAGCCTTGATCCGGGCAATCAGTTCCTCCCTCCCGTATCCCGAACCAAGCGATCTGGTCCGCACTGCCTTCGGCTTACCGTAAGGTTTCAGGGAAAGATACTTGCCATCCCGGACCTGGTAATGCATGGCCTGAAGGTAAGACAGAAATGAGGCGTAGGAATCACTGTTCCTTACCGCCTCGTCAATATCGTCCCGGATGATGTCCGTCCAGGAAACTCTGTTCGGATCCGTCTTCCCACCATTTTGCCTTTCTTTGTTCTCCCTCCAGGTTTCATATGGAGCACCCACTCTCACCTCGCCGTAAGTTAAGGGCGGCAGTCCGAACTTTTTGCAGACTGCGGCGGTAATGGGCTGGATCCGCTTTTCCCAGTCCCCGTGCGGGGAATGATACTTCAAACCTGTCAGGCGCGAAACGCTGTCGAAAGTCACATGGATATGAAGATGTGGTTTATCGTCATGGATGGCATAAACGTAATAATAGTTTTCACCAAGCAATTCGCTGCAGAATTCCTGCGCGACTTCATGCGCTGTCTGTATGGAGACATCTGCTTCCGGTGGAAAAGAGATCACATAGTGAAATCCCTGCGATCCGTCTTCCTTATGCCAGTATCTTTTATTCTCCACCATCGTGTCGTATACCCAGTCCCAGGTCACTCCGGCATTCCCTCCGATATTGAGTCCTCCCTGTGTTTTTTCCGGGTTAAGGATATACCGGATGTTGTTCTTAAGGTGCTGCGCTTTATTCCCCCGGCTGCATTCCTTAAGGCGCAATAGTTTTGTGATTGCCATCCGCCATCTCCGTAAGCCGACTGCAGATCTTTACATGTAAAGACCGGATCTCCTTCAGATCCTCTTCCAGCCTTCTTTTCTCAGCACTGGTCTGATAACCGTTAATGTGGTAACTGCGTACCAACTGGTTGATATTCACACCGATCCGGTTGACCTCGTAGTTCAGCTGCTTCATCAGTTCCGATACTTCTACCGGGATCCTGGGAAGATCTCCGGAAATTGCCCGGTTCCTGATAAAGTCCGCGATGCTTCGTTTCTCCCTCCATGCAGCTTCCCGCAGCCATTTTGCTTCCTGATTGTTCACGCGAACCGTAAACCTGATTGTTCTGTTTCTGTCCTTTTCCTGTGTCATTTTCTCCGTCTCCTCCGAATCTCCAATCCCTGTATCAACAATCCATCATTCTCCCGGGTCGAACTGCAAGATACGCCTTTGGCAGCCAAACGCATCTTGTCAGGGGAAACCCCTGAGACCCCTTAAAAATGGCAGCCAAACTGGTAATTGCCAGTTTTGTGCCTTTGCGCTCAAATCATTCCTGTCAGAACGATTTCACTTCCGTCCCGACATCGATGTGTTTCTGCAGCTTCTGATACTTTCGCATTCCCGCCGCATCCTGCTTGCTGCTGATCTTTTGAAGCAGCTTAAGCAGTTCAGACTCATCCACGATCCTGAAGCAGCCGGGGTGCTTCTTCATCAGATGCAGTGCACCGCCCTGGTCTGCTGCAAGATAATAAATCCCATCAAACTCCCCCAGCAGCTCGGTACGGCTTTTTGCCTTCGGATCCGCCAGAGCATCGTCAGCATCCTTTCGCCTGTCACAGCAAAGGAGCCGCAGCGATCCGTTTTGCACGTATTCATAGGTTCCCGCTAGCGATACAAGGAAACGGAGTTTTTCCATATCTTCCCTCGAACGGCTTCCAAGCACGATCCCGACTGTTCCGGCCTTAATGATGATCTGTTCTTCTCCCATCGCTTCACCTCTTGAAACTGTAGCTGTTGCCTGTCTTGTCATACACAGCCGAAATACTGCTCCCGTCTGAAAGAGACAGTTCGATCGCTGCTTTCCTCGAATCGCCATCGATGCTGTAATCCGTGACCGTCGCTGATTCGACATCCTTCTTCCCGTGGTTGTAAAGCCAGTCATACAGGCTGTACTGAAACTCGTACCGGTTGTCGATATAATTGAGCAATGTCTCCGGAATTTTCTTTATTGCCAGATTTGTGGCGTCATAAGGATTTTGCGGAGCCGGCGTGCTTTCGTTATTCTGCACCGCAGCTGCTTCCTCCTGCGTTGTCTGCGCGGAATTGTTGTTTTGGGAGACCTGCGCTGTACTTTGTCCGTCAGTGCCCTGCGCAGTCTGTCCGTCATTTCCTCTTTCATTGCCCTTCACGTTTCTGAGCAGGAAAATGTACTCTCCGGGAAGATCAGGATAAAAAACTATATCCAGGATATAATCGTCTTTTCCTTCCAATCTTCCCTGAAAGGCAACCGCCGCGCTGGATGAACCGGCGATCCGGTCTTCGATGATGATCCGCTTCGTCTGGATCTGCTGTCCGGCCAGGAATGCCCCGGCATCCTTAAGAAAATCAGATTCCAGAAAACCGATTTCCCTCTTCTCCCTGTCGGTAAATCCCGTGACCGTTGTGACGCAGCCAAGCGAGGTTCCTCGTCCTGCTTCACCAAAGACCATGTCATGCAGGGACTCAAGGCTGTTCTTCGTCTCCAACAGCTGATCCTGGATTTCATCAAGTTCTTCCATCAGCCTGTCATTGGTTCCACTTTCTTTGCTTTCGGTATTGCTCTCTCTATCTTCCAAATCTTCTGTTTCCGAACTCAGCGTCTGATCTGCCGCAGTCACTGTATCCTCTCTGGGAACACTGCTTACGTATGTTTCCTTCACCGGTTTCTGTTTTGAGTTTCCCGAAGAAACTCCTGCGATGATCAGGATCAGCACACCGATCAATATGCAGACTGCCGGCAAGACAGCCTTCGTGATCAGGGAACTATCATTCATCCATCCCCATTCAAATCCAGGCGTATCATCTTCAAGTGAGACTTCTTCAATCTCCGGATGATCCCCCGCCCTGTTGGTTTTTTCATCAATCATATTGTCATCCTGCGCCTGCAGGATTTCGTCTTTATCCTTCTTAATCATGTCTTCTTTCATCTGCACTCCTCTCTTGTCCGTGCATGATAAAGGAGCCGGTGAGACGGCTCCTTCAAAATATGTTCTATCCGTTGACGGTTCATCATTTTACAGTCCGCCGAAACTGTAGGCATCCTTCTTCCTGTTGTAGGATCCTTCGATCACACCGCCGGTGCTTAAGGTAATGGTGAACTTCGCCTTGTCCTTCTCCGGAAGGATTTCATAGCTGCTCATGGTTCCGACGATATTGCCGCTGCCACCCTTCAGGAGTACGTACTGGAAGCATTCCTCATAAAAACGGTCCTGATCGCCAACGTACTTCAGAAAGGTTTTTGACACCTGCATGATATCGAAAGTTGTTGTGGTCGTAACCGGTGATCCCTGGGAATATCCGCCCGTGCTGCCGGATCCTGTAGCGGATGTGGATGCAGTTCCGGCAGTGGATCCCGCAGTGTTACTGTCAGAACCAGCTGCAGCATTTTCTGTCTCGTCTTCCTGAATTTCCGTAAACATGTAGGTGCGCTCCTTTTTGAAGTATGTGGAAAGCACACGCCATCTGGGATCATTGTTGAAGTAGATATAATGGTAAACCTTCCCGTCTTCCTTCTCACCGTCATATGCCTCGTCGGAGAAGTACACATCCGTTACCGTACGGTACTCGCTCCTGGCTGAGCTGATATGCAGATCATCTCCGAGCGCCTGCAGAAACGCGATATCATCAAATGCGCCGTCATAGGACGCGAGGATCTCTCCGGTCAGTCCGTGAAGGGTTAACCCGTACGGCGCCTCCTGCGTCTTTTCGCTTACTGCCTCGGTTTCCTCCGGTTCATCCGCAGGAGGCGTCTGCTCCTGCGCTTCCTCTTCCGTGACGAACTTCATGTTTACCAGTACATCGCCCTGGGGCATTACAAAATTGATGCGCTTATCCTCCCCCTTTACATCATTCACCAGATAGGAAATCTCCTGGTTGATGTCTTTTGCCATGTTGATGGTCAGGCCGCCAAAGATCTTGCCGACCTGCGGTTTGGCAATAAAAGTCACCATGGCATCTTCCTCAACGGACAGCCTTACCTCGGTGTCGTTCTCGCTTTCCAGATAACTCTCAGGAAACTCCAGACTGCCGCCGGTCGCTTTATAGATCAGCACTTCGTGTTTTGCGGTCTCTTCCACCGGCTCCTCCGGCTTTTTCTTCGTAAAAAGCGAAAGCAGCAAAAGAACCAGGATCAATGCCCCGACAGCTGCCCCCGTTACGATCACAGGCATCCTGTTTTTCTTCTTATACATATGGTCTCCTCCTTATTCGTGATAAGCATAAATGCTGTAAAAATCATATGCCTTGTTGTAAGTGGCAAAGTAGTACTCGGAGTATTCCCTGCTTCCGATCTTTGCAGTCACCATGATCTGGCAGGTCAGCTCTGTTTTGTTGTCATCGATAAAGTCCACCACATCTATGGCGGAAATGTCATACAAAGATCCATAAGTGCCGTAGAGATGATCAGCCACTGCCTTTGTCAGAGCCTCTTCTCTCCCTTCCGCAAAAGCCTCCAGCATTCCCGCCCGGCTCTCTGATAAAGCCGGGTTCTGCCTGCGAAGGTAAGAAGACAGTTCGGTGTCCGTCTGCTCTTTCTGCTCTTGCAGTTCTTTTCTCACAAGATCCGGATCATGCTCATGCTGCTCATCGCTGTTCTTATCTCCGGTTTCGCTGTTC
Source organism: Lachnospiraceae bacterium (assembly GCA_045130475.1). Lineage (GTDB taxonomy): Bacteria > Bacillota > Clostridia > Lachnospirales > Lachnospiraceae > CAG-791. The sequence goes on from JBGUPU010000010.1 coordinate 14,762, forward strand.
CTTCCTGAACTTGATATTTCAGGTGACCGGCCATCATCTTCCGTCTCAGCATAGCCTTCCACCACACGGTATCGGTCTTCATCTGCCTCCGTCTGTTCCTGTGCAGCGTCCGGGGCAAAACGATTAATGAACACCCGGGAAGCTGCACGGATGATAACCGGCACCAGGAACGTCAGGATCAGGATCCCTGCCATCATTGTCAGGTAATACATTTTTCTGTCTTTCATCTGCACCTCCCGTCAGGTCCCGAAATACCAGTTGCCGCCGATCTGCACCGCGTCATTGCCGGTTGTCTTCCCCTTCGTACTTCGAAAGCTCGTGTGGTTATGGTTCCGGATGCCTTTCACGAGACAGTCGTTGACTGCCTGCTTCACATATTCCGGAACATTTCCTCCAAGGCGCGGCCTCCAGTAGTCATCCAGGCTGTAACAGTACTGCCCCGGAGCAGTCAGCTGTGTAAGCGCATCCCCTCCGCAGCCGCTCCACCGTTCTGACTCGGTTCTGTTCATAGCGGAAGAAATGACTGCAAGGGCTCCCTCATAAGAACCATTGTCTTCCTGCGCAACGATTGCCCAGATCAGTTCCAGCTGATCCTGTGAATAAACAGATCCGTCCTGCCGGTTCCCGCTCTCACTGATACCAGGTACCTCACCCTTCGTCTCAATGATGTACCTTCTGATCGAAGTGATCGGCATGTAATCGGCTGCACTGATTGTCGGTCCCTTGCCGGGGTTCGAAGCTGTGTTGCTCTCATTTCCGCTGCACTGGATCACCTTTCCATCCCCCAGGTAGATCCCGACATGCGGTCCGGATCCGTAATAGATAATGTCTCCCGGTCTTGCATCATCAAGTCCGTTTACCACCTGTCCGCTGGCACCCTGTTCCTGGGCAGTCCTGGGAATGCTGATCCCGAAGCAGCCAAAAACACTCTGGGTGAAACCTGAGCAGTCTGCCCCGAACCCAAGGCTTGTCCCACCATATACATATGGGAGCTTCCCCTCAAAGGACAGCGCATACTCGCATACCGACTCACCCATCTGATCAACAGCCGGTTTCACGGAGGTGAGGGTATAGTAAAGAGAACGGTTCTCCTCCGGGGTAATCACTTCCTCCGCAAGAGAGATCGTTCCCTCTCCCATATCCTCCGTCACGGCTTTTGCCCCTTCTCCTGTAAGAAGCGTCGAGGCTTTGACAAACCCTCTCACATCGCCCGACTCCACGAAAAGCCATCCATCGCCTGCATCTTCCAGCACATATACCAGGGTGCCGTTCCCGATTTCACCGACTGTCCTTGCGCCATCTTTCGGATATTCCAAGATGGAGCCGGGCATGTAAGTGATTGCATAGTCCTTCTCTGTCACCACATCATGCGTAGTGGTCTTTGTGAAAGTGAAAGCCGCATTGTCGCGAATCTCCACATCTGCATCCGCTTCCTCAAATGCTTCTTCACCCAGAAGATCTACCGTTTCATCCGTGTGGTCTCCCACTGACAGGTCTTCCTTCGGGATAAAGCCCCGTGCATCACCGGACTCGATGTAATAAAAGCCATCTTTCTCATCCAGTACATAAGCCAGGCCAAAATAAGGAATCTCCCCGACAATCCCGGAGCCTGTGTCAGGTGCCTCATAGATCCTGGCCAGCCGCGAGGTGCCGGCAATTCCGAAAACCTTATCTACCTGGGTAAAACGGAAATCTCGTTTGAAGTACCAGCTCTTGTCCCAGTAGCTTCCGTTCGAGTAATACGCACCTCCATAGCCGGAATCTTCAAAAAGGTCTTCTTCGACTTCTGTTTCGATTTCCTCCGTCTGCAGTTCTTCCATCATAGTTTCCGGCTCCTCTGTCTGCTGCTCTTCCGTTGCAGGTTCGCTTTCATAACCCGGCTGGTCATTTAGTGCCTCCGTTATTCTTTCGGTTTCGGTTCCAGGCTCTGACTGCGGCTGTTCTCCGGGACTCCCCTGCTGACCGGTCCCGGAAGGTTTCTCTGTTGTCTCTTCCGTTGCCGGCTGGGATACCGGTGTTTCTGATTCCTGCATGCCGCCCGTCTCTTCCTGGGCACTGCTGCCGGCATGATCTGATGGTTCCTGCGGCGAAGGCGCCACCGTCTCCTGCCCGGATGACGTGCCAGTTTCATCGGAAGAATGCGCTTCGTCACCGCCGTTCCCCTCTGCTGCCGTCTGCGGTTCCACATCCGCTCCATCCGGATCAGCTGTCTGTGCTGATCCCTCATCTGTGCCGGGGCTGTCCTCCTGCGCCGCTTCAAGGACGATCTCTTCCGATCCCGTTCTCTCTCCTTCCTCCGGGGCTGGCGTCTCATCTGCCGGCGCCGGATCCTGTGCGTTCTCCTCTGTTCCATCTGTCATGTCCTCTCCTGCTGCTTTCTGCTCCCCTGTCTCCATTCCAAATGCTGTCTGCGGCATTAAACTGCAGCCATGCAGGCTGGAAGCTGTAAGACCGGCGCTTATAAGCAGTGCCAATACCTTTTTGTGTTTCACCTAATCGCCTCCTTAGTTTCCAAAGAACCAGTTTCCTCCAATCTGGACCGCATTTGGCCCGGTTGTTTTGCCCTTCGTGCTTCTGAAGCTTGTAAAGGAATGGTTTCTGATTCCCTTCTTCAGGCAGTCATTCACTGCCTGTTTGACATATTCGGGTACATTGCCGCCAAGCCTTGCTTCCCAGTAATGGTCATTGCTGTAACAGTACTGGCCCGGGGCACAAAGCTGCTTCATCGCCGTGTTTCCCAGATAACTCCAGGTTGGCGACTCCGTACGATTCATGGCTGATGAGATAACTGCCAGGGCTCCTTCGTAAGAACCGTTGTCTTCCTGTGCTACGATCGCCCAGATCAGCTGCAGGTCCGCCACCGAATAATTGGTCGGATCGACCCTGTGGCCCCCGGCTCCGACACCGCCGGTTGCGCCTTCCGGAATGATCCTTCTCACCTGATATTGTCTGGAGCTGTAGGAAACCATTGTCACCATGACTCCCGGTCCTGCTGTTTCAGGTGTCGTATTTGATCTGCTCCCGGTGCAGTGCACCATCTGTCCATCCCCGATATAGATACCAACATGTGTGGAATTGCCGGAAGCTATCCCGCCTGTAAAAAACAGGATGATATCCCCGGGCAGGGCTTTGTCCGTACTGTTGGCTGCGACCAGTGTCCCGCTTCCTTCCATGGAGACCGTGTCACCGCCGATCTCAAAACCAAAGTGTGAGAAGACACCGTGCACAAAGCCTGAGCAATCCGTATAGTCCTGCCAGTCCGTCTCATATGCCCGGCCTGCTCCCCATACATACTGGGTGACGCCCACCCAGGAAAGCGCATATTCCACAAGCTCTGCAGCTGTCGCATTGGCTGTCGGCTCCTCCTGTGTTAAGGAGATCGAAGACAGCAGCAGCGGAACCATCATGACTAGAAGCATCACCGGCACCAAAAGCAGGATCAGGTATCCCTTGCCTTTCGAAGCAAGGAAACGGACGGCTTTTACCAGTTCTCCACCGGCCGCCTTCAATCTGGACAAAGAAAAAGAAACGATCCGGTATGCCCTTCTCGCTTCTTTCGCTTCCATTTCCTGCAATGTTTTCTGTTTCTGATATGCCATCCGGCTGTCTTCCAACTGTTTTGTGAAGCGTACCTGCGACTCAATCAGCCGCCCCAGTGTTCTTGCATAATCGTGGCTGATCTTCTTTCCGGCTTTATCAC
>JBGUPU010000011.1:0-21893 GCA_045130475.1 Lachnospiraceae bacterium
ATCGCTGATGGCTATCTGGTTGCAAACGTATTTCGTCTCTTGGAACAAGAAATCAAGTCTTTCATGAAGCTCTAATCGCTAAATTCCAGCTTGTAGAACTGATGGGAGGAAGGAATATAAGGAATGATAATGGCTGTATTAGAAGGCGTTGCAATGTGCTTTGTCTTGCTGATCATATGTGTTGTGGGCATAGCAAACGGACCGGTTGGTATGGTCTTCTTTTATGAAAAAGAAGTACAGGATAAAGCAATAGAACTGGGGCTCACCACGCGGGAAACGATAAATAAGAGAAGGATGACCGCCTTTATTGCTCTTCTTGTACCACAGCTTTTGGTTGTGCCGCTTATGGTCTACATTGTGAACGGTGCACCGGACTTTAAGACAGCTGCTGTCCAGATGACTGTGATCTATCTGATCTCTGGGTTATTCGACAGACTATTTATCGACTGGTACTGGGTAGGAAAAACAAAGGCATGGATCATTCCCGGTACAGAAGATATGATGCCATACATATATGGAAAGACATTGGTCGGCAAGTGGGTCTCTACGTTAATAGGATTTCCGATACTGGCAGTTCTGATAGCCTGGGTGGTTTCGAAACTATAACTTCTGATTGCGGAGGAGAATGTGTGAAAATCGAACATGTTGCAATGTATGTTAATGATCTGGAAAAAGCTAGAGATTTTTTCGTTAAGTATCTTAATGGAAAATCCAATGATTTATATCATAATAAGAAAACGAATTTTCGCTCATATTTCATTACTTTTGAGGACGGCGCAAGACTGGAAATTATGAATAAACCGGATATGGTGGATGCTGAAAAATATTTGAATCGAACAGGCTTGATACATATTGCATTTTCAGTAGGCAGTAAAGAACGTGTTGATGAAATAACTCAGTTACTTCAAACAGATGGCTACCATATTGTCAGCGGACCGAGAACAACTGGTGATGGTTATTATGAAAGTTGTGTGGCTGCCATAGAAAACAATCAGATTGAATTTACAGTTTGACAACCTCTGTGGAAGTTTCTTTTGCATATTTTTCAAAAATATACCGGAAGGTATTGACCCCTACGTTACGTCATAGTTTATAGTAACTTTACCAAAGGCGAGGGAGTGATGAACTATGATGACAGTAAACGAAGTAAGCAAACTGACAGGCGTGAGTATACGCACCCTGCAGTATTACGACAAGATCGGACTGCTTCATCCTGCGAAGTACACGGAGGCAGGCTACCGGCTGTATAACGATGCGGCACTGGAGACCCTGCAGCAGATACTTCTCTTCAGAGAACTAGAATTCCCCCTGAAGGACATTAAGGAAATTATCAGCCGTCCGGATTTTGACAGGAGCAAGGCTTTGGAGCAGCAGATCAAGCTTCTCACGCTGAAAAAGGAGCACATCGAGAACCTGATCGACCTTGCGAAGGGAATCAAATTGTTGGGGGTGAGAAAATTGAAATTTGAAGCGTTTGATACAAGTAAAATAGATGAGTATGCCGCTCAGGCAAAGGCATACTGGGGAAAAACACCGGCCTATAAGGAATTCGAGGAAAAATCCAGAGGTCGGACAAAGGAAGAAGACAAGAAAATATATCAGGGTATGATCGATATCTTTGGAGAATTCGGGCAGATCCGGAATACGGAGCCTTCATCCAAAGATGCGCAGGCTCTTGTAAAGAAACTGCAGGATTATATCACAGAGCATATGTATACCTGTACGAAGAAGATCTTAAGCAGCCTCGGAAAAATGTATGCCGGCGGTGGTGATTTTACAAAGAACATCGACAGCTATGGCGGGGAAGGGACAGCCGAATTCACCTCACAGGCGATCGAGATTTACTGCAGATAAGCAAAACAGTCGTACCTGGGTGAAAATACTACTTATTCCGCGACTGTATCTGGATTCTCCTGGACTGACAATCGGGATTTGGGAGGAGCATTGGGATGAAAGAAAACATCGTACAGAAGCTTACATCAAAAGATGATATCTTCTAATCTATCACGAATAGTTAACATGGCTTCCTGCACTTAGGCTCGTATTTGATAAAAAAGAAAAAGCCCCATGGAAAAAGAGGATGAGTCGGAAGAATATAAACTCGCAGAATGATCCTATGCCTTGCTTGTGCTATTTCATCAGCTTCCCACATTGTTTTCTGATTCATTATTTTATTTTTAGATATCGTGAATTGGTATTTTAGAAACGTAGTGTATGGATGGAAAAGCCAGACTGGTAAGAGAAAACTTCTGCGACGGCTTCGGTGACTGTCTGCCGAATTGTCCTACAGGCGCGATTAGTTTTGAAGAGCGGGAGGCTCCGGCTTATGACGAAGCTGCTGTAAAGGCAGCCCGGCAGGAAGAAAAAAACGAGGAAAAGGAAAAAATCATGCAGACCGCAGAACCGGCAAAGCGCAAGGTCGCAATGACGGCAATAACGGCGCAGCTGACTGCCGGTGCAGATCATCCTGCCGGCGGATGCCCCGGATCCCGGCTGAAGCTGTTTGAGCGGAAAGAAGCGGTCCGGTCCGAAGCCGCTGAACCGGGATATCGTCCGGTTTCCCGTTTGAACCAGTGGCCCTGCCAGATCAAGCTCCTGCCCACAAGGGCCGGGTTCTTTAGCGGAGCCAAACTGCTGATTGCTGCAGACTGCACAGCTTATGCCTATGCAAACATGCACGAGGACTTCATGAAGGGCAGGATCACGGTGATCGGCTGCCCCAAGCTGGACGCTGTGGACTACACCGAAAAACTGACCGCGATCATCCGCGACAATGATATCAAAGGCGTTACCATCGTGCGCATGGAAGTACCCTGCTGCGGCGGACTGCAGAGGGCTGCTGAAAACGCCCTTAAGGCAAGCGGCAAATTCATTCCCTGGCAGGTCGTAACGATCTCCACGGACGGACGCATTCTGGATTAATGAACTTCCGCTTTCTATGATCCTTTCCTGGTACGAACAGAAAGCAGTATGTATCCTGCTTACCCTTCTCTATCTTGGAATCAAGGATATCCGGCGCGGTCCTTCGCTTCCGGCGTTTATCTCTCCGAATGGACTGATTTACCTTGTTGAAAACTACAACATTCCCCCGATCAGCACTCCGGAAGAGGATCTGAAAACAATCCTGGGCTGAGTTCGCTGAGCTGACCAGGGTGAAAAAAAGCTCGACAGCGCTTTTCACTGATATTTTTCACTGATAAAAAGGAGCAGCAACGATATTTTTTCGGTTGCTGCTCCTTTATTTTTCATCGCGCAGGACCCACTTGCGAGTCTTGCATATGACACTTTGCCAGGTCATTTAAGCCCCGCATCATAATCGCGCGCAAGTGCTGCTGCGAGTTCAGGATCCAGGAGCTGAGCGGACATCCCTGACAGCTGTTTGGCGAGAGCCTGGGGGGAGTCCGAGAAACCGCGGTCTGCGCAATACAAAATGATATTAAAAATGATCCCGTTCCAGGCAGCAATACGCAGTTTGTATTGTTCATCTACGGCATCTATGCTGTGGTTAAGCTGGTGCAGTATCTCCATGCCCATACCCGCCTTCAGCAATAAGAGAATTTTCTTTTTCTGGCAATATGCCGTCTCCAGGATAATCTCCCAGTTCAAGCCAATATCAGAACACATTGCCTTTCGCACTTCCTCTGCTGTTGTCAGAATGTCATCTTTTAAGACATCTGTAACCAGGTAAAAGTGCTTGTAAAAAGCCCCCCGGGAAACGCCTGCCGTCTTGACGAGATCAACTACTTTGATATCATTCACGTTCCTCGTTTCAAGAAGCTGATAAAATGCCTCCCGAAGAGAATCTACAACGATACGATGAGATTCTTCATTAGCTCTGCGGAGGTTCTCCAGTTTTTTTTTATTCATCGGCGTAAACAAATGTTTCTCCTCTGTTTATGCGAAGCCTCGAAATATTGACCGGCCAATGACAAAACCTTTATTCTTTCTTTAATAATTCTATTTTTACTATTGAAACGGAAAGCTGCAACCCCTCATATTGCGCTATTGTTCGCCGATTTTGCCCAAATTGTTTTGCGGACCGTGTTGTTCGTTACAGCCCTACCTGTTAATCGAGTTTGTACGGCGCGCTGCTTTGCACCGGCACGTTGGAATTGCCGCGCGCAGCGGTACATGTACACGGCCTGCGAGGGGAGTGTACAGCGGTTATTGGGGCAGGAAGCTCAATCTGCAGGAAGATACAGCTGTCTAAAGAATATCTTTGAAAAAGAATATCGTTGAATGTGAAGAGAAGGAAATAAGAGTGTATGTAAGGTAAGGCGGGATATGAAGCTTGATTTTGAGCTGCTTAAGGAGACGGGGGTACAGGGGAAGTCCATCGGACATCTTTTTACGCCTCTGCCTACTGCGAAAGCCCTGTATTTTTACATCACGCAGATTGGACATTATTACTGTACACACACCTATACGATCCGCAGAGATTACTTTTCTCAAATCCTTGTGATCTGCGTTAAAAAGGGATGCCTGTATGTGGACTACCGGGGAGCTTCCTATCGACTGATGGCCGGGGATGCAGTTCTGGTAGACTGCAGAGTACCCCACTATTATTATGCGGACATGGACGGACTGGAGTTCTATTATGTTCACTTTGAGGGATCCAATGCGCATGAGATCTGCCAGCATATTCTAGAACTTCGGGGGCCGGTAGTTGAAAGTCAGAATGCGGCAGCCCTCTCTGCATTTCTCGAGAAAACAGTGCAGTTCTATGAAGATGGGAGAACTGAGACGGAATTCGAAGAATCTTTTCGAGTTTATCAGATTTTAAAGTACCTGCACGGCGGCAGCGCCCAGGATACCGCAAGAGCTTCCTATATCGACCAGGTCACTGCATTCATTAATGAAAATATCGGGCGAAGGATCACACTGGAGGAACTTGCCGATCTTGCTGCCATGAGCAGTTTTCATTTTTCCCGCAAGTTCAAACGGGATACCGGCTTCTCTCCTTTAAAGTATGTGAACCGAATGAAACTGGAGTACGCCAAAACACTTTTAATCCGGACGGACTGGACAATCTCTGAGATTGCGGAGAGAACAGGCTTTTCCCCCAAAGGGTTTGATAAACTGTTTTCACAGATGGAAGGGATGCCTCCCCTTGTCTGGAGGAAAAGCAGGCAGCTGAATGTGAGCAGACCGGAGTAAAACCAGAGACAAATATATTGCAAAATACGTTTCTATTCACAGCCGCCAAATTTGAGTTTTTCGAATTGTTGTGGTTTTGGGCGGGACGCAATGTTCCGTGCCGACAGCAACAGTTCCGAAGGTACTGAGATAGTAACAAAAATACTGAAATAAATATTGTCCGGCAGAAAGATTGATCTGCTGATACAGTTTTCAATGAAAAACTATCTGAGCAATATCGGTGGATTCCGGAGCAATAAACAGGATGGGATTTTTCTGTGTAAAAAGTATACTCGGGATCAGCAAAAAGCCGAAAACTCATTCATCAAGACTCGCTATCGAGCCTTGCTCCCCGTACGCGGGTTGGCATGTCTTGTTTTGAAAGACATGCCAACACCGTTTGTGCCGCGTGCGGGGTGCATGCAACACACCCTGGGGGTGTCGGAGCGTTTATTCTTCAACGTGGATCGTACCCACGATGAAGCGTGTTTCCTTTGAGCTCATTGCAGCAGGAGGATTACCGGGTCTGTCCACCCGGTACCAACATTTTTTTAAAGGGGAGGTGAAACAAATTGGCTGATGAATTTATTCTGGAAATGCACGGGATATGTAAGTACTTTCCAGGCGTAAAGGCTCTTGACGGTGTCGAGCTCCAGGTCCGTCCCGGAACTGTCCACACACTGATGGGAGAGAACGGCGCCGGAAAATCCACTCTGATGAAATGCCTGATCGGCATGCAGCCGGTCACAGCAGGAACCATTATCCACAAGGGCAAGGAAGTTCATTTCAAGAGCGTCCAGGACTCCATCCATGCAGGGATCACCATGATCCAGCAGGAGCTGTCCCCCGTCCTTGAGCGTACTGTCGCGGACAACCTCTGGCTTGGCCGCGAGCCCATGAAGAACAAATTCATGTGCGACAACAAGGCACTCTATACCGAGGCGGAAGAACTCTTCAAGAAGCTCAACCTCGAAGTAGATGTCTATGCAAAGATGAAAGACCTGACGGTCGCGAAGCAGCAGATGGTCGAGATCGCGAAGGCAGTTTCCCATGACGCGAATATCGTTATCATGGACGAGCCTACTTCCGCGCTTACGGACGCAGAGGTTGAGGACCTCTTCCGTATCATCGCAGACCTGAAAGCCAAGAACGTCGCGATCATCTATATTTCCCATAAGATGGATGAGATCTTCCGCATCAGTGACGACATCACGGTCTTCCGTGACGGCACTTATGTGGGTACCGACCGCGCAGCAAACCTCAACAACGAGAAGCTGATCGAGATGATGGTCGGCCGTAAGATCACCAACATGTTCCCGAAGATCCCCTGCCCGATCGGCGATGTCATGTTCAAAGTCGAGAACCTCAATTCGGGCAAGCAGGTCAAGAATGTTTCCTTCGAGGTCCGCAAGGGCGAGATCCTCGGATTTGCCGGTCTGGTCGGCGCGGGCCGTACCGAGACCATGGAGACAATCTTCGGCATGCGCAAGAAAGACAGCGGCAGGATCTGGCTGAACGGCAAAGAGCTCAACATCAAGTCGCCCCGTGACGCCATCGACAACAAGATCGGTCTGCTGACCGAGGACCGCCGCGGCAACGGTATCTTCGGCCTGCTCTCCATCACAGACAACACGACAGTCGCCAACTGGGGAGCCTATGGTATGCCCATGAATAACAAGCAGATGCTCAAGGATACGGAGGAATACAACACCAGACTCCGCACCAAGACTCCCACCTGGGAGACCCGTATCATGAACCTGTCCGGCGGTAACCAGCAGAAGGTCCTGCTGGCCAGATGGCTTCTGACCAAGCCGGATCTCCTGATCGTTGACGAGCCTACCAGAGGTATAGACGTCGGCGCCAAGTCCGAGATCCACGAGCTTTTGTCCAGGCTGGCAGGTGAAGGCAAGGCCATCATCGTGATCAGTTCCGAGATGCCGGAAGTCATGGGTATCTCCGACAGGATCGTTGTCATGCACGAAGGCGAGATGACCGGTGTGCTGAATCGCGACCAGTTCTCTCAGGAACTGCTCATGAGATATGCAACCGGTGGCTCTGCAGTTGAAGAACTGAAGCAGCAGTCTGCTCAGGAATAATCAGGGAGGGTAGAATCGAATGAAATCCAAGGCTGAACAATCTAAATATAGCAAGTTTATTTCCGATAATGGTAACTGGGTGGTCCTGATCGTCCTGATCATTGCCATCACTATCGTAAACCGCAACTTCTTTACCCCCAACAATGCCGTCGCCCTGCTGACCGGTGAGTCCGTCAAGGGAGTCATGACCTTCGGTGTTGCTTTGGCGATCCTGGCCAAAGGTACTGACCTTTCTACAGGCTCTGTCGCAGCTCTGTCCGCAGTCTGTTCCTCAGCGCTCTGCCAGGCTTCCGCTTCCAAGCTGTGGGCGGGCCTGCCCACCATGCCCGCGATCGTCGGTATCCTGGGCGGTGTCGCGATCGGCCTGATCGTCGGTTTTGCAAACGGTTATATGGTTGCATATCTTCATCTGCATCCCTTCATCGCTACTCTGGGTACACAGCTGATCTGCCGTGCGCTCTGCAAACTGATCACACCCGGTCCCGTCTCCAAACTGACCCCCGGCTTCCGTTTCCTCGGCAACGGCAAGATCGGTCCTTTCCACATGATCGTTATCGTCATGATCATCATGTACATCATCCTTGCATTCATGCTGACCAGTACCAGATTCGGTAAGTCCGTCTATGCAGTCGGCGGCAATGACCAGGCAGCAAGAGTAGCCGGTATTAACGTTGAGCACACACTGGTTAAGGTTCATATATGGTGTTCCTTCTGCGCAGCTCTCGGCGGCGTCCTCCTTGCAGGCCGTTCCGACTCCGCAGATCCTGCCAACACAGGTCTGAACTACGAGCTGGATGCGATCGCGGCAGCAACCGTCGGCGGTACCTCCCAGACCGGTGGTATCTGCCGTCCCTCCGGTGTTATCGCCGGTGTCCTGATCATGGGCGTTATCAACAACGGCATGGTCATGATGGGTGTCAACGATCAGATGACATTCATCGTCAAGGGTCTCATCATCATCGTATCCGTTGCATTCGATATGAGAAAGAACGCTGTCAAGAAATAATCTTACCGATCACTGTAAATACACTCTTTCCGATCATGCCGCCTGTAAGAGCGGCAGCCTGAGGTGATTTCGCGGAGGCGGGTTCTCCGATGCGATTGCAGGATGTTTGCAGCTGCTCCGCGGCAAAAACATCCGAAGGGGCTGTTGCATTATGAACCGCACCCCGTCAAGTAGACAACATAAAAAACAAAACTTCTGCCATTGGCTCATACTTGAACTGATGGCAGTTTTTTATGCTACCTTAAAATATAGATTATATTTTTCCATCGGTGTCAGGACACCAAGGTTACGCTGTAAACGTCTGTTGTTGTAGTATTCGATATAATCCTCAATCATCTTTACAAGGGTTTCTCTATCTGTAAAACGTTTTCCATAGTATCTCTCACGCTTCAGGATGCCCCAGAAGCCTTCCATGGGACCATTGTCAATGCATTTTGCCACTCTGGACATACTTTGTGTCATTCCTGCTGCTTCGAGTTTGGCGTGAAATGCACGGTTTGTGTATTGAAATCCTCGGTCGCTATGGCACAGCGGTTTTGCATTGGGATTCTCAGCAATGGCCATATCAAACGTATCAAATACCAGCGCGTTATTGTTTGAATTTCTGATGACATAAGAAACGATCCTTCTATCATATAGATCAAGAATAGCGCTCAGGTAAATCTTTTGTTTCTCGTCATCAGTATAATACTTAAATTCCGTGACATCGGTCAGCCATTTCTGATTCGGTGCCGTTGCTGTGAATTCCCTGTTCAGATTGTTTTCTGCAATAAATTGGGGATTTGCTGCTTGTCTGGTGCAGCCGTTACTTGCATACTTGATCGTTGATTTGATCCCTCTTTTTCTGCAGATCCGAAGCACGCGCTTGTCATTTACCATGATGTCATGGTAGCGTTCCAGATCATCCCGTATTCTGCGGTAACCTTTATCAGGGTACTCCATATGGATCTTCTCGATCGCATCTGCAATCCGCTTGTTCTCTATCTCATAGGGAGGGGTATCCCTGTGGAGCCATTTATAGTATGCAGCCCGGCTCACCTGTCCCAGCCTGCAAAGGGCATTGATCGGATATCCGTGCTCTTCATTTTCTTCTTTGATCGCCTGATAGACTTGCTCATGCCTGACCAGACTCAGCCCCGCCTCCTTTGTCTCCTTAGGATAGTGTGTGATAGAGCAGCCGGTCCTCAGCCCCTCCATGCCAAAGGTTTCGTATAGCCTTATCCAGTCCTTCAGAGCTCCTTGCGCCATCCCATAAATCCTGCATAGTTCTAAGAAGCCATGAACGCCGGATTGATATTCCAAGATAATCCTCTCTTTTTCCTCAAAAGAATATTTATGCTTGAAAGCCAAAAAATGCTCCCTTCCAGGCAACAAACTTTTTGTTTTTTTGCTTGTCTACCTGAAAGGGAGCATATCAGGCTGAACTTTTCAGCTAATGCAACAGCCCCTTAATTATGACAGCTTGCAGAAACAATAACGTGATTTTTGAACGATAACATCGTTGATGTTCTCGCATAAAAAGTGTGTTTATAAAGAGGCAGAGCTGGCCTGACTTAGAGATTGGTCTGGCTACAGTTTTTTGTTGGTTATGATTGAACGACAAGTTCAATGACAAGCTTTTCAGAAACAAATGGCGAACCCGGTTTGGTGCAGAGAACCTGGCGATACCGGATGCTTCTTCCGGAAGCCCTTATTATAGAAGGACATGTTTGAAAACGAAAAGTTCTCTCTAAAACGGATTTTTGATTTACAACCCTGCTCTTTAGCGTATAATAGAGTAAAAATGGCATTGCTAAACCCAAAATACGATTTAGTTGGAGATTGATCAAATGATTATCAATTATACCTTTAACAATTTTCGTTCCTTTTATAACGATGCAGAATTCAGCATGACGGCAAACGCGGGAAAAGTACTGAAGAGGTATCCGGATAACTACAGCGTTGTACCAGGAGGATTAAAACTGCTGAAGAGTGCAGTTATGGTTGGCGAAAATGCAGGCGGTAAATCGAATTTCATTTACAGCCTGCAATTCTTAAAGTCGCTTTTTCAGGATAACTCCATGGTGAAGACGGTATCTTCCAATATCAACAATAATGCCGGAAAGGACCAGGAGTCTTTTGACATCACATTTTGTGTTGAGAGCGGACGAGTTTATCATTACTGTCTGACAATCGATTCAAGAAGAATCGTGACGGAATCGCTCTTCTTTAAAGACGAGAGCAATAAGAGAAAGCAATCCGTATTCAAGGCTTACTGGGATTCGGAAACAGAATCATATTTTTTTGAGGACAACAGTTTAGAAGAACCGGTCAGAAACGCATTGAAGAAAAATGCCGGAGCGCTTGGTCTCTTTACGACTAAACTTGCTCTGCTGGGGAATGAATATGCAATTGAGGCTGTCAATTGGATGAATAATACACTCTACCCCGTGTCCCTGACTGAAGGCAGCCTGTCTGCAAAACAGCCTTCAGAACAAGACATCAGGATTTTGAATGATCCGGGATACCTGGATATCTTCCGGATGGTGGATTACAGCATCTGCGGTATCACAGTGGATAAGGAACAGCCCTTTAGCAAAACCGTCATTTCCAGAAGACGGGCTGACGGCACAACGATGGACCGGGAGCTTCAGTATGATTCTACAGGTGTCAGAGAATTTTTTGTCTGGGCCATTCAGATTTTCAGGGTCGTATACGAGAACAAAGTCGTTTTTGCAGACGAAATGGACCGTGTCCTGAACCCGGTTTTATCAGAAAGGGTTATTTCGTTTATTAATGGCAAATCACACTTGGGACAGTTTATTTTTTCTACACATAATGTCCTTCATCTGGATCTGAAAACATATATGAAGGAGCAGATCTATTTTGTCGCCAAGATAAGGGACAGCCTTAATTCAGAGCTCTATTCTTTAAGTGACTTCCCTGAAGTCCGCTATGAGACCACGAAAATATATGAATTCTATATGAAAGGCATTCTGGGAGGTACCGCATTTGAGTAGACCGCAGCGCAGCCTTCGAAAGATATTCATAAAGACTGGTAACTGTTACAAATCTTTATTCCAGCATGTTTTGAATGAACGGCATGAACAACAGCCTCCGTCCCAGGATACCTGTAGCTGTGCAGCGGCGAAGATTGTAATCTTTACAACGACAGCGATTGAATGTGATATGATTTTTACATCTGAATATGGACAGTGTGGCATGGAACATTGCGTCCCAACTAAATCCACAACAGTTCAAAAAATCGGTATTTGTATTTGAGATCAAAGGAGGAGAAGAGTATGAAGGTTGATGCAAGGTCAATGGAGTGGATCAGAAAACCGAAATTATGTCAGGTCACAGAAGATAAGGTTCAAATCATAACCGAACCGCATACGGATCTCTGGCAGAGGACCTATTATCACTTCAGAAATGACAATGCACCTGTCTTGCAAATGAAATCGACAGATCCATTCTTTTCGTTTATTGTGCGGACAGATTTTGATACGAAAGTTCGTTATGATCAGAGCGGGATCATCATGTACCTGGATAGTGATAACTGGCTTAAGGCCGCTATGGAATATGAAAATGAAAAAATTCAGAGATTAGGAAGTGTTGTTACAAATAACGGCTACTCTGATTGGGCATCTACAGATGTTGATGCCGCAATAAAGTCTGTATGGTTTCGCCTTAGCCGCAGGGAGGATGATTTCTGTGTAGAAAATTCCTTTGATGGAATAGACTTTAAACAGATGAGGATATGTCATATGTTCAATGCTCCAAAGGAGATTCGTTTCGGCATCTATGCATGCAGCGCCGAGGATTCATCTTTTTTGGCAACCTTTACAGATATGGAAATCACAGAATGCGCATGGAAGGCGCATGACGGTCAACAACCAGATAAGAAGTGGTAACACGTAGATTAATTCCAGTATGTTAAACCACGTAGTGGTTTGTTATCGCCCCCACACATTCTCACCCCGCCCCGCGGCGGCCGCTCTGGCGGCCTTGCGTTGCTCTGATGGATTGCGAAGCAATACATTGCTCATAGTGTGGGCGCTCGCAAATGTCGCAAGACCGAATATGCAAGCATATCCGTCTTTGCGGCCGCTTGCTCGCTGTTTATTCATACTTGAAAACTGAAAGATGTTGTAATACACTATTAACCTACAATGTTGGTAGGTGTTGTCTTGGCGGGAAAGGCGGTATATTCATGAACAATCTGACACTTTTAGATGGTGCTTTCGGCACGCGGATCTGGGCAAAAACCGGAGAAAGCAAACCGGTCTGGATGTATAACATTCTGCGGCCTGATGTGATACGTGAGGTGACGGCGGAATATGTGGCGGCCGGAGCACAGATTGTTCAGGCAAATACATTCGGCGCAAACCGTATCTCCGTGGAAAAAAGCAGTGACTATTCGGTGGAAGATGTCGTGAAAGCGGCCGTCCGCATTGCAAGAGAAGCCGTACAGGGTACATCCGTCAGAGTTGGGCTCTCGGCTGGACCACTCACAGTAATGATGGAGCCTTACGGCGATCTGGAGGAGGACGAGGCGGCGGAAATCTACGATGAAATATTCCGCTTCGGCATAGAGGAAGGTGCCGACCTGATCCAGCTGGAAACCTTCATCGACCTGAACATGCTCTGCGTGGCTGCAAAAGAAGCAAAAAAATACGGTGTGCCTGTCCTCTGCACGATGTCTTTTGAGGAATCAGGACGCACCATATTCGGCAATTCTGTGGAAGATATGGCAGAAGAACTCGGCAACATCGGTGTAGACGGAGTCGGTCTGAACTGCTCCCTTGGTCCGGACAAGGCTGCTCCCATCATGAAGAAATTTGCGGAGGTGACCAATCTGCCTCTCATATTCAAGCCAAACGCCGGCCTGCCGGTCATGGACACAGACGGAAACATGGTCAACCCCTATACCAAAGAAGACTTTTCGGATGAAATCGCTGATGTCGTGTCCCTCCTCTCCTATGTGGGAGGCTGTTGCGGAACCGATCCAACATATATCGCCCTTCTAAAGGAAAGATATGCGGATTCCTGACAATCCGGTCATCCTCTTCGAACCGTTAGTTCTCTGAATGTGTTTGAAAAATCCTTCATCCTCTTGTGAGCGAGCTCGCAGCGTCTGCAGTATTTTTCGTCCACGCATGTCTCATTGCTAACGCGCAAATTCCAGTATGTCGATATGGTTGAAAGCGCCAGATAAGGGTACTGCTTCGGAATGACCGTCGGCAGCACCCTTTCTTTCTGTCAGTTGATAAGTCAGACCCTGCTTCATCTATGGAGCCATAAGGATATCTGCAGATTTAACAGTGTTATCCTTTCAATCATCCATCCTCCGGCCAGGGGAAGCATACAGAAGGCCACACCATAGCCTACGGTCCTCCACATCTCCGATAACGGGTCCAGCCCAAATCCATAGCTCAGGAAGCCTGTTGCGATCAGAACAACTCCAAAGATATCAAAGAGAGGGCCGAAAAATCCTACAGCTATCGTACAGATCCATTCCAGCAGAGTCAGCCCGATAATGACGGGGATGAGCAAGATCTTCAAAGATTTTAGATTTTCCATCTACAACAAGTTAATCTCCGTCTCCAATTTTCTAATTCCATCAATTATTTGATCAAAAGATGGAACTATACCGTAAATCATATTTTTCATTTTGCTATAGTCTTTTTGGAGCTCCGGAAAATACTGTTCCGAAGGAATCAGTTTAACAGATCCAGGGACTGCTTCCTCATACTTTGCCCATGGGCATCTATAAAACTTCTTTTTAAAAGCAACTACATCCTTAAGTAAATCTAAATCCTGAAATGCATGAGTCTTCACAGCACTTCCTGACATCTGGTACAAATCATAGTAGTGACGGGAATATCTACCTGGAAAATCCCCGCGAATACGGTTTGCCTCCCTATGAAGAATTGTAATCTTTTCCCAAAACGTCCGTTCAGGAACTGCTGTACGGATTACGGTATCCGGATGTGCAAAGATCTGTGGATATTGTTCTGCAGCAAATGGTGTAATCACTGCATCCTGTGTAGGCGACCAAGATGCCAAAGCACCAATTTCCAGACGGATTACCTGAAGAATAGAGACATCTGTGAATATTTGAGGATAGGCAAAATTCACGGTAGGTTCGCCTGCTTTTTCCAGAAATACATTTGCTGCTTCCCCTATTTCAGCAGAAAGACCCATCTGCAACATCGGAATAAAAGACTCCTGCAACAGCAGAATAGTTTTCTTTTCCGAGGATTCGCTGAACTTATCCTGCTGTGTATTTGAACGAGGTTCCCATGGCTCTTCAATCCCATATCCAAGTAACCTCCAATCAAGAATCAAATCGATATCTTCAGAAAATCGTTCTATCAAGTGGTACGCTTTCGACAAGCTGGTTCCGCCTTTAAAAACAAGTCTTTCTTTCCAGGCACAGCGATGAAAAAGATAATCCAGCATATAACAGATCCAGAAATCCTTTTCTACAATCGCAGGAGGCATTCCCACTTTGTGTGCGGTGTTCAGAAACAGTTCTTCCCGTTCTTCTCTTGAGAGTGCTGCTATATATATCATTCTGATTGCTCCTTACAAATCTCTTTTATAAAATCGTAAATCCATGCAGTTGTCCCCTGCGCTTCATCCAGTAAAGATTTCTTTTCTTCAGAAGATAACTGCTGACTTAATGTATTTATGACCGCTTCGTTGACATGATCCTTACCAAGAGCTCTTAGTCCTTGGATGATTAGCCCTGTCATGTAAGAATATCCCTTAGCTTCTTTATTCGATGTTCTGCGGAATGAAATATGCACATTACCATAACTGTATTCTTTATATGGACCATCACTTACATATTGCCAGACCGCAGGTACTTGAGTAGATAGCCTTAACATGTTCAAGGCTGTATCACCCATAGGTATAATAGACCAACGGTTTTTTCTAGCAATGGCATATGCCACTTTTGAAGGATCTGAGGCAACCGGTTCATTCAATAGCTTACTGAATCGGGGCTTATCGTAAATTCCACGTATAATCCTCCGGATGCTGCCGGAATCCTCCAGACGTGAAAGGGACATGTTAATTGCAGCAGTCGGTGCTATATCTGCAAAATCAGAAGTCACAAAGACACTGCCCGGCTGCATTTCTTCAATTCTCTGTTTTATAAGGGTTTGATATCTTTCCCGCATATATCTGTACCTCCATTTCGTTAGAAAAAGTATATATGTTTTCTAACGAAAGTTCAATCGCTTAAAATAAAAAAGCAGAGCAGGAAGACCAATGCAATCGGTCTAAACCTGCCCTATGTAACATATCTTCAGAAAAAAATGAGAGCGAGCGATTAGCCAGCTAATCGTTCCACTCTCATTTGAGCCCGTCCGCGAGGTGACTCGAACACCCGACCTACCGCTTAGGATTTTTCCTCGTTGTGCACTATGTACGAAAAACAGGTATTTTCTGTCAGTTTCTGAAGAAGTTCTTTGTTCAACTGTTATAAAAAGTTAAGTGCTGAAAAATACCGCCTCTAGAAATTCTTAGCAAATTTATCTAATTTTGGGTTCGGTATCGAGTTGCATCAATTGGGCATCCCCCTAATTGGGGGAAGGCAGAAGCCCGGAAATTCAGTGCTTTCGCCATTCCTCGTGCCGTCCACTTTTATTAGATTTGCCTTTTTTCGCTGTATTTTCCCCGTCTTTCCTGTTTTTTACGGCATTTTACCTTTTGGGATATGCCGGAAAATCGAATGGGGGATGCCGGATTAGCAGTTTCCCCGAATAAGAAAGCAGCCGGAGTTGTATCCCCGACTGCCGTGACAGATATGTGTTTGACAGGATCTCAGTAATTCCCGAGCAGAGTCTTTAAAACAGCTGCCGTCTCCGGGTCCGCAATCAGCTTCAGCAACATGGACATCGCAGAGCCTGCATCCGCACCCGCCGCGTTTTCCTTTCCCTGGCGCTCCGGCAGGGGAACTTTCCCGTAAAAATACTTCTCGATCAGGTCCGCATTTGACTGCTGTCCGTCTACGAGCACATGGGAATACTGCTCCGTGACCATCGCCGCCTGGGCATGACCGGAGTCTCCCTGGACAGCCTTGATGTCACCGCCGTTGAGCTTGAGTTTGTAGGTAATGCTGGAATGACGCAGGCTGTGGAAGACAACCTGCGGCAGATCGTTTTCCTCGATCAGGGTCTGGAAAGCCCTGGTGATCGTATGGCCTTCGACGGGACCGCCGAAAGGTCCGGCAAATACCAGGCCGTGATCCTTATACTCCGCCCCCAGTTCCCTTTTGGTTTCCTCCTGCCGCTGTTTCCAGTCAGCCAGCATCTTCGCCACCGTAATCGGAAGATATACTTTACGGACACTTGTCCTGGTTTTGGGAGCCTTCAGCACCATGACTGTCTTATACCTCTTGTTGGACGGGGTAAACACCTGTATCACATCCTTGCTGTCCAGCGCTTCCAGCGTTTTCCGGTCAACTCTCTGCAACTCCTTG
This sequence comes from Lachnospiraceae bacterium, assembly GCA_045130475.1. Taxonomy (GTDB): domain Bacteria; phylum Bacillota; class Clostridia; order Lachnospirales; family Lachnospiraceae; genus CAG-791. Next base: position 16,712 of record JBGUPU010000011.1, read on the forward strand.
TTTATACGAATGTAGGGGCGGCCATTATCCAAAGCGCTTTCACTGATTTCGACACAATCCCAGGTGAGCGCCATCATTTCCCCGATACGCAGGGTACAGGAAAAAGCCAGGTTGATCGCAAGCTTCAGACGGTCATCATCACAGGCATCCAGCGCTTTCTGGAGATCCTCCAGGGTCCAGATCTCGCGTTCTGTTTTTTCCACCCTCGGACGGGTCGCGTTTTCACACGGGTTCTTTTCCATCAGTTCCCACCTGACGCCCTGCTTAAAACAGCTGCTGAGAAGCTTATGAATCTCCCGGATCAGGCTCGGAGTTACCTTCTGCGGATTCTTCTGTTTCATGGGTTTCCCGAACCGCATGGGCGGGACCATATCCATTTCCAGAAGGGAGCGGTAGTACTGCTCAACCACCCGGGAAGTAACATCGGACAGCTTCATCTTTCCAAGCGTAGGAATAATATAATTTTCAAACAGACCGATGTTGCTTGTGTATGTAGACAGGGCCCACTTGTTTTTTCCATACAGTTCGATGTACTCCCTGATCAGCTCCTCGACCGTAGTACAGCTTCGGATATTCAGTTCTCCCTTGGATTTCGCGTACTCGATATCGTGCCGGCGCTGCTCGGCCTCCGCTTTGGTACGATACGATTCCCATTTCTGCTTTCTGTCGCCCTTCTCCGTCTGGTAGTTATAGACGACACAGTAATGCTTTCCTCTCTTAACGATACTTGCCATCATTTTCTCCTTTTCTGTTTTTGCTTATATTTCTCATACCAGGCGTCAAATTCCAGACGGGGGATGTTGATACACTGGCCAACTCTCCGGGCAGGAAATTCACCTTTCCTAACCCATCTGGAAACGGTGCTCTTGTTTACACCGCAGAGTTCACTGATTTCATCCAGGGTGTAATAAAGGTCCGTGCCGGATTTCCTGACGGAAATCTGTTTGACAAGTCTTTCTTCTTCGGGCAGTTCCTTTTTATACGCCGCATACCAGCGGTTGAAACTCTCCTTTGTGACCCGCTTCTTTCCGGCAATAACGACGATTTCCAGCTGATCCTTATACTTTCGATCCTTCAGAATCGCATAGACTTTACTGCGTGTGACGCCAAGAAAACGCGCCATTTCCGGCATTGTCAGGGTCTGGGCTTCATAAAGCGCGTCTCTGGCCCGGTCCGCCTGATTACGGTAATGGTTCTGATGGCTGTACCAGTAATCGAAAGCTTCTTTCGGAATACGCATCCGGTAATCCACCGTGATGACCGGCAGGTTTTCGTGCCGGATGAGTTCATAGACGTTCTGCTCACAGATCCCCAGCATCTCTTCAATGTCATGCGGGGAATAGGAGTTCCGTTTAAGCTCTCTGCCAGGGGGAGATCCATCCACCTTCTGGTATCTGACCTGGTTGTCATACCATTTTTCAAAGCTCTCGATATCTACCCGGGTATGCCCCCGAATCTGGATCAATCTGAAATAATGCTTGTTCGCGAGATAATAGGATTCCGTCCTCTGCAGTCCAAGGAGCCTTCCCATTTCCACGACCGACATGGTTCTGCGGCCGTCCTTTGTCAGGTTTGCCTTGTTCTCCCTCCAGATCTTTTTCTGAAGCTTCTCTCCGAGCTTCTCGATTTCGCTCTTTTCCGACTTGTTCATCTGTTTCACCTCCGGATATGTAATTGAGCCGGGTTTCATGGCCCGGCTCAAGCCTATCAGCTGGTTCCGATAATGTTGAGGATGTCGATTCGTTTATTTTCTGGGAATGCCATCCTTGACAAAGTTCAACATTTCTGCATGCCTTTCAGCACCGGGCGTCCAGCCACTCGTCAAAGCTCCTCTTGGATACCCGCCATTTCCCGCCGGCCACCTGGAAAGCGCGGAACTGTTTCTGGCGGATCAGGTTGTAGACCGTAGGCCGGCTGACCTCCAGGATGATCTGCAACTCCTCCACGGTGTAGCAGCGCTTCTCGGGAACCGCATCCGGCGAATTGACGTCGATCTCTCTCACTTCATATGCTTCCATCATTGATTTTTCCTCCATCGGTATGGTCACGGGGCCTCCACGCATTCCGGGATCTCCATCCCCAGGCTTTCCCGTATCGCATCCTCGACCCGAATCATCTGCTCCCGGGTCATCTTTCCGAGATATTTCTCGATCCGGCATTTGTCGATCGTCTTGATCTGCTCCAGAGACACCATCGACGGGGCAGGCAGCCCTCTCACTTCCTCAAAATAACAGTGTGTCGGAAGGTTCAGCTTTTTCAGCTTCGTTGTGATCGGCGCGACGATAAGCGTGGGGCAGAAGAAGTTGCCGTCATTGTTCTGGAGCACCAGCACCGGCCGGGTGCCTCCCTGTTCGGACCCCTTGAAGGGATTCAGGTTGGCAAGGTAGATGTCCCCGCGCCGGTAGACCCAGTCCCTGCTCCGGCAGGGATCCCGCCTTCCGGTCTTATTCATATTAATCTCCGTCATCCGGCACCCTCCTTAGAATTTCAGCGGCAGGCACTGTTTCTGGCTGGATCCGTTATAGATATCCCGGACCTGGTAGAGATACTTCTTGCTGCCTGCCATGCTGTTGCCCATAGCCTGTCCCTTGCGGTAAACCGCCAGCGGATCATATTTCCTGCATCTGCGTACAAGACGTTTCCGGTCATACTCGCCTTCGTAGAGATCCACGAACCGGCACATGGCTGATACCGTTTCGGAGCGGAGCGAATCCGGATCACCGTCCCAGGCTTCCAGGAGGATACTGATCGCCTCCTTATATTTATCGTCGCCGACCTTCTGGAATTCCCGGAAAGCCGTAGCCACACAGGCCAGTCGGCACCTTCCCCGCCTCTGGCTGAAGTCCAGCAGCGCTCCCGCGCTCCTCGTCGCTTCCACAAACCTGCAGGCGATGGGATCCTTCGCAAATGCCAGCGCCCGGATCTTCGCGCCGGCTCCCAGGTCCGTCGAAAATCCTGTCTGTGCGGCGAACAGCCTGGCCTCGTCCTCCTCCGTCAGTCCGAAATAGACCTTGCAAAGAATCGGAAGCGGGGTTCCGCCGTTCCGGTGGACCCTTGCCGCGACCGTATGCTGTCCGTCAAAGACGAAGTAGCGCCCGTCCCGAAAGCTTACCTTCGGTTCGTTTGCGATACATTCGTTGAAGTGGTTTGAGATGTCGATCACCTCTTCCAGTACCAGTTCCCTCTGGTATGTGCTGCGGGGGACCTCCAGCTTGTCGCTGTTGATCATCATTTCCTTATAAGGTTTCGCATGGTTCTGTGTCATTTCTCTTTCTTCCTCCCTGATAGCTTCTAAGATATTCAATTCCTTTTTTCGCCAGCTCTTTGATCCTCTGCCGGCATTCCTTCTGTGACGCGCTGGCCTGGTTGACCGACAGGCAGAAGTCCCATCGGAAGATCATGCTTTCCACGGCATCGGTCAGTTCTGCCATAACGCTTTCGGCCGACGCTTCCCGGTTTGTTCTTTCCGGATTGCTGGCCATTCCCTCCGATATGGCGATCGCGGAGAGCCTGCCTCCGGTCTTTGGAGCGGAGGCCTCATCGTCCCCGTCTCCCTCCGGGAATTCTTCTTCCGGCTCTTTCTTCGTCGATGCCTTTCTTCCGGGGGACTTTCGCGGCAGCCGAAGCTGCTCCGCAAGTCCCCTGCGGTCTTCCGGCGAAGCCCGGGCCACCGCCTCGACCGCTTTGATGGTCGGCTTTACTGTCCCGGCCAGGATTTCCTGCTTGATCCCGGGAATCACTTCATCCGCAGCCTCCACACCTTTTGAAAAGGTCTCCGCATGGCGGACATAGCTGTCGGAAACACCGTTCTCCCGGGCGATCCTCTGCCTCGTTGTCTCCCCTTCACCGGACTGGTCATTTTGACCACTCCGGCGGAAGTGCCCATTTTCGTCTCTCGTCTGGGCGGTCTCATTGAAACCATGGATGGCCTTTTCCGCTTCATACTGTTTTCCGATCAGCATCCGCTTCTGTATCTCCGTGAGATTTCTGCGGCCAAGCTGGTTCCGGCAGATCCAGGCGATAGCTTCAAACCGGTTCTCGAATTCCTTTTCCCTGACCTCAAATGTGATCTCGGGATGCTCCTGAAGGATCCGATAGCGGTTATGCCCGTCAACGATCACCCCGTTCCATACGATCATCGGACTGAGCAGCGCGCCTTCCGCCAGGATATTGGCTTCCAGCTGCGTAAATTCCTCCTCCGTCAGCGGAGGGATCTTCTCGGCAAACTCCGGATCGATCTTCAGATCCTTTAAATCCATGTCTTATGCCTCCTTGTCCGGCGGCTTTCGGGTTCCGCCTATGTAAAAGCGGGCTGTACTTGCATTGGCTTTCCAGCCCGCATCGTTTCTTTTGTTATGATCCTTCCGTATTTGTCCTCGGCACCCCCGGAAGTAGCGGAGCGGATGCTCCGCCGGGAAATCATTCAGGCGTCCGGCAGCTTACCGGATCCATGGGTCTTTCACCCCTCCGTGGTTCTCACCGAGCCGTATGGGCCAGTGCCCAGACGGAAGTCTCATTGTGCTGTGATGCCTCATAGCTGTATGCCGGAAGCTGTCCGGCACTTACAGGCCGGTTCCCGCTCATGTCCCGAAAGACCGTCATGGCGTTCACCGCTGCTGTGGCTCCTCATCACAGGTTCGTACCTGATGAATGTATATTCAGTTGTGAAGGTGCGTTCCGGTTTCCCGGTTCGTAACAACTCGGTTGTTACGAGTATCAGTCTATGAAAAAATGGACGTTTCCACAGGGATGTGGGACGACCCGTTTTGCCCGAAAACGGGCCTTTATACGACCCTTTTGCTATTTCAGTCCTTTTGCAATGTCCGCAAGAATGGCCTGGGCCTCTGAAAGCTGCTTTTGAATATGCAGCGATTCAAAAGATCTGCCCGTCAGCAGGTAGTCCGTGCTGACGTCAAAGAAACTGCTGATATCCAGAAGGACCATGATGGAGCATCCATGGGCTCCGTTTTCGATCTTCTTGTAATGCTCGTAGCTGAGATTCAGCTCATCCGCCATCTGCTTCAATGTAAGTCCGTTCTCTTTACGAAGGGCTTTAACCCTTTGTCCGAATTCCATCTGGTTGAAATACATGTCTCATCCTTTCCGCAAGCGCGGCAGGATGGACTTCCATCTCCGTACGAAGCGGTCGGAACAAGCGGTATTTCCCCAATGCAGAGCAAAC
>JBGUPU010000012.1:0-89666 GCA_045130475.1 Lachnospiraceae bacterium
ATGCAGCTAACAGGACTTGAACCTGCACGGGGGTTGCCCAACAGAACCTAAATCTGCCGCGTCTGCCAATTCCGCCATAGCTGCATAGAAGAAAAATATTATATTGTCGCGGCATTCGCCGTATGCATCCATGTAAACTTCGATCTGCTTACGTGCGAGCACGCAGCAGCTCTCAGTTTCCATGTCTGCGCATGGCTCATTGCTAACACGCAAAATGCGACGACGCAAGTAAATTGTGCCGCCGCAGAAAAAAGGAAAAAGAAAATAAGAAAAAATGAGACATGGGGGACTCGAACCCCCGACAACTTGATTAAAAGTCAAGTGCTCTACCATCTGAGCTAATGTCCCATAAACTGGGCTAGTTGGAATCGAACCAACGATACAGCAGTCAAAGTGCTGTGCCTTAACCGCTTGGCGATAGCCCATCAGTTTGACCGCCCATAAAGGCTGTATGTTTACATAAAAAAAGGGTGGGTAATGGGACTCGAACCCACGGTCTCCAGAACCACAATCTGGCGCGCTAACCAACTACGCCATACCCACCATATAAAACAGGAGAGAAGTCTCATCAACTCCTGCGTATGCCCGGGGGGACTCGAACCCCCGACACCCGGCTTAGAAGGCCGGTGCTCTATCCAACTGAGCTACGGACACATAAGCCGTTCGCAATCGCCCCTGCGGATTTACAATTACGAAAGCGGGTGATGGGAATCGAACCCACATATCTAGCTTGGAAGGCTAGTGTTCTACCACTGAACTACACCCGCACAAAAATCTTTTATGAAATTGAGTGATTCATCGGGGTGACAGGATTCGAACCTGCGACCTCCTGGTCCCAAACCAGGCGCTCTTGCCAAGCTGAGCCACACCCCGTTGGAGACCGTTGTCTCACATGCAAGAGATATTATATCTAACAATCCGCCCTGTGTCAACGACAAAATATCAAAATAAATTCAACGATATTACGAATAACACAGGGCGGTCCGGATTCAGATCAATCCCAGTTCTGCCAGGATTTTGCGGAGTGCCTGGCCTCTGTGGCTGATGCTGTTCTTCTCTTCGGGAGAGATCTCCGCGCTGGTCTTTCCATATTGGGGCAGGTAGAAGAAAGGGTCGTAGCCGAAGCCGTTTTCGCCGGCGATCGAGTGACCGATCCTGCCTTCCATGGCGCCGCGCACAACGCGGGACTCGCCGTCCGGGAGAATGGCGGCTACAGCTGCGACGAAACGGGCCGTGCGCTTTTCGTCGGGGATATCTTTCATCAGGTCCAGGATGTGCTCCATACGAAGGCGGTAGTCGGTGTCGTAGCCCATGTAGCGCGCCGAATGGACGCCGGGGGCGCCGCCCAGGGCATCGATCACCAGGCCGGAGTCGTCGCTCATGACGATGCGGACAGTGCCTTCGGGGACGGGGCGGGAGCGGAGCAGGTCATAGACAGCCTGGGCCTTGATGAGGGCGTTGTCCTCGAAATCTGCGCCGTTTTCCTCAGGGTCAGCCTCTACATCCGCCTCCCGCATGGAGAGGACTTCGATATTCTCCGCATTGCTGCCGGCGGCCACGATTTCTTTGATCTCCCGGATCTTTCCCTTGTTTCCTGTTGCAAAAATAATCTGGTATTTGTTCTTTTCCATCATTCTTCTTCTTTCAAAATTTGTTTTATAAAATATATTTACACAACAGATGCTCCCCCCTGTGCGGAGGGAGCATTTTATCAATTTCTTACATTCTCTCGGATATTTTCTCTCTCAGATACTTTCTCTCGAGCCGGTCCTGCGTCTGGGAGGGCGCGGTCCGGGGAACTGATAGAAGTAGGTCTTGAGCATGCCGTTGTAGATCTTCCTGTTGCGGACGGCTTTTTTGCCGATTGCTTCTTCGCAGCCTTCGTAGGAAGTGATCAGGTAGAGGGACCAGGTGTCCATGGCGCGGAAGCGTTCTCCCAGGGTCTCATACAGCTCTCTGAGTGCATTTGTATTGACACGTGAGCGGGCGATCTCGTTCTGGTCGGCCTCTGTGAGGGCTTCAGAGCCGGGCGAGAGACGCTCGCCGTAGGGCGGGTTGGTAAGGATAAAGCCGTATTTCTTGGGGTGGGAGAGAGCGGAGATCGGGCGGGTCTGGAAATGGATCAGCTTCTCCACGCCTGCCAGGCGGGCATTTTCCCGCGCTGCCGCGATCGCCTCAGGATCAATGTCGTATCCCTGAAGGTCTGTGTCCACAGAGAGGTCGATCATGTCCCTGGCCTCTTCACGCGCGTCTGCCCAGACATTCGAAGGAATGATCTCCGTCCAGTCTTCGGCAATAAAATGCCGGAAGAGACCGGGGGCGATATTGGCGGACATGAGGGCGGCCTCGATGAGGAAGGTGCCGCTCCCGCAGAAAGGATCTACCAGGACCCTGCCGGGCTGCCAGGGGGTCAGCATGAGCAGACCCGCAGCCAGGTTCTCTGCAATTGGGGCTTTGACCTTCATGCGGCGGTATCCGCGCTTATGCAGGGAATCGCCGGAAGTATCAATGGCCGCAGTGACTTCATCCTTGTAGATAAAGACACGGACAGGATAGTCGGAACCTGTCTCGGGGAAATAATCGATGGGATAGCTCTGCTTCATCCGCTCGACCATGGCTTTTTTCATGACAGACTGGATATCGGAAGGCGAAAAGACCTTGCTCTTGATACTCGCTGCTTTTTTGATCCAGAAGCGGGATTCCCGGGGCAGAAACTGTTCCCAGGGAAGGGCCATGGTCCCCTGGAAAAGCTCTTCGAAGTTTTCCGCATGGAAAGAGCCGACCTTGAGCAGAATCCGCTCGGCAGTCCGCAGGCAGATATTGGCGCGGGCGATCGCTTCTTCATCCCCGATAAAGGTGACTCTGCCGTCGGTCACCTCTGTAACGTCATAACCTATTTCATATATCTCGTTCTTGACAACGCTCTCCATGCCGAAATGGCAGGGCACGATTAATTCAAACTGACGCATAGGTCACATCCTTCCCGGATTCTCTTCAAGGTCACAGGCCTTATCGAAGTGCCTCAGCTTTTCAGGCAGCGATGGTTGACCCTTTGACCATTTTCCGAAAAAACGTCAAGATTTAAGTAATATATTAAAAGTATCTGCGATAAGTTGTATAAAACTTTATTTGATACAACCGGCTTGTAGGTATAAAATCCCTAATGGTGATTTTACCTTATGAAAAGCAAGTTGTAAACGGATGCCGATAAAAAAGCACCAAAACATTTGGTGAAAAAACACATTTTGTCCATTTGGAAAAAGTCACAATTCTCTGAGCGCAGCCCTGTGTTACAATGATAAAGGATGAATAAACAACGGGTCCGTGAGACGCAAATGCCGGGCTCTCACGAGCTTTTTCGGGCATCCGGCAGGCGCTCGTGAACTCGCACACAGGAATGGATGCAGGGTTATGGAAAAAAAGAAAATCAGTCTGATCGCTCTGGATATGGATGGCACCCTTCTCATGTCCGACAAGAGCATCCATCCGGATACGGTCCGGGATGTTGCCTGCGCTGCCGCGCAGGGAGTGCATATGGTTTATTGTTCCGGGAGGGATATCTCCGAGCTGCTTCCCTATGCAGAGGCGCTCCCGCAGATCCGCTATGGCATCTGTACCAGCGGTTCGATCGTCTATGATTTTCACGAAAAAAAGAATATCTTCCGGCTTGCTGTTCCGCAGGAGACAGTGCTGGAAATCATCCGTCTGACAGGGGAAAAGACCGGCATGATCCATTTTCTGGGGGACGGACACTCGATCACTTGCGGGGAACAGATCGAACATATGGAAGACTATCAAATGGGAATCTATAAAGACCTGTATCGCCGTGTAGCAACCCCTGTAGAGAGCATGCGGGAGGAGGCCCTGCGCCACGATTCGATCGCCAAGGTAAATATATATTTCCGCTCGCAGGAAGACCGTGACAGGGCGTATCAAAAGCTGAAACACCTGCCCCTGAGCTTTGCCACTGCGGAGGAGACATCGCTGGAAATGACCGCGCCCGGCGTCTCAAAGGCACTGGGGCTGCAGAAGCTTGCAGAGCATCTTGGAATTTCCATGGGAGAGACCGCCGGCATCGGGGACGCCGACAATGACAGAGCGGTGCTGCAGGCGGCCGGCCTTTCCGTCGCGATGGGAAACGCGGAAGACCAGATCAAAGAGATCTGCGACATGATCACTGACGACAACGACCACAACGGCGCCGGCAAGGCAATCCGGCAGATAGTCGGCGCGTAGTTCCATTATTCATCGCGCAGGACTCACTTGTAACGAAAGAGACATCATGGAGAAAGACAAAAAAATGCTCCCCCGCAATATGGAAGTGCGGGGCGCACGTGTACATAACCTGAAAAATATCGATGTGGATATACCGCTGAACACGATCACGGCCATCGCGGGGGTTTCGGGATCAGGAAAATCCTCCCTGGCTCTTGGAGTACTCTATGCAGAAGGGTCCAGACGCTATCTGGAGTCCCTTTCCACCTATACCCGCCGCAGGATGACGCAGGCGGCGCGGGCGCATGTGGACGATGTGCGCTATGTCCCCGCCTCGCTGGCTCTTCACCAGCGTCCCGGAGTCCCCGGGATCCGCTCTACCTTCGGCACCATGACAGAGCTTCTCAACAGCCTGAGGCTCATGTTTTCCCGCCTTGCCAGCCACCGCTGCCCCAACGGCCACTATGTGGAGCCTTCCATGGATGTGGCGGCCATGCGGGAGACGGTCTGTCCTGTGTGCGGCGAAGGCTTTTACGGACCCGGCGCGGAGGAACTGGCCTTCAACAGCAGCGGGGCATGTCCCACCTGCGGCGGGACCGGCATCACCCGCACAGTCGACGAGTCGGCCCTTGTGCCCAATGAAGAGCTGACGATCGACGAGGGCGCGGTGGTGGTCTGGGGGACTCTCATGTGGTCCCTGATGAAGGATGTGTGCCGTGAGATGGGTGTGCGCACAGATGTGCCCTTCAAAGACCTCACACCTGAAGAAAAGGAGATGGTCTACCACGGCCCTGCCGAGAAGAAGCATATCTTCTATATGAATCCGCAGACAAAGCAGACTGCAGAAATGGATTTTACCTATTTTAACGCGGTCTATACCGTGGAAAATGCCCTGTCCAAGGTCAAGGACGAGAAGGGCATGAAACGGATCGAGCGCTTCCTCAAGGAGGGAGTCTGCCCCGATTGTCAGGGGACCCGGCTTTCCGAGGCCTCCAGGGCGCCCCGTCTGCGCGGGATCGGCCTCGACCAGGCAACCGCCATGACCCTCTCGGACCTGATTCCCTGGGTCAAAGGAGTGCCCGGATCCCTGGCTGAACCCATGCGTCCCATGGCTCGAAATATCGTGGAGTCTTTCCTGGACACCTCTGTCCGCCTGATGGACCTGGGACTGGGCTATCTGTCCCTGGACCGCGCAGCATCCACTCTGTCCACCGGTGAACGCCAGCGCGTGCAGCTGGCCAGGGCAGTCCGCAACCGGACCACCGGCGTCCTCTATGTGCTGGATGAGCCTTCCATCGGTCTGCATCCCTACAACCTGAAGGGCCTGACCGGTGTCATGGATGACCTTGCGGCGGACGGCAACACCGTGGTGGTCGTGGACCACGATACCCAGGTCCTGTCCCACGCGGACTGGATGATCGAGATGGGTCCCGGTGCCGGCGCTGCAGGCGGCACAGTGATCGCAGAGGGCACTATTCGGGCGATCGAACAGAATCCGGAATCCGTGATCGGCCCCTATCTTTCGGGAGAGGATACAATCCGCATCAGGGAAGATATCCTGACGGAAGAGGATCTTTTTTCAAAAGGGGCCATCCGTATGCAGACCGGCCCGATCCACACGGTGCATCCCCTGGATGTCAGGATCCCCATGGGGAAGCTGACGGCGGTCACCGGCGTCTCGGGCTCCGGCAAGACGACCATGATCCTGGAGAGCCTGATTCCGGCCCTTTCCGCTTCCGTAAATGGAAAAAAACTTCCCGCCCATGTGAAATCCATAGAGGCTCCGGGTATCCATCAGGTGAAGCTGATCGACGCGACGCCCATCGGCATCAATGTGCGTTCCACAGTGGCCACCTATGCAAATGTCCACGATGAGCTGCGTAAAATCTACGCCCGTACGCCGGACGCAAAGACACGGGGATACAAGGCGGGAGATTTTTCCTATAACACAGGGAAACTGCGCTGCCCGACCTGCGACGGGACAGGCCAGATCTCTCTGGATGTGCAGTTTCTGCCGGATGTCGATATCCCCTGTCCGGACTGCCGCGGCAGGCGCTACCGCAGGGAGGCACATGACATTTTGCGCAGGGCAAAAAACGGGACTGCTTACAGCCTGCCTGATCTGATGTCCATGAGCGTTGACGAAGCTATGGAAGCATGCTCGGATCTGGCGGCAACCCGCAGACGCCTGCAGGTCCTGCACGATCTTGGCCTGGGCTACCTGACCCTGGGAGAGGAGACACCCGGCCTGTCGGGCGGCGAGGCACAGCGCCTCAAGCTGGCCAGCGAGATGGGAAGAGGGCAGGAGGATTCCGTCTTTGTCTTCGATGAGCCCACCATCGGCCTTCATCCCAAAGACGTGCGAGTGCTCCTGGAAGTTTTCCGCAGCCTGCTCGACCATGGCGCTACGGTGATCGTCATCGAGCATGACCTCGATGTGATCCGCAGCGCGGACTACATCATCGACATGGGACCCGGAGGAGGCTCCGAGGGCGGCCGAATTGTGGTGAGCGGAAGACCGGCTGAGGTCCGCGCCTGCCCGGAGAGCCTGACCGGGAAATACTTGCGCGTTAGCAATGAGCGATCGTAAGATTGCGAGCCTGTCGGCATGGCTCATTGCGTCCCAAAGCCACAAAAGCCATACACAGGCGCGTCGAGCTCACTCGTAAGCGACAGTTTTTTTATTTGGACGTATACGGCGAATGAATATTTAAAAAATGCGCAGACACCGGGAAACCGGATGCCTGCGCATTTTTATGTGTAGATTCAATAGAAGGCGGCGTGCGAACTATTGAGGAGTGTCCGCGCCGTCGATCCTGTTACGGATTTATTTAAGTTGGATATAATCCGGAGATCAGACAATACCCTGTGCTTCCATAGCGTTGAGGACCTTCTCGAAGCCGGCGATGTTGGCGCCTGCCACGTAGTTGCCTTCCATGCCGTACTTCTTGGAAGCAGCATCGATGTTGTGATAGATGTTGACCATGATGCCCTGGAGCTTCTGGTCGACTTCTTCGAATGTCCAGGAGAGACGCTCGGAGTTCTGGCTCATCTCCAGTGCGGAGGTGGCTACGCCGCCGGCGTTGGATGCCTTGCCGGGAACGAAGAGAACGCCGTTCTCCTGCAGGTACTGGGTTGCTTCCAGAGTGGTGGGCATGTTGGCGCCTTCGCAGACTGCCTGAACGCCGTTGGCCACAAGTGCCTTTGCGTCGTCGAGGTGCAGCTCGTTCTGGGTTGCGCAGGGAAGTGCGACATCAACCTTGATACTCCATACGCCTCTGCCTTCGTGATACTCAGCGGAGGGTCTTGCAGCCTTGTACTCGGTCAGGCGTGCGCGCTTGACTTCCTTGACTTCCTTGAGCAGAGCGACATCGATTCCTTCGGGATCATAGATCCAGCCTGTGGAATCAGAGCAGGTGACGACCTTGGCACCCAGCTGCTGAGCCTTCTCGATCGCATAGATTGCGACGTTGCCTGCGCCGGAGACGGAAACAGTCTTGCCTTCGAGGCTGGTGCCGTGATCCTTGAGGAGCTCCTGGGTCAGGTATACGAGGCCGTAGCCGGTAGCCTGGGTTCTTGCCAGGGAGCCGCCGTAGGTGAGGCCTTTGCCGGTCAGAACGCCTTCATAGAGGGCAGTGATTCTCTTGTACTGGCCGTACAGGAAGCCGATCTCGCGGCCGCCTACGCCGATATCACCGGCGGGTACGTCAGTGTCTGCGCCGATATGTCTGTAAAGCTCAGTCATGAAGCTCTGGCAGAATGCCATGACTTCGCGGTCGGATTTGCCCTTGGGGTCGAAATCGGAGCCGCCCTTGCCGCCGCCGATGGGAAGGCCGGTCAGGGAGTTCTTGAAGACCTGCTCGAAGCCGAGGAATTTGATAATGCCGAGGTTTACGGAAGGATGGAAGCGAAGACCGCCCTTGTAAGGTCCGATCGCGCTGTTGAACTGTACACGGAAACCATTGTTGACTTGGACCTGACCCTTGTCATCAACCCACGGAACGCGGAAGAGGATGGCTCTCTCAGGGGTGGTCAGACGCTCAAGCAGGGCTTCCTTGCGGAACTTCTCTTCGTTGGCTTCAATGACAACGCGGAGAGACTCAAGGACTTCCTTGACTGCCTGGTGGAACTCGGGCTGAGCGGGATTCTGCGCAATTACCTTCTCCAGAACTTCATCAACATAAGACATAAAAATACCTCCTTAATGTGGTCTGCCGAAAGGCTCCGGTACAGTAACGGTCAGAGAATGTGCCGTGTGCTGCAAACAGGATCATAGTTCTGATTGGTCCGGAATGTATACAAAGTGACTGAAAATAGAAAATACTGCATTATTGTATACAATCGACAGGTCATAAAATTTCCGAAATCGAACTGCTGCAGTGAATTTGAATCGCAAACAAGCTCGTATTTCTTCAAAAAAACAACTATACGTTGCATTATACTGCCTGAAAAGCCATACGACAAGAGAAAAATGGTGAAAAAGCCAAAAAAATGAATATCTGAATATTTGAATTCTAGCATAATTGTATACAACAATACAATTTTAAAAGCTGTGGCATGGATATTTACTATCTCAAAGCATGTGAGAGCTTTTGTATGCTGTACCCGCCGGTCGCTTCTGCTTCTCGTCCGCAGTGGTGATCTTTTCCTTTTAGACCGTCTCAGCTGCTTCTCTATTTCGACAATTAAAAAACAGGCTGCGGCACCGCTCAAAATGAACTGCCGCAGCCTGATCGATTGTAAAACTGTGAAGAATTGTTACATGTGAAGATTTTTACAGGAGACGGATCCCTGCTTCCTGGAGTTCTTTCTCGGTCTCCTCGGGCCAGAGGGAAGACTGGACTTCGCCGATGTGGGCCTTGCGCAGGAAGAACATGCAGATACGGGACTGTCCGATACCGCCGCCGATGGTGTAGGGGAGCTCGTCGTTCAGGATGGCCTTCTGGAAAGGAAGCTTTGCGCGCTCTTCGCAGCCGGCCTTTTTGAGCTGTTCCGCCAGAGATTCTGCGTCTACCCGGATGCCCATGGAAGAGAGCTCGAGAGCGATATCAAGGACGGGATAGTAGACCAGGATATCGGCATTCAGCTGCCAGTCATCATAGTCCGGGGCGCGTCCGTCGTGAGGAAGCCCGTTGTGGAGCTTGTCTCCGATCTGCATGAGGCAGACGGCGCCCTTGGCGCGGGTGATGATATATTCGCGCTCCTTGGGAGTCTTGTCCGGGAAGCGCGCCTCCAGCTCGGAGGTTGTGATGAAATAGATCTCTCTGGGAAGAGTCTCTTCAATATAATCGTAGCGGATGGACATATAGCGCTCAGTCATGCGCAGTGCTCTGTAGACATCGCGGACGACCGTTTTGAGCGTCTCGAGGTTTCTGTCCTCTTTGCGGATGATCTTCTCCCAGTCCCACTGGTCGACATAGATGGAATGGATGTTGTCGGTGACTTCATCGCGGCGGATGGCGCTCATGTCTGTGTAGAGGCCTTCACCCACCTGGAAGCCGTATTTCTTGAGGGCGTAACGTTTCCATTTCGCAAGGGACTGAACGACTTCACCCATGCGGCCGTTCTGTTCGAGGATGTCGAAATTGACAGGACGCTCGACGCCGTTCAGATTATCATTCAGTCCCGAAGCGGGATCGACAAAGAGCGGCGCGGAAACACGCAGGAGATTGAGCCTCTCGGCGAGCATGCCCTGGAAAAAGTCCTTGACAGTCTTGATGCCCACCTGCGTATCATGCAGATTCAGCGCGGAATGGTAATCTTCGGGAATCATAGTGTTTTTCATCATCTTCCTCCTCAAACTTTGTGCTGGTGCAGGGGGTCGGAATTTTCCCGCCGTCCGCGGAAAAAAGACTTCCTGCCTATGGTTTTGCACAGATGTATATAGTTAACAACATTCTTTTGAAAAATGCAACACATTTTGTATACAAGGATACAAAAAACGGTTATGATGTATTCGGTAAACCGCAGATTGAAGGGAGCCGGAAGCCGGACTTGCGCAGTGTGCTATAATAATCTGGCAAGTGTTGGCTGTAAACCCGGCTGCGGTGAGAGGCATCTGCGCAATGGACAATCAGAAGAACATCATACGAATATCGGTGCGCAGTCTCGTTGAGTTTCTGCTCCGGAGCGGCTCGCTGGATACACAGACCGGACCTTCTTCTGAGGCGGTCATGCAGGAGGGCGCACGGATCCACCGCTCGCTTCAGAAAAAAGCGGGAGAGGGGTATCGCGCGGAAGTCCAGCTCCGAATGGATGTCCCTGCGGGAGGAGCCCTTCTGCGGTTGGAGGGACGGGCGGACGGCATTTTTTTTATGGAGAATGCGTCCGGGGAACCCGGCTGCTCTGAGGAGGGCCTGTGGACCATCGACGAGATCAAGACCGTGCTCCGGGGACTGGGCAGCCTTGAGGGGGCCCAGGAGGTCCATCTGGCGCAGGCAAGGTGTTATGCCTACATGTACGCCGTCCGGGAAGGCCAGGACAGGATGAGGATCCGCATGACCTACTGCAGCCAGGCCACGAAGGAGGTCCGCTACTTTTATGAAGAGATGTCTTTTGAAGCTCTGGAGGGATGGTTCGCGAAGCTGATCCGGGACTATGAGCCCTGGATCCGGATGCAGCTGTCCTTTGCGGAGTCCAAAGACAGGACCATCCGGCAGATGGTCTTTCCCTTTCCCTACCGGGAGGGCCAGTATGATCTCGCGGCGGGTGTCTACAGAACCATCGTCCATGAAAAAAAGCTTTTTCTGCAGGCGCCGACAGGCACCGGGAAGACGCTGGCAGTCCTGTTCCCGGCCCTCAAGGCGGTCGGGGCAGGAAAAGCGGAACGTATCTTCTATTTGACTGCAAGGGGTGTGACGGGTTCGGTGGCCAGGGAGGCGCTTTCGCTTCTTCACAGGCGGGGGCTCAGTGTCAGAAGTCTCTCCCTGACCTCCAAAGAGCGCGCCTGCGTCTGTGAACAGGTTGACTGCCGCCCGGAGGTCTGTCCCAGGGCGGACGGTCATTTTGACAGGGTCAATACGGCATTGCGGGAGCTTCTGGAGGGCGCGGCCCAAGGGGCGCCTATGACGGCGCAGACTGTCGCGGAGTGTGCCTGCAGACACGATGTCTGCCCCTATTCCCTTTCCCTGGACGCCGCACAGTTCGCGGATGTGATCATCTGCGATTACAATTATGTCTTTCATCCGCAGGCCAGACTGGAGAGTTTTTTCGACGGCAGGAATCGTTCGATCCTGCTGATCGACGAGGCACATAATCTGCTGGAGCGCGGACGGGATCTGTACAGTGCGCAGATCTCCTCCCGGCAGGTAAGGCAGTTCCGGAGATCGGTGAAAAATGTCTGGCCCCGCCTCTGGAAGAAGATGAAGGGGCTGGTGCACGTTCTGCGGGTGCTGGAGCAGGAAGCTGCGCCGGAAGACCGTAAGATCAATGTCCTGCGCAGCTGGACGATGCCGGCGGCGGAGGAGGCGGGTCCTTCCTCTGATACAGCAGCGGACGGCAGGCCTGCGGACAGGATTGCGGAATCGGACGGTGACTCTGGCAGTATCTCTGTCCGGGAAGCGATTCCGCAGCAGCGCGCCGGGCTCTATTATGCGGCAGAAGAGGTGAGGAACCAGATCCAGTGGATCCTGGAACAGGAAAACCGGAGCGGCGCTCTCTACAAAAGCCTTCAGGTGCCGGAGCAGGACATGCTTTTTTCCGGACCGGCCCTGAAGTCCGCGGAGTCTGCCTCCGGGGATAAAGATGCACAGACCAAAGGCTCCTGGACGGAATCCGGGCAGGGCAGTGCGGGACTTGCGGAGCTCCTTGAATTCTACTTCAGGCTCTCGCACTTTTGTGAAATGCTCAGGGAGCTGGATGACCACTACATTGTTTACACGGAAAAAGGCGGGGGAGGCTTTTCCCTGCATCTTTACTGCGCAGATCCATCGGGACATCTGCGTGCCTGTATGGAAGGCATGACTGCGGCTGTCTTTTTCTCCGCCACTTTTCTTCCGATCCAGTATTACAAAGGGCTTCTCGGGGGGACTCCGGAGGACTTTGAGATGTACGCCAGGTCCTCCTTCTGTCCGGAAAAGCGCAAGGTTGTGATTGTGCGCGATGTGACCAGCCGTTACCGGGACCGTAACGAAGAGAACTTTGCGAGGATCGCCCGGAGTATAGGCCGGGTTGTGGCCTGCCGTTCCGGCAATTATATGGTCTATTTTCCGTCCTATGCCTTCTTGGAAAAGGTCCTGGAAGCTTTCTGCAGGATCTGGCAGCCGACCCTGCTCAGAGATTCCCCTGCAGCTGCCGGTCCGGTCTCTGATGAGGATTCCGGAAAAGGGACTGAAAATGAGGACAGATCCGGCAGCATGCTGGTCCTCGCCCAGAAGAGGGAGATGACGGACCAGGAGAGAATGTCGTTTCTGCAGGCCTTTGAAGATGTCCACAAGGGCTGTCACCTGATCGGCTTCTGCGTGCTGGGCGGTATGTTCGGCGAAGGGATCGATCTTCGGAGCGACCGCCTGATCGGCAGTCTGATCGTGGGGACGGGGATTCCGCCAGTCGAACCCCGCCGTGAACTTCTGCGGGAATATTTTTCCGGGCAGGGCAGGAACGGCTACGACTTTGCCTACCGCTTCCCCGGCATGAACAAAGTCCTGCAGGCGGCCGGGCGAGTTATCCGGACAGCTGAGGACGTCGGGATCGTCGTCCTGATGGACGGCAGGTTTTCGGAAGGTGCCAACCGGGAGCTGTTTCCCCTGGAATGGGGGCAGCCCGAGTCGGCAGGAAGCGAGGCGGCGGCGGAAACCATTTCCCGTTTCTGGGATGAGTACAGTTGAGAGAAAAGTATTCCGGGTTCTGCAAGAAGAGGGAAAGGTGAAGACCTTGCTTAACATTATTGTTAACTCAAAGAACTCAGAATACTCTGTAAATTAGAGAAATTTAGCCTAAAAACCCGCAAAATCAAAAAAATCAGACATCTGGGAAATTGTGGATAACTCTGTGGATTCTGGGGATAGGTTGAAAAAAGGCAGGAAAAATCATGTGGAAAAGTTGATTTTTTACTGACGAAAAAACAAATGGGTCGAAAGTGCCAAAATTTTTGACCGATTTGGATAACGAACATTTTTGTTAACTTTTTACAGCTAAATAAGCCTTCCAGACGAGGAACCTTGTCATGGATACGGCTATTCGGGAGGAGACATCTATGTGGGCTGACAACAGCGTGTTTTATCAGATTTATACACTGGGATTCTGCGGCGCCCCTTTCGCCAATGAAGGTAATGCGCAGGAGGAGACATCACTGCACCGGATCAGGAAGGTGACGGAGTGGATTCCTCATATGAAGGAACTGGGGATCGATGCCGTCTATTTCTGCCCTTTGTTTGAGTCGGATACGCATGGATATAACACAAGAGATTTCAAAAAGATCGACGTCCGCCTGGGGACCAACGAGGATTTCAGGGAGGTCTGCAAAGCGCTGCACGAGAACGGGATCCGGGTCGTGCTGGATGGTGTTTTCAACCATGTGGGGCGCGGCTTTACGCAGTTTCAGGATGTGGTGAAGAACCGGGAAAATTCCCCTTACAGGGACTGGTTCCATATCAATTTTTACGGAAATTCCAACTATAACGACGGCCTCTGGTATGAGGGCTGGGAGGGAAACTACGACTTGGTCAAGCTCAACCTCCGCAACGAGGAGGTGATCGCCCACCTCTTCGACGCCATCCGCTACTGGGTGGAGTACTTTGAAATCGACGGCCTCAGACTGGACGTGGCCTACTGCCTGGACAGGGATTTCATCCGCAGGCTGCGGAGCTTTACGGATTCCCTCAGGGAGGATTTCTTCCTGGTCGGCGAGATCCTCGGGGGAGACTACAAGGTCATCATGGGAGACGGCAAGCTCCATTCCGCGACCAATTATGAGTGCTACAAAGGCATCCATTCGGCTTTCAACAGCATGAACATGTTCGAAATCGTCCACTCCCTGATCCGGCAGTTCGGCTCTGATCCCTGGACCCTGTACCGCGGCTATCACCTGCTGTCCTTTGTCGACAACCATGATGTGAGCAGGATCGCCACCATTCTGAAGACGAAAGAGCACCTTCCCCTGGTCTACGCCATGTGCTTCGGCATGCCGGGGATCCCCTGCATTTATTACGGAAGCGAATGGGGAGCAGAGGGAGACAAGAAAAACGGCGACCCGGCCCTGCGCCCCTGCTTCGAAGAACCGCAGTGGAATGCTCTGTGTGACTGGATAAGTCATCTTGCCGCGGCAAGGAAAAAATCTCAGGCTCTCTGCAGCGGTGACTTCCGGAGCGTCCTTCTGACCAACAAGCAGTGTATCTTCGAGCGCAAGACCGCTGAGGAACGGGTGCTTGTCGCGATCAATGCCGATGCGGAAGAGTATGTCGCCCATTTCGATGCGGGATGTGGTCTGGCCGTTGATCTGATCACCGGGAAAAAACATGACTTCGGAGGCGGAAGCCACCTGCCTCCCTACAGCGCGGCCTTCTGGCTGATGGAAAAATAAGTTAGAGAAAGATAGAGCCGGACCAAGAAAGAGGAGGATCTCGATGCTCCATATTGAATCTCCTGAAATCCGAAAATGTCTCCTGTTGGGAAAATTCGGGCTGGAAAAAGAAGGCCTGCGGGTTTATGAAGATGCCTCGATGGCACATACCCCGCACCCTTTTCCGGATGACAGTCATATCACCCGTGATTTCTCTGAGAACCAGACAGAGATCAATACCTGCGCAGAACCCTCCGCCGAGGGGGCTGTCCTTGCGCTGCAAGCCTATACCCGCCAGATCCGGACTACGATCGGCAGACTTCCCCGTCCGGAATATATCTGGCCGTTTTCCAATCCCCCTTTTCTGGCAGGGGAGGAAGATATCCCGATCGCGCAGTTTACAGGCCCTCTTGCATCCAAGACCGCCTACCGCGAATATCTGTCGGGCAAGTACGGCCGCTACAAAATGACTTTTTCAGGGATCCATGTGAACTATTCCTTCTCGGATGAACTGCTGCAGAAAGAATTTTCCTTTCGCGGCTCCGGGAGGTCCCGTTCCTTCCGGGACGGTTTTTATCTTGAACTGGCGGAAAAAGCGGCGGCATACGGCTGGCTCCTGGTCATGCTGACAGCGGCGAGTCCTGTGCTTGATGCCAGCTACTATGAGAGTGAAGGCAGCCCGCTGCAAAATGGGGATTTCCCGGCACCAAAGGACAGGTCCTCCAAAAACAGGTCAGGAGAAAGACCGGCGGGGCAGGATGTGTTCTCGGGGATGGCCAGCGTGCGGTGCAGTGAACTGGGCTACTGGAATTACTTCGTACCGGTGCTGGATTATACCAATGTCCAGCGGTATTCGGACAGCATCCGCCGATATGTGGAGGAAGGTCTTCTGTACTCCGCGTCGGAACTCTACTATCCGGTCCGCTTAAAGCCCAAGGGAGAGAACGATCTCGATGCCATCAAGGAGACGGGCGCCGATCATATAGAGCTGCGTATGTTTGATCTCAACCCTCTGGATAAAGCCGGTCTGGATGTGAGGGATGTGCAGTTTTCACAGCTCTTTCTGGTCTGGCTGGCTGCCATGCCAAGGCGTTTTATGTCGGACGCGGAGCAGATCCTGGCCGTGCAGAATTTCAAGAATGCCGCCCGTTATGACCTGCGCACGGTTCGCATTGTCATGCCGGAGCTCAAGGGGAAGGCAGCAGACAACGCGCTGAATGCCGCCCTCGCAGTGATGGAGAAGATCTGCAGCTTTTACCGTCCGCTCCTTCCGGATCTTCCCGACTGGGTGGAGGAGGTCCTTCATTTTGAGAGGGAAAAACTCAAACATCCCGAAAAGCGCTATGCGGTCCGCGTGCGCAGGATGTTTTCCGGTACATTCCTCGAAAAAGGCATGGAACATGCCATGAAAGACCATTTTCATTGAAACACTGACGCTCAGGTACTATAATGAAACAGCGGGGGATTTCAGAAATGAGAGACCTGCGGTTCAGTTCATGATTGTGACAAGCGTTTAAAGCGTTTACGATAATTCGTTACATTTCGCAGCCATCCGGGAAAGCAGTCCGGATAAAGAAGGGGGGATCTGTGGAAAACAAGATGGACGATACCATAAAAAAGGTTACCGGGGATACCATGGATACCGCCGAAAAGGTGCCTTTTTTGCAGAGCGGCAGTATAGAGGAGATGACCTTTGAGGACATTGTTGCCCTGGCGCAGGAAAATGTGCGGCTCAAGCAGGAACTGCGGATCAGGGATAATGATATCCTCAGTCATGACCAGGTCTTTGACTCGATCGTCAGCGGAACGCTGCATCTGATCCTCGTGATGTCTGTCACTACCTTCAGGGCGGAGTTTATCACGTCCAACATTGAGACGGCGCTGGGAATCAGCCGCAGCGAAGCCATGGAGGATGTACGCAATATCGGCCATGCATTCGATAATATCGAACAGTACAACGGGCTCGAGGAATTCTTCATCCACAGGAAAAACGGTGCGCGCCGTCAATATCTGACCTATGTGATCCACCTTCCCTATGGACGGTCGGACAGGGTTGCTGTTGTTCTGCTCTGCAGATCCAATGCGGCCAAGACAGATCTGGAAGAGATGATGATCCAGCAGGCCAAGGATGCCAACCGCGCAGCAGGATATTTTCTGGCCAGCATGTCCCACGATTTCCGTGTCCCGATCAATTCGATCTCCGGCATGGTCATGCTGCTGATGAAGAATGCCAACAATCCCGCCAAGGTCATGGAGTATGCCCATCGGATCGGCCTGTCCTGCCAGGAAATCCTGACGACCGTCGACCAGATCCTGGACATGAGCCGCATCGAGACTTCGGAGACGGAACTGGTGAGCGAGGAATTCGGTCTGGGACTGGTCCTGGAGGAAGTCTCTTCGATCATTTCCAGCCTCGCCAAGGCGCGTGACCAGAAGTTTTCTTTTTCCGCCGCAGGCATTGAACATGATATTGTTCTGGGAGACCGGGACAGGATCATGGAGATTCTGCGCGGGATCCTCTCCAATGCAGTCAAATATACTCCTCCCGGCGGACGTGTGGAGCTTACCGTCACGGGAGTCCCGGATGACAACAACGAAAATGTCTCTCTGATCTTTGAGGTGCGGGATACCGGCATCGGCATGGAAAAGGAGCGGCTGCAGATGTATTTCCGCGATGAGATACCGGAGAATGCCGAGAGCGAGCCCGGGCGCGGAACCGGCATCTGGCTCACCCGCAGGCTGGTCGACATGATGGGCGGAAGTATTTCGGCCCAGAGTCTCCCCGGGGAAGGAACCATTATATGGATCCGTCTGCAGCTCAAGATGGTCAACAGCGGCGGCTCCGATTTCTGGAAAAAACATGGAATCCAGCATATGCTGGTGGTCAATAATAACCTGCAGGAGGCCGCCCGGATCCGCAATCTGATGGAGAGCGCGGGAGTTACAGCGACAAGTACATCCAGCGGCTACGGAACGATCAAAATGATCGAGCAGGCGGCAGTTGCGGAGAACGAGTATGATCTGATCCTCCTGGATGAGGACCTTCAGGACATGGACTGGCACGAAGTCGTCAACAGTGTGCGAAGGATGTCCTGGATCCGCATGCCCCATATTTTCCTGATGACCAATCGTCATTTTTATGATGAGGAACGGCGCGGAGCCGGCATAGGACAGACTCTGCAGAAGCCTTTTTATGTCTCCGGACTGCACAGACTGGTGGAACAGGTCTGCGAGGTGGCCGGAAACGGCGGCGGGGATTATGACACAAGTGATGACACCATGGAAGGACTTCGTTTCCTGGCAGCGGAAGACAATTCGATCAATGCCGATATGCTCAAGGAACTCCTGGAGCTGTCCGGGGCACGCTGTGAGATCGCCGGTAACGGCCGGGCAGCCCTGGCTATGTTCAGCAACTCCAGACCGGGATTCTATGACGTGATCCTCATGGATCTGCAGATGCCTGTCATGGACGGCTACGCAGCCGCGGCAGCCATCCGCGCCCTGAACCGCGAGGACGCAAAGACGATCCCGATCATCGCGATGACAGGCAGCACCTATGAGGAAGATATGAACCGCTCCTATGAGGCGGGGATGAATGCCCATATCACGAAGCCTCTTGATATCCGCGTGCTGCAGAGCCATGTGCGGCATTTTCGCAGTCACTGATGTAAAAAGGCAGGGAAGTCCTGAACAGCAGGTGTTTTGCCGATGGAGAAGAACAGCTTTTTTCATAGATTGATCCAGAGAATCCGGGAGTGGTTCCAAAAGCTTCTACGCATCCTGTTTCCGACAGATGTCCTGGACCGGATCAATAAGACGGATGGAGGCGCTGACGATGCGCCCGTAGGTGAGGGACCTCCGGAGCTTTCGGAGGAAGAGAGGAGAACTATGATGGAGACACCTGTTGAGAGGCGGCATATACGGTTTTACGGCCGTGTCCAGGGTGTCGGTTTCCGCTATCACATCATGTATGACGCCAGAAACCACGGTCTCACAGGCTGGGTGCAGAATCTGGCGGACGGGAGCGTGGAAGTGGAGATCCAGGGACCCGGCGCCATCATCGACTATGTGATCCATAACCTGGGAAGAGGGCGCTGGATCCGCGTGGAGGAGATGGAGTCCGAAAGGATTCCCCTTGTAAAGGATGAACGCGGATTCAAGGTCACGGGATACTATTGAACATACAAAAAACCTCATGCCGCCGGCAGAGCCCGGCGGCATATTTATAGAAAAATATATCGGGAGAGAAAAGATGGAAAATCGTGCAGCGCTGAGTACGCTATGCTACATGGAAAAAGACGGGAAGTATCTGATGCTGCATCGCACGGTCAAGAAAAATGATGTCAACAAGGACAAGTGGATCGGCGTCGGAGGTCATTTTGAGGCCGACGAGAGCCCGGAGGAATGTCTTCTGCGGGAGGTGCGCGAAGAAACCGGCTACAGGCTGACTTCCTGGAGGTTCAGAGGGATCGTCACCTTTGTCTCCGGGGACGGTGTCACGGAATATATGCATCTGTTCACGGCGGACGGATTTGAGGGAGAACCCGCTGCCTGTGACGAGGGACAGCTGGAATGGGTGGACATCGCCCGTGTCTGGAAGCTCAATATCTGGGAGGGGGACAAGATCTTTTTCCGCCTGATCGATGAGAATGTGCCTTTCTTTTCCTTAAAGCTTGTCTACAACGGAAGCGGCGGTCTTGTGTCCGCTGCTCTGAACGGGAAGCCCATGGAGCTCTTCGATATTCTCAATGAGGACGGCACGAAATCGGGACTGGTCCGGGAACGCGGCGTCGCCCACCGCGACGGGAGTCTTCACGAGACCGTGCACACCTGGATCGTCCGGAAGGCGGCTGCTGCGGCAGAAGGAGAGAGGTCTTTTACTGCAGAAAACAGCGCTTGCGGAGGGAAAGAAAAGCGCTGGGAGGTGTTGCTGCAGAAACGCAGTGCTGTCAAGGACTCCAATCCCGGATGCTACGATATTTCGTCTGCCGGCCACCTCTCCAGCGGGGACATTCCTCTCGAGGGCGCCCTTCGGGAACTGAAAGAGGAGCTGGGACTTGCGGCTGAGCGGGAGGACTTCCACTATGTCGGAAAGCACAGAGGATCTTACCAGGCCCCTTTCCACGGCAGGATGTTCTGTGACAATGAGCTCAGCAATGTCTATGTCATTACAAAACAGTTCGATGAGAGCGACCTGTCTCTTCAGGAGAGCGAAGTGGAATCCGTCTTGTGGATGGACTACGAGACCTGCAGGAGGCGGATCCATGAGGGCAGCCTTCCCAACTGCATCTATGAAGATGAGTTTGACATGGTCGGTGAATACCTGAGAGGTCTGTAAAAACGATACCAACCCCGCAGGATGATCCGACAGGCTAAAGACACTTCTGTCAGCAGGGACGACTGCGTCCCTTCAAAAACCGCTGCAGGTCAACGAAACGGAACAGAAAAGAGGAAAGCAAGATGGCATTATCCACATATACCTATGAACAGCTCGGGTTCGGAACAGAACTGGGCCCCCTGACCGACAAGGAGAAGGACGCGCTCGAGAAGTCCTGGGCAGCAGCATTTGCATCGGACATTTTCCCCTTTATTGACGAGCAGATCTTTATCCCGCTCTACAGTGAGAGAAAGTCCAGAAGGAATGTCCCTGTGAACGTGCTGGCAGGAGCCATGCTCCTCCAGGAGATCCGCGGAATGTCCGATGAGGATCTGGTGGAAGCGGCCATGTTTGACCTCCGCCTGCGGACGGCCCTCCACATCACCAATGCGGTGGGACAGCCCCTGAGCCTGCGGACTATTCAGCGCTTCCGCACCCGTCTGAAGAGGCACAAGGAGACTACCGGCCAGGATCTGCTCCGGATCTGCTACGACGGGATCGGGGACAGGTTAAGGCCTTTTCTGGAAAAGTACGCAAAATATATGGCCGGCAGCGGCCAGCCCGCTGCAGAGAGCCGGAGCAGGCGCACATCCCGCCGGGACGCGGGCAGAGAGAACGCCTCTGTTTCCTCTGCCGCAAGAACAGGAGCAGGAAAAGAGAAAAATCCCGGGACTGCCGCCCTGCAGGGGCAGGAAAAGGACTTTGACCTCTCGATTGCAGCTGATCCCGCCGTCTTTAAGGTGAACTGCCTTCCCGCCCACTCGGACCATGTGTTTTTTGCGGATGAAAAGGAACTGGAGAAAGGTGCACAGCAGCCTTCAGGGACTGCCGGGGACTCGGTATTCCGTTATTCCCTGAACGGCCTTTGGAAATTTTCTTATGCAGACAAGCCTGCGGACGCACCTGCCGGTTTCGCGGCCCTCTCCTATGACTGCCGCCCCTGGGCGGACATCCGCGTTCCCGCCCATATCCAGATGGAAGGGTACGATGTTCCTGCCTATATCAACTATCAATATCCCTGGGACGGCCGCGAGGACATTATACCCGGCGAGATCCCGGAACATTTTAATCCGACCGCTTCTTATGTGAAATATTTTTCAATACCTGCTTCGATGCAGTCCCGTCTGGAAGAGGGCAGTCCTCTTATCATCTCCTTCCAGGGTGTGGAGAGCGGTTTTGCCCTCTGGTGCAACGGGCGCTATGTCGGATACAGTGAGGACAGCTTTACTCCCTCGGAATTTGACCTGACACCCTATATCATGACGGGAGAAAACAAACTGGCTGTTCGTGTCTTCAAATGGACTTCCTCCAGCTGGCTGGAGAGCCAGGACTTTTTCCGCTTCTCCGGGATCTTCCGCGATGTCTATCTCTACACGGTTCCGCGGGCACACCTCTATGATCTCAGGATCCGCCCTGTGCTGAACGATACCCTGACTGTCGGCAGGCTTTCGATCGAAGCACAGATCAGATTCTCCGGAACATATGGAGAAGAACTGGCTGCCGACGGGGGCAGGAGAGAGCGCCTGCGTCTCTACTATGTCCTTACGAAGGGGGAAGAACAGATCTTGAGCGGCACCGCGGACATTTTGGCGGATGCCGCAGACAAAAAGAAGGGCAACGCCGGTGTGACCGTCACGGAGATGGTTCCTTTCCCGGTTCTCTGGAGTGCGGAGGACCCGCAGCTCTACGATCTTACACTCCGCCTGGTCAGTGAAACTTCATTCGGCGAAACTTCGTTCAGCGAGACTTCGGCAGGCGGAACGACACCGGCCGCTGCTGCGGAGAAGATCTTATCCGCAGCCGGAGAAAGGGATAACGAACCCCGCCGGGTCCTGCTGGAAATTGTGCGGGAGCGTGTGGGATTCCGGCGCTTCGAGATGAAAGACGGGCTGATGTGCCTCAACGGAAAACGCATTGTTTTCCGGGGGGTCAACCGCCACGAATTTACCTGCGGCAGCGGCCGTGCCGTCTCTCCGGAAGTGACCCTGCAGGATCTTCTTCTGATGAAGAAAAACAATATCAATGCCGTGCGCACCTGCCATTATCCCAACGGATCCGCTCTCTATCGTCTCTGTGATGAACTGGGACTGTATCTGATCGCGGAAAATAACATGGAGTCCCATGGAAGCTGGTCCCCGACTGAATTCGGTCTTCCCACACCGGGCATCGTTCCGGGGGATGATGCGCGCTGGCGTGAGCTGCTGCTGGACAGAGTGAATTCCTGCTGGCAGAGGGACAAAAACCACCCCTCCATCCTCATCTGGTCGGTGGGCAATGAGTCCTTCGGCGGCACGGTGATCCGCGATATGGCGGACCGCTTCCGCACCCTTGATGAAGACCGTCTTGTTCATTATGAAGGGATCTTCCATGACCGCACCTGGCCGCAGACCAGCGATATGGAGAGCCAGATGTACCCTTCCGCGGAAGCTATTGAGACCTTCCTCAGGGAAAATACGGAAAAACCTTTCATCTGCTGCGAATACACCCATGCCATGGGCAATTCCTGCGGCGGAATGCATCTATATACCGACCTGACCCTGCGCGAACCCCGCTATCAGGGCGGCTTTATCTGGGATTTCGTCGATCAGTCCATCCGCAGAAAAAACCGCTATGGTCAGGAATTCCAGGCTTATGGCGGCGATTTCGGAGAGCGCCCCGCCGATTATGACTTTTCCGGCAACGGGATCGTCGACGGGACCCGCCGTCCCTACGAAGGCAAGATGCAGGAGGTCAAATTCAATTATCAGACCATCCGTTTTGACGTGTCTGAAGACCGGGTCCGCATCATGAATGACAATCTCTTTACCGGCACAGACTGCTGGACCTGCCTTGTTCGTCTGGACAGGGAAGGAGAAAAGGCAGCGGAAGCGGTCCTCGAGACTGCGGCGGCTCCCCTCTCGGAGGCAGAGTACCCCCTGCCCGCTCCGATCCTGGAAAAAATCGCGGAGATCCGCGCAGAGGCTGCCGCACAGGGAACAGCGGTCGAATATTGCGTGACTGTATCCATGTGTCTGAGGGAGGACTGCGCCTGGGCGGAAAAAGGCCATGAAATTGCCTTCGGACAGGGCGTTTTCCTGACAGAAGACAGAGAACAGGAGGAGACAGCAGCTGCCCTCAATGATGTTCCTGCCGTGGCAGAAGAATCCCGTTTTGAAGAAAACCGGACAGAAGATCAGGCAGGAGAAGATCTGTCAGAAAAAGATCAGGAAGAGAAACGTACTGGAGAAGACCGGATTAAGAGCAACGGTGAAATAAGCGGGACAGACTGGCAGCGCACCCTTGCTTTACAGACTCCTTTCGGCAAACTGGAGCTGACCCGGGGAAGCTTTAACATCGGCATTCGGGGAGAGAACTTTGATGCCCTGTTTTCCGTTCTCCAGTGCGGCCTGGTCTCCTTCCGCCGGGGCGGCAATCCTTATGCGGGAGGCGGAATGACCGGCTGCAGCGGTGGACCGGCCTTCGGCAGCGGCGCCGGATTTACGGGGAGTGAATTGTTTGAAAAGATGCCCCGTCCCTGCTTCTGGCGGGCACCCACCAGCAATGATACCGGCAATCATATGGCGGCCAGGTGCGGCGTCTGGAAACTTGCAGAAGAATACCAGATCCCCCGCCCCGAGACGCTGCGGATCTTTGCGCTGAATGACTCTGTTCTGCTGCAGATCCGGCATGCCCTCCCGATCCCGGCAATGACTTCTCCTGACACGCTTCCCGATATCCTGGTCGGCTACAGATTTTATGCGGACGGCCGGCTCACTTTATCCATGGACTGGGAACCTGTTCTGAAAGGGACTGGCGCAGAGGCTGCTCCGGTGCTGCCGACCATGCCTGTGTTCGGATTCAACTTCCGTCTGAATGCGGATCTGGACAGGTTTACCTACTATGGAAAAGGCCCCGCCGAGAATTATGCCGACCGCTGCCGCGGAGCAAGGCTGGGAACCTTCAGCGGCACCGCCGCGGACAACCTCTCGCCCTATCTGGTCCCCCAGGAATGCGGCAACCGCACAGGCGTGCGGTGGGCTGCTGTCACGGACCGGCGGGGAAGAGGACTGCGTTTTTCAGCGGATACGGAAAGGACAGGGAATTTTTCTCCGCTGTCCGGAGAACTGAACGAAACCGGACGAAAGGGGATGGAATTCTGTATCCTTCCCTATACCGCGCAGGAACTCGAGGCGGCTTCCCATGCCTATGAGCTGCCGCCTGTGCACTATACCAATGTGCGCTGCGCCCTCATGCAGATGGGTGTCGGCGGAGACGACAGCTGGGGGGCGCAGACGCTTCCGCAGTACTGCCTGCCGGCAGACCGAAAGCTCCATTTTGAGATGACGGTCGAAGGAATCTGACAGATGAAAGGCCGGCTGGCACATTCCCGTGATTTCATGTGCCTCATATGAGGTTTCACAGATAAGTACCCCGATGGAAGGGAAAGATATTGCCCCGGCAGGAGCCTGAAAAGGAAGCCTGCCGGGGTATTTTTCTTCATCGCGCAATACACGTGATTTCATATTATCTGAAGTCACGAGAATGCGCCGGTTGTATTTTCAAATTGTAACGATATTCCAAAGGAAAGTGTTTTCACTGCCGGTGAAGTGTGAAAAAACGCGACAATCAATATTTAGTGTGATTTCTATCGGGACTTCACAAAATATCGAAAAGGTGTTACTATAGGCATCGTGGTGTGATAATAGTCATAGATCATGGGGAGGTTCATATGATCCAATTATCAAGCGAACACAGGGCTTTTTCCCTGCAAAAGTGTCTGACGGCATTTCTACTCACTGTAATTCTTGTCCTTACAGTTCCGGAATCACTATATACCGTACCTGCTGAAGCTGCGTCGCCTTCGTCCTGGGCGATCATCATCGGAACAAACCTGGGAGGCAATGCATCCAGACTGAAAGGCTACAAAAATGTGGTTGTGGATGTGCAGTACTACTATCCCGACGAGATTCAGAAACTGAAAGCCGGCGGGAGAAAGATTTATTCCTACATGAGTATCGGAAGCCTTGAGACCTACAGGCCATATTACAAGCGCTTCAAAAAATATGCCCTCGGCAGATATGATAACTGGGAAAATGAGCTGTGGATGGATGTTTCGAAGAAGCCCTGGCAGGACTTTATCGTCAATGAACTGGTTGCCAGTGTCCGAAGAAAGGGCTGCGACGGCCTCTGGCTGGATAATACGGATGTTTACTATGAGTATCACCGCGATTCCATCTACAAGGGACTGCTCAATATCATTACCCGGATTCACAACAAGAATATTCCGATCTATATCAACTGCGGAGATGAATTTGTTACCCGGATGATCAACAGCGGAAAGAAGAGGCTGATCAACGGCGTGTTCCAGGAGGAGGTGATCACCTCTATTGTCAGTTACAGCGGCAATCGCTTTGGAAGACAGAACAAGAGTGACAGGAGTTATTATGAATCCTATCTCAGGAAGGTGAAAAGAGCCGGCCTGGATGCAGCGGTCCTGGAGTATACCAAGAGTTCGTCCATGAGAAAGGAAATTATCAAATTCTGCAATAAAAAGAAGTACTCTTACTATATTTCATCCGACGTTCACCTGAAATGATCTTGGTACAATACAGACCGACTCGAAACTCGAGGCGTTTTTCGTGGCTTTTCCGCGAAAAACCCGAGTTCAACGGCGCGCGGCGCACGCGAAGCGTATTGGAATCGCTGCGCGCAAGCGTTACATGTCCACGCCCTTCGAGGGGGCGTGGACAGTAACGTGATTTTCTGTCCCGGATGGGGCATACCGGCTAATCCTTGTACCCTGCGTCAGGCCGGTGCTATAATATGTGAGAACCTGCTGACTGACGTTGCGATCCTGCGCTGAAAAACAGGGATTTACATACGAGACACTTATATAGGAGGAATAAGGATGGCAGAAGAAACAACAAGGAACAATGCTCCGACAGAGAATTGTGATACATACACAGCTATGCCGCTGATCGGCGACAAGGCACCGGCCTTCCGCGCGATGACAACAATGGGAAAATGCAATTTTCCCGAGGACTACAAAGGAAAGTGGGTGGTCTTTTTCTCTCACCCCGCGGACTTTACTCCTGTCTGCACGACCGAGTTTATCGCCCTGGCAAGGCGCTCGGAGGAATTCCGTGCCCTCAACACGGAGCTCCTGGGCCTCTCGATCGACTCCCTGCACTCTCATCTGGCATGGGCGGAGAGCATTGAGCATATCGATCTTGACGGAAAGGGAAAAGTGGAGATCCCCTTCCCGATCGTGGCGGATATCAGCATGAAAGTGGCCAAACAGTATGGCATGCTGCAGACTGTGGCCAGCACGCAGACTGTGCGCGCCGTCTTTATCATTGATCCCGATTCCGTCATCCGCGCCATTTTGTTCTATCCTATGTCCACCGGACGCAACATCGATGAGATCAAGCGGATCGTCCTCTCCCTGCAGAAACATGACGCCGACAACGTCTCGACACCTGCGGACTGGACTCCGGGCAGCGATGTGGTGATGCCCGCCCCTCTGACCCTGGAAATTGCCAAGGGCAGACTGGCGGATTCCGATGAATCCCTGAAAAAATACAGCTGGTATCTCACTATGAAGAAAGAGAGCTGAATGATAGCAGCAGTTATATAGCAGTTATAAAGACAGCAGAGGGGCTCCCTTCCCGGCAGAATGCCGGGGAGGGAGTTTATTTTTTGTTTATAATTTTTATAAATTATATATTGACTATGTGTTCTATAAGGTGTATAACATATATCGTAAAGAGAACAAAGGAAACAGTTGAAGGGAAAAAAGAATAAGTCGGAACAGTTCCGTCAAAGTCCCTCAGCTGATAAAAAGAAGGAGGTATACATTATGTTCAGACCTACAGTTTTCACAAGAGACAATTTCTGGAGAAACCCTTTCTATGAATTTGACAGGATGTTCCCGGATTTCTGGACTGACAATACAGAGCTGGAGAAGAGCTTCTCCGGTTTTTCCACAGATGTTATGGAAAAAGACGGCAACTACATCCTGCAGGCTGAGCTTCCCGGCTTTGCCAAGGAGGATATCACCATCGATCTGAAGAACGATGTCCTGACCATCGCTGCTTCCCACAAGGAAGAGAAGAAGGAGGAGGACAAGGAGACCAAATATCTGCGCAGAGAGCGCAGGGAGAGCTCCTATTCCAGAAGCTTCCGCGTCGCCAATGTCACTCCCGAGGACATCTCCGCATCTTACGAGAACGGCGTCCTGGAGGTCACCTTCCCCAAGAGGGATAAACTTCCCGAGAAGGAAGCACAGCGCATCGCGATCAAATAAGTAACTGCTGAGGGTTCCGCTCGGAATGCGTACCGGCAGACGCAGAAGCCGGCAAGGGAACCTGAGAAGAGAACCTGTTAAGAAAACGAAAACCTGTTAAGAAAAACCTGTTAAGAAAAACCTGTTAAGAAAACCAGATAACAGCTTTTGACTTTTACATTTCCTCTATAATCCAACTGCACGGACAGCCGGTTTCGGCTGCCCGTGCAGTTTGTCTATATAGATGTTCCGTATGCAGACAGATGTGCTATACTTTTTTATCATTGCGTTGATATATAAAGAATTCGCGGAGGAAGAAGTATATGCAAGACCAGATTCTGGAATGGGCAAAGGAGCTGCAGAGCATAGCGCAGGCAGGGCTTTTTTACGGAAGAGATGTTTACGACCGTGAGAGATATCAGCGGATCCGTGAGATCGCCGCGCAGATGCTGGCCATGCGGGCAGATCTTCCCATGGACAAAGCAGTCAGGATTTTCTGCTCGGATACCGGCTATCAGACGCCCAAGGTGGATTCGCGCGCAGCGATCTTCAGGGACGGCAGGATCCTGCTGGTGCAGGAAAATGACGGGCGCTGGTCCATGCCGGGCGGATGGTGTGAATACAATCTTGCCCCTGCGGATAATGCCGTCAAGGAGGCAAAAGAGGAGGCGGGGGTCGACGTCACCGTTAAAAAACTGATCGCCGTCCATGATAAAGACAAGCACAATCCCAAACCCTATCTCTTCGGAGTGATAAAAATCTTTTATCTGTGTGAATTGACCGGAGGGGAATTTGTCTCCAATATCGAGACCACCGCCAGCGGCTTTTTCGGTCCGGACGAGCTCCCTGAGCTGGCGGAGGAAAAATGCAGCGCGGACCAGGTCAGGATGTGTTTTGAGGCCTGCACTTCGGAAAACTGGGTCGTTCAGTTTGACTGACATGATCTCTGAAACGTATTTTATTGAATACAGATTGGATGAATGTTGACATATCAACATTACCATGCTAAGATGGCGGACGTTGACAAATCAACAAATTAACAAATTATCAAATCTTGTATCGATGAATACGGAGGAAAGAGAAATGTCCATTCGCATTATTACGGATTCAACAGTAGATGCAGATGCATCCTATACAAAGAACTTTTCCATTGTCCCGATGACAGTAACGTTCGGAGAAAAAGAATACAAGGACGGCGTCGACCTGTCCAAGCAGGACTTTTACAAAAAACTGGAGTCCGGTGATGTACTTCCCAAGACAAGCCAGGCTTCGCCGGATGCCTTTGCGCAGGTATTCAGGACACTGGGCAGGGACGAGGAGGCCATCGTGATCACGGTCACTTCCAGGCTTTCCGGCACCTACCAGAGCGCCAGGATCGCCGCGGAGGATTTGCCCAATGTTCGTGTTGTCGACAGCCGGAATGTCTCGATCGGTTCCGGTGTCCTGGCTGAGTATGCGCAGAAGTGCGCTGACAAGGGGATGGGACTGGATGAATTGTTTGAGCACCTGATGCAGAAGCGTGACGAGATCTGCCTGGTAGCAAGGCTCGATACACTGGAGTATCTGAAAAAGGGAGGCAGGATCTCTGGGGCGACGGCTTTTGCAGGCAGTGTCTTGAATATCAAACCGGTCGTGACCATGAAGGACGGAGAGCTTGTCATGCTCGGCAAGGCAAGGGGATCCAAAAAGGCAAACAACTTACTTGTTGAGCAGACCGCAAAGAACGGCATCGATTATGACAATCCCGTGCTGCTGGGCTATACCGGTAACGACGACACAATGCTGCAGGAGTATATCGCTGACAGCCGCACCCTCTGGGAGGGAAAAGTGGATCATCTGGACATCGAGCAGCTCTGCAGTGTCATCGGAACCCATGCCGGTCCCGGTGCCGTGGCGATTGCTTTTTTCCGGACAAATAAGGAATAATTTTTTGATCATCGGACGCGCTGCGGGCTGTTGTCGAAGGGCATGTGTCCTGCCCCGGCTGCACAGCCGTCCCATTGCCGGATTCTTTCCCTGCCGGCAGCATTTCGTAAAGAAGGACTTCTCACATGACCAATCGCTTTGAACACTTTACGATGGATATTTTCAGCATTTCCAGATCCTGGAACCGGCTGGCAAACGAAGAAATGAAAAAGTACGGGCTGCGCGGAGCCTACGCCCTGTATCTGGTGGTGATCGAAAGCAGCGAAGGGCAGATCACTGCCGCAAAGCTGGCGGATCTGTGCCAGCGTGATAAAGCGGATGTCTCCCGCGCTATTGCCGCCTTCCAGAAAAAAGGGATCCTGGAGCCTTACGGGGAATCGAAATACCGGGCCAGCCTGACCCTGACAGAGAAGGGAAAAGAACTGGCGGCGCAGATCAGCCGCCGCGCGGCCGAAATGATCGACCAGGCCGGGCAGGGGATTTCCGAAGAAATGCGTGAAAATATGTATCAATGCCTGGACAGCATCGCATTGAGGATGAGGGAGATCTGCGGATCCTGAAGCTTCATGAATGTGCCCGGAAAATGCTGTACAGTATTCTTTGACAGTATTTGTCTTGCCTTTTAGAGAAATCGGAGTAAGATAATGCATGTCTGATCAATACATGTACAGGGAGAAAAGCTGAAAATGGACAGGTATATTCTTGCATCGCAGTCACCGCGCAGGAGAGAGCTGCTGCATCTGGTTTTGAACGAATATGAAGTGATCCCGGCGCAGGGAGAGGAAGTCGTGCACAGCACGGACCCCGCAGAGGTCGTGCAGGAACTCTCTCTTCAGAAGGCAATGGAAGTGGCAAAAAAGGTCCAGCCCTGTGAGGGAGACCGCATCATCGTCATCGGAGCGGATACGGTGGTCGCAGTGGACGGGGAGATCCTGGGAAAGCCGGCAGATCACGCTGACGCTGCCCGGATGATCGGCATGATCCAGGGACGGGAGCATCACGTGTACACGGGAGTGACAGTGTGCAGCGTGGAGAAAGCCTCTGAGATCCGCTGTTTCTCCTTCAGTGAGGAGACGGCAGTGGATGTCTTTCCCATGAACCGGGGTGAGATCGAGGGATATGTTTCCCTCAGAGAGCCCTATGACAAGGCGGGAGCCTACGGGATCCAGGGAGCTTTCAGCGTCTTCATCCGCGGGATCCGCGGAGACTACAACAATGTCGTCGGCCTGCCGGTTGCGCGTCTGTATCACGAACTGGCGGCGCATGATCTGCTTTGATGACATGATTTTTTGATGACATGATTTATTGTGATTAAATAAAACCCGGATGAGCACCAACGTGCCCGTCCGGGTTTTCGTTATCAGAAAATATTCAGGGTCAGTAATCCTCGAGGAAACTGTGCCTTTCTCCATTGATCTTGTAGCCAAGGACCTTGTTGAGAACAACGTTCTCCGTGGCACGGAAGAGATTGCTCTCCACCTGGGGGATGGTCTTTGCCAGGGATGCGATCAGCCGTTTGGTCTCCAGGCGCTTGGAGGCGGAGGGCTCGTCCGAAATGCCCTCCTGGGCCAGGGACTCGGTGAAGCGGCAGGCACACTGCAGAAAACGCAGTCCGTTGTGGTCCCGCCAGCGGATGATGTCTTTTTCCCGGATCAGGTACATGGGGCGGATCAGCTCCATGCCCTCGAAATTGGTGCTTCGGAGCTTGGGCATCATGCCCTGGTACTGGCCTGAATACAGCATGCCCATGAGAATGGTCTCGATGACATCGTCGTAGTGGTGCCCCAGGGCAATCTTGTTGCAGCCGTGCTCCTTGGCGAAGCGGTAGAGATAGCCGCGGCGCATGCGGGCGCACAGATAACAGGGGGACTTTTCGATGGTGTAGACGGCGTCGAAGATATTGGTGTCGCAGATCTCGACGGGGATGCCGAGCAGGTCCGCGTTCTTCTCGATGAGCTGTCTGTTTTCAGAGAGATACCCGGGATCCATGCTCAGAAAGACCAGGGAAAAGGGGAATTTGTTGTGGCGCTTGAGCTCCTGAAAGAGCTTGGCCATCAGCATGGAGTCCTTGCCCCCGGAAATGCAGACCGCGATCCGGTCGCCTTCCTCCACAAGCTGATACTGCACGACCGCCTTCTCAAAGCGGCCGACCAGATCGTGTTTGAAGGTCCTGCGCAGGGTCTTGTCCACGTCGCTCCTGTATTTTTCAACATCCAGACCGGGCTGGTAGATATCTATGTTTCTGTAATCAGTATTCATATTTTCTTTTTTAAAAAATTTCAAAAAACGCAAGACTCGCGAGAGAGTCTTGCGCGATGAAGCGGGTTTCCTTTTTTAAGCGCGTATCCCATGACTGAAGTCACGGGTGCTGCGCGATGAAGAATCAATTACCACTCGATTTCCTGCTCGGTGTACTTTTCGTCGCAATAGCGGCAGCGGTAGATATTGCGGCGGGAATCGGCGAGATAGAACATGTGCTGGACACCCTGCTCAATGGAGGTGATACAGCGGGGGTTGGTGCACTTAATGACATTTTTGACTTCTTTGGGAAGTGAGATCCTCTTTTTTTCGACGAGTTCGCCGCCCTTGATGATATTGACGGTGACGTCGGGATCGATGAAAGCGATGACATCCAGGTCGATCGTGTGCGCGTCGGTCTCGATCTTGAGGATATCTTTCTTGCCCATGGCGTTGCTGCGGGCATTCTTGATGATGGCAACGGTGCAGTCCAGCTTGTTGAGTTCCAGATAATGGTAGATCAGCATGCTCTTTCCTGCCTGGATGTGATCGAGCACGATTCCGTTTTCAATTTTTCCTACATTCAGCATGTTATTCTCCTTTCCGGAAGGCCTTGAATTACAGGGGAAGTTTTCCGGTGCCTTCTTCGATGATGCTGCCGTCGTCGCCGACCTTGATCCCGAGCAGGGCAAGGATGAGAGCCATACGGACGTAGACGCCGTACTGGACCTGGCGGAAATAGGCGGCGCGGGGATCATTGTCAACCTCGACAGCGATCTCGTTCACGCGGGGAAGGGGATGGAGGACAAACATGTCGTTCTTTGCCCTGCGCATGATCTTTCTGGTCAGGATATAGAAATCTTTCAGGCGGATGTAGTCTTCTTCATTGAAGAAGCGTTCGCGCTGAACACGGGTCATGTAGAGGATATCCAGACGGCCGATGACGCTGTCCAGACGGATGCATTCCTCATAGGGGATGCCCTTTTCATCGAGAAGGTCAATGACGTAGTCAGGGATCCGCAGCTCATTGGGAGAGATGAAAATAAAGCGCACGCCCTGATAGCGGGACATAGCTTCGATCAGGGAGTGTACGGTGCGGCCGAACTTGAGGTCGCCGCAGAGGCCGATGGTCATGTTGTTGAGCCGCTTTTTCAGGGAGCGGATCGTCATCAGGTCCGTCAGCGTCTGTGTGGGATGCTGGTGTCCTCCGTCGCCGCAGTTGATGATCGGGATGCGGGAGGCCTGTTTCGCAACCATGGCCGCGCCTTCTTTGGGATGGCGGATGGCGGCGATGTCGGCAAAGCAGGAGACGGTGCGGATGGTATCCGCAATGCTCTCGCCCTTGGAGACAGAGGAGCTGTTCGCGTCCGAGAAACCCATGGTGGCTCCGCCCATGTTCAGCATGGCAGTCTCAGTGCTCAGCCTTGTGCGGGTGGAGGGTTCATAGAAGAGTGTCGCCAGTTTCTTTCCGCGGCACGCATTTGCGTATTTTTGCGGATTTGCTTCAATATCTGCCGCAGTGTCGAAAAGTTGATCGAGTTCACTTACAGAAAAATCCAGAGGTGTCAGAATATGGCGCATTTACACTCCTTTCTTTATAAGATGGCTCAAAGCGTATTAACCGTTTGCGAGTGTGCCGGCGGGGCAGAAAGGCTGTCAAATCCCTGTCACCGGCTGTGCCTATCCGAGCGGTTCAAAGGCGATTTCCTTGGCCTGAAGGAACCTGCGGATTGCTTTGTCCCACAATATATCAGCATTTTTATTCATAGTAAAGCTTTTCATGGAAATTCCGGAGAGAAGGGAAACTTCGCCCTCTTTGTAGCGGATCGTCAGGACGAAGGCGCCGACTGAGGACAGGAGCTCTCTGTCTCCTTCTTCCTGCAGCATTTTCTCCATCAGCTCAGGCTTTAAATGCAGGACAAAGCGAAAAGAGACCGGTGCTTTTTTGCCGCGGATCAGCTCCCGCAGGGCGGGGCGCACTTCACTCCAGACAGCATAGTCATAGGGACGCTGCGACGGGTCTTCCCAGACGCTCTTTTCAAAAAAGTCCCGGTTCAGCTTTCCGTCCACCTGCCAGGTGACGCCCATCTGCAGCGTGCCTTCTGCCAGGAGGAAGGAATCGAAGGTGTTTCCTGAAAACAGCCTTGACATGAAACTGCCAAGGCCGGTGATTTTAAGTGCGATCATGTCCGCAACCTCATACTATGTCAGATAAATTCGATGGTTACAGCGAGGGAACGCAGAAGTATGATGAGTCCGATCTGCAGGATCAGGATCAGCGGCAGACCGTAGCGGAAGAGGGGCTTGCGCGTCTTGTGATGGAAGAGCAGCATGCCCAGAATGGAGCCGATGCTCCCGCCGATGACGGCAAACAGCAGCAGGATCGCTTCGGGAATGCGGTAACGGCGCTCCATTGCGCGGATCTTGTCCGAAGCCATGGCGGCGATACCTATAAAATTGATAACGATAAAATAAATGATGAGTATGATTCTCGAGAGCATTCGGTTACCTCATATGGATGAAGCCGCAGACTGCGGCGGTCTTTCTGTTTTTGCTGCAGAAAACCGGGCATGCAGAAATCGGTATTGCCTGCGGCCGCCTGTTTTTGCATTTTCCCTATTTTAATAGCTATCAGGTTCCTGCGCAAGAGAGAAGTTGTACATGATTACAGCCATACCGGCCGCGGACCGGTATGGCTGTCTGTCACTTTGTTCTTTATGTGATTCTTTATGTGCGCCGGGAAGCGCATTCCGTATTTTGATTTTATTAAGAGGACTTATTTGTCCAGAAGACCTGCCTGCTGCATCTTCATGGCGCGGACCTTGGTGGAAAGTCCGAACAGGGTGATGAAGCCGCCTGCGTCGTGGTGGTCATAGAGATCGCCGGTAGTGAAGGAGGCAAGGCTCTCGCTGTACAGGGAGTAGGGAGAGGTCGTTCCGGCCTTGATGATGTTGCCCTTGTAGAGGCCGAGTTTCACTTCACCGGTGACATACTTCTGGGTGGACTCGATGAAAGCCTGCTCCGCCTCGCGAAGAGGAGAGAACCATTTGCCTTCATAGACCAGGCTTGCGAACTTATGGCCGATCTCGTCCTTGAGCTCATAGGTCTCGCGGTCGAGGATGAGCTCTTCGAGCTGCTGGTGTGCTTCCATGAGAATGGTTCCGCCGGGTGTCTCATAGACGCCGCGGGACTTCATGCCGACGACACGGTTCTCGACGATGTCGATGATGCCGATGCCGTTCTCGCCGCCCAGTTTGTTGAGCTTGCGGATAATATTCGCAACGGACATGGCCTCGCCGTTCAGAGTCTTGGGAACGCCCGCCTCGAAGGTCAGGGTGATGTAGGTGATCTCATCGGGAGCCTTCATGGGAGTCTGGCTCAGAACCAGGAGGTGGTCATAGTTGGGAGCAAGAGAAGGATCTTCGAGCTCGAGGCCTTCATGGCTGATGTGCCAGAGGTTGCGGTCACGGCTGTAACTGCTGTCTGCGGAGAAGGGAAGATCGATGCCGTGTGCCTGGCAGTATGCGATCTCGGACTCACGGGAATCCATATTCCACTTGGGGCTTCTCCATGCCGCGATGATATTGAGATCGGGAGCCAGGGCCTTGATGCCCAGCTCAAAACGGATCTGGTCGTTGCCCTTGCCGGTCGCGCCGTGGCAGATCGTGGTCGCGCCTTCCTTGCGGGCGATCTCAACCAGCTTCTTGGCGATCAGAGGACGGGCCATGGAAGTGCCCAGGAGATATTTATTTTCATACACAGCATGAGCCTGAACGCAGGGAACGATGTATTCATCGGCAAACTCTTCGGTCACATCGATGATGTA
The DNA here is from genome assembly GCA_045130475.1 of Lachnospiraceae bacterium. Taxonomy (GTDB): domain Bacteria; phylum Bacillota; class Clostridia; order Lachnospirales; family Lachnospiraceae; genus CAG-791. Next base: position 35,345 of record JBGUPU010000012.1, read on the forward strand.
GAGCTTCTCGGCGCCGCAGTATTTGGCGCGCTCATCGAGGTGGTCCAGCTCTTCTTCCTGTCCGCAGTCGATGCAGACGCAGATGACGTCAAATCCGTAGTTCTCTTTCAGCCAGGGAATGATCGCCGTTGTGTCCAGACCGCCGCTGTATGCCAGAATAACTTTTTCGTTTGCAGTGCCCATGATAAAAACCTCCTGTTTTCCTCTTATACTCTATACAGTCATGTCAGGCAGATCCCAAAGGAAGCGGATCACGGCCCTGACCGTACTTGTCTGATCAATGCGGGACTTCATTTATATGGTTGTCCGCGGGAACGATTATCACTATACAACATTGACAACCCTATTGCAAGCCCCAAAATATGAATAATTATAATAAAATGTGCATATTAATTGCATAAAATAAAAAATATGCATATTTACTGGACATATATACATGAAAGGTGTATATTATCTTACAGTGTATTCCGCGGCAGGGGCGGGCGCAAAGCTCCGCCTGCCGGGCAGCTGCCCTGCTGCCGGTGTATTTTTTTACAGTTATTCCGATTCAGAGGCGATTCTCTTTCTTGCATGTGGAAAAGTTTGTATTATAATGGAATAACATGCGTAAAAATCATTGACAATGTTTTTAGAATGAGAGAGTTATGACAGAGAAAACCATTCCCTCACAGATCCGGATACGTGCCATGGTCATCGAGGATTATGAGCAGGTGCGGAGACTGTGGATGACAATTCATGGTTTCGGGATCAGGAGTATAGACGATACAAGGGAAGAAATTGAGCGTTTTTTAAAGAGAAATCCCACGACAAGCGTCGTCGCTGTCTGCGGCGAGAAGGTCATCGGTGCCATCCTGTGCGGAAGCGACGGAAGGCAGGGGTGCCTCTATCATGTATGTGTAGCCCGTAAATTCCGCAGACAGGGGATCGGACGGCAGATGGTAGGCTACTGCATGAATGCTCTTCGCAGAGAGAGGATCAACCGGGTCACGCTGATCGCCTTTACCAAAAACGATGTCGGCAATGCCTTCTGGAGACAGATCGGCTGGACCTGCAGACAGGACTGCAATTATTATCAGTTTATCCTGAATGAGGAGAATATCATAAAATTCGTGGAATACCAGGAGTAAACGCTCCCGCATTAATACATTCATTAAAAAATGCATTAATAAATGCATTAATAAATAAAGAAGAGGTACAGTATGGGAACTGTGAAAGTGACAAGGATTGAGGGCGGCGTCACTGCCGCAAAAGGTTTTTCGGCTGCTTCAACAGCAGCGAGGATCAAATATGAGGGCAGGACGGATATGGCGATGATCTACAGCGCTTCTCCCTGTACCTGTGCCGGAACATTTACCAGAAATGTCGTCAAGGCGGCGCCGGTCATCTGGGACAGGGATCTGGTACGCAGCGGCAAGCCCATGCACGCAGTGGTCGTCAATTCCGGTATTGCCAATGCCTGTACAGGACAGGAGGGACTGGACTACTGCCGCCGGACCGCAGAGGCGGCGGCTTCCTGTCTGAATATTCCCGCGGATTCCGTTCTCGTGGGTTCCACCGGTGTCATCGGATTCCAGCTCCCCATCGACCGCATTGAGGCCGGCGTGGCGGAACTTTCGCAGAAGCTCGGTGATGACGCGGAACACGGCACGGATGCCTCAAAGGCCATCATGACTACGGATACACACAAAAAGGAGTGTGCCTGCACCTTTGAGATCGATGGAAAGACGGTGACTGTCGGCGGTATGTCCAAGGGTTCCGGCATGATCCATCCCAATATGTGCACCATGCTGGGCTATGTGACAACAGATGCCGCAGTGGACGCATCAGTTCTGCAGACAGCCGTAAGCGCCATCGTGGACGAGACCTTCAACATGATCTCTGTTGACGGGGACACATCGACCAACGATACCCTGCTCGTACTGGCAAACGGCGAGGCCGAAAATGCTGTGATCAGCAGGGCGGAAGGCCCGGCCTATGAGGCGCTCTATGAAGCTCTGTATACAATCTGCAGGGATCTGGCCATGCAGATGGCGGGCGACGGAGAGGGCGCGACCAAGCTCATCGAAGTAAATGTACAGGGAATGGACACTGTCGCCAATGCCCGCACTCTGGCAAAATCCGTGATCTGCTCCAGCCTTACCAAGGCAGCAGTCTACGGAAGCGACGCCAACTGGGGCCGTATCCTCTGCGCCTTGGGCTATGCCGGCGTCGATTTTGACCCCAATGACCTCCAGCTCTACTTCGTGGACGGCAGCAGGACCATGCTGATCTTCACAGAGGGGGCGGCGGCCGATTACAGCGAGGAGGAGGCCACAGAGCTTCTGAAGAAGGAAAAAGTCACTATTCTCGCGCAGTTCCACATGGGACAGGCATCCGCCACTGCATGGGGATGCGACCTGACCTATGATTATGTCAAGATCAATGCGGATTACCGCAGCTGATCAGGAGGAGACAGGAGGAGACAGGGGACGGTTCTGTGTCTCCTGTTTCCCCGGAGAAAAGGAGACACAGAACCGTCCCCTGTCTCCTGGAAGCGCGGAATCAATATAGATGTGTCAACAGTTGATCAGGAAGGAAAAAATATATGGAACCTTATCTGAATAAAGAACAGACAGAAGCGCAGCAGAAGGCACAGGTGCTGATCGAGGCGCTGCCTTATATTCAGAAATTCAACCGCAAGATCATCGTCGTCAAGTACGGCGGCAGTGCCATGAGCGATGAAGAGCTGCAGCGCAGCGTGATCCAGGACGTGACCCTGCTCAAGCTCGTCGGTTTCAAGCCTATCATCGTACACGGCGGCGGCAAGGCCATCAGCAGCTGGGTCAAAAAGAGCGGCAAGGAAGCGAAGTTTATCAATGGTCTTCGCGTGACGGACGCAGAGACCTGCGAGATCGCCGAGATGGTCCTCGGAAGTGTATCCAAGAAACTTGTCTCCATGGTCGCGGAGCTTGGGATTCGGGCAGTCGGCATCAGCGGCAAAGACGGAAACCTTCTTCATGTAAAGAAGAAATACGCTGACGGACAGGATATCGGCTTTGTCGGTGAAGTCACCGACGTCGATCCCAAGGTTCTCTTTGATTTGCTTGAGAAGGATTACCTGCCGATCGTTGCACCCCTGGGCATGGATGACGATTTCAACACCTACAATATCAACGCCGATGAGGCGGCGAGCGCCATTGCCCGTGCCGTGTGCGCGGACAAACTCGTTTACCTGACTGATATCACAGGTGTTCTGAGAAGCCTGGATGAACCCGATTCCCTGATCAGCCGCATCAATATTGCCGAGTCGGAGGAGCTGGTCAAGGCAGGTATTGTGGGCGGCGGCATGCTTCCCAAGCTGGCCAACTGCACCGACGCCGTGCGCGGCGGCGTGCACCGCGTCCATATCCTGGACGGCCGTATTCCCCACTGTCTGCTGCTCGAGATCTTTACCGACAAGGGCGTAGGTACCGTGTTCTACAAAGGCGATTACAATGCTGAGCGCGGCTATTAAACTGTGTCCGGACTGAAACCACAACATTTTGAAAAACGTCAACTGTTCAGGGCGCTGCCGCTCCGGACAGTTACAGAAAATGAGGATATACCATGTCAGACAATAAAATGCAGGTAATGATCGAGCAGGCGGAAAAAGACCTGCTCCACACCTATAACCGCTACCAGGTGGTCCTGGATCACGGCGAGGGAATGTATCTCTTTGATGTAAACGGCAAAAAGTATCTGGACTTTATGTCCGGCATCGCCGTTTTTGCCTTGGGCTACGGCAACCAGGCCTATAATGACGCCCTCAAGGCGCAGATCGACAAGATCCTGCATACTTCCAACTATTTTTATAATGAGCCTGCCATCACCGCAGCGGCAAGAATGAAGAAGGCGTCCGGTATGGACCGCATCTTCTTTACCAACAGCGGCGCGGAGGCCATTGAGGGTGCCCTTAAGTCTGCAATGAAGCATGCATTCCTGAAAGACGGGAAGAGAAGCCATCAGATCATCGCCATGGAGAATTCCTTCCACGGCCGCACCTACGGCGCCCTGTCTGTCACAGGAAATCCCCATTACCGCGAGGCCTTCGGTCAGATGCCCTGTGACGTGCAGTTTGCGCAGCTCAACGACCTCGACAGTGTAAAAGCCCTGGTCAATGACGAGACCTGCGCAGTCATCGTCGAACCTGTTCAGGGTGAAGGAGGCCTGAAGCCCGCGACCGAAGAATTCCTCAAGGGTCTTCGGAAACTCTGCAATGAATTAGATATTCTTCTCATCTTCGATGAGATCCAGTGCGGCATGGGCCGCACAGGTTCCATGTTCGCATGGCATCGCTATGGTGTCCGCCCCGATATCATGACCTGCGCCAAGGCCCTGGGCTGCGGTGTTCCGGTCGGCGCTTTCCTGATGACAGAGGAAATCGGGCAGAGTTCCCTCGTGGCCGGCGACCACGGAACTACCTACGGCGGCAACCCCTTTGCCTGCGCGGCGATCAACGCGGTCCTCGACCAGTATGAGGCCCTTGATCTGGTCCACCATGTAAATGAGACCGCACCTTATCTGACGCAGACCCTGGACAGCCTGATGGAGGAATTCGAGTGCATCACAGAGCACCGCGGTGTCGGATTTATGCAGGGCCTGGTTTTTGACTGCCCTGTCGGACCGATCATCAATGACGCCATGGATCACGGCCTGATCATGATCAACGCCGGTTCCAACATCCTTCGTTTTGTCCCCGCCCTGATCACAGAGCGGAAACACATCGACGAGATGGCGCAGATCCTGCGCGGCGCGATCAGGAGAAATGCCCTCAAGGGATGAGCGGCAGTAAGCAAGATCGAGAATATAACAGAGTATAACAGAGCCTGCAGCATTGACACTTTGCTGCAGGCTCTGTTTATGCCGGAGGTTTATCCTGACTTTATGTCCGGAGGTTTATCTCGATTTCATATGCGCCCCATTCAGGACCATTCCGGTCAGGGCGAGGAGAGCGATGGTATTGGGGATGACCATCAGCTGGTTGAACATATCCGAGAGTTCCCAGACCAGGTCGTTGGAGGCAAGAGTTCCGAGGAAGATGAAGACCAGGGAGATGATCTGGTAAACGGTCACGGATTTGTGGCCGAAAAGGTAGATCGCGTTAATACGGCCGAACATGTTCCAGCTCAGTACAGTGGAAAAGGCAAAGAAGAGCAGGCAGACCGCGACAAAGATGCTGCCGAAAGCAGTTCCGAATGCTGATCCGAAAGCTGTCTGTGCCAGATTTGTCCTGGCGATGGTCTCGCCGGCCGCATTGATCTCGGTTCCCGTAAATCCATTCTCAAGAATGCCTCCGGGGGTGTACAGGGTGGAAATAATGACGAGGGCATTGAGGGAGAGGACAACAAAAGTGTCAATGAAAACACCGATAATGGCGACAACGCCCTGGTCGTGGGGAGTCTTGACATTGGCCTGCGCGTGCGCGTGGGGCGTGGAGCCCATGCCTGCCTCGTTGGAGAAGAGACCGCGTTTTGCGCCCTGGGAGACGGCGGTCTTGAGCGCCATACCGAAGCCCCCGCCTATGATTGCCTGGGGCCGAAAGGCGTAAGTGAAGATCATACCAAAAGTTGCGGGTATATAGCGGATGCGCATAATGAGGACGATCAGGCCGCCTGCCAGAAAGACCGCCGCCATGACTGGGACGATTTTTTCTGTGACATAGGCCAGGCGTCCCATACCGCCGATGAAGATGACGGCACAGGCCAGGACCAGAATGATTCCGATGACCCAGGAAGGAATGCCAAATGCCGTGTGCATTGTGGAGCCTATGGAGTTGGACTGCACCATGCATCCGAAGAAGCCAAGTGCCAGAATGATCGCCACCGCAAAGAAGTCAGCCAGGAATTTGCCGAAGGTTCCTCTGAAGGCAGTCCTGATGTAGTAGACCGGTCCGCCCTGGATATGATTTTTTCCGGTATGGACCCGGGTCTCCTGTGCCAGAACGGCTTCCGCGTAGATGGTCGCCATACCGAAGAAGGCGATGACCCACATCCAGAAGATGGCGCCGGGGCCGCCGGTCAGGATCGCGCCGGAAGCGCCGACGATATTGCCGGTGCCGACCTGGGCTGCAATGGCTGTCGCCAGGGCCTGAAAAGAACTCATGCCTTTTTCATGTTTTTTGCCGTTCAGAGAAAGATTCCCGAAGACCTTGCGCATACCTTCGCCGAAGCACCGAACCTGGACAAAACGGGTCCTGATCGTATACCAGACTCCGACCAGCAGCAACAGGATGACCAGTACATAGTCCGACAGATAGGAATTGATTGTCTGTACGATAATCAGCAGCATTTGAAAAAAATCTCCCGCGATGTGTTGGAATACTGAAAATAAAGAAAGACCGCCTTTTCTCCGGCGGTCTCTTCTGCATGGTAAACAAGGGATCATAAAATGACTCTGTCCTTTGACCTGAGAGTTTCGGCGGCGTATAGTCCGCCTTGCACCTTCGGTACTCAAACAAAAAAATGAGATTCTCCAGAGTAACATCCGCAACCGGTCTGCGCTTGAGCATTCCGGGTGTTTCGACTGTACTGTATTACAAAATTTAACAAAAAGAACCCTAACATGAATTGAACTTTTCGTCAAGCAGCGGGTGCATCCAACACACCTTTGGTGTGCCGGAGCACTTATTCTTCATCGCGGAAGAATAAACAGGGCAGTTGACCTTACTTAAGAGATTGTTTATGATAATTAAATGTGCTCTTCAAACAAATGACTGCAGTGTAAGGCATAAGGGAAGCGTCAAGGCGGCACAGCAGGAGGTAGGAATCATGAAACTAGTGACATTTCAGCGATTGAATAACAACGGTGCATTCGATGGATCGGCACCTGTCATGCCCCTTTTCGGAATCGGCGCCCCTATGCGGGACCAGGAGTCGCCGGGCGGCCTGTTCAGCTTTTTCGGGGAAGAAGTCGGAATTCTTTCAAAGGATGGGACGAGGGTGCTGCCTGTTGCAGAGACCGGTATTTCCTATCCGGACATGAACGCTCTGATCGCAGGACTTCTTCCGGAGGAGATGGAAGCGCTCCGTGCTGCGGCGGAAGCATTTGAGATGACTGCTGCCGGTGCAGAGGCCGGTGAGTTTATGGATACTGAGACAGGCAGTGAAGAGAACAGAGGCCTTTTTGTCGGGACGGATGTGAAGATCCTGTCTCCGATCCCCGTCCCTCTTCAGGACATCATCTGCCTGGGACTGAACTACACCGAACACGCAGAGGAAGCCGCAGCGTACGCAAAGGAAGCCTTCACTTCCAAAGACCGCTATCCGGTCTACTTTGCCAAGCGTGTGAACCACTCGCCTGCGGACGGAGATCCTGTTCCGGCCTATGCGGACCTGGTGGATTCCCTGGATTACGAAGCGGAACTCGCAGTGATCATCGGAAAGGATGTAAAGGGAATTACACCGGAGGAAGTGCCCGGATGCATTTTCGGCTACACAATCCTCAATGATTTTTCCGCGCGCAATCTTCAGACCCGTCACACCCAGTGGTATCTCGGCAAGAGCCTGGACGGCTATACCCCGATGGGCCCCTGCATTGTCACGGCTGACGAGTTTTCCTTCCCGCCGCGCCTTCGGATCAGCAGCAGGGTCAACGGAGAACTGCGCCAGGACAGCACAACAGACATGCTGATTTTCGGCATCGATTATATTATCTCCGACCTCTCCAGGGCTATGACCCTGCGGGCAGGAACAATCATTTCCACCGGTACGCCCAGGGGTGTGGGCATGGGCTTTGACCCTCCGAAGTTTTTGCATGCCGGGGACACAGTCACCTGTGAAATTGAGGGCATCGGGACACTGACCAATCCGATCTGTGACTGATCCGGTAGTTTTGGAAAAGACGGCGGGGCTCTTTTAAGCCGAAGCCGGAAGAGGAACGGAAGATATGTTTTTGATGATCGGCCTTACACAGGGGAGAAAAGACCTCTCCGGCGATCAGCTGGTGATCTGCACACAGTGCGGAAAATACGGCAGATACCAGGTTTTTATGACTTTCACCCAGCTTCTGCTCTTCTTTATTCCCTGTTTCCGGTGGGGAAAGAAGTACTACGTGCAGATGTCCTGCTGCGGGACAGTCTATGAGCTGAACCCGGAGATTGGCGCCCGTATTGCCCGGGGAGAGAAAGTCGAGATCGGACCCGCGGACCTGCAGATCGTCAGCAGCGGCAGGAGAGCCCGCATGGTCAGGCGCTGTCCGGCCTGCGGATATCAGACGGAAGAGGATTTTGATTTCTGCCCCAAGTGCGGAGGTCCTCTTTCCTGAGTGCACAGCCTGGACGTAAGCTGTTTTACGTCTGTTTTTACAGAAATATATAAAAAATCAGTCATTTTGAAGCTACAGACATTTAGAAAGGAATATTTTTTCACATGAGAATTGCAGTAACCTATGAGAATGGTCACATTTTCCAGCACTTCGGCAGGACCGAACAGTTCAAGGTATATGATGTGCAGGAAGGCAGAATTATCGCAAGCGAGATCGTCGGCTCCAACGGGATCGGCCACGGAGCTCTGGCAGGGCTCCTCGCGGACAAGGCCATAGAAGTCCTGATCTGCGGCGGCCTAGGCGGAGGTGCCCTGAATGCGCTGACGAATGCCGGGATCACTGTTGTGGCGGGCGCGGAAGGTGACGCTGATAAGGCGGTCGAGTCCTATCTTCAGGGAGAACTGGTCTCTTCAGGCGCAAACTGTGATCATCACGGCGAAGGCCATGAGTGCGGCCACCACGACGAAGGCGGCTGCGGAGAAGAAGGCTGCGGTGAAGGGTGCTGCGATGGAGGCCAGGAAGGCGGCTGTGAGAGCGGCGGCTGCGGCGGATGCTGCGGCGGCGGTGCGCCCATGATCATTCTGGAAGGCAAAAATGCCGGCAAAAACGTCAAAGTCCATTACAGGGGCACATTCAATGACGGCACACAGTTCGATTCCTCCTATGACAGGGGCGAACCCCTGGAATTCATCTGCGGCGCGGGTATGATGATCACAGGTTTTGACCAGGCTGTCGCGGATATGGAAGTCGGTCAGGCCGTGGATATCCACCTCATGCCGGAGGAAGCCTACGGCATGCCCGATCCCGAGCGGATCATCACCATCGAGATCGCCCAGCTTCCCGGCTCTGAGAACCTCAATGTCGGAGAGCGTGTCTATCTGCGCAACATGATGGGACAGCCCTTCCCGGTCACTGTTACCGCCAAGGACGATGTCAACATCACCCTGGATGCAAACCATGAGATGGCCGGAAAGGAACTGAATTTCCGCATTGAACTTGTTGAGGTACAATAAAGGTATTTTGTACACTTACACTTGACAGTGTTAAAGTATAGACGTATGATATTTGCTGTAAATTGAATAAGAAAATCTTCAGGGCAGGGTGCAAGTCCCTACCGGTGGTACAGCCCACGAGCCGCAAGGCATGATTCGGTGAAACTCCGAAGCCGACAGTATAGTCTGGATGGAAGAAGGTTTGAAGCGGAATGGAAGATGTCGATGGATCTTGAAAAGATGCATACGGCAGGATGGCTGCTGTGTTTGGCATGGCCGTCTTTCTTTCCCTTTTACATCGCACAAAGAGCTCTGGAACAGATGATTTGTTCCAGAGCTTTCTTGCTTTTTTGAATGTCTTTTTGATGTGTAAAGAGCTGCCCTGAGCTGTAGATCAACAGACCGGGGCGGCTCTTTTGCTTTGGTGGGCAGAGGTACTTGGGGCACTCCGGTATGTGAGGTGAAAATAGTGGAAACAGGAAGAGAAAAGGATCGTCTGGCCGACGAACAATATATGCGAATGGCGCTGCAGCTGGCCTTGAAGGGGCGCGGATGGGTGTCTCCCAATCCGGTTGTCGGCGCGGTGATCGTCAGGGACGACGGCACAGTCATTGCAGAGGGCTGGCATGAGCGGTACGGTGAGCTGCACGCAGAGCGCAATGCACTCAAAAACTGTATGGAGCCCCCGACAGGCGCGACCATGTACGTCACACTGGAGCCCTGCTGCCATCACGGCCGTCAGCCTCCCTGTACGGATGCGATTCTGGAGGCCGGCATCCGACGCGTAGTCGTGGGCAGCGGCGATCCCAATCCTCTGGTAGCAGGAAAAGGAATCCGGATCCTCAGGGAGCACGGTGTGGAAGTGACAGAGGGCGTCCTCAAGGATGAATGCGATGCCGTCAACGAGATCTTTTTCCACTATATTCAGACAGGAACCCCTTATGTCGTGATGAAATATGCGATGACCCTGGATGGGAAGATCGCAGCCTACACCGGAAAATCCCAGTGGATCACCGGAGAGGAGGCAAGAGCCCATGTCCATGCAATGAGGGGAAATCTCTTCGGGATCATGGCGGGCGTCGGCACCGTACTGGCGGATGATCCCCTGCTGACCTGCCGCCTGCCCGGGGCAAGAAACCCGGTGCGGATCATCTGTGATACAAACCTGCGCACACCGATGACTTCGAAGATCGTCGCCACGGCGGCGCAAGTCCCCACCATCATCGCGACTGCGTCAGAAGATCAGGAAGCCATCCGGGGATATGAGGAGAAAGGCTGCCGGATCCTGCAGATTGCAAAGGCGGAATCGGGCAGTATCGACCTGAAGGAACTGATGAAAAAGCTGGGCAGTGAGAAGATCGACAGTATCCTGCTCGAAGGAGGAGGAACACTCAACTGGTCGGCTCTTGAGAGCGGGATCGTCAACCGCGTCATGGCCTATGTTTCGCCCAAACTGTTCGGCGGCAGCAGCGCAAAGACCCCTGTCGAGGGACAGGGCGTGACGGCTCCTTCATCCGCCTTCCTCCTGGAAAATACCACTGTCACCAGACTGGGTGAGGACTTTCTCATAGAGGGGACACTGAAAAAACGAAACAGACAATAAAAGTCCTTGAGGCTTCTCATTGAAGGATAAAATCTATGTTTACAGGAATTGTGGAAGAGATGGGGACCATCCGCCAGATCAAAAAGGGACGCGCCTCCGCAGTGCTGACCATAGCGGCCCGTAAAGTACTGGAGGATGCGCATATCGGCGACAGTATTGCCGTCAACGGAATCTGCCTGACGGTCACCTCTCTTGGAAGCGGCACATTTACGGCAGATGTCATGCACGAGACCCTGCGGCGGACGGCTTTTTCCCGCCTGGCTCCGGGCGTCAGGGTCAATCTGGAGCGCGCCATGGCGGCGGACGGCCGGTTCGGTGGCCATATTGTCGCGGGCCATGTGGACGGAGTCGGAACTATCACGGATCTGCGCCGGGATGACAACGCCATCTGGTACACCTTCCGGGCGGAACCGCAGGTTCTGCGCTATATCGTCGAGAAGGGCTCCATCACAGTGGACGGGATCAGCCTGACAGTTGCAGATGTGGGTGCGTCGACCTTTTCCATCTCGGCGATCCCTCATACCGTCGCACAGACGGTGCTGCAGGACCGCAAAAAGGGCGACCCCGTCAACCTCGAGACAGATATCATCGGAAAATACGTGGAGAAGCTCCTCTATGCCGGAGCGCCTCTGCCGGGAAATACTTCGGCAGACAGAGGGGGCGCAGAAGCCCCCGCAAAGAAAACTTCCGGAGGGATCACCCGGGATTTTCTGATGAAGAACGGCTTCTGAACACCGTGTGATCACCGGTTTCAGGAGATTCATACGGTAAAAAATAAATCCTCATTACTTTGTAATGCGAATCATAAAGCTCTGTAATGCGAATCATATAGAAAGAAGGAAAACAATATGGATCAGTTTCAAGCTGTAAAACAGGCACTGCAGGATCTTCGGGACGGCAAGATCATCCTCGTCGTGGATGATCCCGACCGCGAAAACGAGGGAGATTTTATCTGTGCCGCAGAGTTTGCGACAACCGAGAATATCAATTTCATGGCGACTCACGGCAAGGGCCTGATCTGCATGCCCATGTCCGAGGAATATGTCAGGCGCCTGCAGATTCCTCAGATGGTCCGCACCAACACAGACAACCACGAGACAGCGTTTACGATCTCGATCGACCATGTCTCTACGACCACCGGAATCTCCGCAAAAGAGCGCTCCATGACAGCCATGGCTGTCGTGGAGGAAGGCGCAAAGCCGGAGGACTTCCGCAGACCCGGCCACATGTTCCCGCTTCTGGCAAAGCCCAACGGTGTTCTGGAGAGAGACGGGCACACCGAGGCGACCGTGGATCTGTGCCGTCTGGCAGGACTTCATGCCTGCGGTCTGTGCTGTGAGATCATGCGCGAGGACGGAACCATGATGCGCACCACGGAGCTCAAACAGCTGGCACAGAAATGGGGCATCACCTTCATGAGCATCAAGGAGCTCCAGAACTACCGCAAGTGCCACGACCACCTCGTGGACAAGATGGCGGAAGTCAATCTTCCCACCAAATACGGCGATTTCCGGGCCTACGGCTTTGTCAACCGCTTGAACGGCGAGCACCACATCGCCCTGGTCAAAGGAGAGATCGGTGACGGAAAGGACATCCTCTGCCGTGTCCACTCCGAGTGCCTGACCGGTGATACCTTCGGGTCCCTGCGCTGCGACTGCGGACAGCAGCTGGCCTCCGCCATGACCCGGATCGAAAAAGAGGGCCGCGGCATCGTCCTCTATATGCGCCAGGAAGGCAGGGGGATCGGCCTGATCAATAAGCTCCGCGCCTATGAACTGCAGGAGCAGGGCATGGATACCCTCGAGGCAAATCTTGCCCTGGGATTTGCGGGCGATGAGCGCGAGTATTTCATCGGCGCCCAGATTCTGCGCGAGCTCGGAGTTAAGACCATGCGGATCCTGACCAATAACCCGGACAAGGTCTATCAGCTCGAGGAATTCGGACTTGAGATTAACGAGCGTGTGCCCATCCAGATCGAGGCCAATCCCTATGATGCCTTTTATCTGAAGACAAAACAGACCAAAATGGGACATATGCTGAAATACTGAAAAAAGACGGATTGAGAAAGTACGAGCCTTGCCGGCATATATCTTTATTTCGAGTGCAGGGACAAAAAGACCGGTCGCTGAGGATATGAATCCCTCCCTGTATCTTTCGTCGTTTCATCAAATATTCTAAATGCTCATCCCAACTTTCTTCCCCGGGGATGTATGCTGTGCAGGCTCTGGAATACGCACTCGCAAACCGAAGGTTTGCAGGATGCAGCGCGGATGCGGTTCGGACAAAGCTGATGCCGCAGCGTCTTTGCAGTGCAGGGACGCTGCGGCCCGCATCCGGGGGGCAGGACCCCCGGAAGGGTCCTGGAAGACAATACGGATTTTGTTTCAACACATTATGATGATAAGGAGAACTGTCTAATGAGAACTTTGGAAGGAAAAGTAGTTGCAGAGGGAATTCGGATCGGAATCGTGGTGGCACGTTTTAATGAGTTTATCACCTCCAAGCTCCTGGGCGGCGCCATGGATGGCCTGGTGCGTCACGGGATGAATGAAGAGGATGTCGATGTGGCATGGGTTCCCGGGGCCTTTGAGATCCCGCTGATCGCGAAGAAGATGGCAAAGAGCGGCAAGTATGATGCCGTCATCGCTCTGGGCGCCGTGATCCGCGGATCGACCAGCCATTATGATTATGTATGCAACGAAGTTTCCAAGGGTGTCGCAGCAGCCTCCATGGAAAGCGGTGTGCCGGTCATGTTCGGCGTCGTCACGACCGAGAACATCGAGCAGGCCATCGAGCGTGCCGGCACGAAGGCAGGCAATAAGGGATATGACTGCGCGCTGGGCGCCATCGAGATGGTCAACCTGATCCGCACGATGGATATCTGATAATCATTTGATAACAGCATTGCAGTATGGTATACTTTCGAAATCATAGATAATTTTTCTGCGGCTTTTTTACAGGCCGGAGTACTATGTTTTGAAGAAAGTGAGTGATTCGATTTTATGGACGATGGCAGTCGATCTACCTGGCTGATTGTGATCCTGCTGCTTCTTGCAGCCATGCTGTTTGCCGTAATGGAGACAGCATTTGCTTCAGTTTCCCGTGTGCGCATCAAGACAGGCGCAGAAAAGGGAGAGCAGAAGGCGGTCCGCGCCCTCTATGTAATAGAACATTTTGACAGAGCGATTACTACGCTGTTAATTTGTACAAATATCGTTCATCTTGCCACGGCCTCCATTGTGACGGTATATGTCACCAAAAGATGGGGCGTCTCGGCAGTGTCCATTTCCACATTGGTTACCACGCTGGTAGTTTTTTTCTTCGGAGAGATGCTGCCTAAGAGTCTTGCGCGGAAATACAATGAGCCCCTGAGTCTTATGACGGCAGGGGTTCTTTGCGTGCTGATGGCTGTCCTGCGCCCGGCGGCAGCTCTGCTGACCTGGATCGGAAACACTGCGGCGAAGAGGGCCAGAGGGGACGATGAGACGTCGGTCACGGAAAATGATATCTACGATATCATTGAAGATATGGCAGAAGAAGGCAAGATCAACGAAGAGCAGGGCGACCTGATCTCGTCCGCCCTGCAGTTCGGCGACGTCACGGTGGAAAGCATCCTGACGAGCCGTGTGGATGTGGCGGCTATCGATATCGATATGCCGCAGGAGGAGATCCTGGCCTTTATCAAGGAGCAGAATCACAGCCGCCTGCCGGTCTACGAGGGCACGATCGACAATATCATAGGCATCCTCCATATCCGCCGCTATATCCGGTATTACATCCGCAGAGGCGAGGCGCTTGATATCCGGCCGCTGCTGTATGAACCGTTTTTCGTTCATCAGTCGACAAAGATCGACGATCTTCTGGAGATCATGTCGCGCAAAAAGATCAACCTTGCCGTGGTCACCGACAATTACGGCGGAACGCTGGGCATTGTCACGGACGAAGATATCCTGGAGGAACTGGTGGGTGAGATCTGGGATGAGGATGACAGGGCAGTCCGCAATGTCGTTCCCATGACGGACGGGTCCTACAGTGTCAACCCCGAGGAACATGTGCTCGACGTACTCGATGAACTTGGCATCTCCTATACTGAGGCACAGGAGGAGGAGATCGGGCGCAAGCTGATGAATGAACTCGCCTATGAAGCATTCCCCCGGATCCCTGTGGCGGGAGACAGCTTCAAATATCTGGGGATCCAGATCTCCGTTCTCGTCATGCGCCACAACCGCATTATGCGTCTGAAGGTGCGCAGTCTTACGGAAGAAGAGCTGCAGTTTGACCGGGATGCTGCCGCCATGGCGGGGATCGATCCCGACACGGGAAAATTCCTCAACGAGGATCACGGCGCAGAGGACAAAGGCGCAGATGACAGAAAGAACTCAGCGGATGCAGGTGCTGTCCTTTCTTCCGACGGTTCGGTCTTTACCGAAGAGGACGCGCGCGCTTTTGCCGAGGGAAAAGCCTATCAGATCCGGCAGGCACAGGGAAAACATTATTCCCAATCCATGATGAAAAAAGACAGACAGGAGAGGAGGTGACGCAGCGTGGGTGAATTTTATATCTATATCGCCGGAATCGTTGCCTGCGTCGCCTGTTCCGCTTTTTTCTCCGCGTCGGAGATGTCTTTTTCGGCCTGCAGCCGGGTACGTCTGGAACACCAGCGCGACAACGGAGACAAAAAGGCCGGGATCGCTGTGAAGATCCGGGAGGGATTTGACGACGCCCTCTCCGCGATCCTTGTGGGCAACAATCTGGTCAATATCGCCGCTTCCTCCATGGGATCCCTGGCGGTAATGACCGTCCTGAGTGAGAAATACGCCTGGGTCTCGACCCTCATCATCACTGTCGCAGTCATTATATTCGGTGAGACCATTCCCAAGATCACGGCGCAGAAGAACGCGACCCGCTTTGCCAGGTCCTTTGCCCGTCCGGTGCGTTTCCTGATGATCGTGCTCAAACCGGTGACCATGATCGTGGTCGGTCTCGTGAATCTGATCACAAGCCTTCTGCCGGACGTGAAGGAGAATGGGAGCGATGCGGCTCTGGAGGAACTGCACACCATGATCGATATGGCAGAGGATGAGGATGTCCTGGATGAGGATGCCTCGGAACTCGTGAGCGCCGCCATCGATTTCGCGGATATCTCTGCTTCGGAAGTCATGACTGCCCGCGTAGACATCGAGGGGATCGACATTGACGATCCCTGGGAGGAGATCCTCAACAAGATCGATACTTCCTCCTATTCCCGTATCCCGGTCTATGAGGACAGCATCGACCATGTCATCGGGATCCTGAACCTGAACCGCTTTCTCAAGGCCATGATCGACAAGGACAAGGTGGAGATCCGCTCCCTGCTCCTGCCGACCTGCTATGTGTACAAGACCATGAAGCTGCCCGCTGTGCTTTCCTCTCTTCGAAATGCCCAGCAGCATCTGGCCGTCGTCACCGACGAATACGGAGGGACTCTGGGCGTCGTCTCCATGGAGGATGTCCTTGAGCAGCTCGTCGGAGAGATCTGGGATGAGACGGATACTGTGGAACGCGATGTCGTCGAGCAAGGGGACGGTGTCTATGAGCTCGACGGAGATATGCCCATCTCCGAGTTCCTGGAGCTCATTCACTGGGATGAGGACGATTTTGACTTTGACTCCGAGACCGTCGGCGGCTGGTGCATTGAGATCAACAACGGCTTTCCCAACGTCAACAGCGTCTTTACCTATGAAAACATCGAAGTCCGGATCCTGGAAGTCTCCGAGCGCAGGGTGCGCCGCGTCCTGATCGAGCGCAATCAGGAAGAGGACGACTGATACCGGGGCAGCGAAATAAAAGAAATTGAAATCGTATAAGAAAAAGCTCCTTTTCAGGAGGGGCAGAAGAGAAAGGAAATCTTCTGCCCTGCCTGAAAAGGAGCTTTTTTTACGGAAATGTCCTGCATTCCCGGATCGTCTGTTTACCTGGCGGTCCGTGCCACCCGGTGGGCGATATTCTGCCACAGATGGGTCAAAATGCCGAAGTCTCGGTTCAGCGACTGGGGAAGCGAGGGGACCCTGTCATAGAGATGCTCCAGATACTCGTAATAATCAGTGCCGAAATCAAGGATCTCGATGGTCCGTGTCTTCGCCCGGGTCTTTCTGGACTCCATGACATTCGTGATAACACCGGAGACCTTGGCGCTGTGATCCTCGCTGGTGATCGTGACATCCACATAGGAACCGATCCCCAGAGGGGAATCGTCTTCATCGAGGAAAACTGTCAGATTATGCTCAGTCAACAGTGTGGTCACGCCTTCATATTCCCCGGTGCCGAGCTTATCCGCCACGGTGACGGGCACTGCGTCAATGACCTTGACCGGTTCTGTATCGCTGTCTCTACCGTCCACCAGAAAGAGGGACAGGGTCAGATAGTAGAGGTTGCGGACGATCCAGAACAGCAGGATGCAGAGGCTGACGGCCTGCATGGAGCTGAAAATAGAGATGACCCGCACGATTCCCGCCACGGACAGAAGGATCAGCAGGATAAAAGGAAGCATGGAACGCACATCGCTTTCGTGTACTGCTTTTTTCTCCGATTTGTCCGTTACCTTGAAAGTGGACATAGTGATTCCCACGGATTCCTTGAGGATCGGCACCAGCAGATGCGGCATGACGCCTGTCTCATAAATCCCGCTCCATTTGTGGGAGATCCTCCGTTTACTGCAGACTTGAAGGTTCACATCCTGCATGACGAACATGGGGAACCAGAAGACCAGGAGTTCCAGCCAGTTGCATTTGAACACCGGAATGGCGAAGGTCGCAAAAAAGAGCGGGGACAGAATGTAGATCAGGTTCTTGATTGGGGAATACCAGTAGACCACCGAACTCCAGTAGCTGATCCTCTGTCCGGGGGTCAGGCCCTTTCTCCTCATCAGCTTCAGCTTCCGGGCGGTGACGATCACGCCTCTTCCCCATCTGGTGCGCTGCTGGATGTGCTCCTTATAGGTGTGCGGTGTCTGGCCGCTTGCCAGAGGTTCCCCGAGTCCGAGGCTGACAAAACCGTTGGATTCGATCAGAAGACCCGTGGCGAAATCCTCTGTAATGGATTCCGTGTAGAATCCGCCGACCTTGTCCAGGGCGGCCCTGCTTATTATAGTGTTGGAACCTCCGTAGATCACGCTGTTGGTGGAGGTTTTGGCCGGCTCTATGGTGCGGTAGAAGAAGTCCTGCTCATTGGGAGCCCTCTTTTCCGAATAGAGAGCGTGCTGGAAGACATCGGGGTCGTAGAAGCACTGCGGTGTCTGCAGAAGACCCAGATGGATCTGGTCTTTCTCCGGCAGATCCTGGTTTTTCAGTTCTGCATCCACAAAATAGGGAATGGTCTTCAGCAGGAAATCACTCCGGGGGATCATGTCCGCATCAAAGGTGACAATATAGGGCGATGTCGTAAGGCTGAGGGCGTGGTTTAGGTTTCCCGCCTTGGCGCCCTTGTTGTCGGGCCGGTCAAAATAGCCGACGCCCATCTCCTCTGCCAGCTGCCGCATCTGCGGCCTTCTGTTGTCGTCGCAGATATAGATATGCACTTTGGAGGGGTCCGGATATTTTATGTGGATGCATCCGTTGATGGTCCTCTTTAAGAGCTCTGTAGGTTCATTGTATGTGGATATAAAAATATCCACATCGGGCCAGGCACTGTCAGGGATCTTCGGCAGCTGGTGGTGTTTTTTCTTCAGCAGGCTGTAGAAGAGGATCAGAGATTCAATGAAACCGAAAATCTCCACGATCAGCAGAAGAATATTGGCGGCGACAGCCGGGACCCCTGCCTCAAAGGGAATGGAAAAAACGATTCTCCAGCCCAGATAGATCAGGGTAAAAAAGACGGAGATGACCAGGACGATGACGGAAAGGATCTTTCCTATGCCGGGTGCGGGCTCGTCCCCTGCATTCCCGCGCTTTGCAATGTCGTCATAAGTCACGGTTCTGTTCTTTTCTGCAGAACCTATGAGCTTGATGAAAATGGCAGCCGCAGCGAAAAGGGCGGCAGAGAAGATGGCAAAGCGATGCCACAGCCGAATCGCTTTATAGCCCCGCTTGCCCAGGGAGGTGGTGACCCAGGAGAGGAAGGCAGCCATCTTGCTTTTTTCAATGATGCCCTCCGGTGCAGGAATGAGGGACGGGTCTGTCCCCCGGATCAGTTCCCTGACCCAGAGGCCGGCCGTTGTCAGGTCGCTGTCCTCGATCTTTTTTTCCGTATCGAATCCCGGCTTAAAAAAGGCCGAGGCTTCGTCTTTGTCTGAAAGGCTCCATACGGTATAGCTGATCTTCCTCTCGTCGAGGCAGGAGAACCACTCCGCAGCCGACGCAAAGTCGATCTTTCCGTCACCGCTTGCCTCTGAGATGCCGCATTCACTGATAAACACAGGCAGGCCGGCATCGATGGCGGAGAGCATCTCGGTGCGCAGTCCCTCGGAGTGGGACGAGGCGTAGAAATGAAGCACATACATGACATTATCAAATTCCAGAGGACGGAGCAGAGGACTGCCCAGATTTCTGTCATATTCGGGTGTGCCCACCACGATCACGGAATCGGGACTGTTATTCCGGATGATGGGGATGACTGCTTTGCTGTAGCGCTCCACTTCTGTCCATCCGGTTACCCCGTTGGGCTCATTGCAGATCTCAAAGATCAGGTTGGGGACCCCGGCATATTCCGAAGAGATCATCTGAAAAAACTGAATGGCCTCGTCGATATGCATATTGGGATCATAGTCCTCGAGAATATGCCAGTCCACCAGTACATACATATCCTGGGCGATCGCCAGATCGATTCCCTTCTTCACAAGGGCGAGACTCTCGGCCTTGCTCTTCTCATTCTCGCAGTAGATCCTCGAATACATAGGAAGACGCAGAAGGCTGCAGTCCCAGTCCTCTGAAATCTGCCTGAAGAGGGATTCATTCAGGTAATCCGGAAACCAGGTCAGGCCATGGGTGCTGACGCCGCGAAGCTGTACAGGCCGGCCGCTTTCATCAACAAGCTGTGTCCCTTGTACATGGAGATGTCCGTTCGCGGAGGGTCTTGCGGTATGGACTTCCCCGGAAGCGGCATCGGTTCCGACAGCCGTACCTGCTGCTCCGGCGGTGTCGGTGCCGCTTTCCGCTCTGGCTTCCAGTCCGGGCGCAAGGATGAGGAGCAATACAAAGAGACAAACAGACAGGCAGAGAAGTGATCTCAACAGTCTGTTTTTACGGGTTTTAGGTTTGCAGTTCATTATACAATGTCCTCTGTTAAAAGAATGAATCCGGCAGAAAACTGCCTAAACGATTTATAACTCGAAAGCATACTCAAAAATGCTTTTGAAAGGTATTCTATCATTGACTGCTGCCTTTTATCAACCGCATGCAGGGAAGAGTGACGGATTTGATCTTACAGAATGAAAAAAGACGAGGCCCCGGACAGGACTTCGTCTTTTTGTTCAGTATTAGATTATTATATTTTACAGTTCTTTTGTCACAGGCCCTTTTTGACATGCAGCCACCAGGAATAGACAGAAGGTATAAGGGTAAAGCACAGAACCACCGCGATCATCAGGACCGGATTCGTGAGGCCGGCGAGCGCCAGAATGACCAGAATGATGCCGCCTGCCACCCAAAGATATCCCGCCAGCCTGTGTGTCCGGTTCCAGTTTTCCTCATTGTCGAGGGCCCACGGAACCTTGATGCCGATGGTATAGTTCTGCCGGGTCTTGGGCATATAGTTGCCGATCACGATGAACAGGATTCCCATCAGGATCATCATGAAGGAGGAGATATTCATGGGATGTCCCAGATTATAAGTATAGATGGCGGCACCGCAGATGAGCGAGACAACCGGTATGATCCAGAGGACAAGGCTGAAGATCCTGGGACTGATGTTCTTCTTTCTCGGATCATTGGCAGTGATGACAGCGCAGATCCAGAGCATGGCCAGACAAAAAAGCGGAATGAAAAAGACCGCGAAGGGCTTGCTGCTGTAGCCGTTTGCCTCATTGTTGGCCCCGAAATGGGTCGCCATGACATCGGGCAGCCGGTTCCACAGGATGAGACCTGCCGGAATCGGCAGAATAGTTATAATA
This sequence comes from Lachnospiraceae bacterium, assembly GCA_045130475.1. GTDB lineage: Bacteria > Bacillota > Clostridia > Lachnospirales > Lachnospiraceae > CAG-791. The sequence goes on from JBGUPU010000012.1 coordinate 56,304, forward strand.
CTTGTGATCAGAAGAGTTTTCCATGCTCTTTTCAGCATTCTAATCGCCTCCTTTTTTTCATCGCGCAGGATCCGCAGGCGGATCCCGAATGAGGGATGAGACTTTTCGAAAGATTTTCATTCCGTTCCCTGCAGAGAGGAAATCCAGAGAAGAATCTCCTCCAGCACAGACGCATTGAGCTGGTAATAGATATAGTTCTTTTCGCGGGTCTCGAAGATGAGGTCCGCTTTTTTCAGGATCTTGAGGTGGTAGGAGATCGTTGCGCCTGTCATGTCAAAGTGGGATCCGATCTCTCCGGCCGAAAGAGGTCCTTTTTTGAGCAGCTCCAGGATCTGTCTTCGGACGGGATCGGAGAGCGCCTTGAAAGTATCTGCGAATGCCATGATATATCTCCGGTTTGTGGTAAGAGGAAACGTCCGCGCTCCCATGAGGGCGTGACAGTAACTTTTCATCAAATATTTCTTATACCTGCTTCTACTTGTTTCCTGACAGCGGTGCAGGAAACTATTTAGAAATATTTCTAAATATTATTATAGCATTCCGGGATCTGCAGTCAACTGGTATTTAGAATATTTTCTAAATACATTTCAGATACAGGATCTCTCCGGCTTCTGCGGCACGGTGCAGAGAAGCCGGTTTTGAAGGGAGTCGGGACGCCGGGAGAGGCAGATTTGACAGCCCTGCTTTGCATCTTATCCGGCATGATTCATTCGGACGTTGTTTTACGTAAAAGCGTTTCCATCCCATGGCGAAACACATGTATCTGTGGTATCTTTTAGTAAGAATATTTGATCTCAGGATCGGAAAGGCGCTGGATATGGCACGTGCGAAGTGGTACGAACTTGACAATGCGGCAAAGATTGTCCCCTCGACCGCGAAGGGAGCAGATACCCGTGTTTTCAGGATTACCTGTGAATTGAAAGAAGAGGTGGACGGCGCGCTTCTGCAGCAGGCACTGGACAGGACAGTTCCTGACTTTCCGCATTTTGCGAGCGTTCTGCGCAAGGGCCTGTTCTGGTACTATCTGGACAGCAGCAATATCCGTGCCGTGGTACAGCCGGAGAATAAGCCTCCCTGCAGTGCGATTTATTTTGACGGCAGACGGCGGCTCCTTTATCGAGTCAATTATTACCGCCGCAGGATCAACCTGGAGATGTTCCATGTCCTGACGGACGGCACAGGTGCCTTTGCCTTTCTGCGGGCCATCATATGCAATTACCTCATACTGGCCCACGGGATCGAAGAGGAGGAATCGCAGGATCTGTCCAGTGTCAAGGAAAAAGAGGACGATGCCTTCAGCCGGTATTATCAGAAGGAGACAAAGGGAAGGCCCACGGAAAAGCTTCCCCGCCGCGCCTATCATCTGCAGGGTGAACGGGACGAGTATATGCAGATGCATCTGATCGAAGGGACCGTCTCAGCCTCCAGATTCCTCAAGGCCGCCAAAGAGCATCATACTACTGCGTCCGCTTTTACAACGGCTCTCTTCATGGAGTCCATTCTGGAGGAAATGCGCGTTAGGGACAAAAAGCTCCCCATCGTACTGAGTGTCCCCGTGAATCTGCGCAATTATTTTAAATCTGAGACCGCCCGCAACTTTTTCGGCGTGATCAATGTTGCCTTTTATCCGGACCAGTACGACGGCACCCTGGAGAGCATCCTGGAGGTTGTCCAGGCTTCCTTTAAGAGACAGCTCACACAGGATCAGGTCTCGCTTTCCATGCACGATTATGCCCGCCTCGAACACAATATCGCCATTCGTCCGGTTCCGCTCTTTATCAAGAACCTGGTCATCGCGGCAGTCAACAGCAGTGTGCAGAAGGGCATCACCGGAACCATCTCCAATGTCGGAAAGATCACCATACCCGAGCCCTTTGATTCCTATATAGACCGCTTCAGCTGCTTCATGGCGGCGCCCGATGTGCAGATCAGTGTCTGCTCCTTCGGCGGAAAAATGTGCTTCGGCGTCGGAAGCTCCTTTGTGACGAATTCGGTCATGATGCGTTTCTTCCGGAAAATGGTTGCTCTGGGGATCGATGTAGAGATCGCGACCAACGACTGCTGGGATTATGAAGATACCCTTCCGGCAGTTAATAAGCTCGAAGACAGAAAAGAAGAGGGAAAAGATACAGTTTCTGCAGCGGAAAAGAGCGGAAATAAAGGGGAGGAAAAAAATGCAGTATTGTCCGAATTGCAGGGTACAGATCCGGGGCAGGAAATCCCGCTGCCCGCTCTGCCAGAGGGAACTGATTAATCTGGGCGGCCAGGCGGATGATCCCTTTGTCAAGCTTCCCAGCCCCAGGGTGAGTTTCAGACGGATGATTCAGGTCGTGACATTTATCTGCATCAGCCTGGAAATCCTGCTGGGGGCTTTCGAAATCATCCAGGGGTTCACTGCCGGATGGATTTACGGGTTTATGGTTATTATTCTTCTCGCGGGGATAGATTTTCAGGTAGCGGTCTACTACCGCAATAACCTGATCCGCATGCTGACGACCCAGGGATTCATTATCATGGCGGCTCTCCTGATCATCGCCCATCTGACCAGAAGCGGATCATGGGCGGTCTCCTGGGTGGTTCCTTCCATGTTCCTGATGCTCATCATCGTCACTTTTGCCGCGGCCAAATTCCAGCAGATGGAACTGCAGGAATTTATCCTGTATCCCGCGTTTGACGTGCTGATGAGCCTCCTGCAGATCATACCCATCGCCTTGGGATATAATAAAAATATCGCGCCTGCTGTAATGAGCATAGCGCTGATGCTGATCCTGGTCAGCAGCCTCGTGATCTTCAGGGGAGATATGCTGAGGGACGCTGCCGCAAAGTATCTGCATATGTGATATTCAGGCAGATAACACAGGTCAATGACAAGGGATGAGCCATAGCGGCATCCTGACAAATACCCCGCCAATTTGATTGAGGATATTACATGAAGGAACAGAAAAAAAACCGCGGCCGTGCAGCCAGAGTTTTGCAGGAAAAAATCGGAGAGCGGGCGGAGACTGCTGTCAGCAGTGGAAAAGAGCTTGCCGGACATGCAGTCGAGACCCTGCAGGAGAGGATCGGAGACAGAGCGGAAAGCGCGATCGGGACTGTCATGGAAAACGCTCATTTCGAGGCTCCGGAGCTCCTGGTCAGGCCGGGACACGGCCTTTTGCATCAGGTGCCGGAGATGGAACCGCACCAGTGGTACCGTGTCCCTGTAGAGGGAGGAAAGACAGCAGACGGCTCTGAATATCATATTTATGTCAGGAAGGGCGCCTCGGATCACCTGTGCGTTTTTCTGTCCGGCGGAGGCATTGCCTGGAATCCTTATACAGCTGCCCGTCCCGTGACCGGCGGCCGTGTCCTCGCATGGCATCCCAACTATTACTGGAGCAATCTCCGGCCCTTTACCCAGTTCTTTAACATCGGAGTCGGGATCACTGACAACAGCGCAAGGCGCAATCCCTTCCGGGACTGGAATTTTGTCGTGATCACCTATGCCACCGGAGATATGCATCTGGGACGGAATATATACCGCTACATGGATGAAGAGGGCCAGGAGCAGTGTCTGTATTTTCACGGATATGAAAATTTTATGCTGTCTATGCGCATATCTAAAACACTTTTCGCGGAGGCGGACAAGCTCCTGATCGCCGGCGAGAGCGCCGGCGCCTTTGCTGTTCCCGCCCTGGCGGAACAGATCCATCAGGAATTCTACCCATCCTGCAGCGATGTCACTCTGTTTTCAGACAGCGCCCTGCTCCTGAACAAGGAGTGGAAAAAGACTGCAGCAGAGGTCTGGAATGTGCGGGAGGAGACTGTCCGTGACATCAAGGGACGGAATCTGACCCTGGACTGGTACCGTGCCCTCTACCGGCGCAGGGGAGACCGGTACCGCTATCTCTATGCCTGCTCCGTGCGGGACTATCTGCTCAGTGCTTTTTACAATGATGTAAAGAACAAGACCTACGACACCGATGAGCGGATGCAGAGGATTTTCACCCGCCAGCTCAGGGATATGGTCCGCGCCATGCAGAAAGTGACGCCTTCCTTCGGATTTTATCTCTATGACTGGCGCCGTCCGGTCCTCTACCGGGGCGGGACCATCCACACTATGGTGCGGCAGCCGGAGTTTTACCTGCACAGGCGCGGCATGCCCAGCATGGCCAAATGGCTGGCTGACGCTGTTGACGGAGATACGCAGAGCGTGGGACTGGAACTGCTGGAAAAGAAACGGAACTCCGGAAAAAAGAGAAGACCGGCAAAAAACAAATGATCCAAACGATCCAATTATAGTGAAATTCTTTACGTGATGTCCCCAAAAAGGTTACAATAACAGAAGATTCAAACCACGGCGATGTATACGCTCTCGCGAGCGGCATATTTTGTTATTTTGTTAGAATGATTTTGATATAAGAGGAATAATGAAAAATTTAAAAATAAGCCGCATTGCATTTAAAAGTCTTCTGACTTATACACTGCTGATCCTGATCTTCGGTGTGACCATGTGTATCATCGGCTACAGGGGATTTACGGAACTGCTCCTGCGCATGTACACGCGGGGCGGTTTCCGGATCGCTGCCGCAGCTCATTATGAAATCGATCCGGACCGGTTGGATGAATATCTTGAGAGCGGAGGCAGGACCGAAGGGTATCAGGAGACCTGGGACAGGCTGGACCGGCTGTGCAATGCTTCCGAAGCAACATTTATTTACGTCATCCGGCCGGACGAGTCCGACTACGGACATGTCAAATATATTATTTCCACAGTAAACCACAACAGTGTCTATACACCCTATGAAGTCGGATACATCAAGGCGACGACCAATGATGAGTACCGGCTGAAATACAGGCTGATGATGGAAGGGAAGTCGGATTCGGAATCCCTGGTCCTTGCGGGAAAGCAGTATAACGCGAAGACCCATCATATCACTGCCATGACTTCCCTCAAGGGAAGTGATGGAAAGACCAAGGCCCTGCTCTGTGTACAGCGGCAGATGAATGCGCTTTCCATAGCACGAATCGAATACATTAAAGATGTTATTCAGGCGACTCTGGTGCTTGCCGTACTTGCAAACCTGCTCAATGCGATCTATCAGCGAAAGGCACTGCTGATCCCTCTGCAGAAGATCACAGATGAAGCCAGCCGTTTTGCCAAAGAAAACAATACCACCGGGAAAAAACTCACCGACGTGATCCACAACAAAGATGAGATCGGCCTGCTGGCCTCCTCCATCGACAGCATGGAAGAGCAGGTCGTGAACTATGTCGATGAAGTCAAGCAGTTTACGGCGGAAAAGGAACGTGACAAGACGGAGCTTGCCCTTGCGGCGGCGATCCAGGACGGGATGCTTCCCAGTACCTTTCCGGCCTTTCCGGACCGTGCGGAATTTGACGTTTTTGCTTCCATGGATCCCGCAAGAGAAGTGGGAGGCGATTTCTATGATTTCTTCCTGATCGATGAAGACCATCTCTGCCTGGAAATCGCGGATGTATCGGGGAAGGGGATTCCCGGAGCCCTGGTAATGATGTCATCCAAGATCATGCTGTCAGATTTCGCCATGACCGGCAAATCCCCTGCGGAAATCCTGCATGACGGAAACAATACACTCTGTATGAATAACAAAGACAAAGTATTTGTCACTGCCTGGCTGGGCATTCTGGAAATCTCCACCGGAAAACTTACCGCTGCCAATGCAGGGCACGAGTATCCTGTCCTGAAAAAGCCGGATGGACAGTATGAGCTCATCAAGGACAAACACGGTTTTGTCCTCGGCGGCATAGAAGACATGGAGTACACGGATTACGAGCTGCAGCTGGAGCCGGGCACGAAGCTGTTTTTATACACGGACGGACTGCCGGAGGCAGAGGACGCGGACAACAATATGTTCGGAGTGGAGCGCATGGTCAAGGCGCTGAACGAGCATCCGGATGCTGTGCCTGAGATGGTTGTGACCAATATGTATATTGCCGTCAGCGAATTTATAAAAGAGACAGAGCAGTTTGACGACCTCACCATGCTCTGCCTCGAATACAAAGGCATTACACAGAGCAGTACATAGTTTTCATCACACAGTTTTCACCATGTATACATGTGAAAACAAAGTCCCGGGGCCGGAGACTGATCCATTGTAAAAAAAAGTATACGGGCGGCGCCTGAAATCAGTGCGCTGCCCGTATTTTCATTTCTGTCAGGGAATATTGCAGGAGATCTTCCGGTTTCGTCTGTGGACGGATCCAGTCCAGTGCGGCCTCCGGCGGCAGGATCAGCGGCATCCTGTCGTGGATCCGGGACAGCTCCTGACCGGGCTCTCTTGTCAGTATGACAAAGACAGGGACATTGTTTTCGATCCGGTAGAGGCCGCACAGCCAGGTGACAGAAGAAGCCTTCAGAACCTCTTCGCCGAGTTCAGTATGAGCCGGCAGGACTGTCTCCATGCTCACTTCAGGGGATCTCTTTTCAGGGGATTTCTCTTCAGGGAATCTCTTCTCAGGGGATTTCTCTCCATGGGATTTCTCTTCGGCGTATCTCTCTTCAGGGGATTTGCCGGGAGCAGGAAGTTGGGGAAAAGAGCCGGAGCAGATCGCGTACTTCTGCCCTGTCTTCCTGCGGCCGCGTTCATCGGTAAAATGCTCCCATTCATAATACCAGGAGGCGGGAACGATGCAGCGCCGGGAAGTCCAGGCATCCCGGAAGGCTGCTTTTTCGGCCGCAGTCTCCGTACGCGCATTGACGAGAAGCATGCCTTTTTCACCGGTCCTGCCTGCGGGCAGCCTGAAACCCCACTGCATAGGATAAACGGCAGCATTGCCTCTCTTGTCCGGCGCCAGGACAGGCACGATGTCTGTCGGGCGGATCTCGCCGGATGTTTTCAGGCTGTGCACAAATCTTCTCAGCAGAGGAGACTTTCGGGCGGCAGCCAGAATGTATTCGAGATCCGGCGAGCCGGGCAGAACGTAAAAGCGGGTGCACATGATCTGTTTCCTTTCAATCTTATAGTTGTGCTGTACTTAACACTGTTATAGGGCGCATCCGGTGATCCTGTCAAGAAGGTCAGGCCTGCCCGGCCTGCAAAAGGCATCTGCCGTCACGATACAGACCCTTCTGAAAAGCAGAGCCTTCTGCGTGCATTTTCTGTATGTCATTTTCGTATACAAAACAGCGTGCAAAAAAGGAGTCGACCTGCTACAATAACTATATTGCACAGGGCAAAGCCGCCGTTTGGTCAAATAAACGGAGGTGATTGTGTGATTTCAAAACAGATAATCGTTTTTCATGACGCAGCTGCCCGGTTATTAAGAAGGCTGCGGTTTTCTGGTCCTGTTTTTTGGGTATATGTGCTTCTGCTGCTCTTGTTTTTGTGCGGCTGTTCCTCCGGCGCAGACCAGCCTGTACTGGAACCCGTTCAGATATCAGAGAATGCAGACACCTCTTCTCAGAGCACGGAGCGGGAAGATCTGCCGCAGACGACGGTGACTGTCCATATCTGCGGTGCGGTTAGAAAAGAGGGCGTATATATACTGCCCGCCGGGAGCAGGATCCGTGATGCCGTGGAAGCTGCCGGCGGATTTTCGGAAAACGCAGACAGGTCCTGGCTGAATCTGGCGATGCAGATCGAGGATGCCTGGCAGATCCGTGTTCCCTCAAAGGAGGAGACAGCAAATTTTCTCAGACCGCAGGGGGATTCCGGACAGGAGACGGCGGGTGCTGCTGCACCGGCAGCCCAGGGAACTTTGGGAATTACCGACGGGACGGATACCCCTTTTATTGTAAGAGGAGAGAGCTCTTCCGAAGATTTGTCCGACGCTTCCCCAAAGACAGAAGACCATACCGCCGGCAGGACGCTCAGGATCAATCTGAACACGGCGTCCAAAGAGGAGCTCATGAAAATACCCGGCGTCGGGGAGACGAAAGCGCAGCGCATTATAGACTACCGGGAACAAAACGGGAGATTTGAGGCAGTTGAGGACCTCATGAAGGTCCCCGGCATCAAGGATGCCAGCTTTCAGAAAATGAAAGCATTTATAACCGTCTGATGTGATGCTGCGGTTTCGGGCTTTATACAATGATCCATACCGGCAGGCTGCTGTCGTGGAATTGAAGGGGAGACATATATATGGCTGTAAGAGTTCTGGTCGTAGATGATGAGAGGATGATCGTGAAAGGGCTGCGGTTCAGCCTTCTTCAGGATGGATATGAAGTGGAATGTGCCTATGACGGAGAGGAAGCTGTCGCAATGATACGCGAAAACCCGTTTGACATCGTACTTCTGGATGTCATGCTTCCGAAACTGTCCGGTTTTGATGTGCTGCAGCAGGTCCGGGAGTTTTCCGACGTACCGGTCATCATGCTCACTGCCCGCGGAGATGACATGGACAAGATCCTCGGGCTGGATTACGGGGCGGACGATTATGTGACAAAACCCTTTAATCCCCTGGAGGTCAAGGGAAGGATCAAGGCGATCCTGCGCCGCACTTCCCGCGTGCGCAAAACGGAAGCACCCGTTGAAAATATCATTGAGGTGGGCGATCTGCGCATGGATCTGGACAACCGCCGCGTCACTCTTGCGGACAAGGAGATCAATCTCACCAGCAAAGAATTTGAACTGCTGGAGCTCCTGGCAACTCACCCCGGAAAGGTCTACAGCCGCGCAATGCTCCTGCAGATGGTCTGGGGCAAGGAATACCAGTCCCCCGGAGATGTGCGTACAGTCGATGTGCATATACGCCGGCTTCGTGAAAAGATCGAGCACAATGCCTCCGACCCCCGTTATGTCCAGACCAAGTGGGGACTTGGCTACTATTTCAGGAGCCACGAAAAATAGACTGCAGCTGGAGCTTTCAAGCCGGAGGATCAGGCCGGAGATCAAGCGCTTTCAGCATTTTTTCAAAAAACACGAATCCAGGCGCCCGTCAGTGTGTTCCGCCCTTGCGGATCCATGCCGGGCTGCCTTATTGTATGGTGTCTGAACGGAGCCCTGTATATTTATGCGGATTAGAATCAAAGAGATCCTGAACAGGCTGACTTTTCTGCGAAGCCTGCGGGTCATTTTCTTCATCATCATATTTCTGGTCGGCGTTGTGCCCTGCATCCTCCTCCAGAACGGAATCCTGCGCAACTATGAGGAGCGCGCAGTGGAGGTTCGTGTGGAGCAGGTCAAGGGTCAGCTCCGGTCTCTGGCCAACCATCTGATCAACAGCAATTACCTTGTCAACCGGGAATCAGGTCAGGTCGATGCGGAGCTCTCCGAGTTTGCGACCCTGTATGACGGGCGTCTCATGATCATTGACTCCACACTGACTGTTGTCAAAGACACCTACGGCCTTTCGGAAAACAAGACGATTGTCTCACAGGATGTCATCACCTGCCTGCTCACCGGCGAGCGGGAAGGATCTCAGAATTATGACAGACAATACGGCTTTATCGAGATCGTGGTGCCGATCATCGAGACCAGATCCATGGAGGGACTGGATTATTCCGTAAACACCAACAGTTCGTCCGCAGCCGGGATGCAGGATGCCGGCTTTGCCCACAGCGGCCTGAACGGTGAAAACGGCCAGGCCAATGCGGTACGCGGCGTGCTGCTCGCCAGTACTTCCACGGAATATATCCAGAAGACCAAGGATATACTGCGGAGCAAGGCGCTTATGCTGCAGACGGTCATGCTGATCGTGGTTTTCCTGGCATCCATCATTATTTCCGGAATGCTCGTGCGCCCCTTTGAAGTTTTGTCCAGAGATATCCTTGAAGTCAAAGAGGGGTATTCCAATGAACCGATCTCGGCGCCCCGCTATCTGGAGACCATGCATATCGCGGATGCCTTCAACACGGTTCTTGGCAGGATGAATGCCCTTGACCAGTCGCGCCAGGAGTTTGTCGCCAATGTTTCGCACGAGCTCAAGACGCCCATGACATCCATGAAAGTCCTGGCTGCGTCTCTCCTATCGGAAGAAGACGTGGATCCTGCCGTTTACAGAGAATTTCTGGAGGATATCGACAGCGAGATCGACCGCGAAAACAAGATCATCTCCGACCTGCTGGCCCTGGTCAAAGAGGACAGGACCAATATCGACCTCGAAGTAACCGAGACGGACATCAACGCACTTGCGGAGGCCGTCATGAAGCGCATGCGCCCCATCGCGGAAATCGCGGATATCGCAATGACCTTGATAAACCGCAGGGAGGTGCACGCAGAGGTGGATTCCACCAGGATCAATCTGGTCCTCACAAATCTGATTGAAAATGCCATCAAGTATAACCGCGAGCACGGCGAAGTGACAGTCACGGTTGACGCGGACGAGGAATACTTCACCCTGAGCGTAGCGGACAATGGAATCGGTATCCCGGAGGAAGACCAGGCCCGTATTTTTGAGAGGTTTTTCCGCGTGGACAAATCCCGGTCCCGCGAGATCGGCGGGACAGGACTCGGCCTGTCGATCACCAAGAGTGCCATTTTACGTCATCACGGCACCATCTCCGTCGAGAGCAAAGAAGGCGAGGGGACTACCTTTATCGTGCGCATACCCCTGCACTATTCCGTACAGCCCATGGAGCTGGAGGTCAATAAACAGCGCAGACAGATCACGCGCTTTCTGCGCCGCCGCAAAAACAATGCCGCGCAGAAAGAATACCTGGAAAAGACTATACAGGTTTCCCGGCGCAAATATAAACCCGGCGCAGCTGACACGGCTGATCCATCTGCTCAATCCGGCTCAGCCCAATCAGGTTCTGATTCATCCGGTTCTGCTACATCCGGCTCGGCCCAATCCGGTTCTGATCAATCCAAATCTGCAGAAGAAGGGAGGAATCAGTTATGAAAAGAAAAACCGCCTCCATGAACTGTACGCAGGGGTTCCCTGAAGGATCCGCCGCTGTTTGTGCTTCATCTGGAAGAAATGCTTCCCTGAACGGGATCCGGAAATCCCCTGTATCTGCGGTCTGCTTTATTTTGGCATTCCTGCTGCTGTTGATTGGTCTGTCTGCGGGACTTAGCGGCTGTGCAGGGAAAGATTCGGATGAAAAAACAATCCGTGTCTTCTATCTGAACAAAGAAAAGACCGGACTTATTCCAAAGCAGAAGGCGCTGAAAGCGGAGTCCTTATATGGACAGGTTGGGGAACTGCTGGATCTTCTTGCAACGCCGCCTGCCGATGAAATTCTGACTGCTCCCATCAGCGGATTTGAATGCGGTGACTGCTCCATCGATAAAAATACGACCATCCTGGAAATGTCCGGCTCCTACCGTGAGATGGATGAGATCACGGAAAAACTGACCCGCGCAGCCATTGTCAATACGCTGTGCGAACTGTCAGAGATCCGCCGCGTCACGATCCGTGTAAACGGAGCCCTGATCGTGGATGAGCACGGGAGCAAATCTGAAAATATGACCGCGGATCAATTTATTTACAACGCGGGCAGTGAGATGCTCAACTTTGAGCGGGCGGAGATCCACCTCTACTTTGCGTCCGAGGACGGCAAAAAACTGGTGGAGACCTATCGGACGGTTGTCTTCAACGGCAATATTCCAATGGAGAGGCTGGTTGTGGAACAGGTGATTGCCGGACCGAACGGCGATTTCAACCATCCCACTGTCAATGAGAACACGAAAGTGGTCAACATAGTGACCCGTGACAATATCTGCACAGTCACTCTTGACAAGACCTTCCTCACCAACCCCTACCCTGTGGATCCGGAGGTCGCCATCTACTCGATCGTAAACTCCCTGGCGGAGCTCCCTGCCACACGCCAGGTGCAGATCCTCATTGAAGGAGAGGAAAATCCGGTCTTCATGAACACCTACACGATCAGCTCGGAGACTCTGCTTCAGAAGAACACAAAGATCGTACAGAACGGGGAGTAAACGATCACCCGGCCTGCATGGATATTGCACGGGCTTGTAAATACAAAGAAAGATGCTAAAATAAAATCATCGCACAGGACAAAGCCGCCGTTTTGCACAGCGGAGGTGCCTGAGTGTTGCGAACTTATATTTTTGACGCATACAGCGCAGCCACCCGCAAAGACCGGGGGCTGCGCTTTTTTCCTTTTTCGACCGGAAGACCTCTCTTCGCGGTCCTTGCCATCGCGGCAGCCGCGATCGGGATTACTGTTTTTCTCCTTGGGCCTGAATTGACTGATTATGAACCCTTCCGGGAAGAAACCCTTCAGATGACAGGGACTGTCTGCAGCATCGAACCGAAGCTGCAGGAGGACACCGTCGTCTGGCGCATGATCTTGTCCGATGTGCGGATCGAAACCCCGATAGCCGCGCCTGATGCAGAAAGGCCTGAGAGTGATACCGAACAGGTTCAACCATCTTTTAATCTGAACAAGAAAGACAAGGTGCTATGCATTCTGGATCACCAACCCGGGGCAGACATGAGCGCCCGTGTCCGCGTCAGGGGACAACTGTATCCTTTTCGCGGTGCCATGAACGAAGGGGAATTTGACCTTCGTATGTACTATCACATCCTGCGGATCGAGTTTTCGCTCCGCAATGCGGACATCCTCGCGGTCTCAGCCCCGGCAGACAGACTTTCCGCAGCATTATTTCTATTCAAAAGATACTTATCTTCGATCATAGACCGTCTGTTTTCCCAACAGAATTCGCCGGTCCTCAAAGCCATGCTCCTGGGAGAAAAAGGCCTGCTGGAAGAGGAGACCAGGGAGCTCTACCAGGGCGCGGGGATCATCCATGTCCTGAGTATCAGCGGCTTTGACTCCAAGAACCAGGGGACGTGTATAAGTGCCTGAGACCCGCATAAACACTGGGGTTCTGGCCTCTTTCTTAAGTTCTAACACACCTACTATTTTTCAATTTTCGGGATTTTTTAAGTCAAATATTCTTTCGCGCATTTGTATATTTTTCGATCGTTCAACCTCTGGGCAAAACAGACATGGCATTAGGGCTCATAAACCAATATTAATCAGAGTAGTATAAGATGGAATGCTATGGCTCTCTTCCTTCGGGTGGAGAGCTTTTTTTAATTGTGTTACAATAATAAATATCATATGAACTACTACTGTGGAGAAAACGATGTGTTGAATGGATGTTTAAGTGTAAAAACCTCTGTAGGAGAGCAACCTATAAAGAGATTAGAATAAGCAGTATCGTAACGAACATAGAATAAGATATAAAGATGGTGAAAAGAGGATAAACCATAGTAATTATGGCTAAAGGACAGAATAGATGAATAGGTAATAGGAAGAAAAGAAAGGTGGTGAATACCATTTCGTTAAACAGCTACTTGAATGATGTTGCTTCTAAACTGATTATCAAAGGAACTGAAAAAGATTCAATCAGAACGTCGCTAGATGTGTTTGGTGAGAGGATGAAAGATTATTTCAGATTGCACGAGTCAGTTAATCTGAAAGAAATAAAGGTTTTTGGTTCCTATGATCGTGACACAAATTTACCTCAATCGATAGATTATAATACCGATGTGGATATTATGCTCGTTATGGATGATGACGGATGTAGGCCGCAAACATATCTGGATCGAGTAAAAAGAGCAGTAGAGGCAAAATATTCCACATCATTGATAAAACAATCGAGCCCGACAATAGTTCTTCAGATGCAGCATATAAAGTTTGAGATTACTCCTGCTATAAAAGAAGGGTTTATATATCGTATCAAGAAGAATGATTCGGAGTGGATGCCAACATACTGTCATGCTGACTTAAATTATATTTCCGAAGCCAATAAAACTAACTGTTATATGGTTAAGCCTGTTTTGAGGCTAATAAAATACTGGAATGTAAAGAAAAACTTCAAAAGCTTCAGTTCATATCGCATTGAACAGCTTGTAGTCGCTTTCTACTTAACATGCCAATATTATGGTTATGATACAAAACGGTATCTACTGTCTGGCTTGAAACAGCTTTATCCATTAGCAGAATTTGACTTTCAGCGTGAACGGCTTGACAGGGCAATTACAAAAGTTCAAGAGGCAATTGACGATGAACCGAAATACAAGCATCTTTTTTTAGACGAGATTAAAGAAGTCATAGCGGAGATATAAGCCTCAACATTAGAAAAAGTGGATCAAAAAGTGGCAATGTCAAATGTCGGGAGATTTTAGGATCCTCTTTTCCGGTATTTAGTGACTAAGGAGTTTAAATGAGTAACGGAATAGACATAAGACAAAATGAAGATAAAAGTATTGCTATGCTTGCTGCACAAAGACAATTGTATAAGTATGTAAAAAAGTCCATCTATATGGTTATTATGCTCTCGCTGATCATTCCCTTTTGTATTTCCGTTCTAGTAGTTTTTGTTTCTCAAACTCATAGTATTATGACGATATCGTATATTATTTCAATTGCGGGTATTATTATAAGCGATTTAGCCATCATCTGGAGTAAAAGGAAGAAGGAACTTGCGGCTTATATTCAGCAAAAGTTTGATGTTTATGTTTACCAGATGCCGTGGGATACACGCCTTTTCGGAGAAGAGAGAAATGTGAATAGTGATATTTCTAAGTATTCAAAAGATATTCTATCTGATGAGAACAAAAAGAGAGAATTGGAGAATTGGTATTCCAAACCGGCAACTGAAAAACCTATTTTGGAAGGGATACTGACATGTCAAAGAGAAAATTATTCGTGGGATTATGAACTGAGACAAAGAATTAGGAATTATGGAATAGCAGTAGCTGTCACGCTTATCATCCTTGTTTTTGCAATTGGTGTTTTGAATAAAGAATCAGTTGTTTCTTTGATAGGGCGTTTGGCCTTTATTGCTCCTATATTCAAATTGTTATATGGTTTGTTTTTTTCTCTGAATGAAGATATGGAAAGACTGAAAAAGATGGAAGTAAAAATTAATTCCGGCGAAACCAAGAACATGGAAGACCTTCAAGAGATTCAACGTGATCTTTATATACATAGAAAAGAATGCTGTGCCATCCCAGATTTAATATATAACATGTGCAAGAAAAAAGACGAAGAGCGAGAGAAAAGAAGTGCTTTATTGTAATAGAACTAAGAGGTGGTAAACTAAAGTCTATAGATAGTGATAAGCATTCCTGGCGGGAGTTGCTGGTGGCGTGCCAGACTACACAGAGTTACATCTGGCGCAGGCTATGCTTTCCTATATCAAACACAGCGATTCGTCTAACGACCGTCTGTATTTTGTGGATGAAAGCATTGACTGCCAACAATTCAAAGACGCATTCTAGATCATCTTTGAAGAAAAGGACCAAACCCATCACTTCCATTTGATGCTGAACGAGAGGGAGTAGAGACTCATGGGGAGACTGAAGAATGAAGCCATCTGAAAACAAAATCAAAAATACTTGCAGAAAAAGTCAAAAGAAAATATGGGAGTTTTCGCAAGAAATAGAAAAGATTTTTACATTCACAAAAGTACACACTTGGGAGGAATAAGAAAGTGAAACGAGTTACTGAACTTTGCAAGCCGCGTGAGAGCGTATTTGTGGATACCACACGCGATGATGTGCTGAATCTGAGCGATCTTGTTGAGGGTCGTATTGACGCATCGAAGTTTTTCGATGAAAACTTTAAGACTAGAGGAATGGATATTCTGTTCAACACGGCTTTTAATCGTTTCTCTGGAAAGTCCGCCACAGGTGTTATAAAGCTAACACAAGCGATGGGTGGTGGTAAAACACATAACATGCTGGCATTAGCCCTTCTTGCGCAGAATCCGGATTTGCGAAAGAAAGTCCTCAGAAATGCATACGATGATGTGGGAGCCGTAGAGGTTATTGCATTTTCCGGGCGCGAAAGTGACGCGGAATATGGAATTTGGGGTAGTCTTGCTGACCAACTTGGAAAGCGAGAAGTGTTCTCCGGTTATTATTCACCGCTACGCGCTCCAGGTGAGTCTGCATGGATTAACTTACTTCAAGGAAAAAAAACCCTGATCTTGCTTGATGAGCTTCCTCCGTATCTCGAGAATGCCCGTTCCTACGCTGTAGGGCATTCCGATCTATGCCAGGTGACCATTACAGCATTGTCGAATTTGTTTAGTGCTCTTGGAAAAGAGCAGCTTGCAAATGTTTGTCTCGTTTTCTCGGATCTGAAGGCAACCTATGAATCCGGAAGTGCTCTTCTTCAATCTTCTTTCAAAGAGCTGGAAAACGAAGCTAATCGCATTGCGCTGAATATAGAACCTGTTGCGTTGAACTCGGATGAGATATATGGGAAGTTTGTCAACGGCAGTGTTTGCTGACGAGAATGCTGCGGATACTTCGGAGATTGCGGCTGCAGAGACGACGGAGGATACGGAGGAAGATTTGGCCGGGGATTCCGTAGAAGAATCCGTGGATGCAGATCTTACTGAACCGGCCGATACCGCCGATCCCGAGGCAGAGAATGACCTTGATGAGGAAGAGGAGACGGCTGAAGAGATGCCCGCCAGCGAGGAGGAGCCCGGACCCCAAGAAAGTGAGGAGGAGCCGGAGGAAATTCCGGAAATTTCTGAAAATAATACAGCAGATGATTTCGGACAGGAGACTGCCGGCTCCGGGGAAGAACCGGCGGTTCCTGAAGAAGAAGCGGAAGATCCTCAAATGATACCGCAGGATTCCGAACAGGTGGAATTGGAGCATCCTCCGGTAACGGAGCTGGAAGACCATCTGGATCCTGTCTATTCAGACGGAGTCAAGGCCGGCATGGGGGCTGCCCGGAGAGGTGCGGCGTCGGACGTCGTGGATCTTTCCTCTCTGACGATCCTGCCCACCGATGTCTCTACACCTTCATCAGGCTGTGTGCTGCTTGGCCTTCATGGAAAATATATCTCACAAGTTGACGCCGCTCTTGAACGGATCAATGAAATCCGGCTGGAGGCCTGCAGAGAAGGTGTCATCAATCCCACGAACAGCCAGCCTCTCACAGAGGCTGACTATGTGCCCATCAAATGGTCCCGTCAGCTGGAGTATATAGCCAGAATCCGTGCGGCAGAAGCTGCGCTCACAGTGCAGCATTTGAGGACAAACGGGGGCGACTGCTTTTCTATTCAGAGTGAAGACGGGACGAGCTCTTATGGGGAAGTCCTGGCGTGGAACTGGACCGATACCATGACAGAGGGTATCGAACAGTGGTATGAAGAAAAGACTGACTGGGTCAACAATACTGCGGGCGCAGTAACGGGACATTATACCCAGATGATCGATCCTACCCATCTGTATATCGGACTGGGAACTTTCTGTTCCGACAGTGCGCCATACTATAATTCAACAGCCGGAGAATTCAGTTTTGAAGACGGCCTGGACGAGTCCTCCATGGACATGGAAGGCGAATGCATCCAGACGCTGGAGGTCAATAGTTCCTATCTGAGCGGGACTGCAGCCATCAGCGGCGCATCGGAAGGTACTGCAGGTGAAAGCAGTGACCATATCCTTACAATCGGGACAGCCTATCCCAAGAGCTCCAGAACGTATACTTCGAGCGGCCTGATCTTCCTGAACAATGTCAGCTGGTCTTCCTCAGATACTGCAGTGGCATCTGTATCAGGAGGTACTGTGACTGCCAAAAAATGCGGGGAAACGGTAATCAGCGCTTCAAACAGCAACTCCGGTAAATCTGCCGAGCTGACCTTTACGGTAAACCACACGGAAAAGACCCTGCCCGCCAAAAAGCCGACCTGTACGGAAAGCGGCCTGACGGAAGGGACCCAGTGCTCTGCATGCGGAGAGATCCTGAAAGTCCAGGAGGTGATCGACCCGACCGGCCATACGATCGTGGTTGACAAGGCCGTTGCTGCGACCTGTACAAAAGACGGCCTGACGGAAGGATCCCACTGCTCAGTGTGTGAAGCAGTCCTGAAAGCACAGTCGGAGATTCCGGCGACCGGTCATGCATGGGACAGCGGAGTTGTTACCAAAGAGCCGACCTGCACAACAAGCGGGACCAGGACCTATACCTGCGGCAACGACAAGAGCCATACAAGGACAGAGACGATCAATGCCCTTGGCCATAAGACTGTGACGGATCCGGCTGTTCCTGCGACCTGTACAGAAACAGGCCTGACGGAAGGATCCCACTGCTCTACATGCGGAGAGGTCCTGAAAGCCCAGACAGTGATCAAAGCGACCGGACATGCATGGGACAGCGGAGTTGTTACCAAGGAGCCAACCTGCACAACAAGCGGAACCAGGACCTACACCTGCGGCAATGATAAGAGCCACACAAAAACAGAGACAATCAATGCCCTCGGCCATAAGACTGTTACAGATCCGGCTGTTCCTGCGACCTGTACAGAAACAGGCCTGACGGAAGGATTCCACTGCTCTACATGCGGAGAAATCCTGAAAGCACAGACAGTGATCAAAGCGACCGGTCATGCATGGGACGAAGGAGCAGTTACCAAAGAGCCTGCCTGCACAGAGGATGGAACACGGACCTACACCTGCGGCAATGATAAGACTCATACAAAAACAGAAAAGATCAATGCAACCGGGCACACAATCGTGACAGACAAGGCCGTTGCCGCGACCTGTACAAAAGATGGCCTGACGGAAGGATCCCACTGCTCTGTATGCGGAGAAATCCTGAAAGCCCAGACAGTGATCAAAGCGACCGGCCATACGAGCGTAACGGATCAGGCCGTTGCCGCGACCTGTACGGAAAGCGGCCTGACGGAAGGATCTCACTGCTCTGTGTGTAAAGCAGTCCTGAAAGCCCAGGAGGTGATTCCGGCGACCGGCCATGCCTGGGACAGCGGGGCTGTTACCAAAGAGCCGACCTGTACGGAGAGCGGGACACGCACCTATACCTGCAGCAATGATAAGCGTCATACAAGGTCAGAGACAATCAATGCCCTTGGCCATACGAGCGTAACGGATCAGGGCAAAGCCGCAACCTGTACGGAAAGCGGCCTGACAGAAGGATCTCACTGCTCTGTATGCGGACAAACACTGAAAGTTCAGGAGGCCATTCCGGCAAAGGGACATACATTCGGCGACTGGAAGGTCGTGACTGCGCCTACTTATGAGAGTGAAGGCCTTAGGGAGCGAACCTGTACTGAGTGTGGTATGGTCGAGCAGGAGACAATGAGCGTCCTTCCCCGCACTCTTGCGAGTGCATCTGTCGATGCTATTCCTGCCAGGACTTACACGGGAACGGCGTTCACACCGGCTCCGACCGTAAAGATGGGTTCGACAACGCTGAAACTGAATACCGACTACACAGTCACATATTCCAACAACAAAAACGCCGGCACAGCCACAGTCACCATCACCGGCAAAGGAAACTACACCGGCACTAAAACTACAACCTTCAAGATCAACAAGGCAGCACAGAACATAGCCATAAAAGTATCTGCCGCATCGATCGCGGTCGGAAAGACAGCGACCGTATCCATTACAGGCGCTGTCGGAGCGAAAACCTACAAGTCTTCCCTCGCGGCTGTCGCTGCGGTAAATACTGCAGGCACGATTACCGCAAAGAAAGTCGGTACCACAACGATCACGGCAACGGCCGCCGCGACAGCAAACTTCAATGCTGCATCCAAAGCGATTACCATCAAGGTGGTCCCTGCCGCGACATCTTCGATTACGGCAGCCAATCAGGCGACCGGGATTAAGCTGACCTGGAAGAGCGTTGCCGGCGCGACGGGCTACAAGGTCTACAGGGGATCCACTCTGGTCAAAACTATTGCGAGCGGATCCACAATCACCTGCACAGACACCAAGGCCAACGCCAACGGCACGAAGTATACTTTCAAAATTGTTCCTACTGCACCCTCTGGAAACGGTCTTGCAAGGACTCTGGCAACCTATCGCGTTGCAAGGCCTGCAATCTCTTCTGCTGCAAACAGCGCAGCCAAAAAGATGACTGTCAGGTGGAAGAAGAATGCCAAGGCAAACGGATACCAGATCCAGTACAGCACAAACAGGAAATTTGCATCCGGCAACAAGACAGTCAACATCATCAAAGCCGCAACTGTCTCCAGGGTGATCGGAGGCCTTGCCAAGGGCAAGACCTATTATGTGAGGATCCGGACCTACAAGACGGTCGGCAAAGCAAAATACTGGTCTGCATGGAGCCCGGCAAAGAGTGTGAAGATTAAAAAATAAAATTATAAGCAAGTATTTTATAGGCATGTAATTTATAAGTATGCAATTAAGAGACATGTAATGTAGATACATGCAGTTTATAGACATGTGTTTGAAGAGATGGATTGCTTCTCAGATACTTCGCTGATTTCATCACAAAAAAGAAACACCCCGATGGCAAAATGCTCATCGGGGTGTTTTGATGCTGTAAGGGGTCTCTGAAATTACTGGATTACTGTTATTACTTTTCCGTCATTTTTTCCAGGGTGACGGCGCAGACCTTGTATTCTGGGATGCGGGCAAACTCGTCAAAGACAGCGTTGGTGATTCCGGTTGCATTGTACTGATAGAGGATGCGGCCGGTGCTGAGGATGAAGGGATATTCTTCGTCCGGAAGCTCCGCGGCGGGAGTATAAGGAGCCGGATAGAAGAGGGCACGGCCTCTGGCGGGACCTGCGGCGTGCATGATCGGCGTTCCGGGGTGCGAGGCGTCCGGGCAGGGCCACTGCAGCGTCTCGTCCGCGTCCAGACGGGCATGGGAAATGCCATGGTAACTCGGTGTGAGGGAGGCAATCTCATCCATGACTTCCGCGGGGGTCATTCGTTTCTGGTGATATCCCATGGCGTTCATGAGGTCTGTGATGATATCGATGTCGGTCCGCATGTCTCCGGGGACAGTCACGGCTTTGCGGATCCTTTGGACGCGGCGCTCGGTATTGGTGAAGGTGCCTTCTTTTATAAGTATTATTACAGGATAGAGCAAATACTCTGCAGTCCTTGCGCCCTTCTGAAATCGTTTCCTGCCAGGAACTTTTTTCCCCGCAGAGCCGGCGCCGGGAGCAGTAATTGCCTGAAGACCCGGGGATCCGGTTTTCAATCAGTTGACGATAGGAAATTATGCGGATAAAATATACGGATGTATACATATTTTTTTGATTAAATCAGCATTTACCATACAGATACCCGAAGGCCATAAAGATAAAGACATCATAAGAGAATCACATTATAAATATCAGGAAGGGTTTAAATGAAGAAGATAAAGAATCTGGTGATCGGAGGCATTGAAAACAAGATCTTCAATCTGGTGCTGATCACAACTGTTCTGATCATCGCGGTGTATACCATCGTGATATCCTATCAGGCAAACAAGCTGCACAATCTGGTGACGACGACCAATGAACAGCAGAAGGGGTCGATCGCAGAGATTTCCAAAATGACCATGGACAGCGTCGTCTCCAACAACCTGGAAAGCGACACCATGCTGAAGGCAAATGTCGCAGACGCTATATTCCATGAAGTGGAGAGCAGTGTCAGGGTAATGTCAGACTATGCACAGGTTCTTTTCGAAGAACCGGAAAGTGTCAGTCCCGAGAGTGCGGCCCGGCCGGATGCATCCATGGACGGAAAGGTTTCAGTACAGCTGCTGGCAGAGGAAGGAGTCGATCTCAGTGATCCGGATCTTTCTGCGCGGCTGGGGCTGATCGCAAACATGTCAGGGATGCTGGAGACTGTTTTTAAAAACACTGCTCTGGATTCCTGCTTTGTCGGACTCCCGGAAGGAGTTTTTCTGATCGCGGACGACAGGGCGGGGGATAAGTTCAATGAAGACGGAAGCTTAAAAAACATTCCTGTGACTCAGAGACCCTGGTACACCGGAGCGGTTGCGAAAAAAGGACTTTACTTTACAGATGTGGAAACAGATGCCTTTAACGGCCAGATCGGCATTGTCTGTGCGCTCCCCGTTTATCACGACGGAAAGCTTGCGGCTGTAGTGGGAGCGGATCTCTTTCTCGATTCCCTGCAGGAAGCTGTGGAGGCTTCCGACCAGTACGGCGGCTTCATCTGCATCGTAAATGAGCAGGGCCATGTGATCTTTTCTCCCAGGAAGGATGGGCTGTTCCAAGTCCGTCTGTCTTCGGAGAGCGAAGACCTGAGGGTGTCCGGCGGGGATGAACTGGCAGCTTTTGTCAATGATTCGATGAAAGAGCTGACCCCGGTCAGGCTTGTCGAGGCCGAAGGCATCCAGTACTATATGTCCGGTGCCCCGATCCCGACAGTGGGGTGGACGATCCTCAACTCCGTCGGTAAAGAGGCGGCGGATACGCCGACAACCATGATGGAAGAGCAGTATGATTCCATTCTCAGAGATGCCGTCGTATCCTACAATGATGAGATCTCACATGCAAGAAATACGATCCTTGTGCTGCTGCTCATCGTACTTATTCTTTCGATCACAAGCGCCCTTATCCTCTCCAAGAGAATCGTAAAACCGCTCAACACGATGACTAAAACAATGGAAAATCTCAGCGCGACCAGAGAGCAGTTCCGAATGGAGGATATCTACAGGACCGGAGATGAGATCGAGGTGCTTGCCGAGAAGTTCGCAAGCCTTTCCGCCAGGACCATCCATTACGTCGGACAGGTGAAAAAAGTCACTGCGGAGAAGGAGAGGATCAAGTCGGAGCTGGGGATGGCCACCGCCATCCAGGCAAGCCAGCTGCCTCACCTCTTCCCTGCCTTCCCTGAAAGGAAAGAGTTCGATATCTATGCAAGCATGACTCCGGCCAAGGAAGTCGGCGGTGACTTTTATGATTTCTTCCTTGTAGATGATGACCATATCGCACTTGTCATGGCGGATGTCTCCGGCAAGGGCGTTCCGGCGGCCCTGTTTATGATGGTCTCCAAGATCCTGATCCGCAACCGTGTTCAGAACGGAGAGAGACCCGGAGAAGCGCTCAGAAATGTCAACAATCAGCTGATGGAAGGCAATGAGGCAGAACTTTTTGTCACCGTCTGGCTGGCAGTGGTGGAGATCTCCACCGGCAAAGGTGTGGAAGTCAACGCGGGTCACGAGCATCCTGTGCTGCGGCGTTCCGACGGAGACTTCGAGCTGATCAAATACCGTCACTCCCTGGCACTGGCTGCCCTGGAGGACGTACGTTTCAGGGAGAGAGAATTCCAGCTCTATCCCGGCGATACCGTTTTTGTATACACAGACGGCGTGGCAGAAGCTGCAAACAAGAAAAACGAACTCTATGGCACAGACCGCATGCTTTCGATCCTGAACAAGAATCCGGATGCGGAGCCCGAGGAGGTCCTGCGCGGCGTGATGAGAGGAATCAATTCCTTCGTGGACGGCGCCGAACAGTTTGACGACATCACGATGCTGTGCTTCCGCTATCACGGCCCTGTCGATGAAAGAGGCATTCCGGCTGATGAGGCAGAGAGTCAGAAGCAAGAGTAAATAAGAATACTAAAATTGACTTGAAAAAAGTTCCCGCTCAGACGAAAACTCTTGAGCGGGAACTTTTTTCATCTCATTTTCTGATTGATGCTGCGGATGAAACTGTACATACTGTCTGAAGGAATTTCAGCTCACGACGTTGACAGGCTTTCCATCGAAGAATCCGCGGATGTCATCGGCGACGACACCGACCAGGCGCTGACGGGTCTCCAGACCTTTCCAGCCCATGTGGGGCGTGATGATGACATTGTCCATGGTATAGAGCGGATTGTCGGCCGCAGGGGGCTCGGTCTCCTGGACATCCAGGCCGGCTCCGGCAATTTTTCCTGTCTGGAGGGCGCGGATCAGTGCGGGCTCGTCGATCAGGGCACCCCTCGACGTATTGATCAGGAAGGCAGACGGCTTCATCAGAGCCAGTGTCTCCTCGTTGATCATGTGACGGGTATGATCGTTCAGCGGGCAGTGCAGAGATATGTAATCACTCTCTTTCAGGAGCGTCTCCAGGGATACGAAGGACAGGTTTTCCTGATCCGGACGGGGAGTTCTGGTGTAGCAGAGCACCTTCATATCCAGTGCCTGGCCGACTTTGATCACCTGGCGGCCGATATTTCCGTATCCGACGACGCCCAGCGTTTTCCCGTTCACTTCCACGTGCGGGACCTGCAGGTGCTCTGTGAAATTGCTCCTGTCGCCTTTCCCGAGCATTTTCATCTGTATCTGCATGGTGGATGACAGGTTCAGCATCATCATGACGGCGGTATGCGCCACCCGGTGGGAACTGTAGGCGGGGACATTGCAGACGGTGATTCCCTTCTGTACGGCAGCATCTATCGCAATGTTGTTATAACCTGTTCCGGCTTCACAGATCAGTTCAACACTTTCCGGAAACTGTTCGATCATCTCAGCCGGAACCGGGAGTTCTTTCGTCACTACTGCGCGGGCACCCTGGATCCGTTCCAGGATCTGTCCGGGTTCACTGTCATCATACACAATCGTTTCCGGAGAGAGTATGCTGAAATCCAACAGCCCGTCATAATTCATTTTTGCCGCATTCAATACGACCACTTTCTGATTGCTCACAGCTTCCTCCTTTGCGTTTGTAAACAATGATTTTAACATATTCATTGTACTATGCATGGGAGCCTTTCGGCAATGAAAACAGTGCGGCTTCCATTGTTGACGGGTCTGGCCTGCATATATAAAATAAGGAATTGTAGCGGCCCGAAGTCTTATGAGACAGCTGCCCGAAAAAGGACGCACTGCATCTGCGATATCTGCCTCATTGGGCAACAGTTTCTGAAAAGACGGAAGGAATCGAAAGAGAAAAGGAGAAATGAAAAACGATGAAAAGAAATAGTTTGATTCGCCTGACCGCAGTATTGATGGCAGCAGCCATGATCCTGATGATCGCGGCCTGCGGAAAGAAGGAAACGGAGCCCAAAACCTTTATCGATGTTCTGGATGACGGAAGTGTCGTCGCCAACTTTGATCAGACAGGAAAAGGAACAGCCGGAGGAAGCGGGATCACAATCGGGGAAAATGAATACCTTATGATCGACACTGCCCTCACAGAGGGAAAAGTCCATGTCACGGTCGTCCGGACCGGCAATGATATCAATAATCCTCCTACATCGGAAAGCGATACCCCCGCAACCATTGACTACATCTTTGAGGAAAGCGGAAATATTGAATATATGGAGATCAAGCCCGGAGACTATATGTTCAATGTAAGTGTAGAGGAGAAAGCGACAGGCACGATCACGGCTTCGAAGAAGAGTTTTCCCGAAGACAGTGCATCGGGTGATGCGACAGCAGCGCAGTAACGGAGGTCCGGATAAAAGCCGGCAGGAAAGGCGCGCCTTTCCTGCTGCCTATCTTTTCCCCGCACTGCCGCCCCAGAGGGCGGTATAAAAGAAAACGGAAAGAAAAGGAAAAAAGAAAATGAAAGAAAAAGTAATGTTCGGCAAAACAGGTCTGGAGATTTCCATGATCACATTGGGAACCTGGGGGATCGGCGGAGCTGGCTGGGACAGCTATTCCGATGAGGACAGACTGGATGCGATCCGGGCTGCCGTGGAGAGCGGGATCACGCTCATTGACACGGCGCCGGCCTACAATGCCGGAGGGGCAGAGCGGTATATCGGCAGGGCGCTGGAGGAGATCGGCGCCAGGGACCGGATCCTGCTCGTGACCAAGTGCGGCAACCGCTTTATCGACGGAAAATATGTGCGCAGCGGTAAACCTGAAAACATTTTTGCGGAATGCGAGGACTCGCTCAGGAATCTGCGGACGGACCATATCGATGTCATGCTGGTGCACTGGCCGGATCCGGCAGTCCCCTTTTCCGAGACTTTCGGTGCTTTGGAAGAACTGAAAAAACAGGGTAAGATCCGCCATATCGGCGTTTCCAACTTTACCAAAGAGCAGCTGGAGGAAGCAGGGAAGACCTCGGAGATCGAGGTCCTGCAGCTTCAGTGTTCCATGCTCCACCGCGACAATGAGGAGCTCCTGAAATGGGCGCATGCACAGGGCATGGGCACCATGGCCTACGGCGCTCTGACAGGCGGTCTTCTGACCGGCAGATACCGCACAGTCGAGACTTATGAGCCGGCTGACAGCAGAAACCGTTTTTACGGCAAATATTTCCAGGAGCCGTATTTTTCCAAGGCCATGAAGCTTCTGGACGTTATGCAGCCGATCGCGGACAGGCACGGAGCTGCTCTGGCAGAGGTCGCTCTCAACTGGACCCGCCAGAAGGACTATGTCAGCACCTGTGTCGTGGGCGCGCAGAAACGTGTCCGTGTCGAGGGCAATGTCAAATGCCTGCAGTGGGAACTCTCCGCCGGGGAGATGGCGGAACTCAACAACACCCTTGAGACGATCTTCTGACAAAGAAGGAATCTCTTTTCATTTTCTGAGCACTTATTTACTCAGGGTTTCATTTGCCGGAAAAAATCTTTGCCGGAACGATTGCAATCCTGACAGGAAGGATGGAGAGCGGACATGAGGATCCCGATTCCGAGACAGGAAATCCGCCGCATCCTGGGCGGACGATATGAAAATCTGCATAAAGAATTTCTGGGAATCGATATTTCCGGCAGAGGGGTGGACCCCATCGACCGGAACGTGTACTATGTCAGCTACCTGGATACCGCCGGGTGGGATATGTACTGGAATGACGCGCCTGCCATGTGTGATTTCAGGGACGGCGCGATCTACTGCTACCACGATCCGACACTCCCGCTGACAGAAGTGCGCCTGGTGCACGAATTTGTCCACCGGGCTGCCAGATTCCGCCCCTCCATCGGGGTCTGGTCCTCCGGCGTAGTCGTCAGCAGGCCCTGGGTAAAGGTCAATGAGGGCCTGACGGAATACATCACCAGCCTCCTGCTGGGACCGCGCTACCAGCAGCTGGTATCACCGACCAACCGCTATCTGCTCTATCTGCCGGCGATCCGGCGGATGGAGGAAAAAACAGGCAGAGAAGCCCTGGTCCGGGCTTATCTGGATCATGATGCAGGACTGTTCCGGGATTATGTAACACCGGCGGGAGACAGCGGCATCTACCGCTTCCGCTGATACCGGAAAAGTCTTTTGCCGAAATTGCAGAACGGCGCCGGCCATCCGCTGGCAGCGGAGTTTTCGTCCGGGACCTTGTTCATCCGGGACAGTGAATGGAAAAGTATATGGCAGACTTGACGCCTGCCCGTAGAGAAAACAATATGGAAAATAACACAGATAATAGTTTAAAGAAGAAAACAACCATTTATCTGGTGCGCCACGGTACGACACAGTGGAACCAGCAGCTGCGCTATCAGGGGCGCGCGGACAATCCTCTGGATCAGGCGGGAGAGCGCCAGGGGAAGCTTCTGGAGAACTATTTTGCGGACATTGACGTGGACCTGGGTGTCACAAGTCCGCTTCAGCGGGCAAAAAAGACCCTGGAGTATTGTCTGGCGGCCCAGAAGCATCCTGTGCCGGTGCTTGTGGATCCGTCGGTCATTGAGTTTGACTTCGGCGATGCGGACGGGATGACAAGAGAGCAGATCCAGCAGGCCTATCCGGAATTCTACAGAATGTATGTCCTGAATGTGGACAGGGGGCATTCGATCGCGCCGGGAGGGGAATCCCTTGGCCAGGTCTATTGCAGAATGCGGGACGGCATACTCCGGATCGCCCGTGAGCATCAGGGCAGTACGATCGTGATCTCTTCCCACGGCACAGCAATTCAGACATTCCTGAATTTTGCCTCCGGCATCCCGTGGCAGGAGATGAAACATTTTCTGCTCTTCAACGTGAGCGTGAGCTGTGTGGAGATTGAAGAGGACGGCACGCCCCGTATTCTCTTCATCGGGGACCGCAGGCACATTCCCGAGGATCTTGCTTTCTGTTATTCGTATCCGAAGAAGAACAGTTAAAATGGGCAGGTGCTCTTTCGGGCAGAGGGATCAGCGAGGAATCATTAAAAAGGAACAAGGCACTATGGATAAGATCCTGTCTCTTCCGGGCAGAGGAAACACCTATTTTTATTTTTCACAGATGGGAAAGGACGGTTTTTCCGGGGAGCAGCAGAGCTATATCCGGGACCTGATACGGGAATACCGGATCCGGTTTTCCGGACTGGAGATCTCAGCAGTATGGGATTTCGGAATGGAAGAGGGTACACGGTACGAAAATGAAAAGTACGGTGTCTTTGCCGACTGCCGTGACCTGGCAGTATCCAACAGAGATATGGCCTCCATCTCCTTCAACCAGATCCGTGTCAGCCGCATGCCCATGGATATTCCCCGGGAGGAACTGGAAGAGATTCTGGAGAATTATGAAAACGTCCGCCGGATTTCTGAAATGGCAGCCCAAAAGCGCCTGGAACTGATGTCACAGGGCACGCCCCCCGCCGGGATCCTGGAGGCTGTCAACAGGGAAGCTGCCTCTTTTTTTGAGAAGAGAGGTGTCTGCACCAGGACGCTGGGAGAGAATGATTATCCCGGCAGGATCGCACCGGGACCGCACAACCAACTGGCTTTGGAAGATCCGCTTTTTGCGGATGTCTGGGCGGTCCGTCAGCTGGAGGAGACTATGAGCATCCGCCGCCTGACCGTACATGAGATCGGCCATGCGGTCTCCGATGCCTACGGAGTCTCCCGGGACAAGCGCATCCGAAAGCTCCTCTCCGGGTGCAGGGACGGATTCGAAGACAGGGAGGAATTCTGCGCGGAGTGCTTTATGGCCTCTGAACTGACTGACAGGATCCCGCTGGCAAACAGGGTCGCTGCGGTTTACCGGGCCTGCGCAGGCCTGTAATTGCCTGACGCACCGGTATGCTTCTCATCGGCTTTTTTCAACGGTTTTTAACTGTTTTATAGTAAAAACCATTTCAGGAATGGACATGCAGGCTTTTACTGTAGTACTATATCAATGCTGCTCAGCACTTTTATGACAAGGAGGAAATGACATGAAAACACTTGACGAGTTTATCCGTGTAATCCCTGATTTTCCGGCACCGGGAGTAATGTTCCGTGATATCACAACTGTTTTTCAGGATGCAGACGGCATGAAGCTGGCTATCGACAAGATGCAGGAAGCTGTGAAGGATCTGGACTTTGACGTGATCGTCGGTGCGGAATCCCGCGGTTTTATCTTCGGCGCCGCAATGGCTTACAACCTGCACAAGCCCCTGTCCCTTGCGCGCAAAAAAGGAAAACTTCCCTGGAAGACAGAGTCCGTCGATTATGATCTGGAGTATGGAAAAGCAACTCTGGAGATGCATATCGACGCGATCAAGCCCGGACAGAAGGTTCTGCTCGTGGATGATCTGCTGGCGACCGGCGGAACCGTCAAGGCGGCAGCTGAGCTGATTGAAAAGCTCGGCGGCGAAGTGGCCGGAATCCTTGTCATGATCGAATTGAAGGGCCTCGAGGGAAGGAAAAAACTTGAGGGATACCGCGTGGATGCAATCATTTCTGTTGACGGAAAGTGATCCGGATTTAAGTTCCGTTTGAGCGGATATTACTATACAGACCGGCTTGTAACAGTCACGCCTTTGACAGGGCGTGACTGTTATTTTCGGGGAAAATATGAGAAAGCTTCCTTCCGCGGCTATTGACAGGCTGTCTGCAAAGCGCTATTATGCACTTTGCAGCGTTAATCAATTAAAATATTAGCCCGCAAATCAGCTGCTGACCGGCAGATACAGCCGGGGAGTGACTGACGAGCAGTGTAAATATTGACGGCAGATCATCAGGAAGGAAACAGGAAGAAACATGTTTAAATACGCCTGTCTCAATAATATTTCCCAAAAGGGACTCAGCAAATTCACCGATCAGTATGAGCTGACTGACAATGTACAGGAAGCGAACGGCATTCTGGTCCGCAGTGCTTCCATGCACGGCATGGAATTCTCCGACGAGACGCTTGCTATCGCCCGCGCGGGCGCAGGTGTCAACAATATTCCGATCGACGAGTGCGCGAAAAAGGGTATCGTCGTTTTCAATACACCCGGTGCCAACGCAAACGGCGTCAAAGAGCTTGTTTTCGCCGGCATGCTCCTGGCTTCCCGTGACATCGTAGAGGGTGTCGACTGGGTGCGCGCAAACTGGAACAACGAGGACATTGCCAAGATCGCGGAGAAAGAGAAAAAGAGATTTGCAGGCACAGAGCTGCAGGGCAAGAAGCTCGGTATTATCGGACTGGGCGCCATCGGCGTACAGGTTGCCAACACAGCCGTCAATCTCGGCATGCAGGTCTACGGATACGACCCCTATGTCTCTGTCGATTCCGCCTGGCATCTGTCCAGCCGCATCCATCATGTCATCCGTATCGAGGATATCTATGATGTCTGCGATTATATTACGATCCATGTTCCTGCCCTTCCCTCCACAAAGGGAATGATTGATGACCATGCCATCGCCATGATGAAGACCGGTGTGATCCTGATCAATATGGCGCGCGACGTTCTGGTCGATGAGGAGGCGGTTGTCCTTGCTCTGCGTGCCGGAAAGATCCGCCGCTATGTCTCTGATTTTCCTAATTCGACGGTCGCCGGCCGCCGCGGCTGCATCACCATCCCTCACCTGGGTGCATCCACCGAGGAAGCAGAGGACAACTGCGCCGTCATGGCAGTCGAGCAGCTATCTGACTATCTGGAGAACGGCAATATCAAAAACAGTGTCAACTATCCCAACTGTGACCTGGGAAAATGTGAGACCGGAAACCGTCTCTGTGTCTTCCACGATAATAAGGCCAATATGATCACCCGTTTCACCGGGATCATCGGCAGCTCCGACGTCAACATCGCCGGTATGGCCAGTAAGTCCAGGGGAGAAGTCGAGTATACGCTCTTTGATCTTGACAACGCTCCCGCGGAGGATCTGATCAACGAGATCCGCAGGGTTCCCGGTGTCTACCGCGTCCGCGAGATCTGCAGAAAAGGCTGAGAAGGAATTCTTCCGGCTTTTCGGGGCGGGCGGGGATATCCTGAAAAGATTCCGCCTCCGCGAACCGGAAATCGAACAATAAAAGATAAAAACATGAAAAACATAAAAAGCAGTGCACCTGTCTGACAGGACGCACTGCTTTTTTGAATGTTCATGAATATGTATGAAAAATAGCTCCGGCTGCCCTGCTGCGGGGCCGCGCAGACCTGCAGATTACGGATCCGTTCTGCAGCAGGCGCTCTGGTCAGCGGGCATTCCTGCGCTGGCGGGGAAGAGAGTGTTCAATGTGCCATGCGGCTGAATCGACATTCTTTGCGAAAAAAACTTTCTGGAAATCGGTTTTGTCCAGGAAACCTTCTTCTACCATTTTGCTCAGCATGGCTTTGAGCGGATCATAGAAGCCCTCAATGTTCAGAAGGACGGCGGGTTTCTCGGTGCGCCCGAGTTTCTTCTGCGAGATGACTTCGGCAATCTCCCCCAGGGTTCCGGTTCCACCGGGGAAAGCGATAAAGGCATCGCCAAGCTCGATCATTTTCGCGCGGCGCTCTTCGATGGTCTCGGTCTCGATCAGTTCGGTGAGACGGTCGTGCTGCATTTTCTGTTCCAGGAAGAAGGTGGGTTCAACACCGATCACTTCGCCGTTGTGCTCCAGCACAGCATCTGCCAGGACGCCCATCAGACCGATCTTGCTTCCGCCGTAGACCAGTTTGTGTCCGTTTTCACCGATCCATTTTCCGAGTGATTTCGCTTCGAATAAATACATCTGGTCATCGCCCATGTTGGCTCCAAGAAAGACAGTGATATTCATAGTTTTGATTCCTTTTTATTCTGTGTTTGATTTGGAGTTTCCGACATTTCCTGTTCTTGTTACATTCCGCACCTGCTCAAGAGATGAAAACCACACAAAAAGTCTCGAGTATAGCGCCGGTCCGATCAGTATCCGCAGTTGAAAGCATACTGTCACATCAATATTTATTATACCAAATATAAGCTATGCAATACAATAATAATGAAAATTATTTAACCCATCGGGACGCACAGAGGGATTATTCTGCTATAATGAAGTGGTGTATTTTTGCATTTGTATCATGGCGGGAGGAACAGGCACGATGGACACTATTCTGATCGGGATTGCGGGCGGCAGCGGCAGCGGAAAGACGACGCTGGCAAACAGCCTTGTGAATTATTTTGGAGAAGATGAGGTCAGTATTCTGCGCCATGACAATTATTACAAGCGTCATGATGAGATGAGCTATGAAGAGAGGGCCGGTCTCAATTATGACCACCCCGATGCGTTTGACACGGACCTTTTGTGTGCGCATATCCGGGATCTGAAAGCTGGCCGCAGGATCGAGATGCCGGTCTATGACTACTCTGTCCACAACCGCTCGGATCAGACTACCCCGGTCCTTCCCAATCCCGTCATCATTCTGGAAGGAATCCTGATCTTCGCAGAGCCTGCTCTGGTGGATCTTATGGACTTCCGCATCTTCGTCGACACAGATGCGGACGAGCGCATCCTGCGCAGGATCATGCGGGATGTAAATGAGCGCGGCCGCTCCCTGGAGAGCGTGATCCGCCAGTATCGTGACACTGTCAAACCCATGCATGACCAGTTTGTCGAGCCCAGCAAGAGAAAAGCCAATATCATCATTCCGGAAGGCGGCAGGAATCAGGCTGCCATGCAGTTCATTGTGGATTTCATCGAAAACCGTCTGCGGTAATTTCTGAAGGCTGCAAAACCTGTTCAGGGACTCTTTCTTATCCGGATCATCAACAATATCGTAAATTCTGCAATTTTTTATACATTCTTGTTTCATGAAAAAGGAGGGAACTATGAAAAAGTGCACCAGAAGGGCGCTGATTGCTCTTTGCCTGTGCCTGATCCTGCTTCTCCCTGCATGCCGGTTTGTCCGGCCCGGTGAGCTGACAGGCGGTTCGGGTACGGGCAGCGCGAGCGGCGCGACATCATCCATTGACCTGGATATGGAAAACGTGGATGGAACCGGCTGGAAGATCGCGATGATCACCGACACCGGCGGCATCAATGACCAGTCCTTCAACCAGAGTGCCTGGGAGGGCCTTCAGGAGCTCAGCGAGGAAACAGGGGCGGAAGTCGCCTATATCGAGTCCAAACAGAGCGGAGATTTCCCGACCAACTTTGAGACACTGGTGGACAACGGCAACTCTCTCTGCTGGGGCATCGGATTTGCCTGTGCGGATGCAGTCATGGAGGCGGCACAGTCTAATCCGGATGTGAACTTCGCCTGCGTGGACAATGCCTTCGCGGATTCTCCCGACAATGTGACGGGCGTCGTCTTCCGGGCAGAGGAATCCTCCTTCATGGTGGGCTACATTGCAGCGGCAGTTTCCGAGACCGGCAAGGTCGGTTTCGTCGGCGGTATCGCCAGTGACGTCATTTCCCAGTTTGAATATGGCTATAAGGCGGGCGTCGCCTATGCAAACCGTGTCCTGGACAAGAATGTTCTTGTCACTTCCCAGTATGCGGAGAGCTTCTCCGATGCGGCCAAGGGCAAGAGTATTGCCAACAAGATGTTTACCGACGGCTGTGATATCGTCTATCACGCAGCAGGCGGCACAGGAACCGGCGTCATCGAGGCGGCCAAAGAAGCCGGAAAATTTGCCATCGGCGTCGACCGCGACCAGGCCTATCTTGCT
>JBGUPU010000013.1:0-24779 GCA_045130475.1 Lachnospiraceae bacterium
AGTCTGCAGGGAATCGCTTTTACGCCGTTTGCACGTTTAAAAAAAGCATACCCGATTGCCGCGGCAATGGAATCTGTATCCGGATGCTGGTGACCGGTGATATAAATAACATCCTGTTTCATTTTTTACCTCTTTTTTCTTGTGCACAGTTTTGAAGGGTTCCCTTGTGTCTGACAATGAAGTCTCGAATTCAGCAGGCATTAATTCCATGAATCTGTATCGGCAGAAGCCTCTGTTTCTTCGGGATGATCTGTCTCCTCGAGATATTCCTCGAGACAGATGCCCGCCTCATGGATCTTCCGGGCATGTTCCTTCCCTACATACCGATAGTGCCAGGGCTCAAAAATGATCCCTGTGATATCGCTTT
Organism: Lachnospiraceae bacterium; assembly: GCA_045130475.1. Taxonomy (GTDB): domain Bacteria; phylum Bacillota; class Clostridia; order Lachnospirales; family Lachnospiraceae; genus CAG-791. The sequence continues at coordinate 368 of JBGUPU010000013.1, forward strand.
TATCCTTGGGATAGCGAAGAACGAAGCCGTAGCGCCAGCAGTTTTCCATAAGCCACTGCTGAGTGAATGTATAGATCTGACTCTCATCCAGACTCATATTTTCGGAGGAATAGATATCCGCCGCGAGCCCCAGTTCGTGTTCACTGGTTCCCGGTATGGCGACTGCAGTCGCCGCCAGGCCCTCTGCCTCCTCCTGCCCGTAGCCCGAATAAAGCCAGCGGTTGATCTGCTCACCGTAGAGATAGACCTGCTTGTCATGGGGACGGTAGCCTGAACAGACGATCGGGCTTCCCCCTGCAGCCGCGCAGTCCTCCAGCATACGCATCAGAGGTTCATAGCAGTCGCTTGCGATCATCTGTCCGTTCGGCAGTGTGACCGGATCCGCACTGTAGTCCTCGGGAAGGAAGTGCCATTTGTTGACCAGGATCAGATAAGGAGACTTGCTGAGCTCTTTTTTTCGCTGCGCGCGTACTTTTTTCCACAGTGCACGCTCCGCTTCGCTTTCCGGATGAAAGGAATCTCCCTCCCCTCTGTCCAGGATTTCCAAATACTCCCGGCGCAGAGAGGCTGTTTTTTGATTGAGTGCAGACTCCAGACCGGCCCTTGCATCCCAGAGGTCATCGCTGACGCCGTCCAGAACCGCATCGGATGCCGCGCTCTGTGCAGCTTCCTGCACGGCGGCCTCCACAGTGACAGCCTGACGGGCTGTCGGTGCCTCTTCTGTACTGTGCAGGGCTTTTGTCTCATGCACAAGCGTCAGCACGGAGACCGCCAGCACCAGAAGGGCTGCCGCGGCTTTATGAAGATCGGAGGCCTTGCTGCCGGCCTGTGCGGATCTTCCCGCGAAGAAAAAGATCCTCCGCATGAGATCCCTGAAAAATTCCGGTACTCTTCTATGCACAGGGCCTGATTTCTCCGGCCCTTTCGTCTTTGTCCTGTTTGTATCGGAGTCTGAATGCATTCTCGTTGTCTGCTTTCTGTTTTACTGCCGGAGATATTCCTCAAGGCAGATGCCTTTTTTCGTGATCTCCTCAGCTGCTTCTTTTCCTACGTATCTGTAGTGCCAGGGTTCATAAATGATCCCGGTTAATGCGGTCTTATCCTTTGGATAACGGAGAATAAATCCGTACTCCCAGCAATGCTGCATCAGCCACTTCTGTGTGGCAGTATCACCCTGGGCGTCATCCAGGTTCTGATAATCAAAATCACACAAGTCAACAGCCAGCCCCAGTTCATGTTCACTGGTCCCCGGAACGGCGACTTCTTTGCCGGCTTCTTCTTCCGCCTGCTCTTTGCTCATGCCGGATGCCATCCCTTCCCTGACCTCATCATCAAAAAGGGTCACTTGTTTTGCATGCGGCCGGTAGGATGAACAGACAACGGGCTCTCCTCCTGCTGCGCGGCAGTCGTCCAGCATTTTGACCAGATCGCCGTAGCAGCGGCTGTCCACCGATTCCCCGTTCGGAAGGGTAGATGTAGTGACTTCCGCGAATTCCTGCGGGAGCAAATACCAGGGATTGACCAGAACAAAGCGCCAGTCATCCTGTTTTGCATAAAGACCTGAGGCAGCCGCAGTCTGGACAGGTGTACTGGTAACCGCCACGGGCGTATCAGTCACAGCCGTGTTCTGTGCGGCGCCGGCCTGGGTACCAGCGGTACTCTCCTGACCTGTTTCGACACTGCTTTCCTGTGTCTGCACTGCTCCCGCCTCGCTGCCGTTCTGCGCCTGTGTCCCGCCGGCAGTATTGTCCCCGGTCTCAGTCTGCGTCTGAGCGGCGGCATCGTCCGCAGCCTGGGTCTGAGCGGCAGCATTGTCTGCGGTCTGGGTCTGGACGGCAGCGTTGTCTGCGGCCTGGGTCTGAGCGGGATCCGCGGACTGCGCCGCGTCATCCTCACCTGCCTTGCTGTCCTCTGCTTCGGATTCATTCTCCCCTGCAGAAGATGTCTGTGTCTGGTTTTCCTGCTCTGCAGTATCCCTGCTGTCCTGTGCTTCGGCAACAGCCTGTCCCTGTTCACGGTCTTCCGACCCGTTTTTGCCGGAACGTTTTCCTCCGAAAATGCGCGGAACGATCAGAATGATCAGGAGAAGCAGGACCGCAGCGCCCGCTCCGATTCTGATATAGAGGCTGCGGAGTTCCTGCTCGCGGGCCTTCCGTGAATGTGCACGCTGGCGCAGCCTTCTGCTGAGCTCTTCTCTGCGTTCAGCGGTCTCCTCATCGGAATCATCGGGACCGTAATCGTAGGGTTCGTCATATTCCGGACCGTCTTCGTACAGTATCTGATCATATTCATCCCGGAACCCGCCGTAGTCCCGTTCATGGTAATCGAAAGGGTCGTAAGCGGGCGCTCTGCGGCGGGATGCCGCCCTGCCGGCAGCAGTGTTTCCGGCCTGGAATCTGTCGGAGGATCTGACTGCGTTTCTCCTGTTTCCGGCAGTCCTGCTGTCATAGAGAAGATCCGGGGAGACCTCCTCCCCGGGGGTCCTCACCGGCTGCCCGCCGCGGTTTCCGGGAACATTGCCGCGCACGATCCTCTGCTGTCCGGCATTAAAATCCCCATAGCCGCCGCGGGGCTGTGTACTGTTCTCCGCGCGGTACTGATAGCTTCCCTGTGAATTCACTTCCACGCGGTGGCGTTCACGATAAGGGCGGGGTGATTCGGGACTGTCATAACTGCCGCGCGCATATTCCGGTCCGGTACTCCTGTCAGAGCCTGTGTTCATGTCTGTCTCACGCAGGTCAAAAAACTCCGCCGTTCTGCCCGCCGGGCGCCGGACGTTTCTTTTGTTCAATTGTCTGTCGTTTTTCTCTCTCCTGCGCAGAGCCATATATACCTCATTTCATCTGCGTGGGCTGCGCTTATCTGTTTAAAGCCGCCTTATAAATCTCCACGAAGTCGTCCTCGTAGAGTACACGTGCACTGCCGCGCTTGCCGCCGGAGGCAATGATCGCGTTGTGCGCCATGATCTTGATCTGCTCCTCTGTCGGATCCACACCCAGCTCGTGAATACTGGTGGGCATGCCGATCCGGCGGTAGAAATCCTCCATAGCCTCGATACCCTTGAGGGCTGTCTCTTCATCAGTCGCGCCGGGTTCAACTTCCATAACATTAATGGCAAACTTGACAAATCTGTCCAGGCAGTTCTTGTAGACGTAACGCGCCCATGTGCCCCAGATCGCTGCGAGGCCGGCACCGTGGGTGACGTCGAACATACCGCCCAGCTCGTGCTCGAGGATATGGCTGGCAAAATCGCGCTCCTTGGCGCCGCAGCCGGTCAGGCCGTTGTGGGAAAGGCTTCCAGCCCACATCACTTCTGCGCGTGCCTCATAGTTGTCAGGCTCTGCATGGATGATCTCCGTGTATTTTTTAACTGTGCGCAGAAGACCTTCTGCGATACTGTCGGTCAGCTCCATGTTTCCGTTATTTGTAAAATAACGCTCCATGGTGTGCATCATGATATCGGTGCAGCCGCTCATGGACTGGTAATCCGGCAGGGTCATGGTGAGCTCAGGGTTCATGACGGCAAATTTGGCGCGGGAAATGTCGTTGCCGTGGCCGCGCTTGATGCCGGTCTTCTCATTGGTGACAACAGAGTCATTGCTCATCTCGGAGCCAGCTGCCGCGATGGTCAGAACAACGCCCACCGGCAGGCAGGCAGTGGATTTTCTCTTCTTTACATAGAAATCCCAGACGTCGCCCTGCTCGGGATCCGCGATTCCGTAGGCAATGCCCTTGGCGGAGTCAATGACGCTGCCGCCGCCGACTGCCAAGATAAAATCGACGCCCTCTTTCTTTCCGAGCTCAATTCCTTCATAAATGAGGCCCAGATGAGGGTTGGGAACAACACCGCCCAGGGAGACATGACCGATGCCCTCCGCGTCGAGAGACGCGCAGACTCTGTCGATCAGGCCGGAGCGCACCGCGCTCTTGCCGCCGTAATGGATCAGGACTTTCTTGCAGCCCTGTGCGCGGACCAGCTCTCCGAGCCTGTTCTCCGCGCCTTTGCCGAAGACGACCTTTGTAGGTGCATAGTAATCAAAATCTGCAGTACGAATCATTCTTCCTTTCCCTCTCTTCCTCGTTTAAAAAGATTTCTGAAATATCCTGCGGGTGCTGTGTCCGCAAACTTCTATCCGATCCGGATGTCTGTGTCCTCCGGATCCTCCCAGGTCCTTTCACTGATGATGAACCTGGGCCGGTGTTTGGTTTCCATATAGGTCTTGCCTACGTATTCGCCGATAATGCCGATGCCCAGCAGCTGGATGCCTCCCAGGAAACAGAGAATGCAGACCATACTGGACCAGCCGGCAACGGTAGCGCCAAGAAAATGTGCCACGATCGACCAGATCACGCCGATGAAGCTGATGACGGCCACAAGGCAGCCGAAGCCTGTGATCAGCCGTATGGGCCTGGTGCTCATGCTGGTGATGCCGTCCAGGGCAAGTCCCAGCATCTTGGAGAGCGGGTAATGGCTCTCGCCCGCCAGCCTCTCATGCCGTTCGTAATAGACAGAGGTACTCTTGAAGCCCACCAGCGGAAACATGCCGCGAAGGAAAAGATTCACTTCCCGGTAATTTTCAAAAGCGCGCAGCACTTTCGAGGAGACAAGCCGGTAGTCTGCATGGTTGTAGACAACCTCGGCTCCCATATCGTTCATCAGTTTGTAGAAACTCTCGGCCGTGACACGCTTGAACCAGGTATCGGTATCTCTGCGGGAGCGGACGCCGTAGACGATCTCACAGCCGTCAAGATACTGCTTCACCATCTCATCCATCGCATTGATATCATCCTGCCCGTCGCAGTCGATGGAGATCGTGATATCGCAGAAGTCCTTTGCCTCCACGAGACCGGCCAGGACAGCATTCTGGTGTCCGCGGTTGCGGCTCTGGGTGATGCCTACATACCGGGGATCTTCCTTTGCGAGAGAAGAAATGATCTCCCAGGTCCTGTCTTTGGAGCCGTCATTGACAAAAAGGATCCGGCTTTCTTTATCGATCAGCCCATCCTGCTCCAGCTGCACGATCTTCTCCAGAAAGATCGGCGCAGTGATCGGCAGCACCTCCTGCTCGTTGTAGCAGGGGATCACGATCCACAGAACCGGAAGTCTTTTCCTGGTGTTGTTTTCCAAACTTTCCATTACATCCTTACCAATTATAAAAGTTATAAGAGCCGTTTTTCGTCCCGTATTTCCTTTTTTTCGCGCAAAAAAGACGCGCAAAAGCCTCTTTGCCCTGAACCGGGAAGCGCCCTTGCCTCATCTCTGTAACAAGTATTGTATACATGCACATGGAAAAAAGCAAGAAAACCCGCTTCTTTTTCCTGCCTTTTCCAGATGAAAAAAAGGCAGGGCCGTCACTGTAATTTCTCGATTTTTGCCCGGAAAGTGATCCGCCTGTCCGTATCCATATCATCAAAGCGGATAATGTAGGCGGACCGGTCCGCATCCACGCCGGTGATCGTGCCCGGCCCGAAGATCCGGTGCCTGATCCGGTCTCCTTCTTTCAGAAGAGAGTCGTCTTTTTCCGGCCGAAGTCCGCGGTCACTCAGACGGATCTGGGCCCTGGCCTCCCTGATCAGATTTTCATCCATATCCGGCACAAAGCTGATGAGGGCAGGATCGATATCGAGCACAAACCGCGAGGGATAGCGGGGTGAACCGTCGAAATTGCGCCCCTGGGCCTCGCTCATATAGAGTCCCTTCTCCGCGCGGGTGATGGCGACAAAGGCCAGGCGCCTCTCCTCCTCCATTCCCTCCAGGGTGCGGGTCTTGCGGGAAGGGAAAATCCCCTCGTTCATACCGCACAAAAAGACATAGGGAAACTCAAGGCCCTTGGCTGTATGCACCGTCATCATACGCACTTTGTCATCGGTCCCGGCGTCCGCGTCGCTGTTGGAAAAAAGGGCGGCATGCCGCAGGTAATCCTCCAGCGTCGTCTCCTCGCCGCAGGTCGTCTCATAGATGTAGACAGACTGCTTGAGTTCCGCCAGATTATCGAGGCGCTCCTGGCTGCCCTCCGTGCGCAGGGACATTTCATAGCCGCTTTCGTCGAGGATGGCGGAGAGCACCTCCGATACAGGGCGGCCGGCGGATTCAGAGGAAAAACGCTCGATGAGTTCGATAAATTCCCTGGCTTTGGTGCCCTTGAAGATATCGTTGTCAATATATCTTTTGAGAGCCTCGTAGAGCGGCATTTTTGCCGCCTCCGCCATTTCGCGCAGAAAAGCCATCCTCCGCTCTCCCATATTCCTGCGGGGACGATTGACCACACGCGTGAAGGAAAGGTCATCCTTATAGGCGATCATCCTCAGGTAAGAGAGCGCGTCTTTGATCTCCATTCTGCCGAAAAACTGCACTCCGCTGTAAATAGTGTAGGGAATCTCTTTTTTCAAAAAGGCCTCTTCCACACTGCGGGTCACATGATGGGCCCGGTAGAGTATCGTGATATCTCTGTATGGGATCTCCTTCTGCCTGTGCAGATCCTCGATCCTCTCCGCGATCCAAAGCGCCTCATCGGCAGCGGTCTTTGCATGGTGGCAGACCGGGACAAAACCGCCCGGAAGGGTAGGAATGAGGTCCTTCTTGATGCGGATAGTATTTTTTCCGATCAGGGAATTCGCAGCATCCAGGATCTGCGGCGTCGATCGGTAATTTTCCATCATCATGACCGTTTTCGCGCTCGGAAAATGCTTGTCGAACTCCAGCAGATACTTGACGTTGGCACCGCGCCAGGTGTAGATCGTCTGATCAGGATCTCCGACAATAAAGAGGTTCTTGTGATGGGCGCACAGGACGCTCATGAGTTCGTACTGCAGATCGTCGATGTCCTGAAACTCGTCGATCATGATGTACTCGAGACGGCTCTGCCATTTCAGGCGTATATCCGGTCTCTGTGAAAAAATATAGAGAGAGAACTTGATCAGGTCGTTGTAGTCCAGGCCGAAGCACTTCTTTTCCTGATACAGATAGCCGTAAAAAATAATGTCGGAGGGATCTTCCGATTTCAGATATTTTTCGCGTAGCGTCTCCAGGGACATAGTGATCATGTCCAGATAATACTGGGGCTCTTTGAAGATCTTGCGGATCTCGATCATGTCCCGCGCCTGCCCGTAGGTCATATCGCGCAGGGTCAGTCCCCGCTCCTCGTAGATCGTTCCCAGCATGGCGTCGATATCGGCGTTGTCCAGGACCAGAAAACTCTTGGGGTACTGGACCGCATTGCTGTCCTCCTGCAGGACCGAGACACAGAAGCCGTGGAAGGTATTGATATAGCCGGTATCGTTGTCTCCGGTCAGCATGTGGATGCGCTGCCGCATCTCATTGGCTGACTTATTGGTAAAGGTCACACAGAGGATATTGCCGGGCAGAATGCCGATCTCATTGACCAGGAAGGCAAAGCGGCGGGAAAGAGCCCTTGTTTTCCCTGAGCCCGCGCCCGCGATCACACGCACGAAACCCTCCGTCGACGTGACGGCTTCAAGCTGCGCTGCATTGAGCCCCTCCAGCTCCTGTATGTCCTGAAAATCGTCGTAGTCGTTTTCGTGCATGACACTCCTTAAAAATGGTTGATAAGTGATCCGGTTGGGACGAGCCTTCGCGACGCATACCCTGGCGGAGTTTCAGGATTTCTTCGCGAAGATGTACTAGGGCTTTGATTATGCTGCGGGCGGGCCGCTTTAACTCGTATTCCGTGTTGAAAACACGGAATACTCAGACATGCGATGCGCTAAATTGTCCTTCTTTGAGAGAAGGACAATTTACCCGCCCTGCGCCTAATCCTCGCCAAGTACATCTAACGCTTGAAATATTCACTCCGCCAGGGTATGTGTCGCTCCGGCTCTGATTGTCTCCATGTTTTTCAGAATGGACTAATCAGAACTCTCCTGCGCCGGCCAGGAAGTTGATGAACTGCTGGGCGGTGCGGCCGGTAGCGCCGCCGCTGCGAAGCTCCCACTGGTTGGCCTTGAGGGCGAGTTCCTCCTCACTGAGCGTGATCTGGGGATAGCGTTTGGCAAGTTCCTTCACGATGTGCAGGTACTCCTTGTGGGAGGGCTTCATGTAGCCGATGGAGATACCGAAGCGGGCCACCAGGGAGAGTTTCTCCTGCATGGTATCCGAGCGGTGGAGCTCATCGTCGCGGTCCGCGCGGTCGGACCAGGTCTCTCGAATCAGATGGCGGCGGTTGGATGTCGCGTAGATCAGCACATTTTCGGGCTTGGTCTCGAGGCCGCCCTCGATGACCGCCTTGAGATACTTGTACTCGATCTCGAATTCCTCGAAGGAAAGGTCATCCATGTAAATAATAAATCGGTAGTTGCGGTTCTTGACTTCGGCAAGGATCCTCTGCAGATAGCGGAACTCGTGCTTGTAGACCTCGATCATGCGGAGGCCCCGGTCGTAATACTGGTTCAGGATGGCCTTGATACTGGTGGATTTGCCCGTGCCGGCGTCACCGTAGAGAAGGACATTGTTGGCGGCACGCCCGCTGACAAAAGCCTCTGTATTGGCGATCAGTTTTTCTTTCTGCAGTTCGTAGCCGATGAGGTCATCGAGCACCACGTCGCTGGTCGCCGTGATGGGAATGAGGAAGTCGTCCTCCCCTGCAGCCGCGTAATCCACCGGCCTGGCGGTGCTTCCTGCGGAATGGATTCCGGCACAGGCTGCCGGAGATACCGCGGGACCTGCCCCGGACCCCTGCCCGGCTGCGTCAATGGCGTTGCTCCATCTCTCGTTGATGCGGAAGGCCTTGTTGAGGCCGAACATTCCCACGCCGTAATCTTTATAGAAATCTGTGACAACTGTGTACATATCGTTTTCATCAGCTGCCTGCTCCAGATTCTCACTCAGCGCCTGGACTTTCTCGGAGACGCTGTGATTGTAGACCCGCTCCTTTTTGCCGACCGCATGATAATCTTCGATCACCGAAAAGACATCCATATCCAGCGCTTCTTCCAGAGGGGAAAAATCATAATCAAACAGCTTTTTGAACACGCGCAGATCATTTTTTACAAAGTGATTGACCGAGCCCTCGTTGGCCCCTGTCTTCTCGGAAACCAGTGTAAAAGGGGTCTCTGTCATGGCGAGCAGGAAGGCCAGGTAATTGTGCCAGAGATTTTTGTTAAATCCGTAGCGGGTCGCCAGGTCCAGCAGCCTGTGGATCTGGTCCAGGATGCGCCCGGTCAGCGCCTCCTTGTCATAATCCCCCCGGTCAAACTCCCTGCAGACCTGCGAGAGCTGCATCAGAATGCTGTCCTCTCCGATTTCACGATAAACGATCAGTTTTGAAGTCAGTCTGTACATGCAAATACCTCTTTGTTATTCTCAACAGAATTCTTCCCAAAATTCTTTCAATAATTCTTACCGGATAGTCCTTAAAACAGAAAATGCCGACTATTTTTATAGTAACACAAAAACAGCTGTCCGGCATCAGATTCCTATGAGGGTGGTTATCCGCGAGATTTCCGGCAGGAAAGCATGAAGGGAATCCCGTGTTAAACATTCTGCAGGATAACCCGTCACAAGGATAGGGAAAATATGCTGCAGGGAAAGAAAGACCTTTCCCGGCCAAGGTACGCCGGGAAAGGCCTGAAAAGCTTCTGTCTTTATTATGTCCGTGCATGGCTCTCTTTTTTACGCAATGATCCATGCGGACAGGCACGTAAACGCTCCGCTTTTTGCGAATGCGTGTCTTACAGCAGGTGTGCGCGGAGATCTTCGGGCGCGGAAGCGCTCAGGTAAGCGGGAGCTACGTCGAAGACTGTGATGGCGCCGGTGCGGCCCTCTTTGCTCATTCTGGCAACGGCACGCGCATAGGCTGCGAGGACGGAGCCGGTGAACTCGGGGTTGGAATCAAGCTTGAGGCTGTATTCAATGACATGGCCGTGCTCTTTGTTCAGGCCGGTCACGCCGCTGCGGATGACGCTGCCGCCGTGAGGAAGACCGGAATGGTCGCGCTTCATCTCCTCTGCGCTGATGAAATGCACGGTGGTGTCGTACTCGTCAAAGTAATTGGGCATGGTCTTGATCTCGTTCTCGATGCGTGCAAGATCCGCGCCCTCTTTGGCGACCACGAAGCACTCTCTGGTGTGTTTCTGGCGGGTCGTGAGCTCGGGATTCTCACCCTTGCGGACACTCTCCACTGCCGCGTCCACGGGGATCGTGTACTGGCGTGCATCTGCGACGCCCTCAATGCGGCGGACTGCATCTGAGTGGCCCTGGCTGACGCCCTTGCCCCAGAAGGTGTAATCCTTTCCCTCGGGAAGGATGCAGTTCATGTAAAGACGATTCAGAGAGAACATGCCGGGATCCCAGCCGCAGGAGATCAGGCCGACATTGCCGCCCTTTTTCGCTGCCGCGTCCACATTCGCGAAATGGGTCGGGATATTTGCGTGGGTATCAAAACTGTCCACTACGTTGAACATCTCCGCAAACCGGGGAGTCTGGACAGGAAGATCCGTGGCACTTCCGCCGCAGATCACCAGGACGTCGATCTTGTCCTTCATATCTGCTGCCGCGTCCTGGGAAAGAACCGGCACGCCCGCTGTGCGGATCTTCACAGAAGCGGGATCACGGCGTGTAAAAACTGCCGCCAGCTCCAGATCATCATTCTGCATGATCGCGCTCTCCACGCCCTTTGCCAGATTGCCGTAACCGAGGATTCCGATTTTGATACTCATTCCTGCTTTCTCCTTGCTTGTATTGCTCAATATGATATTAAAATGTACCTTTTTGACTGTCTGAAAAAAGTTTGATTGTCTGCAAAAAGCGAAAATGCGGTATCTGTACTGTATCGGTTTTCAATACTTCACCGCATAGATGTGTTAAAGTGTTTTAACAAGAAAATAGTATAACATTCCTTTTACTTGATGGCAATAAAAACCTGCAGTGCGGAAGGGGTGAATCTGACCGGCAGCGATTACTTTTGCAAGAATCTTCCTCTTGCCCGCTCATCTGCCGCCCGGAGGCAGATGACTCTCCGCAGACTTGATTCAACATTTAAGTGAAAACGGTTTTCCGCACATACCTTTTCTTGTTTTTCCACAGCGATTCCTTTAGTATAAAGGTGTATTATCCCGGCACAGGAGCACTTCAGCATACAGGAAAAAATAATCGGAGAGAGGAAAGTATATGGGTTACAGAAACAATACGATCGCGGAGATCATCGGGAAAAACAAAATCATGGTCATCGACGGATCCATGTCCACAGCCCTGGAGCACCTGGGCGCCAACCTGAATTCGAAACTGTGGACTGCCAAGGCACTGGAGGAATCTCCTGAACTGGTAAAGCAGGTCCATCTGGACTATTTCAAAGCCGGCGCGGACTGCGGGATCACCTGCAGCTATCAGGCGACGATCCCCGGCCTGATGGCAAACGGATCCACGCGGCAGGAGGCAGAGAAACTGATCGCGCGGTCCGTGGAGATCTTTAAGGAAGCCAGGGAGCAGTGGTGGGAAGAAGAAGGAAAGAAAGCCGGCCGCGCATGGCCTCTCTGCCTGGCAGGTATCGGCCCCTACGGCGCCTATCTGGCAGACGGTTCGGAGTACCGCGGTCATTACGGTGTGGACGATTCTGTCCTGGATGAATTCCACCGCCGCAGAATGGAGATCCTGCACGAAGCCGGCGCGGACATTCTGCTCATCGAGACCCAGCCTTCCCTGCATGAGGCACTTCTTGCGGCAGGCATAGCCGAGGAGCTGGGTGCCGATTACTGGATCAGTTTCTCCTGTATGGATGACAAGCACATCTGCGAAGGCGATCCCATCCGCAAATGTGCCGAGGCCTTTGCCAAGGATCATCCGCATCTGCAGATGATCGGCGTCAACTGCACAAAGCCCGTCTTCATCGCAGGCCTGATCAAAGAGCTCCGCGCAGGGCTCAACACCACAGAGCAGGGAAAGAAGATTCCGATCGGTGTCTATCCCAACAGCGGTGAGGAGTACGATCCTGTTACCAAGACCTGGCATGGTGTCGGCGATTCCAAAAACTTCGGAGAATATGCTCTGGACTACATGAAGGCAGGCGCGGAAGCAGCCGGCGGCTGCTGCACGACCGTAGCCTCCCATGTGGAACAGGTCGTCGCCGCCAAAGAGGCATTTCTTGCGGGAGGAGCAGCCAGAGCAATGACGGCGCATTAATGCTCCGAAAGCAGATTAACGGCGGGCTGGTTACAGCAGTCCGCCTGCAGCATAAGAAGGGGGAAAACAATTATGGCTGCTGTTACTGATTTTTTATATATGATCGATGACTTTCTGTGGGGGACCTGGATGACGGTCCTCCTTGTGGGCATCGGCATCGTGCTCAGTATCCGTTTTGCCTTCCGCTATCAGCGGAAGATCATTTTCAATTTCAAAAACACCTACGGCAAGATCGGTGCCAAGGGCGAGGGAGAAGGCACGATCTCCGGCTTCCGCGCTGCCTGTACGGCTCTGGCCAACACTGTCGGCACGGGCAACATCAGCGGCGTCGCGACGGCCATCGTCAGCGGCGGCCCCGGCGCGCTCGTGTGGATGTGGGTCTCCGCCTTTTTCGGTATGTCCACAAAGGCCTGCGAGATCATCATCGGTCAGCGCTACCGTGAGCACTACAAAAAGTCCATGAACGAATATGTCTGCGACCGCTCCTTCGTTCTCAAAAATGCCTTCGGCTGGGAGAAGGGCGCAGTCATCCTGGCTGTCTTCTGCTTCCTCTTCGGCCCCTGGACCTGCTGTGTCCAGACTGAGGCCGTGACCAGCTCCATGAGCGAAGCCTTCGGCATCAATCCGCTGATCTCTGTCATCATCATCGGCATCACCTGCATCGTGACCATCTGGGGCGGCCTTCGCCGCATCTCCGATGTCATGTCCCGCGCGGTGCCGATCATGGCAGTGCTCTACATTATCATGGGCCTGGGCGTCCTGATCCTGAATTTCCAGCATATCCCCGCCGTCATCGCCCTGATCTTCAAAAGTGCCTTCAGCCCCACAGCTGCCGTCGGCGGATTTGCCGGCGCCACAGTCCGCGACGCCATTCAGTACGGTGTCGCCCGCGGCATCTATTCCAACGATGCCGGCACCGGCTACGGCATGATCGCCCACGCCTCCGCCCAGACTGACCACCCGGTCCGTCAGTCCCTCTGGGGATGGGGCGAGGTCTTCATCGATACCTTTATCATCTGCTCCATCACAGCCTTCACGATCATCATGACAGGCTCCTACACGACCAGTGACGCGACCAGCGGCGCCCTGACAACCGTGGCTTTCACCAACGCCTACGGCGCCATCGGCGGCAAGCTCACCGCCATTGCCATCGCCGTCTTTGCCTGGACCACTATTATCGGCATGTACTATACCTGTGAGAAATCCGTCAACTATGCCTTCGGTGACACCGAGAGAAACCGCCGGATGATGCCCGTCTACATGATCTACTACATGCTTCCCTGCGTCATCTTCTACAACATCGAGGCAGACGCCCTCTGGGCTTTCACGGACATCCTCTCCGCCCTCTACGTGCTGATCACCATCTTCATCATCGCCGCAAAGCACAAAGAGATCTTCCGTCTCTTCGACGACTTCTGGAAGCGCTACCTGCCCGAGAAAGAAGCTGGCAAGAACCCTCCCTATGTGACCTTTGACTGCAAGAGCCAGAACGGCGAGAGGTAAGGGACACCGGAAACAGCCTTAAAAAAACAAGGACGGTTCTCTTCGGCCCATCGGATCATCACTTTGATTCCATGGGCCGGGAGAACCGTCCTTTTTTCTTTTTATTTCCGCTTCAGGCAGTCAGAGAGGATCCTGACGCATACTCACCGGCTTCCCGGGGAGCGGTGGCTGCAGTCCGTCATTCCTCCGGAGACCAGCTCTCCTGCAGTTTCTCAATTGTCAGATGGCCCGGGACCTTGACCGCCACCTGATATTTGTCCTCATAGACAATCTCACCGGGTGTATTGGTGAAAACAAGGAAGTAGGGATGATGATATCTTTCCAGCAGCCACAGTGCAGGCCGTATCATTTTCATCATCTCTTCCGAATTCTCGGTTTTAAAAAAGCATACGACCTTTTCCTGGTTTTTGCAGGGGGGAGGCCAGGGAAGGTTTTCTGCAAACCACGCGTCGATCTCCCTGTAGAGATCTGCATCTTCATCGTCCATCACATCGTCCTGGATCAGCTGCCAGCACATGCTGAAAACATCCTTTGCATACATAGTATTTTCCGCCAGTTCCAGACCCTGGATGCGGACATATTTATAATTCATCTTCATTCTTTTTCATGACCTCCCGGAAATGCAGCCTGTCTGCATCAAAAACGTTGCAAATGAGGTACAGAGGAAGATGCTGTTATGTCCCCGCTGTCTCAGAAGCCGAGGAAGTCATTGACGAGGATAACATGGATACGGCCCGGATGCTTGGAATAGCGCGTAATCAGGAACTGACAGCAGATGGTATCGGGCGTTTTGCAGTTCATGCAGGAGCCCGTCTTCGTGCAGGGCGTATTGAGGCCGAAGCGCTGTGCATTGATCGGGGCGGCAACATTACGGGCACGCTTGAGGGCACCGTCCACATCGTCGCAGATTTTGTTCATCCCAACAATGAAAATGACATGCCTGGGTCCCTGGGCAATTGCGGAGACGCGATTGGCATTGCCGTCAATATTGATGATGACGCCGTCCTCGGTCATGGCATTGGCACTGGCCAGGAAATAGTCCGCATCATAGGCCGCCAGCATGGCTGCGCGCTTGTCTTCCATCTTATCGCGGTCGATGAATTTGTAGTTGCCCTCAGCAAGCGCCCTGGGCAGTCCGATCTCGTGCGCACTCATGGCGCCGCCCATGGTCACTGTACTTCCCTCTGGAATCAGGGAAAGGGCGATCTTCAGTGCCTCATCCTTATTCGCAGCATAGTATCCGGTCATCTGGCGGGACTCCAGACCCTTGATGACCTTTTTTGACAACAGTTCATATCGTTTTGTGATATTCTCGTTCATCATTTTTCACCTTTCTTCCAAACATACTGCTTTGCAGGAGCAGCAGCCATGCATCAGCAGAGGTCCGGGCCGCCTTACGCACAAACCCATAGTCTTCCGGGCAGTCTTCCAGACATGCCGTCCCGCAGGGGCAAAGCATCAGAGTACGCCGAGCATCTGCGCGGGGTTGTCCGCCGCTTTCACCTTGTCAAAGCCCTTGATGATGATCCCCTTCTCATCGATCAGATAGGTGGTGCGCAGAACGCCCATAGATACTTTTCCGTAGTTCTTTTTTTCCTTCCAGACGTCGTATGCCCGGATCACTTCCTTGTCCGCATCAGACAGGAGGGTAAAGGGAAGGCCGTGCTTTTCCTCAAACCGCTTGTGGGAAGCCACAGAATCCTTGCTCACGCCCAGGACAACCGCCCCTTTTTCACGAAACTGCGGATAAAGCTCCCCAAAGGCACAGGCCTGCCTGGTGCAGCCCGCCGTCATATCCTTGGGATAAAAATACAGGACCACTTTCTGCCCCAGGTAATCGGACAGGGAATGCATTTTACCGTTCTGGTCCGGCAGTGTAAAATCGGGGGCCTTTGTTCCAACTTCCAGCATAGTTCTCCTCCTGCATCATGCGTATTTTCTCAGGTCTTTATGATTGCCGCAAATTTGATTTTACATAATTCATTTTAGTATATTTCCTGTGATTCTACAATGTGATCCGGCCGCCCGGATCGACTCTCCCGGCTTCTATTTTTGTCCTCCCGATGGTAAAATAAAAAGGACCCGTTTAACAAAGGAGATCTTTCAGGGGAGGTATTATCATGTCAAAAAAACTTGGAACTCTGGTCAAAGAAGCGCGGACAGCGAAGGGACTGACACAGGCGGCTCTTGCAGATAAGGTGGGCGGGATCACCTCCTCCGATGTGGGAAAGATCGAGCGGGGTGAAAAAGAACCCACACAGGATATCCTCAAAAAAATGGCAAAGGTCCTGGGCGTGACACAGAAATCCCTGCTGGACGCCGCAGCCGGCGCCAAAACTTCCTCTTCCGCCAAAGCATCCGGCAGCGGGAAAACCGGCGCAAAGAAAACATCTTCCTCCGCGTCCTCCTCAAAGACGCTCACTCTCACCGCTACGGAGAAAAAACTTGTCGAGCTCTACCGGAAGGCCGACAGCAGCACAAAGAAAGCTGCCATGAACCTGCTCAAGGGGGAAGGAAATGCCCTGGAGCTCTTCGGGACTTTACTGACCGGCAAAAATGACGTCTCCTCCATGGCCGGAGACCTTCTGGGATCCCTTTTATCCGGCAAAGGCAGCGGTACGACCAGAGGTCCTGTGCACCCTGAAGAAAGCGCAGAAGAAGAAAACCCGGATGCCTGAAATACGAAAAGGGCAATTCCCTGCTGACAGCCTTTTATGACTTTATCTGTCTTTCATCTCCCGCAGAAAAGCCCGCACCGCCTCTGTCACCTGATCCAGGTGCAGATCGTAGCAGTGTGTATCTCCGGGAATAAGAACAAGCCTTGCGTCGGCGTATTTTGCCGCGGCTTGTTGGGAATAATGATAGGGCACGGACGCATCGCCGGTTCCGTGGACGATGAGGACAGGCCCCTTGTAGCGCGCAATCGCAAGGTCCACGTCGATCAGCTGCGCGACGCGGATATAGTTCTCACGGATCGTCAGAGACTTCCCTGCGTCCAGTTCCGGCGGAATATGATCGGGATCAAAGGAAACACCGAGCAGTTCCCCCTGCCGGGCGGTCTCGGGGATCATGGAGGCCGGGGACAGGGGCAGGATGGCCTTCAGCCTGTCTCTCTCCATGGCGCCTGCCAGCATGGTCAGAAGCCCTCCCTGGGAGTGGCCGCACAGATAAAGATCCGAGACAAAATCCAGGGTCCGGGCATAGTCGATCACGGTCAGGATATTGCTGATCCATTTCATGAGGGTATGGTCGCCGAAACCGCCGCCGGACTTGCCGTGGCCGTACATTTCCGCCCGCAGGACGGCGAATCCCTCCTCGTTGGCCGTGCGCTGTACGGCAGTGATATGCCGCTCCTCCATGTCGCCCGTAAAGCCGTGGACAAGGATCATCAGGGGCAGTCTCTCTTCCTTCTCCGGATCTCCTGTTATCCCTGTCTCTGCCTTTTCTGTCTTCTCCGCATACCCTGTATTCTCTGTCTCTGCGAAAGCGGGTCCGCGGTTTTCAACGCACATATTCTGCGGAAAATCCAGCTTTATGTGGATCCGGATTCCATCATCCTGAATAAAAAACTCCCTGCTCTCTCTCATCCATCCATCTCCCTGGTGATTTTTCTCTCTGTTAAGATTTAAGCACGAGCCCTGAATTTAAGCACGCGCTCTGAACGAGAATCAACTTATTTGAGGAAAAAAGACTTCCGCCCATGTGCAGACACTGCGGCGGAAGTCTTTTCAATTCAGCTGCGTATGGCTTGTATGGCTTAAGCCCGGCGCATATTTTTTACAGATGCAGGACGCGCTCGCGGATCTCCTGGGTGCGGCCCTGGTTCCAGAACTGGGTGCCGATATAACCGCAGGTGCGGCGTGCGACGCTCATGCGGGACTGGTCGCGGTTGCCGCAGACAGGGCACTCCCAGACCAGCTTGCCGGCATCGTCCTCGACGACCATGATCTCGCCGTCATAGCCGCAGCACTCGCAGTAGTCACTCTTGGTGTTGAGCTCGGCGTACATGATGTTGTCATAGATGTATTTCATAACAGCCAGAACAGCGGGAATGTTGTTCTGCATGTTGGGAACCTCGACATAGCTGATCGCGCCGCCGGGGGACAGCTTCTGGAAATCGGCCTCGAATTTCAGCTTGTGGAAGGCGTCGATCTCCTCGGTCACGTGCACATGATAGCTGTTGGTAATGTAGTTTTTGTCCGTGACGCCCTTGATGATGCCGAAACGCTTCTGCAGGCACTTGGCAAATTTGTAGGTCGTGGACTCCATGGGTGTGCCGTAGACGGAGTAGCTGATGCGCTCCGCGGCGCGCCACTCGGCGCACTTGTCATTGAGGCGCTGCATGACCTTGAGGCTGAACTCCCTGCCCTCGTCGGAGGTATGGGATTTGCCGGTCATGCGCACGCACATCTCATAGAGGCCTGCATAACCCAGGCTGATCGTGCTGTAGTTGTCATAGAGCAGACGGTCGATCTTCTCGCCCTTTTTGAGGCGGGCGATGGCGCCGTACTGCCACAGGATCGGAGCGACGTCGGAGACAGTGCCGAGCAGCCTCTCATGGCGGCAGCGCAGGGCGCGGTGGCAGAGCTCCAGACGCTCTTCCAGGATCTCCCAGAACTTGTCCATGTCACCGTAAGAGGAGCAGGCGACATCGACGAGGTTGATGGTGACGACACCCTGGTTGAAACGGCCGTAGTATTTGTGCTCTCCGTTCTCGCCCAGACCTACGGTGTCGGGAGTCAGGAAGGACCGGCAACCCATGCAGGGATATACATCGCCGTTCTTGTACTCCTTCATGACCTTTGCGGAGATGTAGTCGGGGACCATACGCTTGGCAGTGCACTTGGCAGCCAGCTCGGTCAGGCCGTAATATCTGGAACCGGGAAGGATATTGTCCTCATCCAGCACATAGATGAGCTTGGGGAAGGCAGGTGTGATCCAGATGCCTTTCTCATTTTTGACACCCTGCATGCGCTGGATCATGACTTCCTTGATCAGCATGGCAAGATCATCACGGGTGCGGCCGGCAGGGACTTCATCCAGGTACATGTACATGGTGACAAAGGGAGCCTGGCCGTTACAGGTCATCAGTGTGATCAGCTGATACTGGATGGTCTGGATACCGCTCTTGATCTCCTCCGCCAGGCGGAACTCGACGACCTTGTCGATGATCGTGTCGTCCATGGGCTCGCCGCAGGCCTCGCGCTCTTCGACGACCTGCTTGCGGATCTTTTTTCGGCTCACATCGACGAAAGGGGCCAGGTGCGCCAGGGAGAAGGACTGGCCGCCGTACTGGTTGGAGGCGACCTGGGCGACGATCTGTGTCGTCACGTTACAGGCGGTGTAGAAGCTGTGGGGCCTCTCGATCAGAGTTTCGCTGATAACCGTGCCGTTCTGCAGCATGTCCTCGAGGTTGATGAGGTCGCAGTTGTGCTCCTTCTGGGCATAATAGTCGGAGTCGTGGAAATGGATGATGCCCTCTTCGTGGGCCTTAACAATATCGGCGGGAAGAAGGACACGGCGGGTCAGGTCCTTGGAGACCTCGCCGGCCATATAGTCGCGCTGTGTGGAATTGATGACAGGGTTCTTGTTGGAGTTCTCCTGCTTGACTTCCTCATTGATCTGTTCGATCAGGGCAAGAATGCCGTTGTCAGTCGTATTGGACTTGCGGGAAAGCTCGCGGCGGAAACGATAGCGGACATATTTCTGTGCCACTTCATAGCCTCGCATCTCCATGATGCCGGTCTCGACCATATCCTGGATATCCTCGACGTTTACGGCATGTGTGGACTGCTGTACTTCCCTGGCGATCTTCTCCGCGACAGCGATGATCTGATACTCGTTGAGCTGATGGATCGGATCCACCTCTTTGTTGGCTTTGCTGATCGCATTTACGATCTTGGAGAGATCAAATGTGACCTCCTGGCCGTCCCTCTTGATAATATTTGTGGTTACCACCACGCCTGAATACTCTGCCATATTTTCTTTTCCTCCCTGTTCTGCCGTTTCTGTATATACTCTTCCGCAGTGTTTTGCACTGCGGACAATCCGACTTTCTTGGTAATCACCGGGCTCCGGCCGCATGTATGAATCAAGACCTCACAGACTCATCCCTGAAGATACAGTCCGAAAAAGCGCATACGATTGTACTGTCTTGTGTTTGTATATGGGCACATGCATGAAAAAAGCACCAAATATTGTGGATTGGCACTTCTTCTTGTCCACATATTGTGCTGAGAATTATGATACTACAGAATCAGGCTCTTGAAAAGTAGAAAAAGAAAGACTGCTCACAAACTTTTTTCGGCAGATTGCTGAATGGATTTTTCCTGCAGAAATCCGGAAGCTGCCGGCAGGCCTTGCGCGCAGAAGAATAAATTGTAATACTTATAAAGACAAAGCATTTTCGGGAGGAGGCCGATATGAAGCTGGTATCGATCTTGGGTGATTCGCTGAGCACGTTCCAGGGATACAACCCTCGCGGGTATTCCGTTTTTTACGACGCACAGATGCAGAGAATCAACGGCCTGACCAGTGTGTCCGATACATGGTGGGACCAGGTGATCAAAAGTATGCATGCCCGCCTGTGTGTGAACAATTCCTATTCCGGCAGCAAGGTCACAGGGGAGTCTTTTCCCGCGGCTTCCTGTGAGGAGAGGCTGCAGAGTCTCGGAACACCGGCAGCGCAGCCCGATCTCATCCTGATCTATGCAGGATTCAACGATTTTGCCAGTGGGACCGAGTTGATCTCCAGTCTGGACACTTATGGTTTTGAGGATTCCTACGATCAGATGCTGCGGACCATCAGGCAGAACTACCCGTCTGCCAAAATTGTCTGCGCCACGCTGATGCGCACATACGTAAAAGGAAATCCCGGCTGGCAGTTTCCGGAATACTGGGCAGGCATCGGATTGGACGATTATAACAACGTCATAAGATGGGTGGCTCAGGAAAACCATTGCGCTCTGGCAGATCTGTGCCGGAGCGATCTGCGGTATGAGACACTGGACGGGGCGCATCCGACAGCGCAGGGGCACCGGGAAATTGCTGCCGGCTGGATCAAGTGCATGGCCGATCCGGGGATTATGTGAATGCATATCAATGCACATCCCAGTGAAGTCATCAAACCGGGGAGCCTCGGGGACGCCTTCTTTGTCAGTCCTCGTCTACGTTTTCACTGATCCCGTAATACAGCAGTTCATTATACCTGGCGTTGGCTTCTTCCGCCTCTTTCTTCCGGATCCAGCGCTCCCGGTCGCTCATAATAGCCAGCATCTCATCGACAATCTCTTCGGCTGACCGGGGCTTTGCAGAATGGAGATAGGCCGTCATCCGGCGCATGGTCTTTTCCGAGCCCAGATTTTTGGCAATTGCCTTGCCGAGTTCCTCCGGGTACCCCATTCGGACAATTGTCCCGATCAACTCACGATAAGCAGCTTTCCACGATTCCGGCGCACTCATAGGACAGTCCCTTTCTTCTTCCCGATCATGTTTTTACACTTCAGCAGTTTCCTGAATGCTTTTGGCTTTTATCTTACTTAGAATATGCTGCTTAAGCAAGTTTTAAAGTTTGTATGCTGCATATCAAAAGGATGGTCTAATGATGGACCTTTACCAAAAATATCACACATTCAGGTGCTGAAGATTCAATGAAAAAAAGGTACTATAATAATACGAGACTTGATCGGAATAATACGAAACCATATTCGATAAAACCGATTTCTACTGACAGAAGCACTTACTGAGCACTTACTGAGTTCTTACACAGCGCATTATTCATTGCAAATGTCTGCGCACTGACGCGCTCCGGTATTGGAGGAAAGAGAATGAATCTGATCGACACATTTCCCACAAATGAATACAAAGGCCTTCAGTACCGGATCGGCCGGGTGTTTCCGTTCGGAGCCACGCTTGTCGGGGACGACGCCGTCAATTTCAGTATTTTTTCCAAGGAGGCATCCTCCTGTACGCTGGTGCTCTACCGGCACGGTGAAAAGGAGCCCTTTGCTGAAATTCCGTTTCCGGAAGAGTTCCGGATCGGAAATGTTTATACAATGATGGTCTTCGGCATTGCGATCGAGACAACCGAGTACGGCTACCGTTTTGACGGGGTCTACGACCCTTCCAGGGGGCTGCGCTTTGATAAGAGCAGGGTTGTCCTTGATCCCTATGCGAAATCTGTTTCCGGACGGAGTATCTGGGGAAAACGCAGAAAGCCGGTTTCTTCTTTCGTTCACCGCGGGCAGATTATCCGCGAGGATTATGACTGGGATGGCGACAGGCCCCTGGAGGTCCCCATGGAAGATCTTGTCATCTATGAGATGCATGTGCGCGGTTTTACAAAAGCCCCCTCCAGCAAGATTAAGTACCGCGGAACCTACGCCGGCATTGTGGAAAAGATCCCCTATCTCAAATCTCTGGGGATCAACTGTATTGAGCTGATGCCCGTTTTCGCCTTCGATGAGTTCGAATATGCACGGGGAAAAAACGAAAGCAGCCGCCTCAATTACTGGGGCTACTCGACGCTGTGCTTTTTTGCTCCCAAGGCGGGATACGCCGCCTCAGGCCCTTTGGGCATGGAGGCAGACGAGTTCAAAAATCTCATTAAAAAACTGCATCAGAACGGGATCTCTGTCATCCTGGATGTAGTTTTCAACCATACTGCCGAGGGAAATGAAGAAGGACCGACGATCTCCTATAGGGGAATCGACAACAGGACCTATTACCTGCTGACCCCCGAGGGGGAATATGTCAATTACAGCGGATGCGGAAATACGATGAACTGCAACAAGGCCGTTGTCCGCAGCCACATTCTGGACTGCCTGCGCTACTGGGTAGCCGCTTATCATATCGACGGCTTCCGCTTCGACCTGGCCTCCATACTGACCCGGGATAACAAGGGAAATCCCATGGTCTATCCGCCTCTCATCGACAGCATCGCCCACGATGCAGTGCTGGGCAGCACCAAGCTGATCGCGGAAGCCTGGGATGCCGGCGGCCTCTATCAGGTCGGCAATTTCCCCTCCTGGCACCGCTGGTCGGAATGGAACGGGAAATACCGGGACTGCCTTCGCAGGTTTATCAAAGGCGATGCAGGCTGCGCACCCGAGCTCTACGACCGCATAGCAGGATCCGAGGATCTGTACAGCCGGCGCGGCCCCGCCGCCTCCATCAATTTCATCACCTGCCACGACGGATTCACCATGTACGATCTGGTCTCCTACAACGACAAGCACAACGAGGCAAACGGGGAGGACAACCGTGACGGCACGGATTGCAATGACAGCTGGAACTGCGGCACAGAAGGCGACACCCATGACCCCGAGATTCTTGCCCTCCGCATGCGGCAGATCCGCAATTTCCAGACCCTCCTGCTCACAAGCCGCGGCGTTCCCATGCTCCTGTCCGGTGATGAGTTTGCCAACACACAATACGGAAACAATAACACCTACTGCCAGGACAACGAGATCTCGTGGCTCAACTGGGACTGCCTTGACAGCCGCCAAGACCTCTTCACCTACGTGCAGACCCTCATCGCCCTGCGCGCCGCCCACCCCGTACTGCGGGCGCCGCATTTTGACAGCGAAAAGAACGGCACCGGCTATCCAGAGCTCTCCTTCCACTCCACTGTGCCCTGGGAATTCGACAGGAATGCCCCTGCCCTCACCTTTGCTGTCCTCTACGCCGAAGACCATGTGAAATACAAAAAACAGGCAGACGCCTTCCTCTACATCCTGGTCAACGCCCACTGGGAAGAGCAGACCTTTACCCTGCCCGCCCTTCCGGACGGTCTTCAGTGGTACCTGACCTGCGCCTCCAGGGGCATCTGCTGCCCTGCCGGGGAAGAAAGCCCGCTCGTGGTCCCTGCACAGTTTACGCTGGGTCCCCGTGAGACCGCGGTCCTGATCGGGAAATAAAGGGATTGCCAAAGTAGATCGGAGCATTTTTCACACATACTCTGAAAGATGAATCGTTAAACCGGGGAAGACGCGGCAGGGCACCTTATCATCGAAGGAATACAGGTCTGCGTCTTCCCTCCCCTCCTCAAAAACATACACCATAACTGTCCTGTTCATGGGATTGATGATCCAGTATTCATGCACTCCCGCCTCCTTGTACAGAAACAGCTTCAGGCCATAGTCGATCTTCTGCGTGGATTTGGAAATCACTTCTACGACCCAGTCCGGCGCGCCGAAACACCCGTCGTCTCTCCTTTTATCCGGATCGCACACAATCGTCAGATCCGGGATCACATAGGTGGAGTCATCTCCATGCAGATACACTCCATAAGGAGGAAAAAACACCTCGCAATCTCCTCCTCTTTCCCTGATATAACTTACTGTATCAAAATATACCTCTCCGGATACTCTCTGGTGTATAGACTTCGGAGTTCCTTTAAAGTACAGCTTCCCTCCGATCAGCTCTGCAATCACCCCTTCCGGAAGCGAATAGATGTCATTGATCGTATAGATCCTGTCGTCATACATGGCTCCCTCAAAATCCGGCTTGCTCCAATATTCAAGCTCTGCCGCCGACTCGTGAGCAGAGGCCTTAAGATCATCCTCTTCTTGATGCAGTAACTTTCTGTAATCCATTTGTCCTCCCCAAAGCGCAAAAACATGTTAATTCGTTATATTTCATATATATTGATTTTATATTATACTCTTTGTTAAATAAAAAAACAAGACCAAGTCAGGACCACCGGCCGAGCCGGTGGCCTGCACCACCCCTATAAGGGGATGTTTCCCGCTTGCGCCCGGAAGGCGCACTGAGAGT
>JBGUPU010000014.1:0-47820 GCA_045130475.1 Lachnospiraceae bacterium
AAGCACTGAATGAGCCCCTTCAGGGGCAGCTGAGTATGTGGTGCAGTTGGCAGACTCTCAGTGCGCCTTCCGGGCGCAAGCGGGAAACATCCCCTTATAGGGGTGGTGCAGGCCACCGGCTCGGCCGGTGGTCCTGACTGCCATCATGGCGGTGGGCACATTTTCTTTTAACGGCATAATAAAGCGAAAAAGCGGTGAGAGAAAATCAGGATTGATGGAGGAGACATGAAGCTGAAATATGTATTTATCCACGGAACAGTTGGCTGGGGGAGTTA
The DNA here is from genome assembly GCA_045130475.1 of Lachnospiraceae bacterium. Lineage (GTDB taxonomy): Bacteria > Bacillota > Clostridia > Lachnospirales > Lachnospiraceae > CAG-791. The sequence goes on from JBGUPU010000014.1 coordinate 276, forward strand.
CGATAAGCGATATGAGAAAATGCCTTATTGGGGAATGCGCGGCGGCGATCTGATCAGTTATCTGAACGAAAAAGGATTTGACAGTTATGCGGCGTCGGTTTCACCATTCGGGAGTGCATGGGATCGGGCCTGTGAGCTGTACGCGCAGCTCTTCGGAAAGAAAGTCGACTATGGAAGCTGTCACAGCAAAGCTTTTGGTCATGAGAGATTCGGAAGAGATTTTGCAGAATGTCCTCTGATCAGGGACCTGACCGATGACACAAAGCTGGTTCTGATAGGGCATTCCTTTGGCGGCACAACGGCGAGAATGTTTGCAGAACTGATGGCTCATGGTGATGAAGAAGAGAGGGCTGCTGCCGGGGAAGATGATCTCTCCCCTTTATTCCGGGGCGGCATGGAAGGCAGGATACATGCGCTCATTCCAAATGGGACAGTATACTGGTGTAACAAAAGGCGGAACAAGGATAGATCAGAGGTGGAGGAAAAATGACGGGAGGGTTAATACTATTTCGGAAATCTCGCCTTTTGGAGCACCCAGAAAACATTTGGACCCCGATAATCTTAAGCCTGGTATATGGAATGTATATCCTGTTTATAAAGGAGACCATATGTCATTGCAGGGCGGTCTGCTGCACAAAAAGAACATCCGGTCATTCTATACGGATCTGCTTACGATGATTGAGGCTGCTAATTGACGGATTCCGGTTGTTATCGAGGTTAATAGGTTGGGGCGGGATTATTATACTATTAAAAAAATATCAGCCATTTTGAGCAGACGATGCACTTTGAGCTTTCGGGGGCGCTGGAAAAGAGGGATCATGAATCTGGAAAGAATCACAGAATATAATCTCAACTATGCTCTTTTGATGCAGGAGAAACTTTTTCCGGGAGAAAGCGCAAGAGTGAACTATGAAGAGTCCCTGGATCATTCATCGAACTATGAATATTATTTGATCCGCCATGACGGAGTCTGCGTAGGGATTTTCGGACTCTACCGCTACCCGGAAGATCCGGACAGCGCCTGGCTTGGGTGGTTTGGCATTCAGGAAGATTATCGGAGAAAACATCTTGGTTCTAAGGCTTTAAAAATGTTCGAGGATATGGCAGCTGCCAAAGGATACCGGTTTGCTCGGCTCTACACGGACGCTGTGAACAATGATAGGGCAATTGCTTTTTATCAAGCCAATGGTTATGTCAGTGAACCCTATGTAAATGTACATGATCCCGCCTGTATGAAGTATAAAACGCTTATCTTCTCAAAGCCCCTGACAGGCAATGAGCTGGTTTTCTGGAACAACAGAACCATTCATCTGACAGAGCAGATAGCTAAACAAAACAGAGGAAGGTTTTGAAAGCGATGGGTATGGAATACAAAAAGATGTCGATGGAAGAAAAAGCAAAACGGATCATCGAAGAGATCCAACAGGAAAAAGGATGTAATCCTGTTCATATTTTCAAAAATATGGCGCAGAAAGAATATATCAGCATCCATGGACCGGAGCATCATATCCTCGACGGGGCCTGCATACTGACTGCCTTTTACAATGCCGGCGGCAGGATTGATCTGGAAGAGAGTCTCAGCAAAATTGCTCGTGAGGGTCTTAGAATGCCCGGCGCAATGTGCGGTCTCTGGGGAGTCTGCGGTGCCATAGCCTCTGTCGGAGCAGCTCTTGCGATCATTGACGGTACAGGTCCTTTATCTGACGACGGGACCTGGGGAGAGCACATGAAGTTTACTTCTCAGGCGATCGGAGAACTTGGCAGGATCAATGGCCCCCGATGCTGCAAGCGGGATGCCATGATTGCATTCAGGGAGGGAGTCAGGTACATAAATGAGCACTACAGTGCTGTGCTCGAATATGAGGACCAGGTTTGTGAGTTCTCTGAACGGAATCAGCAGTGCCTGAGAGAAAAGTGTCCTTTTTATGCCAGATAGTCCTCTGCGATCTGTGCAAAGATAGCAGTGCCTTCCCAGAGGACGTCTTCGTCGATATTAAAGCGGCTGGAGTGATGATCGATATCCGTACCTTTTTCCGGGTTTGAAGAGCTGAGGAAGAGATAGGCACCGGGGGCCTCCTGGAGGTAGCATGAAAAATCATCCCCGCCCATGAGGAGGTGTTTCATCTGTGTGAGCACCTTTTCTCTGCCGACAACTTTGGCGGCCGCGTCTGCGGCAAATGCGGCCATGCCGGGATCGTTGATCAGCGGCTGGATGCCCCACTTGATTTCAAGGTCGATATCGCCGCCGAAGGCTTGCGCGCAGCTCCTGGAGACTTCCTCGATCCTGCGTGCAAGCTTTTTTCGGATTTCATCGTCAAATGTCCGGGTCGTGCCTGCGATCCTTACTGTGTCCGGAATGACATTTTCATAAGTCCCGCCGTGGATCGTTCCGACGGAAATGACTGCAGGTGTATAGCCGCTGATCTCTCTGGAGACGATCCCTTCCAGACCGAGAATAATATGCGCCGCGATATTGATCGGGTCGATGCCGTTTTCGGGGGTCGATCCATGGCAGCCTCTTCCCAGAACGGTGATCGCAAAGCGGTCGAAAGAAGCCATGATCGGACCGGGGCAGACCAGGAAGGTGCCTGCCGGGATTTCTTTGCCCGCCAATGTTCCGATATGCATCCCGAAGACGGCGTCCGCACCGGCCAATGCCTGGTTTCTGACCATGACTTTTGCGCCGCTGGCAGTTTCTTCGGCGCTCTGGAAGAGGAGACGGATTTCGCCTTTCAGTTCGTTCTCATGTTTCTTGAGGAGCCCCGCTGCGCCGAGCAGCATGGCCATATGGGCATCGTGGCCGCAGGCATGCATCATGCCCTCGTGCTCTGACGCATAGGCTGCGCCGGTCTCTTCGGTGACCGGCAATGCATCCATATCCGCGCGGAGAGCAAGGATCTTGCCCGGCTTTCCTTTATTGATATAGGCAATCAGGCCGGAATCCTCTTCATTCAGCGTGTATTCGATCCCCATTGCATCCAATCTGTCCATGATGTATTTGCGGGTCTTTGGAAGTGAAAAACCGATTTCCGGAATCCTGTGCAGATCCCGCCTTATGCTGACCAGCTTTTCCTGAAGCAGCCTGCTTTCCTCGATCATATTCATCGTATAATCTGTTCTTTCTGAAAATAAATTGTTCCATGCTTCTCTCCCTGAATATACCCTGAATCCGGCGTATATTCAAGGCGGGCATTGACCCGGAAGTTCAGATCCGGAAGTTCAGACCAGGAAGCTCAGATGGAAAGCAGACCGTCACAAAGCGCCCTTTTTGGGGGGGGGCTTTTTTTTGTGACAGTTTTGTGATACATTATCTGTTATCATGGGCATCGAAAAACCAAAGCGAGGCATCAACAGCCCCCGGGAAACAGCAAACAAACGGCAAACAGACAGCAAACTAACAGCGGACAAAAACAAGACAGGTAGTAACGAGACGAACATTAACAAGACGAACATTAACAAAACAAACATTAACAAAACTACATGAACTGAAAAAGAAAGAAGGACCGCCCCTAAAAGGCGGCGGAAAAGGAGATAAAATCATGAAGTATAAGATCGTAGGTGAGCCCATGCCCGCAGTTATTTGCGAAGTGGAAAACGGAGAGTCAATGATCTGTGAATCCGGCGCGATGAGCTGGATGAGCCCCAATATGGAAATGGCTACAACCGGCGGCGGTGTTGGCAAGGTGTTCGGCCGCATGTTTTCCGGCGAGAATCTGTTCCAGAACCGCTATACAGCAAAGGGCGGCCCCGGCATGATCGCCTTTGCTTCCAGTTTCCCCGGATCCATACGATGCTATGAAATCACACCTTCCACTCCCATTGTGGTGCAGAAGAGGGCCTTTTTGGCATCGACAGAAGGGATCGATCTCAGCGTGCACTTCCAGAAGAAGCTCGGAGCGGGATTCTTCGGCGGAGAGGGATTCATCATGCAGAAGATAGCCGGAAACGGCACAGCATTTATCGAGATCGACGGTTCCGCCATTGAATACAACCTGGCACCCGGACAGCAGATGCTCATTGACACAGGTTATCTTGCCATGATGGATGCAACAGTACAGCTGGATATCCAGCAGGTCAAGGGCGTCAAGAACGTTCTGCTTGGCGGAGAAAGTCTCTTCAACACACTGGTGACCGGCCCCGGACGTATTGTGATCCAGACCATGCCGATCTCCAATTTTGCAGGAACCATCGCTTCGGTGCTGCCCTCGAGCAACTGAGCAGGAGGCACTGCACAGCTGAAAACGGAAAAACAGCTGGTAAGAATGGAAAAACGCAGATAAGAAGAACCCGGAAAGGAGGATGTCTCCTGTCCGGGTTCTTTTTATTTGCGGTTATTATCATCCTGCCCGATTTGAGGAATCAGGAGGCTCAGAAGAATCTGCGGATAGATAAAATCTTGCGGTAGGCTGCATTATTCCAGATGCAGATGCCGTATTTGTAATCTGCCGCGTGGACGATGCGGCCGCCGCCCATGTAGATCGCCACATGGCCGTCGTAGCAGATGACGTCGCCAGGCCTTGCGTTGGCCAGTCCGCCCTTCACTGCCTGCCCGCGCTTGCGGATCCAGGCGTCATAGTGAGGGAGCTGGATGCCGAAATGCTCGTAGACTTTCATGACAAAACCGGAGCAGTCACAGCCTTTTGTCAGGCTGCTGCCTCCCCATTTGTAGGGGTTGCCGACAAACTGCACCGCGTAGTTGACAACCTGCTGGCCCTTGGAAAGGGTGGGGAGGGAACTGATGGTCTTTCCAAACACCACTCCGCCGTAGGAATGGACTGTACCGTCGGAGTTGAAGACCAGCTTCTGTCCGTTGACGACCTGGTTGGCTGTCTGCAGGACGCCCTTTCCGTTGAAGTAATAGGGTTTGTAAGAAATGATGGCAAAACCTGTAAAGCGGTACAGCTTATTGACGCCTATAAAGTAGCGCTTGCCATCGACCGTCAGCCAGGAGGTGAGCAGACGTCCTTTTTTCCGGTGACTTCCGTAATAATAGTGCCCTTTATATTTGATCCAGCCCTTTTTGGCATAGCCTTTGGAACTGAAAATGTAGTAATGACTGCCGACTTTATGCAGTCCCTTGAGAGTATCGCCTTTACTGTTGAAATAATAGGATTTGGAGCCGATGGTCCTCCAGCCGTTTTTGAGATATTCACCGTTGGAACGTATATAACGGTATTTTCCGTTGGAAAGGATCAGTTTGCCTTCCTGGACCGCATCCTTATTGATGCCGGCTCCTTCTTTCCGATCGCGTAGAGAAGCTGCAGGGTCCTGTGAGGGAAGTTTGATAGAAGCGGCCTCTGTGCCGATGAAACCGGATGAGTTCCCGGTGACGGTTTCGGCATAGGTCTTTACAGACAGAGGTGAAAGTGCTGTGCAGACAAGCATTGCACAGAGTATGGCAGTGGACAGGAAGCGTCGTAAGATGAGTGACATGGTAACCCCCGTTCATGCATGAGCAGACAAAAATGTCTGTCTGATCAATAAAAAGTGAAATTTCCGTGTCCATTATACTACAGAATTCATATAAATGTTAAATAATTGTTACAATATTTCGAAGAGAAATCTTAAATTACGACATATCGAATAAAAACCAATTAAATGATAAAATAAGCGGAAATAGCATTGACACCGGGACTGCGGCGGTGCTATCGTATTTTACACGGCTGTGAGAGAGCAAAGCTGCTGCCGGAGCGATGAACCGCTCCTGTGTCTGGTCTCTTACAGGCCGGGGTTATTTCATTCTGAGTTCATTTCATACCGTACATACACCATCTTTCTTTTTTTTACATATGGAGAAGAATCCGCCGTTTTGTGAAAACGCATTTCGGCGGTCTGGTTCACTGTGCTCTGAAGGTACATGCAGAGTTAAAAAGCATGCCGGAAAGAGCTAAAAGGAGGACATTTTGAAAAAGAAGATGGAAAGAAAGGGAAGGCTGCGCTTGCTGCCGCATATACCGTTACCGCGTACCGGATCAAAGACCGCGGTTACTGTTCTGACAGTATGCATGATCATTTGTATTCTGTCCGGCACGGTGCCTTTGTCGTGGTACGGCCTGTCGGACGGAGTATATGCCGCGGAGACAGTTTCCCGGGAAGAGCCCGGCCCCGAAGCAGCAAGAGAGCAGGTTCCGGGAGAAGACGGGAGCAGTGATAATAATTCCGCCGCGGATCCAGGAAAGAAGAGTGAAGAAACAGCAGATGATGACGGAAGCGGAGTGTCAGGCAGTGAGGACCCGGAGGAGCCTTCCCGGGATTCTGCAGATTCTGCGGAGGAAGCTGCAGAATCTGCAGAGGAAACATCCGCCTCCCGAAAAGAAGATACCGCTTCCGGTGCAGGCACCTCGGAAGCAGCTCAGAAGGAGGAGGATAAACCCGGACAGGATGCGGTCCCGGATGCAAGTACACAGAACCAGGCTGCGGAAGAGCAGGCTTCGGAGAAGCAGGCAGCAGAGAAAGATGTGAGCCGCAGCACAGATGCGCAGACCAATGCTTCTGACGATGACCATGCCAGGGACAGGGACGGTGCGCAGGCGGGTGCAGATCCTGCGCCTGCAGAGAAGGACAGTCCTGCCGGGGCAGATTCCGCAGCTGCCCCTGCTTCGGATCCTGCGGCCTCCGCCGCGGTTCCGCAGACGGTTCAGGAGGAGGAGCCCTGGATGACTGTGGAGGAATTTGAGCGCGCCTACAACAGTGTGACAAAGGGCGCTCTTAAAGGCAGCGGATATGTTCCAGACAGGGCAAGGATCGTCAGCAAGTATTCCGAGATTGATTATGAGAAACTGGGGATCGGATATGAAGGGGACGGCCATAACGGCCGCACGACCCCTGTCCGCATCAAGGATGAAAACGACAATGAAATGTATGGCTTGTGCGTGGTGCCGGATGATCGGGGGCATAACACATGGTCGCTCCTTCCTGACATCAGGAAAGTCACGGATGCACAGATGATCAAGCTCTTCTACTATACGGCGTTTGACAAATACGGAGAGAAGCTTGCGAAGGAAAGAGGATTCGGCAGTAAGGCCGGGACTGTGGCAGTCGCAGCCTGCCATGAAGCCATGTCCATGCGCTATGCGGAGCTTGCCGGCATATCCTATGACCGCCCCAATATCGAAGACAAACTGAAATCCCTCGTCAAGGCCTACCGGAGCGGCGTCTCTGCAAAAGCCCTTCCGGATTTGAACAAAGTTCATGTCTATGTCAGCGGGCGGACAAAAAAAGAGGGACACTGGATCCAGGCATATGTGTTTGGGTTTGTTGAAGAGGATGAGGTTTCGGGCATCGTGCTCAGAAAGATCTGCTCGGACCCGGATATGCAGGCTGCATACAATGACTGCTACTGCCTCCATGAGACAGCTGACGGCGGAGCAGTGCACTTCGGAGTTTATACGGATAAAGCCTGCACAAAGAAGGCGCAAGTCTACGGGGACAAAGACCTGAAAACGGAGCTGGCTTCTGTTTCTGTCGGAATGAGCAGCAAGAGCGGGCTGACGAACAGAGCGGCCTTCTACTGTGTCGAGGGGACTTATTATTTGAAGGAACTGGACACCCCAAGGGGATATCAGGAATACAGGGAAGTCCTCGGACCTTACACCGTAAAAGACGGTCAGGGACTGACGATCACAGTTACCAACACTCCCCGATATGCCAGAGCCGGAATCATTAAAAAAGACGCAGACACAGCACAGGTGCTGGCAGGTGCCAGGTACGGCCTGTATACCAGCATGGAGGATGCGCGGAATGAGGAGGATCCTGCGGGAATCTTCACGACCGGGGCAGACGGAAAATCCAATCTTCTGGAAGTGCTGGCTCTGAAAACGTATTATGTGCGTGAGATCAGCGCGCCTGAGGGCTACAAAAGAGATACCGGCATCTATACATTGAAAACAGCGCAAAATGTCACGGATCTTGTGTGGACGGAGCTTTCCGACAAGCCTGACGACGGAAAAGTCCGGGTCAGGAAAGCATCTTCCGACCCGGATGTAGACACGGACATCGAAGGAGGGATATACAGCCTTGAGGGCGCTGTTTATACACTTTTTAACGAAAAAGGAGAGAGTGTCGGCACACTGAAGACGGAGAAAGACGGTGTGTCACAGTATCTGACGGTCCCCCGCGGCTCTTATACGCTCAAGGAGACGGCGGCTTCTCCCGGATTTGGCCTCGACAGCACTGTACATCCCGTCAATGTCACCGGCGGAAGTGAGATCACGGTCGAGTCCGCAGAACCTGTCACCAAGGGGAAGATCATGGTACGGAAAGTATCCTCGGAAGAAAAGGAGGAGAAGGCTTCCGATACACTCCCTGTCAGCGGAGCAGTATATGGTCTTTACAATTCCGGAGAAGATGCCTCAGAAGGCCGTCCCGCTGCCGGAACCTTCGTCATCGGACAGGACGGGACGTCCAATATTGTCGAAGTCATTGCAGGAAAGACCTACTATGTCAAGGAGATCAAGACACCTGAGGGCTATCTTCCCGATGAAAAGATCTACACTGCAAAGGTTGATTCTCTGACGGAGACCGTCACAGTGCGCAGTGAAGACCAGCTGATCTTCGGAGGCGTCCGGGTCTGCAAACGGGATCTGGAGACCGGCCGGAGCAAACCGCTTGGGGGAGCTTCTCTGGAAGGGACCGTCATCAAAATATACAATGACGGAGACCTGTCTGTTTACGCGGACGGCAGAAAAATTCTCCCGGGTGCGGAGGCACTGACACTGGTGACCGCCGCTGACGGGACAGCGCAGACTTCGGATCACGCATTATCCTATGGAAGCTATCGTGCGGAGGAATCGCTTCCCCCCGAAGGATACACCGGCATAGGCGCGCAGCCTGTCCGCTTTACGGTGACAGAAAACGGGAAGATCACGGACCTCTCCGCATCCCCGCAGACCTCTCTGAAAAACCGTGTCATGCGCGGAGACTTCTCTCTTCGAAAGATCAACGGCTATACACAGAGACGGATGGCGGGCGTGACATTTGAAGTCACTTCTTATGACAGGGATGGCAAAGAACTCGAAAAACAGCGCTTCACGACAGATGAGAACGGTTTCTTTGAGAGCACGGCGGCATGGGCTGCAAAACAGGACAGCTCCGAACGGATCTGGTTCGGCATCGGTACAAAGCCGGATGATACTCTCGGCGCCCTTCCTTTCGGTTCCTACCATATCGAAGAGATCGAGGGCGAAAACAACCGGGGCATGAAGATGTTTTCGGATGATTTTTCCATCTATGCGGAAAAGCAGACGCTTATGCTCGGCAACATTGAAAATACCCTGAAGCCCGCCCTGGACACAGAACTGGTGGATGAAAACGGGGATCATTTCGCTGACCAGAAGGGGGTGATCACACTTACCGATACCGTGACCTATACCGGTATGGAGGAATACATCGGCAGAGAAGTGACTTTCCATGGTGTGATCTACGTGAAAGAGACCGGAAAGCCTCTGCAGATTGACAATAAGACGGTAGAGAGTGTAGAGACCCGGAAGATCCTGTCACATTCCGCGACCGTTCAGCTGCGCTTTACTTTTGATGCATCCAGAGTACAGGGAATGACCCTTGTGTGCTTTGAATACGCTTCTGAACCTCTTGAAGGGGGCGGCGGGACGGAGACTCCCGGCGGCAGAGACGAAGGCAGTTACCATGACAGCACAAACGGCGGGAAAGATATTGTCTCCCACACAGATCTGGAGGAAGAGTCGCAGACAGTCCATCTGGTATCGATCGAGACAGATGCGGAGGACCAGCTGACCGGCATGAAGATCGGGCAGGCGCGCGGAGGCGCTGTCACAGTCGATCATGTTACATGCAGGGGGCTGACGCCGGGACAGGCCTATCTTGTGACAGGTTTTTTGGTTGACAAGTCCACCGGCAGACCGCTCAGGGACGCAAAGGGAGAGGAGATCACCGCCGAGGCCTCTTTTGCAGCAGAAAAAACGGAAGAAATCGTCGATCTGACCTTTACTTATGATGCTTCTCTTCTTGAGGGGACAACAGTCGTGGCTTTTGAGAGACTTTACCTCAAAGGGGACAGGACTCCTGACAAGCCCGGAGAGGATACACCCGAGAAACCGGATGTACCGACGCAGGACGAGCCGGACACGGATACCCCCATTGCTGTGCACGAGGATCCGGATGATGAAGATCAGAGCATCCATTATCCCCGCATCCGCACCAATGCGGAAGTTGGAAAGGCAAATGCAGGCGCATCGGACGAGGCGGCCGCGGCTGTCGGCAAGGAAGATTCCGCGGACGGAAGCGGGACAGTGATGGAAAAGACTGTCACGGCAGACGGAAAACTGATCGTCCGTGACCGTGTCACCTGGGAGAACCTGATTCCGGGAATGAACTTCAGCCTGCAGGGAGTCCTGATGGATAAAAGAACCGGAAAACCCTTCGTGACCGGCGGAAAAACTGTGACGGCGCAGGCAGAGTTTACACCGCAGGCAAAAGACGGAGAAACCGTCCTGTATTTCAGTTTTGACGCGGCAGGCCTTTTCGGAAACCTGGACCCGGAGACAGACCGGGGGATTACGGCGGCGGATATGCAGGAGGCGCAGATCCTTCAGCTGGTGGCTTTTGAGGAACTCTATATTTCCGGCGGGAATCTCGTGGCTGAACACAAAGATCTGCAGGATCCTGCCCAGACTGTTATTGTCAGGGAACCGCAAAAACCTGAGGAGCCCGAAAAACCTGAGAAACCCGGCAGACCCGGGAATCCGGAGAAGCCTGAATCGACACGCTCAAATAAAAAGAAGATCTCGCCTGCAGCACCGGAAACTGTGCGTACAGGAACTCCGGTCAGGACGGGAGATGACACGAAGATAGGTCTCTACCTGCTTCCTGTCGTCCTGTCGGCCATTGCTGTCGCCGGCCTACTGATCGCCAGACGGCATATGCAGGATGGAAAGAAGTGATCTGAGAAAAACTGACAGAATCTGACGCCGGCCTGCTCTGTATCCCATTGCCCGTTCATCTGCAAATGTGGATACAGAGCAGGCCTCGTACCGGCGGCACGATTCTGTTTTTTTCTCCCGTGAATCCTGTAGAAGTGGTATACTGTTAAAGGATATACGCGCAGATCAGCGCTGTCTGTTTCAGTTGAAAGCTTATTTCCGCCTTTTTTCACACATGTTTGTGAACAGGAGGCTGTAATCACATATATGAGGATCATCTATGCATAAAAGAAAAATACGGCCTGTCTCCCCGATCCTTTGTGTCCTGCTGCTTGGCGCACTTGTTTTGACAGGATGCGGGAAAGGGCCGGAAGCCGGTACGGTATACGGACCTTCGGATTCCGAAGAGAATCTCTATCTGGATCTGCAGGCAGAAGAAAGCGGGGAAGAGGAGGAAAAAAATCTCCCCGGGGCAGAGATCATCGACAGCGGTTATACGATCACGGATATTGATGAGTCAGATGTTTATCCTCCCAAAAAGAGAGACGAATACGGAAATGTCCTGCCTGCCTATCTGGTGGATTTCGCGGTGAGGATTTCCAATAAGGGAAATGAGAAGGCTCTGGTCTGGCCGACGGTAAAAGTGACCGCCTACGATTCCAATGGAAATACCATCACAGAAACGGAAAAGAGGATCCGCACTTATGTGCTGCCGGGAGATGTGATCGATTACGGTTCAGAGATCACAGTGCGCGGAGAGAAACCCGCCGGTGTCAGGTTTACTGCTTATTCACAGGATCCGGAGGTCTTTTATCCTGCGGAGGAGGAACTCAATATGCCTCCTTCGGACAGTTATCAGACAGGTGAGGTGACTGTGCGGGTTGCCGAGGAGTATAAAGAAAATGCCCCTTCTGCCGGGCGCGAAAGTTCGGAAGGCCTTCCCGAAGGGTATTTCTACTTTGAAGAACTGCCGGAACTTTCCGGGACTGTCAGCTGTTCCCACAACAGCGACCAGGAGGCTTTCGTCACGATCCTTTACCGGGACGGCGATGAGATCCTGGGAGGAGAGACCGGCCGGGTGATGATTCCCGCAGGAAAAACGGCATCTTATGTCTTTACGGCAGCGGGTCCCATCCCCGAAGACACCAAAAGCTATGAGGTCACTGCTTTTTCCATCGCGGACTATTGAGGAGTGCAGACCATCTAGGAGTGCTGACCGGACAGCTGACCGCAACGGGATTTGATATACGGGACAAAAACCCGGAGCAGAAAACAATGGAGGACACCCCTTTATGGCGGAGGAATTAAAAGAAAGAAAAGATACAGATCCTGCATTTCAATGGGATCTGACGTCATTATATAAAGATGATGAAGCATGGGAGGCAGCTTTTACGAAACTGCCTGAAAAAGTGGATGCAGTCGCTGCCTTTGACGGCAGGATCGCTTCCTGTGATCATGACAGCCAGGCTGCGGCAGAGTGCCTGCGCGCACTTCTGGAAGCGGAGACAGAGCTCGATCTTCTGCTGAGTGATCTCTTTGCCTATGCCAATCTGCGCAGGAGTGAAGATACACGCGCATCTCAGGCACAGAAGATGTTCGCCCGGATCTATTCCGCATATGTGGAGGCTGTGACACGCACAGCATTTGTGCAGCCCCAGATCCTCGCACTGTCCGAAGAGACTCTCAGTGAAGCCATGGAGAAGGCGGAGCTTGCTCCCTACAGCTTCCTGATGAAAAAGCTTCTCAGGCAGAAACCGCATATGCTCTCTGAAAAAGAGGAGGCGCTCCTGGCCCGTTTCGGCGAAGTCTTTGCCGCGCCCGGACAGATCGCCGACAATCTGCAGGACGCTGACATGGTCTTCGAACCCGTCAAAGACGCCGGGGGACAGGAACATGAACTGACGGGTTCAAACTATATCCTTCTTCAGACAAGTCCTGACAGGACCCTGCGGGAAAATTCTTTCCGCAGCTTTTATAAAGGATACAGACAGCACATCAATACGTTCGCTTCGACCTATGCCGGCGCCGTCAAGGCGGCCGCCGCCCAGGCGCAGGTGAGGGGCTATGAATCCTCCCGCGCCATGTCCATGGCCGGGGAGAACATCCCCGTGAAGGTGTATGACACGCTGATCGAGACTGTGCGCGCCCACCTGCCTGCCATGTACGGCTATGCGGAGCTCCGGAAACAGCTGCTTTCTCTTGATGAGCTCCATTACTACGATCTCTATACGCCCCTCACGGGCAGCAGCGGCAAAAAGTACACCTATGAACAGGCACAGCAGATGGTACTGGATGCCGTCGCTCCCCTGGGTGAGGGCTACGGAAAGATTGTCCGGGAGGGATTTTCCTCCAGATGGATCGATGTCTATCCCAACCGCGGCAAGAGCGGCGGAGCCTTCAGCTCCGGCACTTACCATTCAAATCCCTACATCCTGACCAATTTCACAGGCACGCTGGACAGCGTCTCCACCATTGCGCATGAGATGGGACACTCCATGCACACCTGGCACTCCAATCACGCCCAGCCCCCTCACTACGCGGAGTATACGCTCTTCGTCGCGGAAGTCGCCTCCACAGTCAATGAAAACCTGCTGGTCGAACATCTTCTCAAGACAGAAGAGGATCCCAGGGAGCGCCTGGCTCTCCTGAACCAGTATCTGGAGAATTTCAAGGGGACTGTGTTCAGACAGGTGATGTTTGCCGAGTTTGAAAAAACGGCTCATGAGATGGCGGAGCGGGGAGAGGCGCTTGATCCCGAAAGCCTGAATGCCCTCTATGCAGGGCTGGTCCGCGACTATTTCGGCCCCGTCCTGGTCATGGACGAGGAAGTGCAGTATGAGTGGGCCAGGATCCCTCATTTTTACAGGCCTTTCTATGTTTATAAATATGCGACGGGCTACACTTCCGCAGTTGCCCTCTCCGAGGCAGTGCGGACCGGAGGACCCGATGCAGTGACACGCTATCTGGAATTTTTGTCCATGGGCGGGAGTACGGATCCCCTCGATGAGCTACGCCATGCGGGTGTCGATCTGGCCAGCCCGGCTCCTGTGCACGCCGCACTGGAAAAATTCGAAAAAGTCCTCTCCGAGGCAAAAGAGGCGGCAGCCGGGCTTTGACCGGGCTGCAGGCCTGATCAGCAGGGGTTTTCAGGCATGTAACAGAACCCTCGTATCTGGACATGCCGGAAAATATACACTTATTGGTTTATTCTTCATCGCGCAGGACTCGCGGGCGAGTCTTGAATAAGGGAGGTATAGTATGGATCGAGAACGGCCGCGCGGCAGAGAGAAAAATGTGACCGGACAGGGTTCCGGTCTAGGACGCAGAGGATCCGGACTGGGGACAGGTCCTGTCGGCTCACAAGACGGCTACAGCGGCCGCGGCAGCGGTTCAGGAGGCGGCGGGCGCAAGATCACCCGCGGAGCAGGACTCAGTCTTCCCGTGATCATCATCATGATTCTTGCCTATATGTTCGGCGGAGGGAATCTTTTCGGAGGGTCCGGAAATGACAGCACCGTCACATATGATTACGGCAGCGCCAACGAGTCTTCCGGAGGCAGTTTCGGGGGATATTCCGGGACCTCTTACGGAACGTCGTCAGGTACATCGTCAGGCACGTCTTCAGGCACATCTTCGGGGACTTCTCCAGGAACTTCTTCAGGCAGTTCCTCAGGATCTTCGGGGACCTCGTGGTCGAACAGCGGAGCTGTGGGCAATCTGAGCGAAGCAGTCGCTTCCGGCTCCCGCGAAAAGCGCACACAGATCCTGGGCAACGGCAAAGATGTCGTGACTATCATGCTCTATCTGTGCGGCACGGACCTTGAGTCCCGCAGCAAGATGGCGACATCGGACCTGCAGGAAATGGCTTCCGCCAAGATTGCCGACAACGTGAACCTGATCGTCTATACAGGAGGATGCAGCCGCTGGAACAACAACATTATCAGCAGCAGCAAAAACCAGATCTATCAGGTCAAGCAGGGAGGCCTTCTGCAGCTGGTTGACAATGCGGGCGTCGGCTCCATGACGGATCCTGATACCCTGGCCTCCTTCATTCAGTTCTGCAAAAAGAATTTCCCCGCAAACCGCAATGAGCTGATCCTCTGGGACCACGGATCCGGCTCGGTCAGCGGATACGGTTATGATGAGAAACACAGGACCAGCGGCTCCATGAGTCTGTCGGGCATTGACAAGGCTCTGAAGGCCGGCGGCGTGCAATTTGATTTTGTCGGTTTTGATGCATGCCTGATGGCTACAGCAGAGACCGGACTGATGCTCGATGACCATGCGGACTACATGATCGCGTCCGAGGAGACAGAGCCCGGCATCGGCTGGTATTATACTGACTGGCTCACAGCCCTGAGCAAAAATACCTCTATGCCCACGACCGAGATCGGCCGGTATATTGTTGACGGCTTCGTCAACACCTGCGCCAAGAGGACACCCGGACAGGGCACGACCTTGTCCGTCACAGACCTTGCAGAGCTCTCCAATACGCTCCCTGCGAAGCTGAATGCCTTCGCGCAGTCCATTACCAAATCCATCAAGGAAAAGGACTACAGGACGATTTCCAACGCCCGCAGCGGCAGCCGTGAATTCGCCAGATCCGCGAGGATCGATCAGGTGGACCTGGCCCACCTGGCCTACAATATCGGCAATAAAGAGGGCAAAGAGCTTGCAGAGGCGATCCGGAGCGCAGTCAAATACAACCGCACTTCTTCCAACATGACAAACGCCTACGGACTGTCCATCTATTTCCCTTACCAGAGTATGAAATATGTGGATAAAGCGGCACAGTCCTACAGCGAGATCGGCATGGATGAGGATTATGCCCAGGCGATCCGCGCTTTCGCAAGCCTGCAGGCCAGCGGACAGGCGGCAGCCGGCGGCTACAGCACCGGTTCCCCGATCCCTTCCCTCTTCGGAACCCTCCTGGGCGGCGGCTCTTATGGCTCGGGCTCCTACAGCAGCGGTTCCTCCGGCGGTTCTTATGCGGGATCTTCCCCTTACGGCTCCGGAATGAGCGACGAGATGATCAGCCAGCTTCTGGGAAGCTTCCTGGGAGGCGACTACAGCTCAATCAGCGGCCTTTCCTCCTCTAATTCGGGCTTCCTTTCCAACCGCATGGTCAGCGACGAAGAGACCGTGCAGTATATTGCGGAAAACCACATCGACACCTCTGCGCTCTACTGGACACAGAACGAGGAGGGCAGAACTGTCATGAAGCTCTCCGAGCAGCAGTGGGGCCTTGTCCACTCCCTGGATCTCAACCTCTTCTATGACGACGGAGAGGGATTCATCGATCTGGGCCTCGACAACATCTACAGCTTTGACGAGGACGGAAACCTTGTGGCCGACGAAGGCAAAACCTGGCTGGCTCTGAACGGCCATATTGTCCCCTACTATCATCTCGATACCACCGAGGACGGAGACTACTGGAGCATCACCGGCCGTGTTCCCGCCTTCCTGAACGAGCAGCGCGTGAACCTGATCATTGTCTTCGACAGTGACAATCCCAAAGGCTATGTTGCCGGTGCGTCCGCGGATTATGAAGAGGAAGAAATCGAAGTCATCGCCAAGAATCTCACCCAGATCGAGGACGGAGATGTGATCGACTTCATCTGCGACTATTACACATACGAGGGAGAATACCAGGACAGCTATCGCATGATCGATCCGATCACTGTCAAGGGAGGCCTTACTGTCAGCGATGTCACCCTTCCCGACGGAAAAGTCCGTCTCACCTACCGCCTGACCGATATTTACAATCAGGCTTACTGGACAGAGGCGATCAACTACTGAAAGTCAGTTCCGGACTGAGGATGCCGCTGCCGCAAACCTCCACGAATCCCAAAGGAGAAAACGCTTTCGCGAAGTTCCCCTCAGGTGTCTTTGCACAGGTGTGCTTTGACATGTTTGGAGAGAATGAAAAATGATCGATAAGGCAAAGCAGGTATTGAATAAGACCGGACGTCCCGGCAGCTCCGGAACAAAAACGGGCCGCCGGGATGCCTCCAGGCATCCTGTCAGGGATGCTGTAAGCCCTGACAGGCCGGCAGAGATGAAAAGGGGATCCGAAACATGGATCCCCTTTGCGTCCTATTGCACGACAGGCCAGTTTATGGACCTGGAGAACGGCTATAAGCGCCACTGCAGTCCGACTGCAGCCGTGAATATTGTGCGCACCCTGCAAAAAGGGCTTGAAAAAAGAAGGAGGACAAACGAGAGCAGCGACGAGATGTTCCTACGGTTTGCGAATATAGGCCGCAGGACCCGGATCTACTGGAACCAGGACGTCCTGGGGCATTTCGGCGGCACCTCCAATTTCCTGACGGGTATCTTTCTGCGCAGCTGTCTGCGTTCAGAGGGACTGGGAAAGAGAGTCCGCGTGCGCTTTCACCCCTGGATCACGGCAGATGGAGTGGAAAAAGCCCTGGAACAGGGCGCCATCGTCCTGCTGCAGGTCTATCATCATCCCAAATACAAAAACCACCACATGCTCTGCTACGCCGCAAGGAGAGCGGCTGCCGGAGAGAGGGAGTTCCTTCTCGCGGACGGATGGAAGCCAGGTCCTCTCTGGGTCGATGACAAGACTCTCGGACACGGTCATTTTCTGACCATAGCCCCGCGATGATCCCTGACTGCCTCATCACGTGAGATCGAACTTCACCGGGGACAAGGGGCTGTTTCCTGTTTCATAGAGTTCATAGAGTTCATAGAGTTTCATAGAGCGAAAGACCTGCTGCAGTCTTTTTTGCAGAATATTTTAAAAAATCAGATTGACAGAGCTCCTGATGCTGTGGTAATATACATTCGTTGCGGAAAACAGCAGCATACAATTTGCTGGCATAGCACAGTCGGTAGTGCGTCGCATTGGTAGTGCGGAGGTCACGAGTTCGATTCTCGTTGCCAGCTCTGAAAAGTCCCTGAAGACCTGATGAATGAGGTTTCCAGGGACTTTTTTTGCCTTCAATATTATTAAACCAGATTCATCATTATTAAATCAGATTCATCAGCCAGTCTGATCAGCTGCGGCCTCTTCAGAGAGAGGCCGCAGCTGATCATAAAGGGTTCGGGAAGGAGACTGGAAATGCTATATACAAAGCTGACACAGAGGGCAATGCAGATCTGCTTTGAGGCGCACAGGAATCAGCGTGACAAAGGAGGAATGCCCTATGTATTTCATCCCTTTCATCTGGCAGAGCAGATGGAGACCGAAGACGAGATCTGCGCCGCGCTTCTCCATGATGTCATGGAAGATACGGATTGGTCTTTTGCGCAGCTTGCCGGTGAGGGCTTTTCCCCTGCTGTCATGCAGGCACTCCTTTTGCTGACGCATGACGACCATACAGACTATCTGGACTACGTGAGGAGGCTCTCCGGCAACCGGATCGCGGCGCGGGTAAAACTGGCAGACCTGCGGCACAACAGTATGCCGGGCCGTCTGCCGGCCATAGGAGAGAAGGAGAGAAAAAGGATGCGCAAATATCTGCGCGCACAGGCAATCCTGACCGGTGGGGAAGCCGATCTGGAAGAGATGACCCTCCGCATGCAGGTTGAACTGCAAAAAGAGCCACAAGAGCAGAAACTGCAAAAAGAACAGAAAGAACAAATAGACCAAATAGACCAGGAAAAGAAGGAAGAGTGCACCGGGACCGCTGTGCTCACGACCGTTCTGGAAATGGACGGAAGTGTCCGCAAATATACACTGCGGCTGCAGCAGGACGGACAGGAGCGGGAGTATCAGGATCTTTACTGCCTGCTGGATGACCTGGAGAAGTCCGGCTTTTCGCCTGCGCGTGCGGCAGCCGTGATCTGCGGGAAGCTTCCCGATCTTAATAGATCTTTTTGATCTCTTCCTGAATCTTGTACTGGCGGCGGAACTCTTCGAGGTCCTGAGGAGAGCGGATAAACATCACCTCCGAGAAGGCGCCGGTCTTTTTGTTTTTGAATCCTGCCACCTGTTCGCCGTTGCAGATGCTGCAGCGCAGCACAGGTTCCTGGAGTGCGGGATCATAGGTCATGGAAGAATCGGATGAGCTGCCTGTTTTTTTATCTTTTTTCAGAAAAAACATGGAAGAGACTCCTTTCAGAACTAAGCCGCTCCGGCCTGTTTGAGTGAAAACAAGCGGGCTGATCGGACTTACAGATTTATAGTATATATTATTGGACATTCCGGATCTTTCCGGATCTGCTTTCATTTCGGAAAAAAACACAGGGCTCCTGCAGCATTTACACAGATGCGGCAGGAGCCTTTGAATGTCGGGATATTTTATTTGAGGAAGCCGTTGATGATCTGCTCTTCGGCCTCAGCCTCGGTGAGACCCAGGGTCATGAGCTTGACGATCTGTTCGCCGGCGATCTTGCCGATGGCCGCCTCGTGGACGAGGGCTGCCTCGGTGCTGTTGGCTTCCAGGGACGGTACCGCCAGGATGCGGCCTTCGTCCATGATGATGGAGTCGCACTCGGTGTGGCCGTGGCAGGCCGCATTGCCCAGGATGCACATATCGAGCTTCTGGTAGGAGCGGTCGCGGGCGACAGAGCGGGAGACGACGTCGGCGCTGGAATCATCGCCGTTGAGGATGACATTGTAGATGCTGTAGGCATCCTGTGTGCCGTGTGTCATCAGACGCTCCTGGACGACCAGGCGAGCGCCGGCCTTGAGTTCAGCCTTTGTATCGCGCTTGGTGGAGTCTACACCTTTGATCTGCACCATTTCCATCTCCATGGTGCTGTTCTCTTCCATATAGACCTCGGTGCCGGGATTGAGCAGTCTCTTGCCTGTGCCGTCGCCGGAACCGTAGTGTTTCTCAACATATTTGACCTTTGCGCCCTTGCCGACAAAGAAGCGGTGGATGCCGTCGTGCTCGGAATCCTGTGTGCCGCAGTTGTCGATGCCGCAGCCTGCGACGATCACGACATCGCTGTCCTCGCCGATATAGAAATCGTTGTAGACAACCTCCTTGAGGCCGCTCTGGCTCATGACGACAGGAATGTGGACACTCTCGTTTTTGGTGCCGGGCTTGATCTTGATGTCGATGCCGGAGCCGTTCTCTTTGGAAATGATATCGATATTGGCAGTGGTATTGCGCATGGCGGACTCGCCGTTGGCACGGATATTGTAAGCGCCCTCGGGGACAGTGTGCAGATCTGCGATCTCCTGAAGCAGTCTCTTCTGTATTTCGTCAATTTCTTTGATCTTCAGCATGTTATTATCTCCAATCTATCGAGTATACCGCCCGCCGGAGCGGCAGCCGGAAGCGTTTTCGCGGAGGCGGAAACGGATTATCTGGAAGTGAGCACCTTGCAGGCTTCCACTGCGGAAGGAGTTCCGAGCAGTGTGGGGAGGATCTCGTCTCTGGGGCCGGTCGCGGCGATCCTGCCGCTGCGCAGGACGACGATATCGTCCGCGATCTCAAGGATGCGTTCCTGATGGGAGATGATCATGATGGAACTGTCGTGGATCTTTTCCCTCATTTTCTCGAAGACCTGGATCAGGTTCTGGAAACTCCACAGATCGATGCCGGCCTCGGGCTCGTCGAAGACGGAGAGTCTGGTGCTCCGGGCAAGAACCGTGGCGATCTCAATGCGCTTGAGTTCGCCGCCGGACAGGCTGGCGTTGACTTCGCGGTTGATGTAATCCTTGGCGCACAGTCCCACTTCAGCCAGATACTTGCAGGCGTCCGCCGGTGACATTCTCCTGCCTGCAGCGAGGCGGATCAGGTCCAGGACCTGGATGCCCTTGAAACGGACAGGCTGCTGAAAGGCAAAGCTGATGCCCGCCTGGGCGCGCTCAGTGATGTTTTTGTCTGTGATATCCACACCGTCCAGGAGGATACGCCCGGAAGTAGGCTTTTCGATTCCGGCGATGATCTTTGCCAGTGTAGATTTGCCGCCGCCGTTGGGGCCTGTGATGACGACGAATTTATTGTCCTCAATTGTGAGGTTGATATCATTGAGGATCTCTTTATCGACAGAGCCGGTGCCGTTGTCCTCTGTGACACCGAACGAAATATTCTGAAGTTCCAGCATGTTTGTTTCTCCTGTAAGTTGAATTGTTTTCCTGGTCTGCAGTCTGCTCTGCAGCAGCGCAGAGCTTTGATGCCGTCCGTCCTCTTATTTCTGTTTTTTCTCCTGTCCGGATTCCTGTTCAGGGGACTGCCCGGGCCTTTTACAGGATTCCAGAAAACAGTCTTCTCTGTTTCCGCCGCACAGTTCCCAGCTTCCTCCCTCAATAATGAGTTCTCTGCTGTTGACAAGGGCGCACGCGACTTTCCGGTGGGCGGATTCACAGATCTCTGTGGCTGTTGTCCGGGATATATTCATCTGTACGGCGCACTGGCTGTGCGTCAATCCCTCGTGATCAACAAGCCGCAGGGCCTCGTATTCATCGACAGTCAGGAGGATCGGCTCCTCTGCTTTTCTACCGGGAGTGACAGGGGCGGGAATCGGCGTAAAACGCCTTATTGGCGGCATGTCACAGACGCGCCTGCTTCTCTGCGGTCTGGCCATAAGAGCACCTCCTTTACTATAGATATTTTCGACATAAGTCGATTATAAAAGAAGCTCACGAGGTTTGTCTATACTAATATCCCCCAGCATTGTATCTGTATAAATACAGAAAAAAATACAGCAGTGCGGCGTCCTGCGCAATGCTGTACTCATATCATGGATTCTTCCCTGCACGCAAAAAACAGCCGGGGCAGAATGATCTGCCCCGGCTGCAGCGTTTGAGATTGCTGCGGCTTTCAGCCGCGTCCCTTCTTACAGGGTGTCAGAATGTTTGATATAGCCGACCGAGCCGGGCTCTGCGAGGATCTTGTTCTCGTGGACGATCTTCGCATATTTGTCGACGACCTGGTTCTGGATGACGACGTTCTCGCCGATCTCTGCGTATGCCAGGACGATGCAGCCCTTGACAACAGCGCCCTTGCCGATTACGACGCCGCGTCCGATAACGGAATCTTCCACTGTGCCGTGGACTTCGCAGCCGTTGGAAATCAGGGAATTCTTGACCTCTGCCTCATCATAGAACTGGGTAGGGCAGGAATCGGAAGTTCTGGTGTAGATCGGCCAGTCGGAGGTGAACAGGGTTGCGGACTCATCGATGTCGATCAGAGCCTCGTTAGCCTTGTAGTATGTCTCCAGGCTGGTGATAGGAGCGAAGAAGCCGTGGTGCTCAACTGCACGGACATCCAGCTCACCGCACTTGGCGTTGACGATGTTGGCCAGTGTGTAGACAGAGGAGGTCTCACGGGCTGCAAACATCAGGTCGAGAAGGAGATCCTTCTTCATGACATAGGACTCCATGAACATGTCCTTGTTGTCCTCATCACCCAGGTTGGGAGTGACGGATTTGACCTTGTCGCCGTCCAGTGTCAGTGCGTTGCAGGTGGAATAGCCTTCCTTTGCGTCGAATACTTTGTGATAGAGCAGAGTGATGTCAGCGCCGGATTTGACGTGCTGCTGAAGAAGCTCATCATAGTTCTGTGCAAATACCATGCAGCTGGGAGCGATCACGACATAATCCTTGGTCTGGCGGCGGATATAGTCGATGTTCGAGAACAGAGCGTTGATATTTGTATTGTAGATGGAATTAACCAGCTCTTCGTTGGGAACGATGATCTGGATTCTGCCGCGCTTGGAGTTGATGTTGTAGTGACGGCCGGTGCCGATGTGGGCTACCAGGGAGCGGGGCTTCTTGGTGATATAAACCTGGATATTGTTGATTCCGCTGTTGCTGAAGTTGGAGATCGGGAAATCGATCACACGGAATCTGCCGAGGAAGGAGAAAGCGCCGATCGGACGATAGTCCTGCATACCGTCAACTTTATGCTCCGGTGAAGATGTTACGATACCAAATGCTTTTGCCATTGTTTTGTCCTCCCCTTAAACATCCTGCGCCTGCAGCAGGATTTCCTTGCTGTCGGCGCTTCCGATAACTGCATCTGCAGCGATCTTGACATTGTCAGCGACGAGTGTTCTGGTGACGACTGCGCCGTCTCCTACGACTACGCCGGGCATCAGGACAGAATCGATGACCTGGGCGCCGGTGCCGACGGTAGCGCCGGTGAAGATGACGGAATTCTTGACCTTGCCGTCTACACGGCAGCCCTGTGTGATGTAGGCGCGGTCAATATCAGCATTCGGTCCGATGTAAGCGGGCAGGCCCAGAAGTCCTGCGGAATCCTCGGTATAGATCTTCCATGTAGGATCGTCGAGGTTCAGCTCGCAGTTCTCGTCGAGCAGATCCATGTTTGCTTCCCAGAGGGAATCGATGGTTCCGACATCCTTCCAGTAACCTTCAAACTTGAATGCAACGAGCTTGTCACCGGCATTCAGCAGAGTAGGGATGATGTTCTTGCCGAAGTCGTGATCGGAATTCGGATCGTCCATATCTGCGACGAGGAGCTCGCGGAGTCTCGGCCAGGAGAAGATATAAATACCCATCGAAGCAAGAGTGCTGCGGGGATTTGCGGGCTTCTCTTCGAAGTCGATGATATTGTCATCGTCGTCGGTGATCATGATGCCGAAACGGCTTGCCTCTTCGATCGGAACGGGCATGACAGCGATGGTTGCTGCAGCGTCCTTCTCTTTATGGCAGTCAAGCATCTTGTCATAGTTCATTTTGTAAATGTGGTCGCCGGAGAGGACAAGCAGATACTCGGGATTGTAGCTGTCGATGAAATCGATATTCTGGGAAATAGCATCTGCAGTTCCACGGAAGACTTCAAGTCCGGAATCAGCTTTCTCACGAGGGGTCAGGACGAAAACGCCGCTGTCCTTCGTGTCAAGGCCCCAAAGGCCGCCCTTTGCTACATAGCTGTTCAGAAGTACAGATTCATACTGTGTCAGAACGCCGACAACATCGATGCCGCTGTTGGCACAGTTACTGAGGGGGAAATCGACGATGCGGTATTTTCCACCGTATGCAACTGCAGGCTTCGCCACTTTGTTGGTGAGATCATGCAGACGACTTCCCCGACCGCCGGCCAGGATCATTGCTAACATTTCAGTTTGTTTCATGATGAGCCCTCTCTTTCATTATTTATAGCAGCGTTAGGAATCGTACACACAGACTGGCAGCAGATCTACAGTCCTGAACAACAGCCCTTTCTCCGCAGCAAAACCGCTTTGCGCAATGATACAGGAGACCGGAAAACTGTTGTTTTCCAATATTTTCTGCGGTTGGATTCCTTTGCGACAACTCCCTGCCGCACGGTGTCAACTGCTTCCGCCGGCTAAAACGGCAGGCAGGACGCAACTTATTCATATTGTACAGTAATAAAACTGCAAAGTAAATATTCTTTGTCGGATTGCATAAAAATTTTATCTTATTATAAAAAATATTTACAAAACTGTTAAAAACCTTTTCACATTGCAGGGGCGAAAGTCGGAAGGTTTTGCGGACTATTATTTGGCGGAGAATGATGGTATGATATGGGAGGAAAAAATCGTTTAAAAGGAAATGCGGTATAGACCGGGAAAAAGAAACTGTACATTGAGCAGGGATCAATGCCTGCAGAGTATAGTTACATTTGAAAGGAAAGAAATATGCGCAATTGTATTTACTGCGGAATGCCCATGGAAGATGATGATCTGTTCTGCACACGCTGCGGAAAAGAAGTCTCCCGGCAGAGTGCAGAGGGCACAAAGGGTGCGGAAAAAGCAGCAGGAACTCCCGAAAAGAGACCCGATCAGGATTCCGGCCGGAAAGTCCGCAGGGGTATGATGTACGGAAATCCTCAGAAGAATGATCTTGATGAGGACTATGAGGGCGGCAGAAAGCTTGACAGTGTCACAGTTATGCTGCTGGCTGCCGCCGCTGTGCTGCTGGTCGTGCTCGGCTCTCTGCTTTTCCGTATCGTCAATACTTCCCGCAGGGGAAATGAGAGCCTGGCGCAGAATGAGATTGCTGTCTATGATGATAAAGACCGGGCCGGAGAGCAGAATCTGAACCAGGGCATGCAGACCCCTTCCGCCGGCCAGGCAGAGGATCAGGAGGAACAGTCCGCAGACATTCAGGAACAGATTTCCTACCCGGATCCGCAGCCTGCAGATCCGCAGACCTATGCGGCTCCTGCACAGGAGCAGGAATCCGCACAGGAAGCCGAAGAGGCGGAAGAACCTGAAGAAGACTTCGACGAGGACGACTACGACGAAGAGGACTATAGCGAAGAGGAAATCGAGGAAGAGGAGCCTGAGAAGGAAGACTTCGATGAAGCGGAATACGTCGAAGAAGAGCCCGGAGAAGAAGACTTCGATGAAGAAGAGCCCGGGGAAGAAGACTTCGATGAAGAGGACTACGCCGAAGAAGAGTTCGAAGAAGAGAACGAAGACGATGAGTACGGCTGGGTCACGGACGAAGACGGCAACGAAGTTTACTATTTCAGGGAAGGCGAAGAATTTGATTTTGACGATCAGACCGGCAGTGTAGGCATACAGGCATCTTCCGCGCCGGAAGCTGCCCGGACTGACGCCCAGCAGGGATCTGCCGGCCAGTCTGAGCCTGCTCCCGCAGCCGGCGCCCTGGCCGGCAGCAGTGCACCGGGCAGTTCCGATTATATCCTGTCGGAGAGCAACAGCCGCTATTATACTGCCGAAGAGCTCAGGGGACTCGATGACAACACGCTGCAGATGGCGATTAACGAGATCTACGCGCGCCACGGCAGGAGATTCAGCACCGGGAGCATGCAGGAATATTTCGACGGAAAAGACTGGTACAGCGGAACAATTGACCCTGCCGAATTCGACGGAAACGAGGCACTTTACTTCAATGAATATGAGGTCGGCAATCGGGAGCTGATGTCCAGGATACGCGCAGAGCGCCAGCAGGCATCCGCGGCGGCCGGCCAGTGACGGAGACGCAGAGGATGGAAGAAAACAAAAATGACATGACCGCTCCCGTCGGTCAGGAGAAAAAGACAGCGGGCAGGAGAAAGTATCTGATCATCTGTCTCGCGGCCATACTCGCGGCGGCCGCCTTCGGGGTCTACAGCTACAATCTTCCCGCCAGACGCCTTGAGCGCGCTCTGAAAAAAGCGGATGCCCTGATGGAGAACGGCAGTTTCGAGGAAGCGTCCGCCGCCTATGAACAGGCGCAGGGGATCAACGGCGTGAGCCCCGAGGCCCTCGAAGGACAGATCCTTGCAGATCTGCACAGAGCGGATCAGCTGACGGAGGCTGCCGCGGATATCCCTTCCCGCGCAGGGGCAGCTGACCTCTATGGACAGGTCGTACAATTGTGCGACGAAGCAATGGCTGCGGTAGAGGATCCCTCCGACACCCGCTTCACACAGCCCAAAACAGAAGCAGATACAAAAAGAAAAGCCCTGCAGGAAAAAATCGCCGCTGACTACACGCAGGTGGGTTACACAGTGGAGACACAGGACCGTTCCGGTTCCGTACAGCTCCCCGACGGAAGCCAGATTCCTTATGCCCACTATTTTGACCTGGTTAAGGTGCAGGATGAATACTACCCCTATGCTGAGACCATCAACGCAGCCCTTGAGCAGCAGATGGAAGAGTATTTTGCCGATCCGGATAACGACATCTCCTCCTATGTGGAAAGCGCGGGCGCCGCTGCAAAGGACGCAGTTTACCGCGACTATGTCGGCGTGGAGGGAGTTTACTCCGGCAAGGGACTTTTCTGTGTCAGGATGGCGCATGTGAAGACCCTCGGCAGCACGCAGACCACTGATTACAGCGGTGTGACATTCAGGCTGTCCGATTGTGCACCCCTCACCCTGGAGGATGTGGCGGGCGTGACCGACATCGGCCTCCGCCGTCTTGTGAGACGCACGATCTGGTCCTGGATTGAACAGGAGGGTTACAGCCAGATCAAAAAGTCGGATGTGGAAGATTTTGCGGAAGACATCGATCCCTCTGAGATCAAGTACAGTATACGGGACGACGGCACCTTGTGCCTGATCATTGATCAGACTGTACCGTTCTTCGGAGACAGGCAGGAGATCCTGCAGATCCCGCTCCCTGCCGGGGAGGACAGCGGAAACTGAATCCGGCCGCAGGACCTGCGGGCATGCCCTGATTTTATAATCATTGTTTCAAAGCAGTATTTGACATATTTTTATATCGGTATTTCAAAGCAGTATTTGTCAGATTTTTAAAAACAATATTTGATAGAACAATCGTTATCTGGTACAATCTATTTCTTACGAGCACAAGTAAGTAGTTCAGATGTAAAGGCACCGCAGAGACCCGCAGGCGGATCGGGCGGGCCGGAAAGGAAAAGGAACAAAATTATGGCAGATCTGGAAAAAATCCTCCGAGAGGTCAGTTATCCCGGAAGAGGCATCACTATCGGCAGGAGTGCGGACGGCACAAAGGCTGTCATTGCCTACTTTATCATGGGCAGAAGTTCCAACAGCCGCAACAGAGTTTTTGTGACTGAAGGCGACGGTATCCGCACAGAGGCATTTGACCCTTCCAAAATGGAGGATCCCAGCCTGATCATCTATGCGCCCGTTCGTGTTCTCGGCAACAAGACCATCGTCACCAACGGTGACCAGACCGACACGATTTATAAAGGTCTCGACCGCCAGATGACATTCGAACAGTCCCTGCGCAGCCGTGAGTTTGAGCCCGATGCACCCAACTACACACCCAGGATTTCCGGTGTTCTTCACGTAGAGGCAGGAAAGTACAACTTTGCCATGTCCATCCTCAAATCGGACGACGGCGATCCTTCCGCATGTCTGCGCCAGACATTCGCCTATGAAAATCCTTCCGCCGGCCAGGGCCGCTTTATCTCCACCTACCAGGGTGACGGCAATCCCCTGCCCTCCTTCGCCGGTGAACCTGTAAAGCTCGCCTTTGACGACGCATTTACTGCGGACATCGACACCTTTGCAGACCGCATCTGGGATGCCCTCAACGAAGACAATAAGGTCTCTCTCTTTGTCCGTTTCATCGACATCGCCACAGGCGCAGCAGAGAGCCGCATTATCAATAAGAATAAATAATCAGGAAAGCACGATCCACCGGTACGATCCGCTGCAGAAAGGAAAGCAATGAGCAACATGACAGAACTTCAGCTGAAATACGGCTGCAACCCCAACCAGAAACCTTCACGCGTTTACATGGAGGACGGAAGCGAGCTTCCCATCACCGTACTGAACGGCCGCCCCGGCTACATCAACCTGCTTGATGCCCTCAACGGCTATCAGCTGGTCAAGGAACTTAAGAAAGCCACCGGCAAGCCCGCGGCGACATCCTTCAAGCATGTCTCCCCCGCCGGCGCAGCCATCGGTCTTCCTCTCACCGAAGTGGAAAAGAAGATCTACTGGGTTGAAGACGCAGGAGAGCTCACACCCCTCGCAAGTGCCTACGCACGTGCCCGCGGCGCGGACAGAATGTCCAGCTTCGGCGACTTTATCTCCCTGTCCGATAAGTGCGATGCCTGCACAGCCAATCTGATCAAGCCCGAAGTCTCCGACGGTATCATCGCCCCCGCTTATGACGACGACGCTCTGGAGATCCTCAAGAGCAAGAAAAAGGGCAACTACTGCGTACTGCAGATGGATCCCGACTATGTGCCCGCTCCCATCGAGAAGAAGCAGGTATACGGTATCACTTTTGAACAGGGCCGCAACGAACTCGTTGTCGACGACGCCCTTTTCGCCAACATCGTGACCAAGAACAAGGATCTGCCCGCCGCAGCCCGCGACGACATGGCCATCGCACTCATCACCCTCAAGTATACCCAGTCCAACTCCGTATGCTTCGTCAAGGGCGGCCAGGCCATCGGAATCGGCGCCGGCCAGCAGTCCCGCATCCACTGCACACGCCTTGCCGGCCAGAAGGCCGACAACTGGTATCTGCGCCAGTGCCCCAAGGTCCTCAACCTTCCCTTCAAAGAAGGCGTCCGCCGCGCAGACCGCGACAATGCCATTGACCTCTACATCGGAGAGGAGTACATGGACGTCCTCGACGACGGCAAGTGGGAGGCACTCTTCACCGAGAAGCCCTCTGTTTTCACTGCGGAAGAAAAGAAAGCATGGCTGGCCGGCAACACTGACGTGACCCTCGGCTCCGACGCATTCTTCCCCTTCGGCGACAACATTGAGCGCGCTTACAGAAGCGGCGTAAAATACGTTGCACAGCCCGGCGGCTCTATCCGCGACGACAATGTCATCGCAGCCTGCGACGCCCACGACATGGTCATGTGCTTCACCGGCATCCGCCTCTTCCACCACTAATGGGACACGAGGGACGGTTCTGATCGTCCCATTCAGCACCCGCTCGTAAAAATGGGACACAAGGGATTGTTCTGATCGTCCCATTTCAGCGTCAGACTGCAGAAATAACAGGAGAGTAATCCCTATGCGCATCGGAACCGGTTATGACGTTCACAAACTCGTTGAGAACAGGAAGCTGATCCTCGGGGGCGTGGATATTCCCTATGAAAAAGGCCTCCTCGGCCACTCGGACGCGGATGTCCTGGTGCATGCCATTATGGATGCCCTGCTGGGCGCTGCCGCGCTGGGGGATATCGGCCTGCATTTTCCGGACAGCGATCCCGCCTACAAGGGGGCTGATTCTCTCCGCCTGGCGCGCAGGGTCTCGGAGATCCTGGCCGAGAACGGATACCTGATTGAAAACGTGGATGCAACCGTGATCGCCCAGGCGCCCAAACTCAGGCCCTACATAGACCAGATGCGCCGGAATATTGCCGATGCCCTCGAGCTCGATGTGACCCAGGTCAGCGTCAAGGCGACGACGGAGGAACATCTCGGATTTACAGGGCGCGGAGAAGGCATCTCCGCCCAGGCAGCCGCATTGATCACCTCGCCCCGCGACCTCATCGCCCGCGAAGTCGGACCCGGTGCGGGCCCGGACGCAATGGCCGGCGGCTGTTCGGCATGCCCCATGCGCCGGCAGGGGCTGCAGTCAGGGGATCTCTGAGCAGACAGGGATCTTTGAAGGGACAGGTGATCCCTGAACGGAAGAGCATTGAATCCGCAAATTGGAAATATTTTAAATAATAAAAGCAATAATAAAATCAATATTGAAAGCAATACTAAAGCAATATTGAAAAACAAGACACAGATAGAGGGACTGTAAATGATCAGAATTTACAACACAATGTCGAAACGTAAAGAGGACTTCGTGCCGCTTCATGAAGGCAAGGTCGGAATGTATGTCTGCGGACCTACTGTCTACAACCTGATCCACATCGGCAATGCGCGGCCCATGATCGTCTTTGATACAGTCAGACGTTATTTTGAGTACCGCGGTTATGAAGTCAACTTTGTCTCCAACTTCACAGACGTCGATGACAAGATCATCAATAAGTCGATCGAGGAAGGTGTGGACGCCAGCGTGATTTCCGAGCGCTACATTGAAGAGTGCAAAAAAGACATGGCGGCGATGAATATCCGCCCCGCCACGACCCATCCCCAGGCGACCCGCGAGATCGGCGGCATGATCGAAATGATCCAGAAGCTGATCGATACAGGGTATGCCTACGTCGCAAAAGACGGCACGGTCTACTACCGCACCCGCAAGTTCCGCGATTACGGAAAGCTCTCCCACAAGGACCTCGACAACATGCAGACAGGACTGCGTATGCTGGCAGTCACCGGCGAGGACCAGAAGGAAGATCCGCTTGACTTCGTTCTCTGGAAGCCTAAAAAAGAAGGCGAGCCCTACTGGGAATCCCCCTGGTGCCAGGGCCGTCCCGGCTGGCACATCGAATGCTCTGTCATGAGCAAGGAATACATCGGCGACACCATCGACATCCATGCCGGCGGCGAAGACCTTGTCTTCCCTCATCACGAAAATGAGATCGCCCAGTCCGAGGCAGCCAACTGCTGCACATTTGCGCGCTACTGGATGCACAATGCATTCCTCAATATCGATAACCGCAAGATGTCCAAGTCCCTCGGCAATTTCTTTACCGTTCGTGATATTCTCGGCCAGTACGACGGCCAGGTCCTGCGCTACTTCATGCTTTCCGTACAGTACCGCAGCCCCCTGAACTTCAGCCGCGAGCTCATGGAGTCTGCCAAGACTTCCTACGAGCGCATCGTCAACTGCGCCGAAAACCTGCGCTTCCTGCTCGAAAAAGCTGCAGGAAAGGATACCATGACAGACGCCGAAGCAGCCCTTCTGCCTGAAGCAGATGCTTTCCGCACTCAGTTTGAGACCGCCATGGACGACGACTTCAACACTGCGGACGGAATCTCCGCTGTTTTTGAACTGGTCAAATGGATCAACAGCCACGTGGACGAGAATTCCTCCGCTGCCTTCCTGAGCAGGCTCAATGAAGAGCTCTCTACCCTCACTGACGTCTTCGGACTCATCCTCGTCCGTGACAAGAGCCTGGACGACGACCTGGCAGCCTATGTGGAAGAACAGATCGCTGCCCGCCAGGCAGCCCGCAAGGCCCGCGACTTCGCAAAGGCCGATGCTATCCGCGACGAGCTCAAGGCAAAAGGCATTATTCTGGAAGACACCCGTGAAGGCGTCAAATGGAAAAAGGCCTGATCACAAAAGAGGAAATACTATTGTCAGAAAACAATAAACGTGACAGGGGACCTGGTCCTCTGTCACCAGAGACTGCAGAAATTCAGGATCTGCAGTTGGAAGAATCCGGAGAGGGCGGCGATGATCGTACGCCCTCTTTCATGACCAATGAGACAGAAAAGGACATTGCTTCTTCCCTTGCCCTCTATGGTCTGGATGCCGATATCCGGACTTTTTCCCCTTTGGCGCTGGCCTTTTTGGGAGATGCGGTCTTTTCCCTGATCATACGGACCAGTGTCCTGGCCCGGGGCAACCGGCAGGCCGAAAAGCTCCACAACGAGACCACCCGCCTTGTCCGCGCCGGGAAACAGGCCGCCATCGGCAGGGTGATCTATGACCTACTCACCACCGAGGAGAAAAAGGTCTACCGCAGGGGCAGAAATTCCCACCCCATGCACCACGCAAAGGGTGCCTCCCTGGAGGAATATCTGCAGGCGACTGCCCTGGAGACCCTCTGCGGCTACCTCTACCTGCAGGGCAGGACCGACCGCCTCATGGAACTTCTGCGGACCGGTCTGGAACTGACACAGAGAAGAAACGGCGATCCTTTGCTCTGAAACTTCAGGGCAGGAAGGGCCTTTTTCACACAAGCCTTGCAGGCTGGTATGAAGCAATCAGGCATTAAACTATCATTCGAAAGGAAACCTTAGAAATGCAGGACAGACGTCCGGGAAATGACAAGAGGGGAGAGCGGCAGGACAGCCACCGCGGATCTTCCTACGGAAAAGAATACAGAAACGAATCGGGCAGAAGAGAAACGCGCAGGGACGACCGGAGAGAAAACCGCGGAGACAGAGAGTTTAACGGCCGCAGGGATGAACGGAGAGACAACCGCGCGGAAAGAGAGTACTCTGTCCGCAGCAGGACAGACCGGGACAGCAGATTCTTTTCCGGCGAGACAGAACCCGATGAAAACAGGATCGAAGGCCGCAATGCCGTCATCGAAGCCTATCGTGCGGGGAGGACGATTGAGAAGCTTTACCTGCTGGAAGGCCCTGCAGAGGGAGCGATGCAGACCGTACTGCGCCTGGCCAAAGACCACCATACACCGGTCCGCTTCCTGAACCGCCAGCGCCTGGACCAGCTTTCCCAGACCGGGAGACATCAGGGCGTCATTGCCCAGGCCGCCGCATTTCAGTATGCGGAGATCGAGGA
This sequence comes from Lachnospiraceae bacterium, assembly GCA_045130475.1. GTDB lineage: Bacteria > Bacillota > Clostridia > Lachnospirales > Lachnospiraceae > CAG-791. The sequence continues at coordinate 32,870 of JBGUPU010000014.1, forward strand.
TCTCTTTGCCAAAGCGGCTGAAAAAGGAGAGGATCCTTTCTTTATCCTGCTTGACCAGATCGAAGATCCCCACAATCTGGGCGCTATCATCCGTACCGCCAACCTGGCGGGCGCCCACGGCGTCATTATTCCAAAAGACCGCGCGGTAGGTCTGACCGCCACTGCGGCAAAAGCCTCCGCTGGAGCCATTCATTTCACGCCTGTCGTCAAGGTGACCAACCTCTCCCGCACCATGGAAGACCTGAAAAAACGCGGTCTCTGGTTTGTCTGCGCGGATATGGACGGCACCCCCATGACAAAACTGTCCATGACAGGCCCCATCGGCCTTGTCATCGGCGCGGAAGGAAGCGGTGTCAGCCGTCTGGTCAGGGAAAAATGCGACATGACCGCATCGATTCCCATGAAGGGCGAGATCGATTCACTGAACGCTTCCGTTGCAGCCGGCGTTCTCATGTATGAAATTCTCCGCCAGAGAGGGTAAACCTCCGGAAAAAGAAAGATAACAGGAGCTTCAATGCAGAAAGAATACTACGAAGGCCTTACGGATGATGAGCTGATCGCCCTTTCCAGGGATAAAGACGACCGTGCCACTGAGACACTCATGAGCCGCTACAAAGGACTCGTGCGCAGCCGCGCCCGCTCCATGTTTATTCTCGGCGGCGATTCCGAGGATCTCATCCAGGAAGGCATGCTCGGCCTCTTCAAGGCACTCCGGGATTATGACCGGGGCCGTGATGCCAGCTTTTCCACCTTCGCCTCCCTGTGTATCTCGCGCCAGCTCTACACGGCGGTCCAGGCATCCGGAAGAAAAAAGCATATGCCCCTGAATACAGCGGTCTCCCTGAGCGCGCCCGCCGCGCCCGCAGGCACCATCGACGGAAAAGAAGGACCGGAGCTGGAAGAGTCCATTTCCGATGACCTCAATACCATGTCTGCCGGCGGCTACGGGGCAAATCCCGAGAAGGTCCTCATCGACCGGGAAAACCTGGCCATCCTCCAGGAAAGGATAGAAAACGAGCTCAGCCCCCTGGAGAAGCAGGTGCTGGACCTCCATTTGACGGGCATGAACTACATTGAGATCGCCCGAATCCTCAACAGGGATGAAAAATCCACCGACAACGCCCTCCAGCGCATCCGCGCCAAAGTGCGCAGCTGGAAGAACCGGCATTAAAGGACAAGACAGCATGCATAGTTTTTTTGCAACGATTTCAAGAATGAAATATATTGAGCGCTGGGCACTGATGCGCAGCTCCAGAGCGGAGAATCTCTCCGAACATGCCCTGGAAGTGGCCTCCATTGCCCATGCTCTGTGCACGATCGGAAATGTCCGCTACAAACGGGAACTGGATGCAGACCGGGCCGCCCTGCTCGGCCTCTATCACGATGCCACCGAGATTATCACCGGAGATATGCCCACCCCTGTCAAATACCACAGCCGGGAGATACGGAATGCCTATAAAGAGGTGGAAGAAGCTGCGGCCCAGCGTCTGCTGCTCCTTCTCCCCGAAGACCTCAGGGAAGCCTATCACGGGATCCTCCTGCCGGAAAAGAGCAAAGATGCCCAAAAAGAGGAGTATCTGCGCCGCCTGGTCAAGGCCGCGGACAAACTTTCCGCCCTCATCAAATGCATCGAAGAGGAGAATGCCGGAAACGGTGAGTTCCGCACGGCCAAGAAGACCATTCAGGATTCCGTCGGCGAAATGGCGGCACAGATGCCGGAAGTGGCCGATTTCTGCAGAGACTTCCTGCCTGCTTACGGCAGTACCCTTGACGAACTGCTATAAAGAGGATCCCAAAAATATTCTTTGGAATGTTTTGATATGAAAAATATTTTGAGCCGGTCACGCAAATCTGCGCGCCGGCTTAAAAAACCTGAAAAAACGGGAAATCACCATAAACAGCTAAAAACAGAAGAAAACAGCAAGAAACAGCAGAAATCAGCAGGAAAGACAAACTATGACTATTTCTGTACTCACGATCATGCCCGAACTGTTCGGGAGCTTTTTACGAAGTCCTGTCATTGCCCGTGCGGTCAGGAACGGGGCTCTTGAGGTGGAGGTCATTGACATCCGGGAGTATGCCCCGGGCAGTTTCCGCCACATCGATGACTCCCCCTTCGGGGGCGGGGCGGGTATGGTGATGCGATGCCAGCCTGTCCTGGATGCCCTTCGGGCCTGCAGAACCAAAAACGACGGACACACGGTCATTCTCAGTCCTGCAGGAACTCCCTATACGCAGAAGAAAGCCCATGCCTTCGCGCATGCAGAGCATCTCATCCTGATCTGCGGCCATTATGAGGGAATGGACGCCCGTATCTACCCGCATGCCGATGAACAGATCTCCATTGGCGACTATGTGCTGACCGGGGGCGAACTCGCCGCCCAGGTCATCATTGATTCCGTCGCCCGCCTTCTGCCCGGCAGCCTTCGCGATGCCAGTACGCAGGAGGAATCCTTTGAAAACGGTCTGCTGGAGTATCCCCAGTACACCCAGCCTGCCGTTTACGAAGGAGAGGCCGTTCCCGAAGTCCTGCGTTCGGGTGACCACGAAAAAATCCGCAGATGGCGCATGCAGCAGTCCCTCCTTCTCACCCGTGAACTGCGGCCGGACCTTTTTGCAGCCCATACTCTGACGGAGGAAGAAAGCGCTCTCCTTGCGGAGGCGGAGCAGAACACACAGATTCACACGCAGACATAACATCATCGCCCCTTAGATCCCCGCCGGCCGGCTGTAAGCGGACTGTATAGGGATTATCAGCTAGGGCAGGAATATCTCAGCTAAGACAGGGATATCTCAGCTGAGGCAGGGCGAACGATCATCAGACAGCTTTGGAGGCAGCACAATGAGAGCGTATGAACGTTTACTGAACTATGCGGCAGTTAATACCACCAGCTATGAAAAGGGAGAGGGGACCCCGACGGGAGAGGGACAATTTGACCTGGCCCGCCTGCTGGCAGAGGAGATGAAAGCACTGGGACTGACAGATGTTTTTGTCGATGAACATGCCTACACCTATGGCTTTATTCCGGCGACTGCCGGTTACGAAGACCGTAAATCCATCGGTTTTATCGCACATCTGGATACCGTGGATGACTGCGGGGGAACTGATACCCACCCGCAGGTGATCGAAAACTATGACGGAGGTCCGATTACTCTGGGAAGTTCGGGAAAGATCCTTGATCCGGCATTTTTTCCGCATTTGAGAGACTGCCTGGGAAAGACGGTCCAGACAACAGACGGGACTTCGGTCCTGGGCGCGGACGACAAGGCCGGTATCGCGGAGATCATGACCCTGTGCGAGCGCCTGATCAGTGACGGAATCCCCCACGGCAGGATCTCTGTGTGCTTCACACCGGATGAGGAAATCGGACACGGCGCAGCCCTTCTGGACCTGGAAAAATTCGGGGCAGAGCTCGCCTATACGGTGGACGGATCAGTCCCCGGCGAGATCGAATATGAGACCTTCAATGCCGCGGCAGCCAGGCTGACGGTACACGGCTTATCCGTTCATCCCGGCGATGCCAGGGGAAAGATGATCAACGCCATGAAGGTGATCATGGAGGCGGACGCCATGCTTCCGCAGGACGAAGTTCCCGAGAAAACACAGGACCGCGAAGGCTTTTACCACCTGACCGGCGCCCGCGGAAATGTATCGGAAGCATATTCGGACTATATTCTGCGCGACCACGACGCGGAAAAGTTTGAAGAAAGAAAAAGGAAAATGCAGCAGATCGCCAATGTGCTCAATGAAAAGTACGGAGACGGAACTGTGTACTGCTTGATCAAAGACCAGTACCGCAACATGGCGGAGATCATCAAGGATCATCATGAAGTCATCGATGCGGCTGAAAAAGCTATCCGGGCAGCCGGACTGACTCCTTTCTCCCGGCCTGTGCGCGGCGGGACCGACGGAGCCCAGCTCTCATTCAGGGGCCTGCCATGCCCCAATCTCGGGACGGGCGGCTATGCCTATCACGGTTTCTATGAGTATGCTGTTGCGGAGGACATGGACACCTGCGTGGAGATCCTCCTTCAGCTGGTCAGAGAGTTTGCAAAGGCTTAATATCTTAATATAGCGTATAGCGTAATACAGTCTGGCTTTTTCGAATACAGTCTGGCTTTTTTGAATGCAGGTCAGGCCTGAGGATTACAGGTGTACAGGCGCTGCCGGATCATGCCGGCGGCGCTTTTTTTCTTCAGGAAATACTTGACTACTGTGCCGACAGGTGTTATATAATATATATAACAAATAAAATAATTCAGCGGCAGGCGTTGTCTGCCGGATTTGTCCTGTAAAGACATCAGCGGCAGGCTGTGCTTCCGGTTTTTCCGTAGATTTTCCCGTAGATTATTCCGTAGATTTTTCTGTAGAAAGGAAATGATTACATACTTAAATCAGGAGACTTAACCATTCCCCGGAAGGAAAGGGGGTGAGATCAATGGCAGCAGCATATAGAAAACCAAATGAAAAGGATCTGTACGCCATCCTCGGCGTAAAGCGTGACGCGGACGCTTCGCAGATCAAGAAAGCATATAGAAAGCTCGCAAAGAAATACCATCCGGATTCCAACGCGGGAAACGCGGAGGCTGAGAAGAAATTCAAGGATATTTCGGAAGCGAACTCGATTCTCGGTGATGAAGAGAAGAGAAAGATCTATGATGAGTACGGCTATGCCGCTTTTGAGAGCGGTATGGATCCCAAAGAGTACGCAAAGCGCATGGAAGAGGCCAAAAAGGCTGGCTTCGGCGGTTTCGGAGGCGGTTCCGGATTCGGAGGCTTTGAGGGATTTGAGGGCTTCGGCGGTTCCGGCAGAAACGGCAGGTCGCGTGTCTTCCGCGGAAAAGACGGCAGCTACACAAGTTTCCATTTCGAAGGCGGAGACGGAGGCGACTACAGCAATATCTTCGAGCAGCTGTTCAGAAACGCCGGTGCGGCAGACGGCAGCAGTTATAGTAACTATGATGGCGGAGCTTCCCGCACCGGCTCCAGAGGCAGCGGCTTCAGTGGCTTTAGCGGTTCCTCTGGTTCTGCGGGCAGCGGCTTCGCAGGCGGCAGGGGAGCGGGCTTCGACGGTTTCAGCACAGGCAGCGGCGCCTGGGGTCCGGCAGAAAACCTGGATGCGGAGTTTCCTGTTACGATCTCCTTTGAGGAGGCTGTGACGGGATGCGACCGCAGCATCCGCCTGCAGAAAGCGGACGGCAGCGGAACACAGACTCTGCGTGTCCATATCCCGGCCGGCATCGACAGCGGCAAATCCGTCCGTCTGCGCGGAAAAGGCAATCTCTCTGCCGACGGCAGCCGCAAAGGAGACCTTCTCCTCAAGGTTACTGTACAGGAGAGCAAAGAGTTCACCAGAAAGGGACAGGACATCTACGCGTCTGTTAATGTTCCCTTTATTACCGCTGTCCTGGGCGGTGAGGCGGAAGTGCGCATGCCCAACGGCAAAAAGATCGTCTGCAAGATCCCCAAAGGAACGGACGCAGGCAAAAAGATCCGCATCCGCGGCAAGGGCATCCATGCCGAAAAGAGCAGTGCCCAGCCCGGCGATCTCTACGTCACCGTACAGATCCAGGTCCCCAAAGACCTGACCGATGCGGAGATCCGCAAACTCAGGGAGTTCGAAACGCTCTACAAGGAGAGAACAGCCGGAAGACCCCACACCGCGTAATTAAATCCTGAACGAGAAAAAACCTCTGCGCCTTTCAAAGGTGCAGAGGTTTTTTTAGATAATGCTTTCAGCAGATCATACAGATGTCAGAAACCGGATGTTTTGTCTGCCGATTCATTTTTTCGATGATCAGCGGAGCATGGAGCCGGACATAACCATCTTCATGACTTCGGATGTGCCCTCGTAGATCTCGGTGATCTTGACGTCGCGGAGCTTGCGCTCTACGCCGTACTCACGGCAGTAGCCGTAGCCGCCCATGTACTGAACAGCGTGACGGCAGACATCGTTAGCTACGGTTGCAGCAACGAGCTTAGCCTGTGCAGCGAGGAAGTTGTAGTTCTCGTGGTTGTCCTTCGCAACAGCTGCCTGCCATGTGAGGAGACGAGCTGCGTTGATCATAGCCTGGTCCTCAGCCATACGGAACTGAGTGTTCTGGAAAGCGGTGATGGGCTTGCCGAACTGCTTTCTCTCTTTGCAGTACTTGATAGCTTCGTCCAGAGCGCCCTGAGCGATACCGACAGACTGAGCTGCGATACCGATACGGCCGCCGTCGAGAGCCTTCATAGCGATCTTGAAGCCGGTGCCTTCCTTGCCCAGCATGTCTTCTGCGGGAACGCGGACGTTGTTGTAGTAAACTTCTGCGTTGGAAGCTGCACGGATACCCATACGCTTGATGTCGGGCTGGACTTCCAGTCCGGGAGTGTTCCTGTCAACAAGGAATGCGGACATGCCCTTGTGAGCGGGGACGGACTTGTCAGTCAGTGCGAATACCAGGAAGGTATCAGCGAAACCGGAGTTGGTTGTGAAGATCTTAGCGCCGTTGATTACATAGAAGTCGCCATCCTTCTCAGCGGTGGTGACAGCGCCTGCAACGTCAGATCCTGCATTGGGCTCGGTCAGGCCGAAGCAGCCGATCTTGCTGCCGTCTGCCAGAGGGCGAAGCCATTTCTCTTTCTGCTCGGGAGTTGCGAACTCTTCGATGCTGGAAGCGCAGAGAGAAGTGTGAACGGAAAGGGTGATGCTGGTGCTGGCGTCAACTTTGGAGATCTCTTCCATCATCAGAGCATAGGTCAGAACGTCCATGCCTGCGCCGCCGATTTCATCCGAGAAAGGGATGCCGAAGAAGCCAAGCTCCTTCATTTCGGCGATGATATCCATATTCATCTCTTCTTTTTCGTCCATTTCCTCGGCTACCTTGGCAACCTTGTCCTGAGCGAATTTGCGGAACAGTTCCTGCATTTCCTTCTGGTCATCTGTTAACTGAAAGCTTACCATACAATGCCTCCTCATAAAAATGTGGAAAGTGTTGGAGAGCTTGAATATTCCCCAACGAATAAAATGAATTTCTAATAATTAGCATACTAACTAATAGAGGAAATTGCAAGACTAACCTGTTAATTTTTTGCCACAATATACAACAAAAAATGCTGATGATTTTTGTGCATTATTCAGTACACATATATTTGATGCATAAATCATGTGTGCAAGAGCGTGCTTGTTCTATAGATGGGGTGGTGTCAGGGGGTGGTGTCAAGGGGATGGTTCCCCTGACACCCCCGTCACTCCGCCTTTTCTGCACGCAGCATCTGATAGCCGATGCCTATGTGGGTCTCGATCAGGTTGAGGCCCGGCCGGGCGGAACGGAGCTTTTTACGCAGGGATGTCATATAGACGCGCAGGGAGACTATGTCCGTCTCCACGCCGCCGCCCCAGATGCGGTCGATGATATAGGAGTGGGTCAGGACCTTGCCCACATTAGAGGCCAGGAGTGACAGCAGCCTGTATTCTATGGCGGTCAGATGCACTTCAGTTCCCGCGACAGTGACAGTCCGGGAAGCATAATCGATGATCAGATCCCCGTTGTTGAAGACGGGGCTTTTTTCATCCTTGCTGGCGATATACTGCATCCTGCGCATGGCGGCGCGGATTCGGGCCAGGAGTTCCTCGATGGAGAAGGGCTTGGTCAGGTAATCGTCGGCGCCGCTGTCGAGGGCAAGTATCTTGTCGCTGTCTTCTCCGCGGGCACTGATGATAATAATGATGGCAGAAGACCAGGAACGGATGGTGCGGATGACCTCGATGCCGTCAATATCCGGAAGACCCAGATCAAGCAGGATCAGACCGGGATGATGCGAAGCGCACAGTGAAACAGCTTCGCTCCCGGTGGAGGCTGAAATATAGGAGTAGTGGTTTATCTTCAGAGTTGTTGTGATCAGGTTCAGGACGGAGCGGTCGTCCTCCACAACAAGGATTTTCATATCATCCATATTCAGTGAACCTTCCTGTAATGATTATTCATTCCTGTAATGATTATTCTAATGAATATTCTGATTATTCTTCATCGTGCAGTGTCAATGACTTCAGTCCCGGCAGCGTCGGAATCTTCAGGCTGCATTTCCACGGGATTCAGATCGGCGGCCGGCAGACGGAAGCGGAAGAGGGCGCCGGACGGCTCGTTGTCCAGGACTTCTATGCTGCCTCCATGAGCCTGAATGATCTGGGCGCAGAGATTCAGCCCGATCCCCATGGAGCGGTAGCTGTCGGTCAGGCTCTTTTTGCCGCTGTAAAACAGATCAAAGACATAGGGCTTGTCCTCATCGGAGATGCCGGGGCCGCTGTCGGCGACGTCCACGATGATCTGATCCCCTGAGCGCTCCATGTGAACCCGGATCTCTGCGTCTGCAGACGTATATTTCACGGCGTTATTGAGGAGATTGATCAAGACCTGCATGATGAGCTTGGGCTCCATTTCAGCGAAAAAGATCTGGTCCTCGGAACCCTCTGTATCAAAGACGATCGGACGATTGTGGTGGGAACTGAAATGACGCAGGCTCTGCTCGATGACATCCTCCATGTTTTCGATCGTCCTGCGGATGCCTATTCCGCTCTCCAGTCTGGTCATGGAAAGGATGTTTTCAAACTGGGCGTTGAGCCAGTCTGCATCCTCCATGATATCCTCATATATTTTGTCGCGGTCCTCGCGCGGCAGGTCGTCCTCGTAGCTGCGCAGGCTGCAGGCATAGCCATAGATGGATGTCAGCGGAGTGCGCAGATCATGAGAGATGGAACGCAGAAGTCCTGCGCGGAGACGCTCATTTTCTGCGCGGATCTCGGCTTTTTGCTTTTCCTGGGCCATGCGCTCGTTTTCCAGTGCCATCGTGCACTCGTGAATGATGGACAGAAGAATGGTATCCTGAAATTCCGTGAGAGGATGGCCTTCCATATCGATGCCGATGACACCATAATGCGTATCACCTGAATATACACTCAGATAGCGGCAGGAAAAGTCGTTGAACTGAGAAGTAAAGGCGCCGGAATTATGGCTGTAAGTGTGAGTCCAGCGGACCGCCTCCAGCTCTTTGCAGAGGAGGTCACGGGGAAGTGTTTTATCCCCTGCCGGAAAAACAATCGGCTCATCGGAAGCATTGATATTCTCCGTGTTTTCTGACAAGGTTCCGGATGTATCAGGACTCCAATGGCCGCCTCTCTTTGAGACCGGGACTGCGGCAGGCGGGTAGAAGACGACCGCGCGATTGAGCAGGTGCACCAGCTGCATACAGGTGGTCCGGATAATGTCTCCGGAATCCTCCGCACTCTCCAGTTGGTTGGATGTGGCCAGAAGCACCTTTGCCTGATAGGCGTTCTCGGCGGAGACACGTGCGATATTTTTCATTCGGATTGCTACGGTACCGGTGATCAGAGCCGCCACTACAGTGACGAGATAGGTCATCATATAGGCCGAATCATATACCAGCAGCGTAAATCTCGGCTCTATGAACAGGAAGTTGAACAAGAGGACATAGAGGACCGCGGCCAATGTGCCGTACACACGGCTTGAAGTCATGACGGATGCGATCAGAACCCCCAGTATGTAGATCGTGATGATATTTGAGTCGCTGAAACGCGACATATAGAACCAGTAGGAGAGGAATGTTGCGACGGCCATGACAGCAAGCACCAGCAGGAGATCCCGCAGATTCCAGTTGGGTGAACCCGGCCGCTTCTGCTTCATATCCTTTGGATAAGAGGAGGATACAGGATCTGGGATGATATGGATATCCACCGTCGGAAGATAGCTCAGGAGTTTTTCATTGATCGCCGGTTTTGCCAGCAGCGTAATAGAGGGCGGACTATATCCAAGGAACAGATCCGTCACTTCCTCCCGCCGGGCATATTCTGCGATCGCAAGGGGAATATCCGTCCCCTGGATTGTGTGCACTTCAAATCCGTACTCCCAGGCGTACTGAATGTTTTCGCGAAGCAGAGAATCTTCCTCTGCCTCACGCCCTGTGGTGCTCACATAGAGGGCGATCGGGGCGGGGCCGCCTGTGCTGCCTGCAGCAGAGGGAGGTCCGGGAAAGACCATTCTGGCTGCAGTTCGGATGACCCTTTTTGTGCTGGGAGACGGAGAAAGACAGACCATAACAGAAGGGCGGGAAGCATGTCTGCTTTCTCCGCCCGTTTCATCTATATTGTGTCGACGCACAGATTGTAACATACGCACCTCTGACAGTTGGATTCAAATGAAATCCATATGATGTCTGACCGCGGGTTATTCCTCCCGGCTCTTTTGATGTACATAAGAATTCGCCGTAGTAATGTCTTTGGAAAAATCTTTCCGATGAGGATCCTCATCTTCCTCAGCCTCAGCACTTTTGTTAAACATAGTAAAAAAGGTAGAGGATTCGGTAGAATCCTGGTCGCTGATCGATTTGCTGCGTCCGGACCATTTTCCGGAGTTGGGGTGGTCTTTTTTGCCCGTATAGCGGCGAATTGTCCTCGCAACCATATAATACACCAATAGACCGTATATTGCGAATCCGATTACGACGAGAATATTCTCTGCGAGCAATGTAAAAAACCGATTCATTAGCATTACCTCTTTATCACAAAATCTTCTGAATGTACTCGGATTTCCCGAGAACCATCATGGTCTGTCCGCTGTGCAGTACAGTGTTGTTACGGATGTCCATATCGATTTCCGGAAGCGCCTGATTGGTCCCGTCGGCATTCGGGGATATCACTCTGGTACTGCAGGGATCGCGAACTCCCAGAATATTGATATGGTATTTCCTGCGCACATCGAGTTCATCGATCCGCTTTCCGCTCCAGCGATCCGGCACTTTGATCTCATAGACACCGTAGCCGTCGGACAGATCGACGTAATTGGAGATGCCGTCAGAGCTGAATCGGATCGCTGTCCAGTAGCCCAGCTCCCGCTCGGGAAAGACAACATAGGAGGCACCGTTGCGAAGAAGGAACTTTTCCTGCCGATGGCTTGTAGCACGGGAAATGATTTTTTTTGCTCCAAGCTCATCCAGCGTGAAAGTTGTCTGCAGGGAACTGAGGAAATCATCGCCGATGGCAACGATGCAGAAATCATAGAGATTGACGCCCAGCGTGTTCATAAAGGCCTTGTCAGTGCTGTCGCCGATCCGCGCGTCGGACACGAAAGGCATGATCTGGTTGATCAGATCTTCGCGCTGGTCAACGACCATGACATCATGACCCATTTCATGCAGCTTCTGCGCGCTGTAGCGGCCGAATCTTCCGGCACCTATAATCAAAACACTTTTTGCCATTTTTTTTACCCCCGTTCAGGCAATTCAACTTGATATAAGTATTTCAACCGACAGACACCTTTTCCATCGGCAGAAGTCCGGGATGGACCCGTGCTGAAGTTGCGAAAGAATATCCCAAAGTCAGTCCTCCGACACGTCCGAAAAACATAAATACAATGATGATTATCCTGGACAGGACCGAGAGTCCCGGCGTGATTCCGGTAGTCAGGCCAACAGTACCGAGTGCCGAGGCGCATTCGAACAGGGAGGTGATGATCGGAAAACCTTCTGTGGAAGACAGTACTATGGCTCCGCCCAGCAGGAGGAAGATATATAGAGTCAGCAGAGCCATGGCATTCTGAATTGCATCCCTCTCGATCCGCCTTCTGAAACAGTTGACGTGTTCACGGCGTCTGAGAAATGTGGCGGAAGCCAGAAACAGGATCGCCATGGTTGTGACCTTCATACCGCCCGCCGTTGACCCCGGCGCGCCGCCGACCATCATCAGCATGATCGTGATGAGAAGACCGCTCTCACTCATCTGCCCGTAATCGGCTGTGTTAAAACCCGCTGTACGCGGCGTCACACTCTGGAAAAGTGAGAGAAGCAGGCGTTCATTCCAGGTGTATCCCTTAAATTCCACCAGGAAAAAATAAAGGAAGGGGATCAGGATAAGAGCCGCTGTTGACGCCAGAATGATCTTGGTCTGCAGGCGGAGTTTTTTCAGACGGAAGCGATTGTTGATCAGATCACTCCAGGTCAGAAATCCAAGACCGCCCAGAATGATCAGCAGCATGATCACGACATTGACTGCCGCATTGGAGGCAAATGCCGTCAGCGAGGAGAACTGTGCCTGTGTTCCCATCAGATCGAATCCCGCGTTGCAGAATGCTGAGATGGAATGAAAAACCGCATATCCCAGCCCTCTTACAAAACCGAACTGCCCTGCAAATACAGGCAGCAGACAGAGGGCTCCGATCCCCTCGATGCAGAAAGTTCCTTTTATGAGAAACTTCATGAAGTTGAGGACCGATCCCAGTTCCGGCGCGGAGACCGCATCCTGTACTGCCAGCCGGGGAAGAAGACCGATCTGCGCCCCTGTCAGAGTGATGACAGCGGCAGCCATGGTCACCACTCCCAGACCGCCAACCTGGATCAGGATCAGGATGACGATTCTGCCGAACAAAGTCCACTTCGTCGCTGTATCAAAGACGACCAGGCCGGTCACACATGCCGCCGAAGTGGATGTAAATAATGCATTTAAAAAACTGACCGGTTCGTCTCCCTTTGAGGCAAAGGGAAGACAGAGCATAACTGCTCCGGCCAGAATCATCAGAATAAAGCTCACCAGGATCATCCGGAAAGATGTCAGATGCCCCCTGATCGCGTTCCGTGCCTTTGCCATGAAGACCTCCTGTGATATTGCGATATTGCCCCTGATTGCCGGGACCTCATTTTGTCTGCTTTTTCAAGATGCTAACATTATCCCTTCAAAGGCATAAAAAAGGGATTAAAGAAAGACTGCCCGACATTAAAATTGCATTAAAAAAAGAGCGAAAGCCATCTCCCTGATGGAGAAGCTTTCGCTCTAAGCCGGTTTTTACCATCAAAGCCGGTTTTTACCATCAAAGCCGGCTTTTCAACACTAAGCCTGTTTTACAGCTGCAGGACCTGCATCGGATAGGGCATTACCAGTCGGAATCCCAGTCTGTATCGTCGGAATCCCAGTCGGAGGAGTCCCAGTCAGAGTCGCTGTCATTATCACTCTGTGATTTCTCCCAATCAGAGTAATAGTCAGTGTCCTTAAAATCCGTCGTATTGGAGTTGTAGTCATAATAGGACGAATCGTAATACTCATTTGCGTTTTCCGTCAGGTCATCGGGGACAGAAGAGGCGGGAAACCAGTCTGTCGAGGTATCGTCATAGTAGTACCAGGTGTCATCCAGACTATAGTAGTGGGTATTGTTGTAATGGTAATACCCGTTATTGAATTTGCGGGTGGGATAGAGCAGGGTGCCGATCACTACAATGGCTCCCAGGCCGAAGAGAATACCCTGGATCAGCCCGTTTCTCTGCTGACGTTTGACAGATTTGACAGCCTTTGTCTTCTGGCGCTCTACATGGTGGGCTTTCTGGTTGAGGATCTCATCCTGCAGGCGCTCATAGAGCTCGTTGACCGCATATGCCTCGTCCACTCCGCGGTAGCGCACTGCCCGCTCGCCGTTTGCCTTGTTTTTGTAGACGACGAATTCGCCGGTGTCGTCTTTATAGATACCAAAGGCCTTGGGCTGTTTGTAATCCACGCCTACAAAAAAGCGGGTTCTCTCGGGCGTCAGACCGTTCTGCTCGCAATAGGCCTTCAGTTCATCAATCGTCTTGGGAACAGCGTCAGAAGTCCGGTGGATATGGTCGTTGGGTGCTCCGCAGTTGGGGCATTTCTCTGCTGAATCATCAAAATATTGTCCGCAAAAGGAGCATTTTACTTTCATTATTACTGCCTCACAAAATCATTACCGTTTTAAATTCTGCCTTTCCTGGTGCTGTCATTAAAAATACTCCTGAATCCATTCTTTTTCAAGCCCTCTGAGGGCTTCTTAGTGAGGCGTTTTTATAAGCTTATAGGAATCGTCCTCAGGAATTTGCCTTACCTGGATTGTTGTCAGGCATCCGGATCCGCAATCCTCAAGGTGAAATAATCTTTGTCAAAATCGATAACACCTTCGTTTTTCAGTGCGGTCAGCTCCCTGGACATGGCGCTTCGATTGATGCACAGATATTCTGCCATTTCGGTGCGCCGCAGGGGCAGGCGGAAAGAGGCCTTTCCCTGCCGCTGTGCTTCCATGGACAGATAGGCGAGGATCTTTTCCCGCACTGAACCCTGGGAGGAAACTTCGATGCGTTCCATCAGCCTGCGGTTTTTGGCGCTGAGCATGGCAAACATGTTCTTTGACAGCTGATGGTGGAAAGGACAGGAATTTTTACAGGGATGCAGGATCCGGCTTGCCGGCAGGAAGAGGATCAGGGAGGGAGAGGCTGTGACAAAGAAGACGCCCTCGCGCTCGGGTGTGATCTCACTGAAAGAAAAGGCTTCTCCGAAAACATCCCCTGCCTGCATATAAGAGACCAGGGTTCGGTTTCCCCACATGTCCTGTTTGTACATGTTTACACTGCCCTCGATGACAGTTCCGACGTTTTCGGCCAGATCCCCCTCCAGCCGGATGAGGCAGTCCTTTTTATACTCCCTGATCCGGCAGCCCAGACAGTCGAAGAGCAGTGTGCAGTCCGCCGGACTGATTCCATCGAAGACGGGGAGATGGGATATATCTGTAATATGTGCTTTCGGCATGGAAGGATCCTCTCTAAAACTTTTTTTCGACCAAAGTATTTCTATTATACATAAAAACTATATATAAAAACGTTGCGTCTGCAACAACTTGTCTTCGATATATATAGTAAAATTACACAATAAATGCGGACAATATAGGTGGTTAGTTAATATAAACCGACGAATCATCAATAAATCCGCAATTTTTAATGCGTTTTTTGCATGAATGTAATAACGGAGGCATGTACACAAAAAACGGAAAAACTCCCTCGGGGCCGCTCCCCGGAGCGGCGTTTTCGGAAAAATCGGAAAGAAAGGAAGGAGCATATGCAAAAAGTACAATCGACCTGCAATTTCTGCGCGATCGACTGTAATCTCGACTTCTATGTGGAGGAC
>JBGUPU010000015.1:0-45056 GCA_045130475.1 Lachnospiraceae bacterium
AAGCACTGAATGAGCCCCTTCAGGGGCAGCTGAGTATGTGGTGCAGTTGGCAGACTCTCAGTGCGCCTTCCGGGCGCAAGCGGGAAAAATCCCCTTATAGGGGTGGTGCAGGCCACCGGCTCGGCCGGTGGTCCTGACTCATTTACCGGATTTTTTTACAACATAAGCATATATATTCTGCAACAAAGTATCTTGTCTTTTTTGCTCTCTAATACTACAGTCTATAATACTAAAGATTACAATTAGGAAACCTGTCTTCAAAAAGTTCAAAAAGGATGGAAGAATGGCACGAAAAATCAGAAGAGCATTGGGTTATGTAGGACTCAGTCTGATACTTATCGTGAATACTTTTTCTGCAAATCTGCTGCTTGTAAATGCGGAAGAAGCTGTACAGGAAAGTACGGACATTCAGGAAGAGTCTCTTCAGACAGAGTCTCTGACTGCAGAGGAAAGTGAACAGGAAAGCATTGATCCAAAACAGGCTGATGCAGCTGACGCAGCTTCGAAGCAGTCTGCCGCAGAATCGGATCAGGCTGATGCGGCTGACACAGCAGCCGGGCAGACAGATGAGCAGACTCCGGACAACACCGCTGTCGAGCCGGTGAATAAAAAAACCGATGAAAGCGCATCCGATCAGAAGGAAGTTACTCCAGAGGCAGAAACGGATAAAAAACGCGACACGGATACAGCCCAAAAAGGTGGCAAAGAAGTTGATTCTGTCGAGCCCGCAAATGCGTCCATGGGGAGAATCTACTTTGAAGAAGAGTCAGTCTCTTATGATGCGGACATATTAGATTATGACTATCCGGAGACCCTCTATCTGTATAATGACGAAGGAATTCTGTCCGTTGAATCCTCCGATGTAAAGGTCGCTGTAATTGATGATTGGTCATGGGACTATGTTTCTTTGAACCTGAAAGCACCGGGCACCGCACAGATTACCGTGATTGGCCTGGAAGGAAGCACGGCTTCCTGCACAGTCACAGTTGAAGATCCGGGACTGGTCGTCGAGGAAAAGGAAAAATCAGCAAGTATCTCTCAAGACGATATAGGATTTTCTGTGACGAAAGGATGTGGACTGACCTATACAAGTTCTGACCCGTCTGTTGTCCAGGCTTATAAAGATACGGAAATGGATTATACCGGCAGATACTGTCGCCTTGAACCGCAAAAGCCCGGAAAAGCAGATATCATTGTAAAAGACTTTGCCGGCAGGACCGAGACAGTACATGTAACTATAACGGATGCAAACTGGTCACTTGAGCAAAACAAGATTAATGCTCTTTTGTCTGAAGATTATGCATATATTGACATTAACAACTATGATGAATATTGCACTTTTACAGCGAAGAGCTCTAATAGCAAAGTAGTATCGATAGAGGACTGTTATTCCAGTGGTGTATCTTGCCTGCTTAACAATCCGGGTACAGCAGTGATCACGGTTGCTGATCAGTACGGAAAACAACAGACCTGTACTATTACAGTTAAACCAAATCCTATCTCTTTCGGAAAATATAAGACCGTAAAATATAATACATATGAGGGATATGGAGAAAAGGAAATCTTCGAATATGATCTGGAGACAGACGGGAATAGCATTATAAAAACAGTTACTTCCAACAACACAAAAGTAGTAACTGTTCAAAGAAAAAAATATGATGGGTATGAGGACTACTATCTGGAAGTCTGCCCTGTTGGAACCGGATCAGCAGTTATCACGGCAACAGACCAGTACAACCAGAAAGCAACGATCCAGGTCACTGTCACGCAGAAGTACGTGGATGAGAAGCGGTTTTATGATGACTTGAATGGTAGTTCATACGCTTTTTCTCCGTATTACGGTGAGACGCAGGTTGAATGCTATTGCCCGATCATAGCCAATGTTTATACGATAATCAACGGAAAAAAATACACGGGTGTATTGCAGTCAGACGGGTACTATCACATAAAGGGACTCCCCAGACTTTCTGCAGGAACAAGATTCAAAGTTGGTTTCCAGAAAGGGCAGGCCGTCTTTTTGGATGAGGTAACGGTACAGAAAGAGTACGGAAACTATCTCCCTATGACGGTTAAGGCCCAGACCTACACAGGGAAAGCCTTAAGTCCGGCAGTTACCATTAAACACGGGAAGACAATTCTTAAAAAAGGGACGGATTATACTGTAAAGTATACAAATAATAAAAATGTCGGAAACGGCAAGGCAACTATCGTTTTTAAGGGCAACTATACAGGTGCCAAGGCCGTCACTTTCAAAATCAACCCTCCCAAAACAAGTCTGACCAAAACGAAAAATGGAAAGAAAGACTTTACTGTATACTGGAAGAAACAGGCAAAACAGACCACCGGCTATCAGATCCAATACAGCACAAACAGCCAATTCAAGAAAGGGAATAAAGCTGTCACTGTCAGCAAAACCGAAACTACATCGAAAAAAGTAACAGGCCTGAAAAGAAAAACCACCTACTATGTCCGCATCAGAACATTTAAAAAGATAGGGAAAACCACATTCTACTCAGGATGGAGCGCAGCGAAGAAGGCCAAGACGAAATAATGCTTTGCTGCAGAGCAGATCATTTTCTTTGCCGGAAAAAGACTGACTAAAGGCAAGAATTATTATGTGAAGACCCGGGCCTACAGGAACAATACGAAAGTCGGAACAGTCACTGGCGAAAGGCATTTGGTTTGACACCTGATCAGCCTGTCTTTATAATGATGGACAGGAAGATCCTGATCAATGGCGTTAAGCCGGTCGTAAAGAGTAAGGTTAATAAAGATGACGGCTGACCAGGCACTAATGAACCATATTTAGAATAGATACGCACATAGACTGCGGGCAGTATTGATCTGCTCAGTCTATGTGCGTTTTTTACGGAAGTTTCGGTATAATCTTTCCTTCAGTGTCCTTGAAGAGGACAGGCTTTGGAAATGAATCCGGAATACGGAAGCAAAGAACAGGATTTGTCAGCGACAATCGGAAATACAGAAAGGGGTAAACGAGTTATGAAGAGGGGAAGGCGATTTCTGGCATTTCTGCTTGCGGCATTACTTGTTGCAGGATCACTGCAGGCGCCTGCAATCAGTTTGATGACTGCGGTGCCCGTTTTCGCGGCTGACGCAGCAGAAGCCGAAACAGCGGGAACGGATGCAGATGCAAATGCAGACCAGGATTTGGGGAAGACCTCATCCAGGGAAGATGAGGAGAATGCGAGTGCAGTCGGGGATTCTTCCTTAAGCGACACTGCCGATGAAGCAGTCGCAGACGGCACAGATGCCAGTGAGGAGACATCCGGGCAGGAACCTGAAGAACCGACAGAAGAGGAATGGCAGGAAGATGAACCTGCGGAAGCGGATTCGGCCGCAGGGGACACGCAGGATGTCAGTTTTGAGATGGAAACCGGCCAGGAGCAGGAAGCTGAGTCTGCCCTTTCCGATGAAGACAGGAACGGTGGAGAAACACAGACGACAGAGCCGGCAGAGACAAGTGTGAATGATACAGAGAATGATCCGGTCTCTGATAATCTGTCTGCAGCGCAGGAAGCGGCTTCAGAAACAGGAACGGAACTTACACCGGAACAGATCCGTGCCTTTCAGGAAAAGGTAAGGATCTGGAAAGACGGGAACCGGATTTCGATGGTTTATGCATCCGCGGAAGATATCCGGCTTGCGTACAGCATCTATCCCGGTGTGGAAGATCCGGCAGATACTTCGGATGATCCTCTTTATTCGGGGGTTTTAGGATGGGACGATGAGAGCGGCCTTTATTACGAGGCTGTTGATTTTGATGCCGTAAATGAGGAAGATGCCGGTAGGGGTCTTCCGCAGATCGACATAAGGGATATCCCCGTATGCGTAGTGATAGAGGATGGACGCAGCCGCTATGTAGAAATTGTCGGCGCTGTACCCGGTGGTGTTGAGATCGGGAGCGCGGAGCTGAATGACGGAAATATTGATATTGCATGGGACGGCGGCGACGCTGACGGTTATGCGGTGATCGTGAGAGGCAGCGGCGTAGACATCTATGACAGCACGAGTACAGAAATCTCAGTCAGCGCTTCCGAAAGTGAAGAGTATGTCATTGAGGTATCTGCATATGCCTATGATGAGAATGCCGGCATTATGCAGTTCGGAGAAGCTGGTTCCCGGGAGCTCATGCTGTCCGAGGGTTCCCAGAACGAGGCCAATGATGAGACGCCGACGCCTGATGATGCACAAACAGCACCTGTCGGCGAGTCTGAAAATACTGACGAGGCGGCTTCGAAGGACCCAGAGGAGCAGGAGAAAGTCCTGACAGAACCTGGAAACCGGGAAACTGTGTCCACAGATGCCATGATGGACGCGGTTGAATCAGGAACCTGCGGGGAGAATCTGACCTGGACGCTGGACAGCGATGGAGTGCTCACGATCAGTGGAACGGGGAAAATGGGCGATTATTCATATAATAGCAGCCCATGGTATTCCTCGAGGTCTTCCATTAAGACTGTTGCAATACAAAAAGGCGTGACGACTATCGGAAAATATGCTTTTATTTATTGCTCAAGTCTGGAAAATATTACAATTCCGGAGGGAGTGACGAGTATAGGCAGATCGGCATTTGAGAGCTGCACAAGACTGAAGGAAATTACGATTCCGGAAGGTGTGACGAGTATAGGAACATGTGCATTTTATTACTGCATCGAAATGAAGGAGATTGCATTGCCCCAAAGCCTCCTCTCTATTGGGGATCAAGCCTTCTACAATGTTCCTGGTCCATCGTCAATAGACCTGCCGGAAGGTCTTACAACTATAGGTTACGATGCTTTTGCATATATGTCAGGGCTGGAAGAAGTATCAGTCCCAGATTCTGTCGTTACTCTGGGGAGCAGTGTTTTTTCTTCCTGCAGGCGGCTCAAGTCCGTGGCATTGGGGAAAGGGATCACTGTGCTCCCGGTGTATGCTTTTTACAGAGATTCTGCCCTTGAGAAGGTGATTCTTCCGCAGAAACTGGAGCATATAGGTGCACAAGCCTTTTATTCCTGTTCCAGTCTGTCGCAGATTGCAATCCCGGATAGCGTAAAGGTTATTGGTAATTATGCGTTTAAGTTCTGCACATCTCTGACAGAGATCAGCCTTCCTGCAAGTCTGGAGGCGCTGGGAGAGGGTGCTTTTTATGGCAGCACAAACCTGCACACAGTGATCCTGCCGGATCGGGGTTTCGAAGTCGGTGAAAACGTTTTTGCCGGCTGTGCAGATTCACTGCAGTTTCGGGGCGGGAACGGTCAGATTCTGACGGATGTAACGCTAGGAGAAGAATCCCCTGCAGTTTCCAGCAACAGAAATAAACAAAATTATAGTGTCCGAAATGCTCCCAGATACTCTTATCTGATCGACGAGGGAACCCGGAGACTGAGGGTTGAGTATACAGACGGTGCCTTGACCAGAGAATATTATTCTGAAGACGGGATCCTGATGTCAATAAAGAGTATTCCCTTCGAGCTTTCGACATTTGGTGGCTTTTTTGCGGGGGAAGATAGTTATTTTGTGGTCTTTGGTCAGAATAATGACGAAGAAGATGACGAAAAAGAGGTCATTCGCATAGTCAGATATTCCAGGGATTGGGTACGACAGGGAGCAGCTTCCATTCGCGGGGAAAATACAACTGTTCCTTTCGATGCCGGGACTGTGTCTCTTACGGAAAGCGGCGGTATGCTGTATATGCGCACTTCTCATCAGATGTACACGACGCTGGATGACGGTCTGCGCCATCAAGCCAATCTGACTGCAGTAATCCGGGAGTCAGACATGACCGTTTCTTGGATTCTCAGCGATGTGAGGAGTGTGTCTTCAGGGTATGTATCCCATTCCTTCAACCAGATCGTGAAGACGGATGGGGAAGATCTCCTCGCAGCCGACCATGGTGATGGCTATCCCAGGGGAATCGTCCTGTTCCGCTATGCCGGAAAAGCCGGAGTTGAAAAGCTTGGATATCCGCAGTATGTGATCGTTCTTCCCATCGCAGGCAAAACCGGAGCAAATGCTACCGGTGCTTCCCTGGGGGCTCTGGAGGCATCCTCCTCACACTATCTTGTCGCTGGCAACAGCGTATCGCAGGATGAGGACTCCTATAATACATCCGGCGTCCGCAATATTTTTGTCACTGCTACGCCCAAGGACGATTTTACATCGTCCGCGACAGAGATCCGTTGGCTGACTTCGTACAGCGGAAACGAAAAGGTCTCGACCCCCGTGATGACAGCTTTGCCGGATGGCAGATTCCTGCTCATGTGGACAGTAGATGAGGTACTTAATTACTGTTTCCTTGCGGCAGATGGCTCTCAGGACGGACCAATCTATACAGGAGAAGGAAGTATATCGGACTGCGAGCCGTATGTAAAAGACAATGCGGTCTGGTGGTATGTGACAAAATCCTCAGCACCTGTCTATTATTCCATCTCTCTGAAAGCTCCGTATGAAGTTCGTATCCAGAACCCGGGTCACACAGTTGTTTTTGATCCGGCAGGGGGAAAGCTGGAAAAAAGTGAAATGGAAGTGGCCCATTGGGGAAAATACGGAGAACTCCCGATTCCTGAAAGAGAAGCCGGGTATGAATTCCTTGGTTGGTTTACAGGGAAGAACATCGGAACACAAGTCACGGCTTCATCTGATGTCAGAGTACGTCCTTCAGAGACACTTTATGCCCGTTGGATGCATCACTGGAGCTTTGAGGAAGAAACTGGGACACTGCGAATCCTAAAAGCAGGTGTTATGAAGGACTATTCGTCTGAATGGAGTGAACTAAAGGATCGTGTAAAACGGGTGGTAATTGAACCTGGAGTGACTAGCATTTGCTATAATGCATTCAATGGCTTTCCTTCTTTGGAAAGTGTTTCAATCTCCGATAGCGTTACAAACATCGGGAGCAGTGCATTTAAATACTGTTCTTCTTTGAAGAGTATTACAATCCCGGATTCTGTGACGGAGATTTGGGATAATGCATTTCAAGGCTGTACTGCTCTGGAGAGCATAACGATTCCGGCAAGTGTAGAAATCATTGGAGATTACACATTTTACAATTGCCCATACAAGTTGAAAATCTATGGGGTTCCCGGATCCTATGCAGAACAATATGCAAATGGAAAAAACATTCTCTTCAGAGATGTGAACAAACAATATCTGGAAGATGCTACAGTGACAGGTGTTGACGCGAAAACTTACACCGGCAATGTAATTACCCAGATTCCTACAGTGAAAATTGGAGATGTAACTCTGGGTTCCGGCAAGGATTATCAACTTTCCTACTCCAATAATACCAATGTCGGCACAGCTACCGTAACCATCACAGGAATCGGCAATTGCGAAGGAACTATCACCAGAACCTTTGTAATCAATCCGGCATCTATCACCAATGCCACAGTAACCGGCCTCTCAGACAGGACATACAACGGATCTGTCCAAACACAGAACCTGACAATTAAGGTCGGGGGGAGGACTCTGAAGGACGGGACAGATTATACTTTGTCCTATTCTAATAACTCAAATGTTGGAACTGCGACGGTTACGATCACCGGAAAGGGAAACTATACAGGAACTCTTAGCAAGACCTTTACAATCAGTGCTGTAGCAATCTCAAATGCGACAGTGACAGGAATCTCAGACAAGGCCTATACTGGGAAGGCAATCACACAAAGCCCCGTCGTGAAGGTGGGAGACACAGCTTTGGTTTCCGGCAAGGATTATCAGCTCTCTTTTTCGGATAACGCTGAGATTGGGACAGCAACTATAACCATTACAGGCATCGGTAATTGCGAAGGAACTATTACCAGGACTTTTGAAATCAATGCTGCGTCGATCTCCACAGCCACCGTAACCGGTCTGCCTGCTAAGACCTACACCGGTAAGGCAATCACGCAGACTCCTGTAGTTAAGGTTGGAGACGCGGCCCTGGTTTCCGGAACGGATTATACGCTGTCCTATTCCAATAACACCAACGCCGGAACGGCCACTGTCACCATCACCGGCAAAGGAAACTACACCGGCACAAAAACTGCTACTTTCAAGATCAACAAGGCAGCACAGAACATAGCTATAAAAGTATCTGTTGCATCGATCGCAGTCGGAAAGACATCGACCGTATCCATAACAGGGGCTGTGGGAGCAAAATCCTACAAGTCTACCCTTGCGACTGTCGCAACAGTAAATGCTGCAGGAACGATCACAGCGAAGAAAGTTGGCAGTACAACCATCACGGCAACGGCCGCAGCGACAGCAAACTACAATGCGGCCTCCAAAACTGTCTCCATCAAGGTGGTCCCCACCGCGACGGCCTCGATCACGGCCGCCAATCAGTCGACCGGGATCAAGCTGACCTGGAAGAGTGTTGCCAGTGCGACCGGCTACAAGGTCTACAGGGGTTCCGCCCTGATCAAGACCATCAAGGGCGGCTCGACAATCACCTGCACAGACGCCAAGGCCAATACCAACGGCGGGAAGTATACCTTCAAGATAGTCCCGACAGCACCCACCGGAGACGGGCTTGCAAAGACCCTGACGACCTATCGAGTTGCCAGACCGGCTGTCTCCTCTGTCAGGAACACCGCAGCCAAAAAGATGACTGTCAGGTGGAAGAAGAATGCCAAGGCAACTGGATACCAGATCCAGTACAGCACGAACAAAAAGTTTGCGTCCGGAAACAAGACTGTCAATATCACCAAAGCCGCAACGGTTTCCAAAGTGATCGGAAGCCTCGTTAAAGGTAAGACCTACTATGTCAGGATTCGGACCTACAAGACTGTCGGCAAGGTACAGTACTGGTCTGCATGGAGTCCTGCAAAGAGCGTGAAGATTACTAAGTAAGGAACTTGGGCAAGTGCTTGATTTCAATACACTGCAGTATATTTTGAATAGGATTTATTTGATAATAAAACTTGAGACCCGGTATCAAAAGGGATGAAAAAATGAGACAGAAGATCAGAACAGCATTAGGTTATGCAGGACTCAGTTTAATACTTACCGTAAATACTTTTTCTTTAAATCTTCTGGCTGTAAATGCAGAAGAAACTGTACAGGATAGTTCAGCTATTCAGGAGGAATCTCTTCAAACAGATTTCCCATCGGCAGAAGAAAGTGAACCGGAAAGCAGCGAACCAGAGCAGGATGATGCAAATACCGCAGAACAATATCAGGCAGATGCAGCTGATATAGAACAGGATCAGGCCGAGGTTACTGACGCAGAACCGAATCAGGCAGATGATCAGACCCTGGACAACACTGCAGTCGAAACGGTGAATGAAGAAACAAAGGAAGACTCATCGGATCAGAAGGAAATAACTCCGGAGCTGCAAACGGGTGAAGAGAGTATCACTGATACTGTCATAATGGATGATGATCAAGTTGATTATGACGAGCCGGTAAATGCAGCTTCAGGGGGAATCTTCTTAGGGGCACACTCTGTCTCTTATGATACGGACATTTTGGCTGATGATAATAATCGGGTGACTCTTAATATGTTAGCAGATGAAGATGTTTTATCTGTTGAATCCTCTGATGAAAAGGTCGCTGTAATTGACGGGTGGAACTTGGCCGCTGTTTATTTGAACCTGAAAGCACCGGGCACAACACAGATTATCGTGACGGGCACAGAAGGCGGCAAGGATACCTGTACGGTCACAGTTGAAGATCCGGGACTTGTAATCGAAGACAAGGAATTAACAGGATATATCACTGACGGCGATATAGGGATGTCAGTGGCGAAAGGATATGGGCTGACCTATACAAGCTCTGACCCTTCTGTTGTACAGGCTTATAAAGATATAGAGCGGGATCCTACTGGTAAATATTGTCGTCTTGAACTGCAAAAACCCGGAAAAGCAGATATCATTGTAGGAGATTTTGCAGGCAGAACCGAGACTGTACATGTGACCGTAAAATATACACACTGGTCACTCAGCCGAAACAAGATAGATGATTTTTGGATAAAATCAGCTGATACTCTTTTAATTTATTGCGATGATAACTCTCATACTTTTACAGTAAAGAGCTCAGATAGCGAAATTGTATCAATATCTTACAGTGCACCTGGCTGGATAGGATGCATAGCTAACAATCTGGGAACAGCAGTGATCACGGTTACTGATCAGTACGGAATTCAACAGACCTGTACCATTACAGTAAAACCGACTCCTATCTCTTTCGGGGAAAATAAGACAGTAAAATACAATACCTTTCATGGGTATATAATAGAAACCTTCGAATACTATCTCTATACGTCAGGAGATAATATTATCAAGTCTGTAACTTCCAGTAATACAAACGTGGTGACTGCAAAGAGGACTGGCAACTACTACGTGGAAGTCAGTCCGGTCGGAGCCGGGACAGCAGTTATCACAGCAACGGACCAGTACAACCAGAAAGCAACAATCCAGGTCACTGTAACGCAGAAGTATGCGGATGAGAAGCGGTTTCATAGAGACTTGTTTGAGAGTTCATACGCAGCTGATCCGAAGTACGGTGAAACGCAGATTTTGTGCCATTGTCCGATCGACGCCAACATCTACACAATAATCAACGGAAAAAAATACACAGGGGTATTGCAGATAGACGGGTACTATCACATAAAGGGACTCCCCAGACTTCCCGCAGGTACTAAATTAAAAGTAGGTTTCCAGAAAGGCCAAGCCGTTGCTTTACAAGAGGTAACTGTACAGAAGGTGTACGCACCCGACCTCCCTGTGACGGTTAAGGCCCAGACCTACACAGGGAAAGCCGTATGCCCGGCAGTTACCATTAAACACGGAAAGACGATATTAAAAAAAGGGACGGATTATACTGTAAAGTATACAAATAATAAAAATGTCGGAAACGGCAAGGTGACCATCGCCTTTAAAGGTAACTATTTTGGTTCCAAGGCCGTAATATTCAAAATCAATCCTCCCAAAACAAGCCTGACTAAAACGGCCATTCGAAAGAAAGACTTTACCGTCTACTGGAAGAAACAGGCAAAACAGACAACCGGCTATCAGATCCAATACAGTACAAACAGTCAATTCAAGAAAGGCAATAAAGCTGTCACTGTCAGCAAAACCGGAACAACATCGAGAAAAATAACCGGTCTGAAAAGAAAAACCACCTACTATGTGCGTATCAGAACATATAAAAAGATTGGGAAAACAACATTCTACTCAGGCTGGAGCGCAGCGAAGAAGGTGAAAACGAAGTAGTTCTGTTGTAAAGACAGTAATTAATAAATGTTTGATAACAGTTCAAGTCTGGCTGGACAAGATCATTGAGTTCTGCGACAGTGATAACCGTGAAGTATAAGGAACTCTCGACAATCGTATTACATGCAATAACAATGGAAATATTTAAATAATTCCGAATATCATCCGGAAATTGTCAGAAATCTGGCAAATATTAGTAGTGGGACGTCTTGTAAACCGTTAAATGCTAAGATATAATATATACATCTGTCAGGAAAGGAACATATGTACAAAACGATACCAATAGTACATTGCCTTTAGACAAATCTTACATGCCGGTACTGTCGGCTGATGGAGAATAAAATGCACAGTGAATAAAGAGAAGCTGTACAGGAAAGGAGGTCGTTTTGCCTTTGATAAATTATGATCTGATTCCTTTTCAGGAGAGGAAGAGCACAGGCGAGCATGTCATAGAGAATGCTTTCTACATGCCGAAATATGAAGAAGACCACAGGTGGTATTACGGCTATTCTGCCAACGATTTTTTCGGAATGGAAACGAAGAGGATCGTACCGCTTAGTGAGGCGGAGATGAAGGCTGTCGACTGGTAACAGATTTCATAGAGTAATATCCAGGCCGGATCATAGTGAAAGCTGGCTGTGACATAGAACGCACACGTCAATCAGAAACTGCAGGAAACAAGCACGAGCCCTGTAAAATGGAAAAAAATCCATTTACAGGGCATTTTTAACGGAGGAACACATATGCCCACATCCGATTCTGAAGGAAGACTCAAAAAGACAAAGAAGGAATGGAGCGTCCCTGGCTGTTGGGCAGTCAGGACCTATAAGCATCTGAATATATCGTCTGCAGACTATAAGAAAATGGAGGAGGTATATTCCCGGATGGTGGGGAATACCGGTAATGTTGCCGGTCGACGAGACATCGCATACGGAAACTATGACCGCATTCAGATGATTCCAGTCAATACTTTTTCTGACTTTACAGATCAGTCTTACAAGACATATACCTGGTATGGGACTTCCCAGGCCATGCTCCTTTTTCCGATAGAAGAGGATGCATCCAAACGATTTTTTGTTTGGGGAACCATAGACGGGGAGGAGAGGCCGAGGGTTCTGCTTCAGAACGGAGGAAGGATAAATAAGCTGAATGGCTTTTTTGGTGTTTCTTTCTGTTACCTGTCGGATGAAGTGCGGAATGCCGAGTTGTCTTACAAAGAAATGCTGCTTCACTGTCGTGATTCAGTGAAAGCGCTTGTTGACGCATATAATGAGATACTGAACAAAAGCAAGAAAGACAGGGAACTGCATGGGTTTGTTACAGCAGAAGTGTTTGGCTCATTAAGCTCGGCTGAGATTGTGATTCTGTGGTCATCCCGGCAGTATACGGATATGCTCTATCTGATTGACTGTATCCGGGATTTTAGATATACGAAAGAGTGCATATCGAACGGACCTGAAAATCAGAACGACGGAGTCAGTCTGCTCCGGACCACTTATACGATGATTTCATTTCCGGACATAGTACGGGGAGATGAAGAGGCAGATCCTTCCTTCTCCAGGATTCTCGGAAGTGCTCACATCCAGTTTGTCATGCAGAACGGATTGGGAGAGAAAAGCTTTTCTGAATTTGAAAAGTTCCTGAGACAGTGCCTGCAAAACGCCGGTGCACTGGCAGGCGTGGAGGATAAAGGAGAAGATATATTACAGCTTCGCCGTTGTGCAGGAGAGTATGATCTTCTGGGAGAGATAGGCAGTAAATATCTTCCCAGACTGTTTAGCAATCCGAAGAACTGGAAGGGAGAAGAGGATCCATCATGGGAACCTGATCCTTTGGATGAAGACTATTATTATTGTAGTGTACATCACCCGGTGTTTAGACAGTATGTACAGTACTCCTTTACCAGACTCAGTTACGCCTCAAAAGATCTGCCGGCATTTACATATCCTGTATCCGGAAATGAGGAGAAAGATTCCGATTCCCTGATTGAGAAGGAATGGCATGAGAGAAAAAAGATTATTGCAGAACTGAAATCCGAAGAAGGGATGAAATGGGATAAAGAGCTGCCTTTCTGGCGTTCTGACCTGATTCGGAGAATACAAGAGGAGCACGAACCTGAATTTAGAAATCTGATCAAAGATGTGAGTGAGAGAATTCCAGAAGTCTCCAATCTTTGTGCAGAGCTGCATCAGCTTTTCAGTGACTATGTTCAGTGCTGCTGTTCTTCGGCGGATCATCTGTGGATCGATGATTATGATGAACTGTTTCAGCAGACACTAGAGAGGATTAGGCAGTCGATTCTCATCATCGATGTCTGGAAAGACGTAGATGATAGTGGTGAGAAGGAAGAGAATTGGAAAAATGCCAGGGAGAGTCTAAAAGGAATCCGCAAACTGATGCAGGCTCTGAACCAGCAGACCAGTCATATTACTTCCTCAAGTAAACTGTTTTTTAAAGAGCAGGAAGTTCATTTTGGATATACAGCCCAACATGACCTGGTCATTCATGCTTATTACGATATCATCAAACATCTGATTCAGCATATCTATTCATATACAGATGCGAATATACAGTCGAGGCTATATCCCCTTGTCAATTTTTGCCCGGAGGATATTATTTCTTCGCAGATTTATACAGAGGAATCTGCAGAGATATTTCTGCAGGATTACAAAAAGACCGGGAATCTGCAGCTTAGGCCCCGGGTCATGGTGATCCATATTCCTCTGGATGGTATGGACAATCTGATGCACTATCTTCCGATGCTGATTCACGAGGTATATCACTATGCAGCACCTCGTGATCGGAAGAAACGGAATTTAATCCTTGCAAAAATCGTGATTTATCAGACTCTGCGGCGCACTTTTCTCCGGCTCTTCAGTGGGTTGCTGTCAGATTATGTAAAAAGTGCAGGAAAAGAAATTGTGATGGATTCTGCTGCCTTTAGGGAGCTAGAAAAACAGTGGCAGGAAATCACTGACCCGATCTTTTACAAGGTGCTCCAAAATAAAGAAGAAGCTGTTTATGACGGATTGAGAAGCAATTTTTTCTGGAATAAAGGAGTATCGGAATGCGATGATCAGCTGAGAGAATCTGTCCATGTTCTTAGAAACTGGTTTACCCTCTGGCTGGAGAACTGGCTGAATGATAATAAAAACCGATATGGGAGCTCTAAAAAGACAACTCCGTCTGCAAGTTTTTGTTCGGTGTATGAGAATTTCAGTGACCTGTTTCCTGATGTATTTGCCGAAGTAGAAAAATGTATTCGCGAAGAGAAAGAAAAACTGCTGGCAGAATATGATGGGGAGACTAAACCGGAACAGGTCAATATTTATCTGGATATACTGGACACAATCGCGGAAAAGGTTGGAAAAAAAACGGAAGAAAATGCGCACTTCTTCCAGAGGTTTGCGACTTTGACAGCGGACTATGTCAACCATAGTGATGAGCTTCATAAACTACTCGAGTGTTTGGACGAAGTTTTTCCGGATATGGCCATGGTGGTTCTTGCCAGAATGCCTGCCCATGGATACATGCTTCAGATTGCACTAAACTTGGACAGCCAGCTTTTCCATGAGGAGAATAATTATACGGATCAGGTTCGTTTTGCGGCAGTTCTGGGATGGATCTTCCGCAGGGAGAAGAAGGAAAAATCGGATTCGGATGAAACTAGTCTTTTGCAAAAGGCATTGAAGGAATTCAGGACTCTGTATATTGCAGCTTATGGTGTGGCTGCCTGTGGGAATGGGATAACAGAAACTGTTTATAAAAAGGCAGACGAATGGAGTAATATCTTTGAGAACATGTATTCCGCATTTTATTCCGGACAGGGGCCTGACTCATTCGGACATATTGTGGGATGGACTGAAGTCCTGATAAATGACATGGTGAGCTGTCTGAGCCGGGAAGGCATTGACGCTGCTCTCCGAGACGAACACAGTGAGCTCTTTGTGGATTCCTATCGCAAATATCTTGAAGTATTGAAACTGGAGGATGAGAAGAAGGCAAGAGAAAAACTTCTCGAACTCAGTATCCAGACAATCCTAAAATTCCAGAGACGACAGTCTCTGCGCCAGATGAATAAGGAGTTTGAAGAAAAGGCGGCTTCCACACCGGCAGTATCGCCGGGAGTTGTACCTGAGGATTATCGAATTCAGCTTCTGGAGCCGTGGCAGTCACAGATAATCACAGTGAAGCACTACTATTATGCTATACAGTATGCTCTCAGGAGACTGTATCAGTACAGAGAGGAGGAGGGGATTCCTGCTTCGACAGGTATGTGGTACAGAGGTATCACGAATGGAGATCTTGCTGTTTTGCCGTCGGGATTTGTCCACTTTAAGGAGGATATAAGCAGATTAAGGGCGGGTTCTCCATCTGCCGGGCCGTACTATTACCTGCAGGCTCAGCTACATCATTACGAGGTGTTCCGCTATTCGGCGGAAGGCGCAGGCACCCTGACTGATCCTTCCAGATATTACAACACTATCAACTATCTTACATTGATGCAGCATTATGGTCAGCACACAAACCTGATTGATTGGTCTGAGGATGCGTTTGCCTCTTCCTATTTTGCGCTTGAAGACGAGATTAATATCAATGACCGCTACCCCTATGAGCAGAAAAACAAGCGGGACGAGATTCTTAAGAGCAAAGATAAGAACGCGGCACTGTACATCCTTGATCCAGTCCGCTTTAATAAGGCATGTGACGAGATCGAGTGCAGTAGATTCTTTTCATGCAGAATCAGGAAGCCGCTAAGAAAGTCTGCAAATCAGGCAGAGATTCCAAATCTTTCTATAAGGGAAAATCAGGATCTGCCCACTCTTGGTGAATACCACGATCTTTATCAAACTCTTCCAGTTTCTCCCGAAGTCATTCTGGTTTCAAAAAAGAAATCAGGGTTCTTTGGAGCAAAAGCCGTAAGGGCTGTTACGATAAACAGCATAACGGCTTCAAAACCTGAAGAGAACAGAGAAGACAGGGTTTCTCTCCAGGATATAGCTGATAACTTTCGTCTTAACCAGAAACTCGATTTCCATCTGCCTAGGGCTGTATATACTGCAAAAATGAATCCACGGATTCAGGCACAAAGCGGCCTGTTCGTAGCATGCAGTCTGAGGTCAGTCCCGGTTATATGGGAAGACAAGCTGCCTGACTACAGGAAGGAAGCAGATTCTGTCAAAGCGGATATTTTTTATTATCAGTCGCTGGAGTCCATTCAGGAATACTACCTCAAGACAGCCGGAAATAAACCTTTTCTGATGAAAATCATTATTCCTGCCCGTATCAAGGAGGAACTTGGAAAGACTCTGTATCGTTTCGGGGTATCCAAAGAAAAGATCTATCCGGAATTAGAAAACAACCGAAACCGTTGATCAGGTTATCACTGGGATCCCGTCCGGGCATGCAGAGACCCTGCTGATAGGCATGGCAAGTTCACACTCCACGTTGAACACCGATGAAAAATCGGTTAGAACTGTCGCCTGAGGGATATCGTACGCGGGGTTAAAAGATGCATGCTGCAGAATAGAAATGTCTAAAGGAAGTGAGGCTACTATGAGTGAAAACAGAAAAAATGTAATGCCTTTCGTTATTGCCTTCCTGGCCGGCGTCGCAGTCGCTGCGCTCGTGGCCTTTGCTTTGTTCGGGCGCAAAACCCCTGCACAGCAGTCGGATCAGACGCAGGCGCAGGCGGATACACAGCAGGCGGACCAGGCGCAGGCAGAGTCACAGAAAGAGGACGCATCGCAGCCGGAAGCGGCAGCAGCGGATGCCTCCAAAGCGGAATCCGACACGGCAGAAACCACCGCTGCATCCGGTAAAGAGATCGATTATGCCGAGACCTTCCCCTCATGGAATGAGGACAGTCAGTCCCTGGCCGAGCTTGTGGATTTCGTGGCAGGGGTTACGGACGAAACCAGTCCGGAATATCTGGAGCCGGAAGACCGGATCGCCACCTTCGATATGGACGGCACCATTCTCTGCGAGAAGGCACCTGTCTACGTGGACTATTGCCTGACCATGTACCGTGTACTGGATGATCCCACCTACAATGCGACAGAAGAAGAGCGCGACGCCATGCAGCAGGTGCGCGACCATGCTTATTCCAAGGGCGAGACTTTCCATCCCGAGACCATTACCAAGGCCGACCTGATCGCGTCTGCCTTTGCCGGGATGACTCCCGAGGAGTTCAGAGCCTATGTGGTCGATTTTGCCGATCACGAGGAGGTTGTGGGGTTCGAGGGCATGACCTTTGGTCAGTCCTTCTATCAGCCCATGATCGAGGTGATGGAGTACCTGAAAGCCAACGATTTTGATGTCTGGATGGTTTCGGCCTGTGAACGCGAGGTCGTGCGCGCCCTTGTGGAGCGATTCGATATCCCCTATGACCATGTGATCGCTACAGATGTTACCTATGTGGCTTCGGGTAAGGGCGAGAAAGTTGCTGACGACTACAACATGGGCAGCGACGAGGAGATCCTGCTCGGCGCGCCTCTCGACGAAGTGGAGTGCGGCAAGTCGGGCAAGCCTGCAGCCATTGCCCGCGAGATCGGCAAGCGGCCGGTCCTGGCATTCGGCAACAGCTCGGGTGACTATTCCATGCTCAACTATGCCGAGGGCAACCCCGACCACGTCGGAATGGGCTTTTTCGTGGTGTGCGACGACACCGAGCGTGAATACGGCAGTGACGAGAAGGCTGCCGAGTACTATGAAAAAGTGGAAAAAGAAGGATGGACGCCCTTCTCAATGGCAGAGGACTGGAAGACCATCTACGGAGAAGGCGTGCAGAAGACAGAGCTGCCGGGCGTAGAGGATGTCCAGGAAGAGGAAGCTCTGCCCAATGCCGCCTAAGTCCGGCTCCTGCATACAGGGAAATCTCCCTGTGAAAGACAGCCGCGAGAGATAAACCAGGAAAAGCTCAGAAAAAATGTTTAACGAATTAGACTATATTCAGGAACTCCTCGCCCAGGCCTGGCCTAAGTGGAAGGTGACTAAGCGTCTCGGAAAGGGAACCTATGGTTCTGTCTACGAGATCGTGCGGGACGATATGGGCAGCAGTTATAAGTGTGCGCTCAAGGTCCTGCAGATGCAGGCAGCCGAGCCGGATCTGGACAGCGATATGGGTTTTGTGACGGAGAACATTTACGGCTCACCCTATCGCCCGCTCAGTATGTCCGGGGCCGGGACTGCAGCGCTGGAGGACTTTGTCCGCAGTGTGAGTGAAGAAATCAACCTGATGATCCAGCTCAAGGGAGTCCCCGGAATCGTCTCGATCGAAGATTATACGGTTTTGCGCGGAAACGGGACCCGGACTATCCTGATCCGCATGGAGGAGCTGGAGAGCATCAATCAATATTTCGGCAGGATCGGATTTGTCTCAAGAGAGGATGTGATTCGTCTCGGGACGCAGATCTGCAGTGCCCTGAGCTTCTGCGAGCGCAGCAATATCCTGCACAGGGATATCAAGCCGGGAAATCTTTTTTACAGCGAACTGGCGGGATTCAAACTCGGTGATTTCGGCATTTCCAGAAAGATGGACTCCATCCATGAGCGGATGGCTATGAGCGGGGTCGGAACCCTGCAATATATGGCGCCGGAGATCTATCAGGGAAAAGAGTACAACAATACGGTCGACATCTATTCCCTGGGTATTGTGCTCTATATGCTGATGAACAGGAGCCTTCCGCCTTTCTATTCAGAGGATGAAAAAGGATACGGCGCCGGCAGCTCTGCTGCAGGATGGGATAGGGCTGCCCTGAACAGCGCCAATATGCGCAGGCTTAGGGGAGAGATACTACCGCCGCCCTCCATGGCGGACCCGGGACTGGCGGCTGTGATCTGCAGAGCCTGCGATCCGGATTCCGGCAAGCGCTATCAGACGGCGGAGGCATTCCGCGAGGCTCTTCAGAAGTGTCAGATTCCCGAAGCGGGATATAAGCCCCCTTATAAACCTTCCGGGCCTCCTGCGTCTCCTGCTCCCGGAAAGCCGGCCAGATGGCTGCTTCCCGCTGTGGTCGCGGTGCTGGCAGTGCTTGTCGTCGCGGCAGGTGCTTTTCTTGTCGGCAGGTCTTCCGGGAAAAGCGATTCCGCAGCAGAGTCACAGGCTCTTGCTGTAGAGAACAATTCTGCAAAGACCGGGACAGAACCGGAGACAACAGACCAGCGAGTAATGGATTCGGAGACGACGGACCAAGCAGGAACAGACCTGGACGAAACGGATCTGGAGACAACAGATCAGGCAAATGCGGAGCAGAATGAAACACCGGAGACGGAAACCCCGGATCCTGCAGAAGAGCAGGGACCGGAGGAAGAGATTCGGACAGAGCAGGCAGCTGCGGAGCAGGTCTTGGCGCAAGCCTCTCCCTCGATTGCCTATAATACGGACGGAAGCATCCGCATTTTCTGCAAAAAATTCGAGAGCAGTTTCTTTCAGCGCCTGATTGACAGTTTCAGCAAAGAGAGCGGAATCAAGGTCACCGCCCAGATTGCAGGTCCGGGAAAGTATTCCTCCAGACTGAAGGAAAATCTGGACAGGGGCACAGATGCTCCCACGCTGTTTATGCTCAGCGGATCCAGAGATCTCGAGAAGTACGGGGCGTCCTGTCTGGATCTGTCCGACTGTGCCGCGGTACAGGAGCTGGACGGCAGCACGCCGGCGCTGAAGGGATCCAACGGGAAAATATACGGTCTTCCCTGTCTGGTTGAATCCTATGGCCTTACGGTCAATACCCGGCTTCTGGAAATGGCCGGTTATTCGCTTTCCGATCTAACCTCTTTTGATGATCTGAAAAGGATTGCCGAAGACATCACTTCCAGAAAAGCGGAACTCGGTTTTGCCGCCTTTACAGCTCCCTCTATCGGCAGCGGAGTCCCCGGCTCTTATCGCTTTTCCGAGCATGCATCGGCAGTGCCGCTCTACTATGAGCTGAAAGACAGCGATTTTAATATCGGTACCGAGCTCCGGGGCACTTATATGGATCGATTTCAGGATTTTATTGATCTGTATATCAACAATTCTACTGTGTCCGGGCAGAATCTCTCCGGACATACACTTGAGGAGGCACAGCAGGAGTTTCTGCAGGAGAAGGCGGTCTTTCATCAGGATGGATCCTGGGACTATGACGATCTCAGGGGGATCCTCGACGGAAACGCGGCGGTCATCCCTCTGTATATGGGAATTCCCGGGGAATCCGCCCAGGGGATCAATCAGACCTGCAGCTATTTCTGGTGTGTGAATAAAGATGCGTCCGCAGACGATCAGGAAGCCGCGCTTCAGTTCCTGCAGTGGCTCACGACTTCGGAGGATGCCCTTACCGTCATGACGCGAGGCATGGGTTTTTCGGTTCCCTATCGCAAGGCGGGCGCACCCGATAATCTCTATCTGCAGACCCTTATGGAAGGAAAAGATGCAGGCAGGGAAACCATCCTCCAGTATTACAAATCCGGCGATTATACTTCCTGGATCAATGCGCTCGACCATGCAATCGAAAACTATGCTGACGGCAGCGGCAGCTGGGAGGATGTCCGGAGAGCTTTTATCTCTCTCTGGTGATATAGTTTGCTTTTTTATCATAAGCATGTAAAATGCTTATGAGGACGGCATCGGAATGGATCCGATAAAATGGCCGCCCGATTACGGATTGAAAGAATCTTTGATGTCAGGCAGGCAGAGGACATTGCCCTGCGCCGCCGGCACAAATAGAGAGTTAGGAGGATTATAGATGGATTATGCACAAGAGTCTCTGAGACTGCACGGTGAGTGGAAGGGCAAGATCGAAGTGGTCTCCCGTGTTCCGGTCAAGGACAAGGAGGATCTGTCCCTTGCCTATACACCCGGAGTGGCACAGCCCTGCCTGGAGATTCAGAAAGATGTCAACAAGTCTTATGAGCTGACCAGAAGGCACAACATGTGCGCGGTGATCACGGACGGCTCCGCAGTCCTGGGACTGGGCGATATCGGTCCTGAGGCCGGTATGCCTGTCATGGAGGGCAAATGTGTCCTGTTCAAGTCCTTCGGCGATGTGGATGCCTTTCCGCTCTGTGTCAGGACCAAGGACGTCGATGAGTTCGTGCGCACAGTCTCCCTGATCGCAGGTTCCTTCGGCGGCATCAATCTTGAGGATATAGCTGCTCCCCGCTGTTTTGAGATCGAGAGAAAGCTCAAGGAGTGCACCGACATCCCGATCTTCCATGATGACCAGCACGGCACGGCGGTCATCACTCTGGCGGGTCTGACCAATGCGCTCAAGGTCGTCGGCAAGAAGAAAGAGGATGTCAAAGTCGTCACTTCCGGCGCGGGCGCCGCAGCGATCGCGATCGTGAAGCTCCTTCTTTCCGCTGGTTTCAGACATGTCACCATGTGCGACCGCAAGGGCGCGATCTACCAGGGCCGCGATGGCCTCAACTGGATCAAGGAGGAGATGGCACAGGTCACAAACCTTGAGAAAAAGGCAGGATCCCTGGCGGAAATGCTGGCCGGCGCGGATGTCTTCATCGGCGTTTCCGCTCCCGGCATGGTCACGACGGAGATGGTGAAGACCATGAACAAGGACGCCATCGTCTTTGCATGCGCCAACCCCACTCCCGAGATCTTCCCCGAGGATGCCAAAGCCGGCGGCGCGGCAGTCGTTTCCACCGGAAGAAGTGATTTCCCCAACCAGATCAACAACGTCCTCGCCTTCCCCGGTATCTTCCGCGGAACCTTTGATGTGCGCGCCAGTGACATCAACGAGGAGATGAAGATGGCGGCAGCGAAGGCGCTTGCCGGCCTGATCTCCGACGAGGAACTGAATGCGGACTATATCATTCCCTATGCTTTCGACCCCAGGGTTGGTCCTGCAGTGGCCAAAGCTGTTGCGCAGGCAGCCATCGACAGCGGCGTGGCAAGGATTTGACGGCTCCTCCGGGCGGTGCGCAGAGCAAGCACCTGTTCCGCCCGTAAAGATATTCATTTATTTGAGGATTGGAAAAAGTTACAAGAGTTTCAAAAGGAGGTAGTTACCGCAATATGAAGATCGGATGTGTCAAAGAGATTAAAAACAATGAATTCAGAGTCGGTCTCACACCGGATAATGTTCGTGCCTATGTCTCCGCAGGCCACGAGGTCCTGATCGAGAAAGGTGCCGGCATCGGATCCGGCTTTGCGGACGAGGAATATGTGGCGGCGGGAGCTTCCATGATCGATCTTGCTGCAGACGTCTGGAAGGACGTCGAAATGATGGTCAAGGTCAAGGAGCCTCTGGAGGAGGAATACGGCCTCTTCCACGACGGACTGATTCTTTACACCTATCTGCATCTGGCTGCGGACAAGCCTCAGACGGACGCGCTGCTGGCTGGAAAGGTGAAGGCGGTTGCCTATGAGACCATGCAGGAAAAAGACGGTTCTCTTCCCTGCCTGGCACCCATGAGCCAGATCGCCGGCCGCCTCTCCATTCAGGAGGGCGCCAAGTACCTGGAGAAGCGCTTCGGCGGCGAGGGCATCCTGCTGGCGGGTGTTCCCGGAACCCCCAAGGCCAATGTGGTCGTCCTGGGCGGCGGCACGGTCGGCATGAATGCATGCAGGATCGCAGTCGGCATGGGCGCCAATGTGACCATCGTGGACGTCAATCTCAAGCGGCTGGAGGAGCTGGACAACCTGTTCGGATCCCACATCCAGACACTGGTCTCCACAGACAGCAATATTGAGCGCGCCGTCAAGGACGCGGATCTCGTGATCGGATCTGTCCTGATCCCCGGCGGCACGACTCCCAAGCTTTTCAAGAAAAAATACCTCCCGGAGATGAAGGACGGTGCGGTCTTCGTGGACGTCGCCATTGACCAGGGCGGCTGCGGCGAGAGCAGCCATGTGACCACCCACGATGATCCGGTCTTCATCGAGGACGGAGTTGTCCATTACTGTGTAGGCAATATGCCCGGCGCTGTTCCGCGCACCAGCACCATCGCCCTGACAAACGCCACCCTCCGCTATGGCCTGCAGATCGCGAACGACGGCCTTGAGGAAGCCTGCAAAAAGAATGAATGCATCCGCCTCGGCGTAAACTGCTATGATGGAAAGATCACCAACCACAACGTTGCGGCAGCCTTTGACTGTGAGTGCGCAGACCTGATGGCAATGATCTGATACTATTTTCAGCTGAATCAATGAATAATCGTGCCTGCGGGGAAATGGACCATCACTTCCCTGCAGGCATTTATTTTACAGAAATTGAAAATGATGGTAGAGTAGAGAGTATCTTGACGAGAATTTACATGACTTGAGGAGGTATACAGTGAAAAAGATTGGTGTTCTTGGTGCAGGTACATGGGGAATGGCTCTGGCCAGGATGCTTTGCAATGCAGGAAATGAAGTGGTCGTCTGGTCTGCGCTGGGCGCGGAGGTTGACGAACTGGAGAAAACCCGGGTGCACCCCAAACTGCCTGAGATGGAGATCCCGCAGGCGCTTCAGTTTACCAAATCCATCGAAGAGGTCTGCGGCGGGAAGGATATTCTGCTCTTTGCCGTGCCTTCTGTCTTCGTGCGCTCCACGGCAGCGGCGGCCCGTCCCTGGATTCCGGACGGACAGGTCATCGTCGATGTGGCCAAGGGAATCGAGGCGGAAAGTCTGATGACAATGTCGGAAGTTATTCGCAGCGAGCTGGAAAAGGATGCAGGCACCGGCAGGGTGCCCCGCGATGTGAAGATCGTCGCCCTTTCCGGTCCCACCCATGCAGAGGAGGTCGCCATGGACCTTCCCACGACGATCGTGTCTGCCTGTGAGGATGTGAAGACGGCGGAAATGGTGCAGGATATCTTCATGGGCTCTCCCGAGAGTCCGACCTGCCTTCGTGTCTATACCAATACGGATGTAAAGGGTGTGGAGCTCTGCGGCGCCCTGAAAAATATCATTGCCCTGGCAGCAGGTGTTTCCACCGGCCTTGGCTTCGGAGACAATGCGCGCGCGGCCCTGATCACCCGCGGGCTTGCGGAGATCGTCCGTCTCGGCATGAAGATGGGCTGTATTGAGCAGACCTTCTACGGCCTGGCAGGTGTGGGCGATCTGATCGTCACGGCCACCAGCCGCCACAGCCGCAACAACAGGGCGGGATTTTTGATCGGCCAGGGTATGGCGCCGGATGAGGCGGTGAAAAAGGTCGGCATGGTCGTCGAGGGAATCAATGCCCTTCCCGCGGCGGTCCGTCTCAGAGACCTTTATCATGTGGAGATGCCCATCGTCTCCTTCATGGACGGTGTCATCCACGGCGGCACAGACCCCTCGGAGGCTGTTGAGAAGCTGATGGGACGCAAAAAGAAGTCCGAACTGCCTTCCGGAAGGACCCATTACTTTGCAAGGATCCTCTCGGAATCTGTTCAGTGACAGATTTTCCCACACACCTCAAAAGGCGGGATGCCGGCGATTGCCGACATCCCGCCTTCTCAAAAAAATATCAGGGGATGTTGATCAGCCGATCAACATCCCCTTTGCACTTCATCAATGTTTGCATTCTTTGCAGTCTTACTGCACGTCGATATATTTTCCGTCCAGGACGTCCTTGAGGTACTGGCCGTACTGGTTCTTTTTGAGGACCTCGTAAGTCTGCAGGACCTCTGAGCGGGTGATCCAGCCGTTGCGGTAGCCGATCTCTTCCAGGCAGGCGATCTTGCGGTGCTGGTGTGTCTCGATGGTCTTGACAAAGTTGGTGGCGTCGACCAGG
Organism: Lachnospiraceae bacterium; assembly: GCA_045130475.1. Taxonomy (GTDB): domain Bacteria; phylum Bacillota; class Clostridia; order Lachnospirales; family Lachnospiraceae; genus CAG-791. Next base: position 24,885 of record JBGUPU010000015.1, read on the forward strand.
CTCTCGTGGGTACCGGTATCCAGCCAGGTGAAGCCCTGTCCGAGCAGCTCGACGCGGAGTTGATTCATCTCGAGGTAGATGCGGTTGAGATCGGTGATCTCATACTCACCGCGGGGGGAGGGCTTGAGGTGTTTTGCGAAATCGACAACGCGGCTGTCGTAGAAATACAGGCCGGTCACGCAGTAATTGCTCTTGGGATGTTCGGGCTTTTCCTCGATGGAAATGGCATTTCCGTCCTTGTCGAATTCCACGATGCCGAAGCGCTCGGGATCATCGACGTAGTAACCGAAGACAGTGGCGCCCTCGCCGCTTTCCGCTTTCGCAACGGCTGTGCGGAGCCTTTCCTTGAGTCCGTGGCCGGCGAAGATATTGTCGCCCAGGATCATGGCGGCAGGCTCTCCGTCGATGAATTCTTCACCGATCGTGAAGGCCTGTGCGAGGCCGTCCGGTGAAGGCTGGGACTTGTAGGAGAGATGGATTCCGAACTGGTGGCCGTCCCCGAGAAGGATCTCAAAACGAGGCAGATCCTGAGGAGTGGAGATAATCAGGATATCGCGGATCCCGGCGTTCATCAGGACCGAGATAGGATAGTAGATCATCGGTTTGTCATAGATGGGGAGCAGCTGCTTGGAAGTAACCATGGTCAGCGGATAGAGCCTGGTGCCGGAACCGCCGGCGAGTACGATGCCTTTCATTGATATTCTCCTTTTGTTGGTGAAGCTGTGGGTTATGATTTTGCGCCGCAGAACAGGGGAATCTTCCCCGGATTATGCATGCATTGCGGCACGGAAAAATCTTCTGTTGGATAAGACATTACTATCATAGCACAAGGGACGTGTTTTGTGGATATGTAAAAGCCTTTACGGGATTTCGCGCGCAAAAAAAACTCCGAAAGTCCTGTCAATAAGACTTCCGGAGTGCCCCTGCCAAGAGTCGAAGCGACGGGATTCGAACCCACGACCTCTGCGTCCCGAACGCAGCGCTCTACCAAGCTGAGCCACGCTTCGATATAACAGCATCTTTGTTAGCATAAACATTTTACTAGAGAAAGTGCAGGTTGTCAAGGAAAATTTTGTACACCGCAGGGTGCCGAAAAGGATGCCGGCACAGTGTTCTGCCCGGCTCTTCCTGTTTATGGAAACAGTGAATCGACAAAGTGAAAAATTAGCGGTATACTTTTATGACACAGATTTATTACGGAGAAATAATGGATTGAATTGCGGGACTCCCCGCCTGGAAAACGGAGGAAATCATGAATATCACGAAAGAACAGCTGGCGCAGATGATCGATCACACGAATCTGAAGGCATTTTCAGAGGATGGGGCATTCAGGAAGCTCTGCGGGGAAGCGAAGGAATACGGCTTTAAGGCGATCGCGATCAACGGCGCGCAGATCGAGCGCTGCAAAAAGTATCTGGGGGACAGCCCGGTGCACATCGGCGCCACAGTCGGTTTTCCTCTGGGACAGATGACGATCGAGAGCAAGGTTTTTGAGACAGAGGACGCGATCAGGAAGGGCGCGCATGAGATCGACTACGTGCTCAATGTCGGAGAGCTCAAAAACGGAAATAAGGACTATATCGAGCGCGAGATGAGGCAGATCAATGAGGCCTGCCATGCGCACGGTGTCATCTGCAAGGTGATCTTTGAGAACTGTTATCTGACGGATGAGGAGAAGAGGACAGCGGCGGAGATCGCCCTGAAGGTACGCCCTGACTTTATCAAGACTTCCACCGGATTCGGAACCGGCGGTGCAACGATCGAGGATGTGCGGCTGATGAAGACGGTCGTGGGTGACGCCGTGAAGGTCAAGGCGGCCGGCGGAATCCGGGATTTCGAGACGGCCATGGCCATGGTCGAAGCGGGCGCGGAGCGCCTAGGCACCAGTGCCGGCGTGGAACTGATGAAACATTTCGAGTGAGAAGGAGACTGACATGTCCGTGATCAACGTGATCTACAAGATTCTGGCGGAAGGGTATTCGCCTTCTGAATACGGCGGCGTGGGAATTGCGGTCGCTCTGGTCGCCTCCGCGGTCCTGAGCATCTACATTTTTTTCTGCTACAGGGTCGTGGGACGCAGGACTTTCTATTCGCAGAGCTATAACCTCTCGCTGCTGGCGGCAGGGCCGGTAACAGCTGCCCTGATCCTGCTGATGCAGCAGAACACCATTGCGGCTGTGGGCGTGATCGGCGCGCTGGCGATCGTCCGTCTGCGCAGTGCAGTCAAGGAACCCATGGATCTGGTCTTTTTGCTGTGGTCGGTGGCTTGCGGCATTTTCATTGGGGCCGGTATGTGGAGGGTCGGCATCATCGTATCGATCGTCATCACGGCGATCGTCATTATCCTGGATCTTCTGCCCCTGGGCAGGGCGCCGCTGATCCTTTCCATCTATGGAAATCCGGGAGAGAAGATCGACCTGCAGTCTGTCTGCGGGCAGACCATTGCAAGGTCCTGCAATCAGGTAAAAGTCATCTCCCGGGGAAAATCGGACGGCAGGCAGACGCTGGTGCTGCGTGTGAATACCAAGCAGCGTATCCGTCTGACCAATGAACTGTCAAAGCTTCCGGAAGTCGAGAGTGTGACACTTCTGGAGCAGGGCGGAGAAGTATCTTTCTGAACAGTATCTTTCTGAAACAGAAAAAAGCCTTCACGGATCTTTGCGGAAAAGCAGGATCTGTGAAGGCTTTGAAATGAGTAGGGATCGTGGTAAGTGCCGGATCTTTGAAACATTAAAAATGAAAGCATCTTATTCCGGCAGGCGGAAATAGTAGAGGGACAGGGACCGGATGGTGTTTCCGTCCTCCGTGGTCTCGGCCATGAGAAGCTCGGCCAGGGACTTGTCTTCCGCCTCGGCCAGAACGGGGATCGTTTCGTTTTCGTTGAGGCCGTTGGAGAAATGATAGCGCACTGTGCAGATGCCGTCGTTGTACTGTGTCCGCTGATAGCAGGACGGATCTCTGCCGAATACGGAGGTCAGCGACTCCAGGGAATCGCCGATGCCTATGCCGAAATTGGTCTTGAGCATGGCGCTTCTGTCTTTTGAGACCTGGATGCCGCAGACGGTACAGGAGGCGGGGACCAGGTCATTTTCCGTGAAATTGGCCAGGCACAGGCGGATCTTTTCAGAGCTGCCGCTGCTGCCCGCGGGAACAGCGTCGACATATTCAAAGGAATAGGAAGGGATGATCAGGGACGTGTTACCGGAAGTCCCGCTCCCTGCATCGACAAGCTCCCAGCCTGCGTTCGCCAAATCGGCGAAGGGGCAGGGGAGGCTGAAGGCTTCCTCGTCCAGGGTGAAGCGGTAGTAGGAATTCACGGCCTGGGCTGTATAGAGATCGCTTCCGGTCCCTTCCAGTTCGGCCTGGAGTGTGCGCTTTTCTTCCTCGGGATCTGCCGCAGGAGCTCCTGCCTTTCTGTGATGACCGTGACGGGAGGGCATTTCTTCGGCAGCGGTCTCCGCTCCGGTGTAGGATTCGGCTGCCAGGGCGGCAGCTTCTGTTGCGTCTGTGTAGGCGGCCTCCAGATCGTCCGGATCGTCTGCGTCGTCCTCAAAATTGTCCGGCGTGTACATAGTGCCTGTGCCGGAGCAGCCGGTCAGAAGTGCCAGCGACAGGGCCAGGGCAGCCAGAACAGCAGGTAAAAGACCGGGACGGCTGTTTTTTTTCTTTGGTTCATGTGTGAAACAATGGTTGAGATACATATTTAAAACTCCTGTGAGATGATTTGCGACAGTTGATTTGTGTCAAAGACCATGTCATTATAGCACAATGCCTGAACCTGCTGAAGAAGAGATTTGCTTTTCATCGCGGGAATCGGCAGTTAATTGCACAGTATTTTCACGGTATCTGCAATAGAAGGGAAACAATATTGGAAAAGAAGACGAAAGAACAGGAAAAAACAAATCTGACAGCAGAGGGACAGCCTTCGCTTGAGGACAAAACGGACAAAAAGATCGCGGGAATGATCGCGGAGGAGCTCAAGGTGAGGCTCTGGCAGGTGGAAGCTGCGGTCTCTCTGATCGACGAGGGGAACACCATCCCCTTTATCGCGCGCTATCGAAAAGAGGCCACAGGGACGCTGGATGATGAGCAGCTGCGCACACTGGATGAGCGGCTGACCTATCTGCGGAATCTTGAGGAGAAAAAGCAGAAGGTGATCGAGAGTATCGAGGCCCAGGGGAAGCTGACGGCAGAGCTGCGCGCCCAGATCGAGGGGGCGCAGACCCAGGTCGCGGTCGAGGATCTCTACCGGCCCTTCCGGCCCAAGCGCAGGACACGCGCGAGTATGGCAAAGGAAAAAGGACTGCAGGATCTGGCGGACTGGATCCTGTCCCCTGCAGCGGATGGTCCCGCTCTTGAAGAGGCATCCAAATATGTCTCTGAGGAGAAGGGGGTGGCCTCTGCGGAGGAGGCTCTGCAGGGCGCGGAGGATATCCTGGCGGAGATGATCTCCGACAATGCGGATTACCGCACCTGGATCCGGGAGAACACCCTGAAGGACGGCTTTGTCGTGACTGTCAAGAAAGAGTCTGCCAAAGAGACCGCAAAAGAGTCCGGCAAAACGTCTTCCAAAGTGTCTGCTAAAGCGTCCGGCAAAGAGTCTGCCGGAGACCGCATCGATGTCTATGAGATGTATTTTTCCTACGAGGAGCAGGCTTCCAGGATCCCAGGACACAGAATTCTGGCCATTAACCGTGGAGAAAAGGAAGGGTATCTGACGGTCAGGATCGAGGCGCCCCGCGACAAGATCCTGCGCTATCTGCAGCGGCAGGTGATCCGCAGGAAAAAAGGCCAGGTCAATCCTTTCACGTCGCCGGTGCTGGAGGAGGTCTGCGGGGACAGTTATGACCGGCTGATCGGACCTGCCATCGAGAGGGAGATCCGGAGCGCGCTGACAGAGAAGGCGGAGGACGGGGCGATCACCGTCTTCAAGCAGAATCTGGAGCAGCTGCTGATGCAGCAGCCGATCTCCGGACGGGTCGTTCTGGGCTGGGATCCCGCCTTCCGCACGGGATGCAAGCTGGCGGTCGTCGATCCCACGGGCAAGGTTCTGGACACAGCGGTCATTTATCCCACTGCGCCGCAGAACAAGGTGCGCGAGGCGGAGGCGGTCCTGCAGAAGCTGATCAGCACCTACGGAATCACCCTGTTTTCCGTTGGAAACGGAACGGCTTCCCGTGAATCGGAGCAGGTGATCACGGACTTTTTCAAAAAGACCGGACAGCCCCTGCAGTATGTCATCGTCAACGAGGCGGGTGCCTCTGTATACAGTGCCAGCAAGCTGGCTTCCGAAGAGTTTCCCCGGTTTGATGTGGGACAGCGCAGCGCTGCCTCCATTGCGCGGAGGCTGCAGGATCCCCTGGCGGAGCTGGTCAAGATCGATCCCAAGGCCATCGGCGTCGGCCAGTACCAGCACGATATGAACCAGAAAAAGCTGGATGCGGCTCTCGCGGGAGTGGTGGAGAAATGTGTCAACGCGGTGGGCGTCGACCTCAACACGGCTTCTGCCCCGCTTCTCTCCCGCATTTCCGGCATCAGCGCCTCGATTGCAAAGAATATCGTCGCCTGGCGTGAGGAAAACGGGCGCTTTACCCTGCGCACCCAGCTTTTGAAAGTCAAAGGCCTGGGGCCAAAAGCCTATGAGCAGTGTGCGGGCTTTCTCAGGATCCGGGACGGCAGAAATCCCCTGGACAACACGGCGGTGCATCCGGAGAGCTATCCGGCAGTTGAGACCCTGTCCAGGCTCCTGCAGGTTCCCATGGACGCCGCTTCCCTGCGCAGGGTCAAGGCAATGGTGCCTGACACAAAGGCGGCCGCGGACAAGCTGAGGATCGGTGAGATCACTCTGAAGGATATCCTCTCCGAACTGGAAAAGCCCGGGCGCGATCCCCGTCAGGATATGCCCGCTCCCGTTCTGCGAAGCGATGTCCTCTCCATGGAGGATCTGACACCCGGTATGAAGCTCAAGGGGACGGTCCGCAACATTGTGGATTTCGGCGCCTTTGTGGACATCGGTGTGCACCAGGACGGCCTGGTCCACATTTCAAAGCTGAGCGACCGCTACATCAAACACCCGCTTGAAGTGGTGAGCGTGGGCGATGTGGTCGAGGTCACGGTCCTTGCCGTGGATCTTCGTAAAAAACGGATCTCTCTCTCCATGATCTGATCCCATGATCTAAGGCAAAAAATAAGACCCTTTCGTGCCGGCACCTGCCTGCAGCCGCCAAAAAAGGATCTTTTAAGGGGAGTATGAAAATTCGGAATTCCTGCTTGCACAGAAGATTCCTTCCGGCATTCGGACTGTCGTCTTTGGAGGGGAATAACAGTTTTCCTGCCGGATTAGGTCTATCTTACCTGCCAAATGTGTTTAGAATGTGTATGCAGGATAGAAAAAATGTGTGCTCGCAGGGGCGGGGGCCAATGTTGACGTGCGATTTGTTTTTCGGCATAATGGCTTAAAAAGGAAAGGAGGGTCTGACCGAAAATATGAATCTGACTATATTGCTGATCGCGGCATATCTTCCGCTGCCTTTATTACTCTTTATGATACTGCGTTCAGGGTCGTTCGGAAAAGGCTCCATCGGCACGATGCTGAAGCTGTTTTTCCTCGGTGTCGCGGCGGCGGTTCCGGCATTTCTGATGGAGGCGGCCTGCCTGCTTGTGATCAAGATCCTTCTTGGTCTGTTTCCCGAGGGCTCGTTCGGCGGACATTTGCCGGTCGTTGGGGCAATCCTGCGGTATTTTATTGCGGTGGCTCTGATCGAGGAGGGCTGGAAACACTTTGTGCTGCGTTCTTCTACCTGGAAGCAGATGATCATGGAAAACATCACGGACGGAACAGCGGCTTCGGCTCTGGTCGGCGTCGGTTTTTCCGCGGTCATGTACGGGGCCTGGATCGCGGCTTACTATGTGGTGCCCGCGGATATGGAGGTACTGCGCGATGCCATGCCGGATTACTTTGGGACAGGCATGGTGACAGTCTTTCTTATCGGCCTTGTATTTATTTTCTCGCACTTCGGCTATTCCGGTCTCATGGGTGCCTTCTACGGGATCGCCAAGAATTCGGAGCAGAAGGATCACGGTAAAAGGGCCGGTTTCCTGCTCTTTGTCAGTTTCACACTGGCCTTTTTGATGCACGGTTTCTGCGCGGCACTGACCGGTTACGGAGTTTCCGCGGATCTGATGATCTGGGTCATGATCGGTCTGGCCCTGGAGGTGATCCTGGGCCTTTTGATGGCTTCAATGCTGGGCAGGGCTTCCGATGCCGGAAGCGTGGATACTTACAGCAGCCCGGCCCATCCGCCGGTTGATTTTTCGGATTCCGAGGAGTTTGCCTCCTTTGCCGAATCCGCAGGAAACGCGGACGGGACATGGGATCCGGACGCGGATCAGGATCAGGATGAAGACCGGGACGAGGGTCAGAGTATGGCGCAGGAAACGGCTCAGGGAATGGCGCAGGAAACAGCTCAGGGAATGGCTCAGGAAACAGCTCAGGATCTGAGCATGGATACAGGCCGGGACAGTGATCCCGTTTGCGGGTCAGATGCGGAGCCGGATTTTGGTCAGGACCCGGATCCGGGGCAGAGCTTGGACGGGGACCTTTCCGAGGATCCGGACACGGCACAGGATGGCGGCCTGCTGAAGATACTGCCCTTCAAAAAGTGGTAAATGATAAGTAATAAGAAAGCAAAAAAACACCGGTAGGCCGGGGACTGCGTGTCCTGCGGCAAACCGGTGTTTTCCTGTTAAATTATAGTGATCTGCCTGTTCTTCTGCCGCGTACCCTGCAGGTCTGCAGGCAGATTCCGGCTGTACTTTGAGATCGGAGCCTGCAGGCAGGTTCTGCGGGCGGGCCTTCAGCCTTCAGATCAGATCAGGCCGGCGATGCGGCAGAGGGTCGCCTCGGTGACCGCGAAGGGGGCCATGGCCAGCTTTGCGGGGCTGGAGAGAGGCGCTTCGACAGATTTTCTGAGGATCGGAACGGGCACTTCATCGCGTCCGCAGGTCGCCTGATAATAGGACTCGAGAGAATCGACGTCCGTGAAGCCGGCGGCGTTCAGCAGATAGGTGACATCTGCCTGATCGGCTTCGCGGAGATATCCGGTCAGGAAGAAACCGCAGGCTTTGCCGTGGGGCATGCCGGTCTCAACGGTCACGGGGTAGCTCATCGCGTGGGGAAGGGAAGTTCCGGTGTGGGCAATGGCCATGCCCGCGAACATGGAGGCTAGGAGCATGTCGTTGCAGTTTTCCAGGGTCAGGGGAGCGCCGGACAAAATGACTTTGCGGCTGCGGCTCCAGGCCTTGAGTCCCGCATCAACACACATGCGGCTCAGGTCGTTGGCCTTGGAATGGATGTAGCTCTCGTACATATGGGAGAGGGCGTCGATGGATGTGTCGACGATGACTCTCCTGGGAGCAGAAAGGAGATATCTGCCGTCGAGGAGCGAGAGTTCGGGGAAGATCTTGTGAGGGATCGAACCCTTGGCGCGCAGGCCGGGACGGGACAGGACGGAGACCGCCGTGACCTCGGAGCCGGTCCCGCAGGTGGTCGGGATGCAGACTACGGGGAGGGCATCCGTGACAGCGCTGCTGTCATACAGATATTCGACGCCTGCGTCTTTCTGGCGGATCATGAGCGCAATGGCTTTGGCGGCGTCCATGGGAGAGCCGCCGCCGATGCCGATGACGAAATCGGCTCCCTCGGCAAGGCCCTTGTCGCGTCCTTTCATGACTGTCTCGACAGAGGGATTTTCCTCGACCTCGTTGAAAACAGCGTACTCCACTCCGTGGCTTGAGAGCGCCGTCTGCACGTCGGCGATTGAGCCGTTTTTAAAGGCACTGCTCTTTCCTGTGACGATCAGGGCTTTTTTGCCAAAGGACGCAAGCTCCTTTGCATGGGCACGTACGCAGTTGTTCTCACAATATACTTTTGCGGGCATGTAAAAAAACATAGTCTCTCCTCCTCTAATGTACATCCGGCGGCAGTGGGGCGCTGAGCGGGCGCATAAATTGCGGCCGCAAATCTATTTTAGCAGAATTCACGGGAAAAAACAGCAGTTGAGATACAGGTCCGGAACAGGCCGGAACAGGCGGCCGCAATAGATTCGGAACTATCGGGAATCATTCTCTGCTGCTGCCAGGATCAGGTCTTTTCTGCAGGACAATCGGGCGCGTTGCAGGGAAATCTGGTGTCCGGAAGGGCTTTGTCCTTGTGGGAACGGAGTATTTCTGGTAGACTCAACAATATTCAAAAAAAGGAAGGGGCAGGACATATTATGGAAGAAAAGACAGAGAAAAAGACAACGATTGCATTTTCCATGGAAGAACAGATGAAGGCTGCAAAATATATCGGGGAGGAGATCGGTTTTTCCAAAGATATAGGCATGGAGGTACAGGAGGTGGAAGAGGGATTCTGCAAGGGGCGGATCCGTCTGGAAAAACGCCATCTGAATCCCCTGAACACGGTGCACGGAGGTGTCTTCTTTACATTGGCAGATACGATCTGCGGAATCGCTGCTGCGTCGGCCGGATACGGAGGCCCTACGGTGCAGGGCGACATGGACTATATGCGCGCAGTGCGGGGAAAAGAGATCATCTGTACGGCCAGAGTCGTGAAGACCGGAAAGACGCTGACCTGGGTGGATGGGATCATCACCGACGACACCGGCAGGGAGGTCGCCAGGACCAAATTTATCTACTATCGTTTGAAAGAGGCAAAACATTTCGGTTTTATCAGCAGGGACTGATCTGAAAGCCGCCGGAGGTTTTCAAAAAAGGGAAGCCGGTATCCTTTGCGTTGGTTTCGCGGGCAAGCCGCGAACAGCCAACATATTGAGCATAAATATACAGCTGATCCCGGCCTTATGCACCAGTATTGAAATAAAAATGCAGAAAAACGGATAATCATAAAAATGTTTTTGATTTTAAACAATTTTGTGCATTTGCATATTTAAAATTCAGGGATGGTTTTTTATAATTTGTCTGTAGTATGCTTTGGCGAAGGTAATAGACAGAATGTTGGGGATGGAAGTATTTGGTGGTCTGTCTACGAAGTGAGGAGGTTACATTCATGACTGCAGGCGATGCGAATGTCCGGCTGGAAGGAGCTTTTTTAAAACTGGTCGAGGAAAAGCCGTTTGCGAAAATCACTGTGAATGATATTGTTAAGGAAGCCGGAGTACACCGGAATACTTTTTATTATCATTATCAGAGCATTCCGGCTATGCTCAGTGAGATCTGTCGAAAGATGGTCGCGAAAATGGTTATCATTTATAAGGATGTTCAGTCACCTTCAGACTGCATCTTGCCCCTGGTCCGCTATTCGAAGGAACACAAGATGGCGATCCTGCATGTATATACTTCGGATGCAAGACAGATCCTGATGGATTATGTGCGGCAGATCGGCCGTTTTTCAGTGGAGAGGTATATCGATACCATCACGGAGAGAACGGGGATCAGCAGGCACGACAAGGAAATCATGACGCGCTTTTATACGGCGGGAATTGTCGGCGTATGGACCGATTGGGTAGAGGAAAACATGGAATCTGATTCCACGGAAGACTTTATCAGGATCGGAAATATTCTGGAGAAAACAACCATAGAAGCCTTTAATCTGCCCGCCAGGTAAAGTTCATAAGGTAATATAAACAATCCCATAAGCTGATATAAGTAATCAGTAAAAAGCGATATTAGAAGAAAGCAATATAAGAAAAAGCTGTACAGACTGGATTCAGGAACCGGATCTGTACAGCTTTTTTGATCTGTTTTTTTCCCTTTTCATACGATATCCCTGACTTCATAACAGCTGCGGGATATGCGTGAAAGAGGGAAATCCGCTTCATCGCGCAGGACGCGCGGGCAGCGACTTCATTATTTGTGATAGAGCTTTTTGCTCTCGTAGCGGGCTTCGCAGGTCTGGTTGACGCCGAGCTTTTTGAAGACGCCTTCGTCGATCTGTGAGAGGATGACGGAGGAGTGGGCGTCGAGTCCTGCCAGGAGAGGAAGTGCGTCGAGCGCCTTCTTGGCGTTCTCGTCCTCCACTGCGGCAATGGCCAGGATGATCAGGATCTCGTTCAGATGGAGCAGAGGGCTGCGCTCGCCGAGGTGGTCGACCATGAGATTCTGGCTTGCCTCGATCATGACCGGGGAGAGCAGCTTGATGTGCTCCGGTATATGACCGAGATATTTGAGGGCGTTGAGCAGCAGGGCGCTGGAAGCGCCCAGGAGGGCTGTGGTGCGTCCGGTGAGGATGGTCCCGTCAGGCATCTGCATGGCTGCTGCGGGGCCGCCTGTCTCCTCCTGGCGCACGTTGGCAGCCATGATGACAGGACGGTCGCTCACGGAAATATTTGCCTTTTTCATCAGCAGTTCGATCTTGAAGGCGGGTTCCTCCGAGGCGTTGCCCTTGCGGTGCTCGCAGAGGGCCTGGCAGTAGCGGCGGATGATCTCCTGCTTTGCTGCATTGCGGCAGACTTCATCGTCGCTGATGCAGAAACCGACCATGTTGACGCCCATGTCGGTGGGGGACTTGTAGGGAGAGTCGCCCTGGATCTTCTCGAAGATCGCATTGAGGACGGGGAAGACCTCCACGTCGCGGTTGTAGTTGACGGCAGTCTTTTCGTAAGCCTCGAAATGGAAAGGATCGATCATGTTGATGTCGTCCAGATCGGCCGTTGCGGCTTCGTAGGCGAGGTTTACGGGGTGGTTGAGGGGCAGGTTCCAGACCGGGAAGGTCTCGAACTTGGCGTAGCCCGCCTTGATCCCGCGCTTGTTCTCATGATAGAGCTGGGAGAGGCAGGTTGCCATCTTGCCGCTGCCGGGGCCGGGAGCCGTGATGACGACAAGGGGACGGGTCGTCTCGATGTAGTCGTTGCGGCCGAAGCCTTCGTCGCTGACGATCAGCGGAATATTGGAAGGATAGCCGGAGATGGGATAATGGCGGTAGACTCGCATGCCCAGCGCCTTGAGCTTCTTTTCATAAGTGATCGCGGAGGGCTGTCCGGCAAAACGTGTCAGGACAACGCTGCCCACCAGCAGGCCGTTGGAAGTAAAGGCATCCACCAGACGCAGCAGATCCATGTCATAAGTGATGCCCAGATCGCCGCGGACCTTGTTCTTTTCAATATCGGCCGCATTGATGACGACCACGATCTCCACCTGATCACGCAGGGCCTTCAGCATGGTGATCTTGGAATCCGGCGCAAAGCCCGGCAGGACCCGGGAGGCGTGATAATCGTCGAAAAGCTTGCCTCCGAATTCCAGATAGAGCTTGCCTCCGAACTTGGCGATCCTCTCTTTGATGTGACTGGACTGGGTCTGTAGATATTTGTCATTATCAAAACCGATCTGCATGAGGCTCCTCCTTATAAATCATTCTTTTGAGAAATAAAAACAGTAACCATTATAATTCGGGAAGCCGCCCTTTCGCAAGTGGAAAATGGGAGAAATGCGCACACGGAAAATGTGCTTTTTTCGTAAAAGGAAGTCAGGCAGGAACAGCATGTCATACAGTGTGTCATTATGTGTACTTTTTTTGAACCTCTCATGTTTTTTTTGATTCCGGCATTGCGAAAAGAGCGGGAATATGTTACCTTGCAGGTGAGCATTATTCGACGGAAAATGCATCATTATTATTTCTGCATAAGAAGACGTCTGCCGCATAGTACACGAACACTAACCGGCGCAGCGCGGGGAGGATCCTGATTTTTCCGCGGGCGGCCGTCAGTGAGGATCACGGCAGGCATCGTACAGTTCCGGGCATAAAGGCAGTGCCCATATGCGACTTTGAAGGAGCGTGTAATGGGAGGAACGCACGGGCGGGTCGATGCGAAAACGGCTGATCGATGCAGGCGGGTTTTTGCGGTCTTTTGCAGGAACTCATACAAATTCTGATGAGGGTATTCACCCTGCTTTTTCCCTAATGCTTGAATTTTTTTAATATTTTTTCACATCCCTGCGTGCAGGTTCTTTTTTGTGTGCAGGCAGGGCAAACGATTCTTTTATTGTGCTCAAAAGGCATATAGAAAGGGAGATAATTAAATGAAAAAGAAATTTCTGGCATTGGTTCTCGGGGCGGTGATGACCGCCTCACTGATCACAGGCTGCGGCGGCAAGAAGGATTCCCAGGGATCTTCGCCCGCTGCGGGCAGCACAGGCGGCGCGGCTGCGGCGGAAGCTGCCGGAGAGATGGTGGAAGGCGGTGATTTCATCAAGGGCGTCTCCACGGAAGCACCCGGATTTGATCCTTTCACGACACAGACCGCTGACGCAAGAAGTATCTTCTTTAATATTTATGAAGGTCTGATGGCAACCGAGCCCGACGGCAGTTTTTCACCTGCTCTTGCAGACTCCTGCCAGGCTTCGGACGATCTTAAGACCTATACCTTCACCCTTCGTCAGGGCGTGAAGTTCCACAACGGCAATGAACTCACCATGGACGATGTGATCTACTCCATCGAGAAGTCGATCACATCCGGTATCAACGGTTTTTCCGAGATCGCGCAGTTCTCCGCGGCCGGCAAGACCTACACCGTCGGTTCCGAGAAAGGAAAAGACGAGGAGGGCAACGAGATCGACAAGCCCGTGATCACAGCGGCTGATTCCGCAGATGCTCCTGCGGATGACGTAACCCTTGTCATCAATCTGAACGTGCCCGACAGCGGCTTCCCCGCCATTGCTACCAGCCCTATCGTGCCCAAGGACGCCGAGGATCTGGCTTCTCATCCCATCGGAACAGGCCCCTTCGAGCTGACTGAGTTCGTGGAGCAGGACTACACTCTGCTGACCCGTTTTGACGATTACTGGGGAGAGCCCGCTCACCTCGATACCGTCACACTCAAGTATTATGAAAATACTGCCTCTCTGGCGACCAACTATCTGGCCGGCGCCATCGACGGCTTCAACTCCAACGCAGGCGGCTGGAAAGAACTGGAGGGCACAGAATATGTACAGAATGTACGCCATGCAAACGCAGTCCAGCTTCTGGCTCTGAACAACGAGTTCGGCCCCTTCAAAGATGTCCGCGTGCGCCAGGCGGTTGCCTATGCAGTGGATCCTGACGAGATCATTGAAAAGGTAAGCTACGGTCTTGGAACCAAGGCCGGCACACCCGTTATCCCCGGTCTGCAGAAGTATTTCAACGATGAGCTGACCGATGTCTATGACGTCAACATCGACAAGGCAAAAGAGCTCCTCAAGGAGGCAGGCCAGGAGAATCTCAAGTTCAAGATCCGCGTTCCCTCCAACTATCAGGTCCATGTTGATACCGCCCAGGTTATCGCAAACCAGCTTGCCAAGGCCGGCATCACCGTGGAGATCGAGTCTGTCGACTGGAACACCTGGCTGAACCGCGTCTACAGAAAGAGCGAATTCGAGGCGACCGTCGTCTCTGTTGACGGACCGATCGCATATCCTACCTCTTTCCTGAACAGATATGTCTCCACTGCTTCCGACAACTTTGTGAATTTCCACTCCGATGCCTTTGACGAGACCTATGCAAAGGCACTTCTGGAGACAGACGATGCCGAGCAGGTCAAGCTCTTCAAGGAAGCGCAGAAGATCATCAGCGATGAATGCGCAAGTGTCTATATCCAGGATATCGACTCCGTCGTCATCAACAGCCCTGCTTTCGGAGGATTCGAGGCATATCCTCTGTATGTTGACGATTATTCTGCAATGTATGCCGTTCAGTAAAAAGAAAAATGCGCTGTCATCCGTCTTCTGACGGCTGTCAGAAGAAAGCTGTAAGCTGCCTGGCCGTTTTCCTTTGGATCGGCCGACAGCTTATAGCTGTTCCTGAAGCTCGTAGTTTGTTCATACATGTTTGTGAGCGCGGAATCGCGGACACAAGTATGCTACAGGAGATAACCATGCGGTATTTCGTCAAAAAACTTGGGATCATGCTGGTAACGCTGTTTGTCATTTCCATAGTGACATTCTGGCTTTTTCACATTGTTCCCGGAGATCCCGCGGCCATGATGCTGGGCACCAGCGCGTCGCAGGAACAGCTGAATGATCTGCGCGAAGAACTCGGACTGGACCGTCCGCTGGTGGAACAGTACACAGAATGGATCACCGGAGCCGTGCACGGTGATTTCGGCAAGTCCATCATGTACAGAAAGCCGGTGTCCACTCTCCTGAAGGGCAAACTTTCCGTGAGCCTGGCCCTGGGGGCGATCGCCCTGGCCCTGGTCATACTGATCGGGATACCGCTGGGTGTTTTCACGGCGGGACGCAAGCACGCGATCTCGGAGCAGCTCCTCAATTTTGTCAATATACTGGGTATTTCCGTACCGGGATTCTTTCTCAGTATCCTGCTGATCTGGGTGTTCGGTCTGGTCCTTCACTGGTTTACGCCGGGCAGATTTGTCACCTTTGCGAGAAATCCCGTCAAATTCCTTCAGTTCATGATCTGGCCGGCGATCGCGATCGCGATCCCCCAGACCTGTATCCTTTCCAAATATATCCGGACGGCAGTCATCGAAGAGGTGCGTTCCGACTACGTGCGGACAGCGCGCAGCAAGGGAAGCACCAAGTTCCGCATCATGTATGTGCATGTGCTGAAAAATGCCATCATCTCCGTCGTTCCCCTGATCGGTATGATCGTCAGCGGTATCTTTTCCGGATCGATCGTGATCGAGCAGGTTTTCGGTATTCCGGGGATCGGGCGCCTTCTGATCGCGTCTGTCACATCGAGGGATTATCCCACTGTGCAGACCCTGGTCATGTATATCGCGATCGTAATCCTTGTCGTCAACTTTATTGTGGATATCCTGATCCAGATCCTGGATCCGCGCATCAGGATTTCGCGGTGAGTACTGCAAAAAGAGCAGCAGGTGTCACAGTTTTCAGAGAGCAGAGGATATTATGGCAAATGCACTGAACAGAGGCATTCCGGGAGAGACAACGCGGAAGAAAGTACAGAACGCCGCGGAAAAGGCCCGGAGCGAGAAAAAGGGACAGAAAGCGAAATCTTCAGAGAGTATCTGGGCGACCGGAGAGGCAGAGCTGAAGATCGGATTTGTCATCGTGGGCATTATCGTTGCCTTAGGTCTCCTGAGTATTTTTTATACGCCCTATGATGTATATGAGATGAATACGTCTGTGCGCTCGCAGGCGCCTTCCCTGGCACACTTTTTCGGCACGGACAACTTCGGCCGCGATATCTTCAGCAGGGCCATGGTCGGCGCGCGCTTCACGCTTCTGGTCTCTGCGACGACTGTCCTGCTGGCCGCCGTGATCAGCATTGTGCTGGGCCTTGTGTGCGGCTATGCGGGCGGAATGATGGATGAGATCGTGATGAGGGTCATTGATGCCGTCAACTCTTTCCCCAGTATCCTGATCGCGCTGGTCATGGTCAGTATCCTCAATTACGGGAAGCTGACCATCATTCCCGCCCTGGTGATCATGTTCATACCCAGCTTCACGCGAATCGTGCGGACGGGAACCCTGCAGTACAAAAACGCGGATTTCGTCCTGAGCAACAAGGTCTTCGGCGATTCGGACGCGCGGATCCTGTTCGTGCACATCCTGCCCAATATTTATCCGCTCCTGCTTTCCTCCGTCGTCATCGGCCTTTCGAACGCGATCCTGGCGGAATCGAGCATGAGCTATCTGGGACTGGGCATCCAGCCCCCGATCCCCAGCTGGGGCCGCATGTTGAAAGAGGCGCAGGACATCATTTTCTCAACGCCCTGGGCGGCACTGGCACCCGGCGCTATGATCGTCCTGACGATCGTCGGCCTCAACTGCATCGGTGAAGGGATCCGTAAGAAATATCTGAGCTGAAATCGGAGCTGAAAATAGAGAGGGATCAGCAGATGGGTGAAAATATTCTGGAAGTGAAGCACATGACCGTGACGCTGTATGAAAACGGCGGCGAGTACAAGGTGGTCAACCGCATCAGCTTCACCGTCGGAAAAGGAGAGATCGTGGGCATCGTCGGCGAGTCCGGCTGCGGAAAGAGCATGACGGCGCTGGCCCTTCAGGATCTTCTCAAAAACCATATAAAGGTGACAGAAGGCAGCATGATGTTCGACGGCAAAGACCTGCGCAAGGTCTCGGCGGCAGAGCGCCGGGAGATCAACGGAAACGATATGACCATGATCTTCCAGGAGCCCATGACCAGCCTCAATCCCCTGCACCGCGTCGGCAGACAGGTCGGCGAGGTCCTGCTCCTGCACGGCAGACACAGCCGCGAGGAGATCGAGCAGCGGACCCTGGAAGCCCTGGAAATGGCAGGTCTGCCGGATCCCAAAAAGACCATGCAGATGTATCCCCATGAGCTTTCCGGCGGCATGCGCCAGCGTGTGATGATCGCCATGGGGATCATAGCCCGCCCCAAGCTTCTGATCGCGGATGAACCCACGACGGCCCTGGATGTCACCACCCAGGCCCACGTGCTGGAGCTTCTGCAGCAGATCAACCGGCAGACCGGTACGGCGATCCTCCTGATCTCCCATGATCTGGGCGTCATCAACAGGATCTGCAGCCGGGTCCTGGTCATGTATGCCGGCAAGATCGTAGAGCAGGGCCGCACGGAGGACATCCTGCGCAATCCGATCCATCCCTATACCAGGGGACTGATCGCCTCGATCCCCACGAGAAGGATGAAGGGAGCACCCCTTGCCAGCATTCCCGGCCGCGTCCCTCCCGTCACAGAGGAAAAGCCGCCCTGTCCCTTCGCGTCGCGCTGCGATAAGGCCGATAAACGCTGCTTTACCGAATACCCCGGCCGCAAGACCATCTCCGATGAGCACATTCTCTGGTGCCACATCGACAAAACAAAGCCAGAGGTTGAACAGATCAATGAACAATAAGAGCGAAGAGATTCTGGAAATATCACATGTGACCAACCGGTACCGCGACAGCGGTTCGGGCTTCTTTTCCAGGTCGAAAATGACACGTGTACTGAATGATGTGAATCTCACGATCCATCGGGACGAGATTTTCGGACTGGTAGGAGAGAGCGGGTGCGGAAAGTCCACACTCGGAAAGGCTGTGCTGGGGCTGATTCCCTTTGAGGGGCAGATCCGGGTCGCCGGTATGGAATATTCCCGTAAAAACCGCAAGGAATTCACAGAGTGTGTGCAGGCGGTCTTTCAGGATCCCTTAAGTTCCCTGAATCCGAGAAGGACGATTGCGGCTACGCTCGAGGAGCCGCTTCTGGCGCATGGGATCGGCACGCCCGAATCCCGCCGGGCAAAAGCCATCGAGATGCTGGAGCTGGTCGGTCTGGACGAATCCTATGCGGACCGTCTCCCCCGGGAACTCTCCGGCGGCCAGAGGCAGCGAGTCTGCATCGGCGCCGCGCTGATGATCGACCCGGAACTTGTGATCGCGGATGAGGCGACGAGCGCGCTGGATGTTTCCGTAGGAGCCCAGATCCTGAACCTGTTTCAGGAGATCCACGACCGCAAGGATTTCGCCATGCTCTTTATCTCCCACAATCTGAACGTGGTCTATTATCTGTGCGACCGGATCGCGGTCATGTACCGCGGCAGCATCGTAGAGCAGGGAGATTCGGAGAGCCTCTATAACGCCCCTATGCATCCCTATACCAGGACGCTGCTGTCCGCCATCCCGGAGATAGAGGAGGGCGATGAACTGAGCCGGTACGGATACCAGGAGACCCGCAGGGAGTCTGCGCCGGACGGATGTGATTTCTATCACAGATGTCCTTTTGCGACGGAGCAGTGCAGACAGCGCCCGGAACTGGCGGATGTCCTGACGGATAAGACCAGTGCCGGAAAAGGGGCCGAGCATCTGGTGCGCTGCTGGAATCCGGTCCGGTGACACGGACACAGCGGCTGCTGCGGGGACGGACCTGCTTTATCCGATAAAACATGCGGAACAAAAATGGTCAAAAAGCCCGCGGGAACGAAAATCACTTCGGATCTCATTCCTGCGGGCCTTTTTCCGATAGATCGGGACTGCGCTGCTTCCTGCGGCGGTCACTCCATCATGGAAATACGTCTGCGGACCTCGCGGGGCGTCGCGCCGTAGATTTCCTTGAACATACGGTTGAAGAGCTTGTAGTTGGTAAACCCGTGCCGGTCCACGATCTCCATGATCGGGGTGTCGCTGGAGCACAGGTCATGGTAAATATGGGAGAGGCGGACCTGGTTCAGGTGCTTTTTGAAAGGGATTCCGATCTTGTGGGTAAAGAGCCGGCTGAAGTATTCACTGCTCAGACCGAAGTGGTCGGAAATCTCTTCCAGTGAGACGGGTTTGTCATAATTTTCATCAATGTAAGAGACGATTTCGCGAATACGCCTCTGATCCTTGGACGGCTCCGGAAGATCGCTCCGGTATAACTGGATGGAGAAATGGGCGATCAGTTCGAAGAGGATGTGCAGGATCAGAGAGGTGCTCTGGATCCGGTAACCGTAAGGGTTTTCCGTACACAGATGCATGAGTTCCCTGAGCGAGTCACAGATGGACAGATAAATCCCCACTCGATCCTCCGTCAGCTCCGTGCGGTCGCAGATGATCTGGAAATTGCGCTGGTTTTCCATGAAAGAGGAGATGTACTCTGTATCGATATGGATGACGATCTGCCTATAGTCGCCCGAGCACCGGTATTCATGGATCTTACCGGCGTCAACCGCGATGAACTCGCCCGCCACCATGGTGTGGGGAGTTCCCTCGACAGTGATATTGGCAGTGCCGTCGATCAGATAGGTGATCTCCAGGGCGGAATGCCAGTGGGCAGGCACGTAGGATTCATTCGTGCGGAAATCGATATTGATGTTCTGATTGATCAGATCATACTTCGGGATATAAATATTGCTGTCAGACATAGGCCTTCCTCCTGCTCCGTCGGAAATCTCATCAACAACATCTTACTCGAGCGGCGAAAAAAAATCAAATATGTCAAAAAAGACTAAATCTTCGTCAAAAAATTATCTATACTCCAAGCTTTTATCATGCTATTATCATATCATCAAAGAAACAAATGAACAAAAACAACATACAGTGCTGATGAAAAAATGCACTGTTTCATATACAGAGAAATAATCCTCTTATTTCTCCAGAGTCCGCGCAACATGGACTCATTTGATTTTATTTCGGTTAGTCGAGTATGGAAGTACTCTGCTAATATATTACCCCCCTAAGCATCTTGTAACATCCCTTGAAAAACACCCGGCAGTTTATCCCGCTGCCGGGTGTTTT
>JBGUPU010000016.1:0-71349 GCA_045130475.1 Lachnospiraceae bacterium
AGAATATACTGCTGGGTATCCTTCGCCTCAATGAGCTTCTCGGCCGCATCGGTGCCGGCAGCCACAGGACCAGGGAACTGGTTGAGGAGATGGTAAACTCCCAGCTTCATGTCTTCGAAAGACTCTATCTTCAGAATATGAAGATCAAGAACGTCATAGTTGTCGACGACTATATTTCAGAAGTCGTGCGCAAGAACAAGGTTTTTTTCCAGACAAAAATGACAGATACGCCGGACAAGGCAAAGCAGAACGGTGAATTTATCTCCGTCAGGGATTTCCGCCAGTTTATGTCAGACCTGGAAAGATACAACCGCACAGAGCTCTCGCAGAGACTGGGTATTGAGGACGACAATGTGCCGCTCCTTCGCATTTCAGCCATCATGCTCCGCTGTATTGCAGACAGAGTGAACGCCGAGCTTCTGTGGTTCCCATGTGTCACGCTCTGTGACGGCATCGTCTATGAATTCGCCGAGAAACGCAGATATCTCAAGGCACCCCATGATTTTGAACAGGATATCCTGGCCTGTGCGAGGCAGATCGGCCGCCGCTACAGGAGCAGCGAAGAACGCGCGAGCACGATCGGCAGGATCGCTCTCAAAATCTTTGAAAGCACCAAAAAACTGCATGGCATGGGCTCCAGGGAAAAACTTCTTCTGGAGATTGCTACGACCCTCTATGACTGCGGCAAATATATCAGCATGACGAATTTCTCCGAATGCTCTTACAATATCATCAAGTCCACGGAGATCATCGGTATTTCCAAGATCGAACAGGAAATCGTCGCCTGTGTGGTCCGCTTCAATCACGAGAGATATTCCTACCAGAAACTCATCGCGGAACAATCCCCCCTCGGGGAGGAACAGTGCATGAAGATCGCCCGCCTGACCGCGATCCTGCGCGTAGCAAATGCCTTGGACCGCTCTCACCGTCAGAAATTCGACGATCTGCAGATCCGCATTCAGGACAGGAAAATGTTTATCCTGATTGAGACCGGAGAGGATATTTCTCTTGAAAAAGGTCTTTTCAGCCAGCGTGCCGATTTCTTTGAGGAAGTGTTCGGGATACGCCCTGTGATCAAACAGAAAAAACGATGACAGATTCCCGGTTTTTCCGACTGAGGCGGAAAAGCTTGTCTTACCATAATGATATGAAGATGTTATCTCGAAAAATTCATGTGAAGTAGATGTGCAGGAGAGAATCATGGCAGAGTTAAGAGATCAATATACGAATCCCAAATATTATCAAAACCGTGAACTGAGCTGGCTTCAGTTTGACCGCAGATGCCTGAGCGAGGCGAGAAATAAGGACAATCCTCTTTTTGAGCGTCTGAAATTCCTGAGCATTACGGCATCCAACCTGGATGAGTTCTTTATGGTGCGGATCGCGTCCCTGCAGGACATGGTCAATGCGGGTTACAAAAAGCGTGACATCGCCGGTATGACTGCCAGAGAACAGCTGGAAGCGATCATCGAAGACACGCACAATTTCATGCAGCGTCAGTACTGGACCTACAATCATCAACTGCTTCCCGGACTTCGCGAAAACGGCCTGGATGTTGTTGAGAGCTATAATAAACTGACCCCTGAGGAAAAAGACTTTGTCGATGAATACTTTGTAAATGAAGTCTTCCCCGTGCTGACCCCCATGGCAGTGGACAATTCCCGCCCCTTCCCCCTGGTCAGCAACAAGAGCCTGAATATCTGCGCCCTGCTGACCCGTCAGGAAGGAACCGGCCAGGGTATTTCCGGCTATCTGCAGAAGCCCAAAAAGCCCGCAAAAGAATCCAAGGAGACCAAGGCCCTGAAGACAGCCCGCCATGCGGGAGAGCTGAGAGCGGTTCTGGAAGAAGTCAAAGAGGCCAAGGCAGCCAAAGAAGCGGCAAAGGCGGCCAAGGAAAAAGATCCAAATGCATCCAAGACAGCAAAGGAAGGTAAGGAAGGGAAAGAGGGAAAAGGAGGCAAGAATAAAGAGGCCAGAACAGGTAAGGAAAATAAAGAGAAGGATCTTTTCCAGTATGCCACTGTTCAGGTTCCCGCTGTGCTGCCCCGTATCCTGGAACTGCCTGAGTCCGAAAACCGCCGTGTGATCTTCCTCGAGGAGATCATCCGTCATCATCTGGACAGTCTCTTTCTCAACTATGATGTTGTGTGTGCATATCCCTATCGTGTCACCCGCAACGCGGATCTCACGATCGATGAAGACGATGCGTCCGATCTGCTCAAGGAGATCGAGAAACAGCTCAAGAAGAGGCAGAGAGGCTATGCCATCCGTCTGGAAGTGGAGCACGGCATGGATCCCAGGCTCCTTGATTTCCTGAAGAAAGAGTTTTCTGTTTCCCAGGAGAAGATCTTTGAGATCGAAGGACCTCTGGACCTGACATTCTTGATGAAACTGTACGGCCTCGACGGATTTGAGTGGCTCCGCGAAGACCGCTACGCAAAGCCCCAGGAGATCCCGCGTCTGCCTGCAGGCTGCAATATTTTTGAACAGATCCGCGGCGGTGATATTTTCATGCACCACCCTTATCAGACCTTCCAGCCGGTCGTCAACTTTGTCGCGCAGGCGGCGGAGGACCCGCAGGTTCTGGCCATCAAGCAGACTCTGTATCGAGTCAGCGGCAATTCACCCATCATCGCTGCTCTGGCAAGAGCCGCGGAGAACGGAAAGCAGGTCACTGTCCTGGTCGAGCTCAAAGCCCGTTTTGACGAGGAGAACAATATCGTCTGGGCGCGTATGCTGGAGCATGCGGGCTGTCACGTGATCTATGGTCTGGCAGGCCTGAAAACGCACAGCAAGATCACCCTTGTTGTGCGCCGCGAAGACGACGGAATCCGCCGCTATGTCCACCTGGCCACGGGCAACTACAACGATACTACTGCCAAGATCTACACGGATATCGGCCTGATGACCTGCCGCGATGACATAGGTGAAGACGCCACCAGCGCCTTCAATATGCTGTCAGGTTATTCGGAACCCCGCTACTGGAACCGCCTGGCTCTGGCGCCGCTCTGGCTCAAGGATCGTTTCCTCTACCTCATTAACAGAGAGAGAGACCATGTCCTCAGAGGCGATAAAGGTCTGATCCGTGCCAAGATGAATTCCCTGTGTGATCCGGACATTATGGCGGCCCTCTATGAGGCCAGCGCCGCGGGTGTAAAGATCGAGCTGATCGTGCGCGGCATCTGCTGCCTCAAGGTCGGCATTCCCGGTGTCAGCGAAAATATCCGCGTGCGCTCCATTGTCGGCAATTTCCTTGAGCACAGCCGTATTTTCTATTTCGAAAACGGCGGACGTCCGGAAGTGTATGCTGCCAGCGCGGACTGGATGCCCAGAAACCTTGACCGCCGCGTCGAGATCCTCTTCCCGATTGAGGACCGTGAGATCGCCGGCAAAGTCATCCATATCCTGGATGTGGAAATGGCAGACACCGTCAAGGCTCATATCCTCAAACCCGACGGTTCCTATGAACGCGTCGACCGCCGCGGCAAAGACCTGATCGATTCCCAGCGCGTCTTCTGCGACGAAGCGGTCAAAGAGGCTCAGGAAGCGGCCCGTCCCAAGGGGGAGAGAGTTTTTGTTCCCGCCGAACACGCGGCTGAGGAATGAGTGCAGGAACAGGCCCGCTTCCAAGGCGTGTGCATGTAATATTTCCTGCCGGTCTGAAAAGAAACAGAAAAATGATTTAAAAGAATCAGATCAAATAATCAGATCAAAAAACGGATGAGCGGGCCAGGTGCCCGTTCATCCGTTTTTTGATCACAATATTCAGGAGGAGACTCAGTTGGAATCCTCGTCTCTGGAAGCGACGTAGACAGTGCGTTTTCTGGCGTCTGCGTTGTTCTCGAGGTAGTCGTCGTAAGTGGAGACCTTGTCGATAATGGTGCCGTCGGGCAGGATCTCGATAATGCGGTTTGCAGTGGTCTGCACGACCTGATGGTCACGGCAGGCAAAGAGCTCAACACCGGGGAAACGCATCATGCCTTCATTGAGGGCAGAGATGGATTCCATGTCCAGATGGTTGGTGGGCTCGTCAAAGATCAGGCAGTTGGCGCCGCTGATCATCATCTTGGAGAGCTGGCAGCGGACCTTCTCACCGCCCGAGAGGATGTTGACGTGCTTGACGCCGTCCTCGCCGGCAAAGAGCATACGTCCCAGGAATCCGCGGACATAAGTGACGTCCTTGATCGGGGAGTAGCCGGTCAGCCACTCGGTGATGGTCAGACTTGATGAAAACTCCTTGGTGTTGTCCTTGCAGAAGTAAGCCTGGCTGGTCGTAATACCCCACTTGTAGGTGCCCTCATCGGGTTCCATGTTGCCCATGAGGATCTCAAACAGAGTAGTCTTGGCAAGCTCCTGGCTGCCGACAAAGGCGATCTTGTCGTCGTGTCCCATGACAAAGGAGACATTGTCGAGCACCTTGACTCCGTTGATGGTCTTGGAGATGCCGCTGACAGTGAGTACTTCATTGCCGATCTCGCGGTCAGGCCGGAAATCGATGTAAGGATATTTTCTGCTGGAGGGCTTGATCTCCTCAAGCTGGATCTTTTCCAGTGCGCGCTTACGGCTGGTCGCCTGTTTGGATTTGGAGGCGTTCGCAGAGAAGCGGGAGATGAATTCCTTGAGCTCCTTGATCTTCTCCTCTTTTTTCTTGTTGGCTTCCTTCATCTGACGGATCAGGAGACGGGAGGACTCATACCAGAAATCGTAGTTGCCCGCGTACAGGGTGATCTTTCCGTAGTCGATGTCCGCGATATAGGTGCATACCTTGTTCAGGAAATAGCGGTCGTGGGATACAACGATGACGGTGTTGGGGAAATTGATCAGGAATTCCTCGAGCCAGTTGATGGCGTCCAGATCCAGATGGTTGGTGGGCTCATCGAGAAGCAGGACATCGGGATTGCCGAACAGGGCACGTGCCAGAAGGACTTTGACCTTCTGCGCACCGGTGATCTCGCGCATCAGGTATCCGTGAAGTTCGGTTTCGATGCCCAGTCCGTTCAGCAGTGCTTCGGCGTTGGACTCGGCCTCCCAGCCATCCATCTCGGCAAATTCGGTCTCGAGTTCGCTGGCACGGATGCCGTCTTCATCGGAGAAATCCTCTTTTGCATATAGGGCGTCCTTTTCGGCGCGGATCTCGAACAGACGGGGGTTGCCCTGGATGACTGTGTCGAGAACGATCTGATTGTCATATTTGTTGTGGTCCTGTTCCAGGAAAGAAAGACGCTGTCCCTCGGAGATGGAGACATTGCCGCTCGTGGTCTCGAGCTGCCCGGACAGAATGCGGAGGAAGGTGGACTTGCCGGCGCCGTTGGCGCCGATGATGCCGTAGCAGTTTCCTTCCGTAAACTTAATGGATACATCTTCAAACAGAGCCTTTTTTCCCAGGCGGAGTGTGACACCGTTTGCTTGAATCATATTGAATATACCTTTCTTTTTCAGCGGTTGCTGTTTTCCTCATTCTCAAAAACAGCATAAGAAACAGGTTGTTATTATCAGTTCCGGTATTTTTCTTAATATAATAGAAAAAAACGGTTTATCGCATCTCAAAAAGGATACATTATAATGATGGAAAAAGCAAGGCATGCTGAACTGAGATTTCGAAGGCAGCAGGGCAAAAAGCTTTTGAAATAAATGCATATAGTGGTGGCGGGCATGGCAAAAGGATGTTATAATGTCCTGATAAGAATTGTGTACAATTGTCTGAAAATTCCGATTTCTGTCTTCGATGCACTCCGGACAGGTCCTGATGTCATACCGGCGTGTGCATTATGCAAGTAGAAAAGTATATGGCTGATAAAAAGAGTACTGCCGGGAAAATCGCAGTCTGCACTGCCCTGGTTTCCGGCGCATATATTTATACGATCATGCCGCGTATGATCCGTAAACCTGACAGGTCAGTATTTGAAACCCGGTTTTTTGCCCACCGCGGTCTGCACAAAAACGGGACGGCACTGCCGGAAAATTCTCTCCCTGCCATTAAAAAAGCAGTGGAGGAGGGCTACGGGATCGAGTTCGACATTCAGGTGACAAAGGACGGCGTGCCTGTTGTATTTCACGATTTTACCCTTCTCCGCATGTGCAGACAAAAGGGAAGAGTATGTGACTATACTCTGGAGGAACTGCGGAAATTCAGACTGCTGGACTGCGGGGAGCCCATACCCACATTCAGTGAGGTCCTCGAGGCTGTCGACGGGAAAGTACCTCTCATTATTGAAATGAAGGTAGAGTACTTTGACCTTCGCGTCTGCCGTGCGGCCGACCGACTGCTGCGTGACTACAAGGGCGTCTATTGCATCGAATCCTTTAATCCGCTGGTCCTTCTGTGGTATCGGAAGAACAGGCCGGATGTCATGCGGGGACAGCTTTCCGACGGTTTTATTTTTCAAAAAGAGTTCCGTACACCTATAAAGATCGCTCCGAGTTTTTTTATACAGTTTTTAGTCACGAATTGCGTGACAAGACCCGACTTTATAGCTTATAATCACAAATATCAGGGCAACCTTTCCAGGTCTTTGGTCCGCCGCCTTTTCAGAGGAAAAGCGGCCGCCTGGACAGTGCGAAGCGAGGATGAGCTGAAGCGGGCAAAATCGCATTTTGATGTCTTTATTTTTGACAGCTTTATCCCCGGCAGTGCGCACCGTCGTAAAACCTGATCCCCATGCCGCGGCGGGATCGTTCGTGGCTTTTTGTTGTTTTCAGGAACCTGTCGGGATATCCTGCACGCGGGGGTACAAAACTCGCAGGTGAGTTTTGGATCAGTGAGTTACTGCAGCTATTTACAACTGCGGAACATATAAACAAGGAGGTTATGAATGAGCAAGAGAGTTTACAAATTCAGCGAGGGTAATGCGGATATGCGCAATCTTCTGGGCGGCAAGGGCGCAAACCTTGCTGAGATGACCAATATCGGTCTGCCCATCCCGAACGGCTTCACTATTTCCACCGAGGCCTGCACGGATTATTACAATGATGGCAAGACCATCAATGAAGATACGCAGAAGCAGATCTTCGAGGCACTTGCATGGCTTGAGGGCGTTCAGGGCAAGAAGTTCGGCGATACCGAGAATCCGCTCCTGGTTTCCGTCCGTTCTGGTGCGCGCGCTTCCATGCCCGGCATGATGGATACGATCCTGAACCTGGGTCTCAACGATGTTTCCGTCAAGGGCTTTGCACAGAAGACCGGCAATCCTCGTTTTGCATATGATTCCTATCGCCGTTTCATCCAGATGTTCTCTGACGTCGTTATGGAAATGAGCAAGACTTTCTTCGACAGCATCCTTGAGGGTGTGAAGAAGGAGCACGGCTATACCTTTGATACCGAGCTGACCGCTGAGGACCTTCAGGATGTCATCGCTCAGTACAAGGCGATCTACAAAGAAAAGATGGGCGAAGAGTTCCCTCAGGATCCCAAGGTTCAGCTGATGGAAGCCATCAAGGCTGTCTTCCGTTCCTGGGACAACCCCCGCGCCAACTACTATCGTATGATGAACGATATCCCTTATTCCTGGGGTACTGCCGTCAACGTTCAGTCCATGGTCTTCGGCAACATGGGCAACACTTCCGGTACCGGTGTTGCGTTCACACGTGACCCCGCTACAGGCGCAAAGGGCATCTTCGGCGAGTACCTGATCAATGCACAGGGTGAGGACGTCGTTGCAGGTATCCGCACACCTTCCAAGATCACACAGCTGGAGAAGGATCTTCCCGAGTGCTACAAGCAGTTTGTCTCCATCGCTGACAAGCTTGAGAAGCACTATCGCGATATGCAGGACATGGAGTTCACCATTGAGGAAGGCAAGCTCTTCTTCCTGCAGACCAGAAACGGCAAGCGCACCGCGCACGCTGCGATCCAGATCGCCTGCGATCTCGTTGATGAAGGCATGATCACTCCCGAGGAAGCAGTCTGCAGAATCGAAGCCAAGTCCCTCGATCAGCTGCTGCACCCTGTATTTGACGCTGCCGCTCTCAAGAACGGCGAGCAGATCGGCGAAGCTCTTCCGGCATCTCCCGGCGCAGCTGCAGGCCGCATCTATTTCAACGCTGACGACGCTGTTGCCGCACACGCTGCAGGCAGCCGTGTCATCCTGGTCCGCCAGGAGACTTCCCCCGAGGATATCGAGGGTATGCACGCCGCTGAGGGCGTTCTGACCATGCGCGGCGGCATGACCAGCCACGCGGCAGTTGTTGCACGCGGCATGGGTACCTGCTGTGTCTCCGGCTGCGGTGAGCTCAAGGTCTTCGAAGAAGACAAGTACATCGAGCTTGGCGGCCACAAGATCAAAGAGGGCGACTACATCTCTCTCGACGGCTCAACCGGTAAGATCTATCTCGGCGATATCCAGACTGTGGAAGCTTCCATCAGCGGCAACTTCCAGCGCATCATGGCATGGGCAGACGCAGCCCGCAGGCTGAAAGTCCGCACCAACGCCGACACTCCCGAGGACGCTGCAAACGCAGTCCGTATGGGCGCTGAAGGTATCGGTCTGACCAGAACCGAGCACATGTTCTTCAACCCTGACAGAATTCCGAAGATCCGCAGAATGATCCTCTCCGATACAACAGAAGAGCGCGAGGCTGCCCTCAACGAGCTGATCCCCTTCCAGAAGGGCGACTTCAAGGGCATCTACAAGGCAATGGAAGGCCGTCCGGTCACCATCCGTTTCCTGGATCCGCCGCTCCACGAGTTCGTTCCCACCACTGAGCCCGAGATCGAAGATCTGGCCAAGCTCATGAACATCTCTGTTAAGGAAGTCAAGGAACGCTGCGACGCTCTGCACGAGTTCAACCCCATGATGGGTCACCGCGGCTGCCGTCTGGCTGTCACATTCCCTGAGATCGCCCGCATGCAGACAAGGGCTGTCATGGAGGCAGCTATCGAAGTCAACGCAGAGGAAGGCTACAATATCGTTCCCGAGATCATGATCCCTCTGGTAGGCGACAAGAAAGAGCTTGCATTCGTCAAGAAGACTGTCGTCGAGACCGCTGAGAAGGTCAAGGCTGAGATGAATTCCGATATCGAATACAAGGTCGGTACCATGATCGAGATCCCCCGTGCTGCTCTGATGGCAGACGAGATCGCAGAGGAAGCTCAGTTCTTCAGCTTCGGAACCAACGATCTGACCCAGATGACCTTCGGCTTCTCCCGTGACGATGCCGGCAAGTTCCTGCAGGATTACTATGCAAGCAAGATCTATGAGTCTGATCCCTTCGCACACCTCGACCAGAACGGCGTCGGCCAGCTGATCGCGATGGCAGCAGAGAAGGGCCGCAAGGTCCGCCCTGACATCCACCTGGGCATCTGCGGTGAGCACGGCGGCGATCCCGCATCCATCGAGTTCTGCCACAAGGTCGGTCTGGACTATGTCTCCTGCTCGCCTTTCCGTGTTCCGATCGCAAGACTTGCAGCGGCACAGGCAGCCATCAATGACAAATAATCTGCATCCGGTCTTAATCCGTCAAGGTGCTTTCAGCCCCTGTACAGGATCATCCGGTGAATGATACAGCAAGGAAAGCGTCCGGATCAGGCGCAGACCTTGTATATTCCATTCTGATTAAGTAAAAAAAGAGCACTGCCGCGGATGATCCCGGCAGTGCTCTTTTTGCAGTGAATCCGTAAAAAAACGGCAGCCGACAGGCTGCCGCATAAGGATTGGCAATGATAAATGAAAGCAGATTCAGTACTGTTTCGATGATAGAGATAAAGATCCGGACGAATGAAACGGAAACGGCGGATCAGGCGAGACCTTTCCAGCTCAGTCCGTAGAGCTGCTCCATGACCTTGCATACTTCCTCTTTCATGCGCTGGCAGGCTTCCTTTTCAGTAGCGAAACGCATGAGGCCGATTTTGGTCTTTCCTTCACTGAAATAGACTTCCCACTCATTTTTCTTCTTATCCTGTGCAATACATATGCGGTTTTTATGGTTGCCGCCCTTCATATGATAAAGACGGGAGGGAACCAGATGTTTTTTAAAAAATTTCTTCAATTCTTTTACCGTCATGATCGATGGAAACCTTCCTTTCATATGTTTATATCGACATGTACAGCGATTGAAAACGCAATACATAGTTTTGAAAACTACATAAACTATATCACTGCTGTCCGGAGATTGCAATATTGCAAATGTGATAATTCTGTATCTTTTTCAGCGGCATTGGGGAAATTGATGATTCGGGCCGTGTCTGATCATTATTTTTACATATTCTGAGATGAGTTACGAAATATTTAAATAAATGGAGATAATAAGAGAAAATTAGAGAAAAACAGAGAAAAAAGGGCAATAAACAGAGTTGCAAACAGAGAGGCGGAAAACTATTATACACGATAGGGTTAGCACTCAGGATGATTGAGTGCTAACAATATTAATGATAATGATCAGGAGTCATCCGGGACCTAAAAGCCCGGGGTTCCAATAAGAAAGTGAGGTTTTATCATGAAGTTAGTACCGTTGGGAGACAGAGTCGTATTAAAGCATCTGGAAGCTGAGACCACAACCAAGTCCGGCATCGTCCTTCCCGGCCAGGAAAAAGAGAAACCGCAGCAGGCGGAAGTCATTGCGGTAGGCCCCGGAGGTATGGTTGACGGCAAGGAAGTCAAGATGGAAGTCAAGGTTGGCGACAAGGTCATCTATTCCAAATATACCGGCACAGAAGTCAAGATCGACGAGAACGAGAAATATATCATCGTCAAACAGAGTGATATCCTTGCGATTATCGAATGATCTGTCCACTGTCCCGAGACAGACCTATTCCGGGCAGACAGCACAAAAACTGCTCTGGCCGCTCTATTTATAAGAAATCATTAAATTACTGGAGGTAGTTAAGTAATGGCAAAGGAACTCAAACACGGCACAGATGCACGCGTAGCGCTTGCAGAAGGTGTCAACAAACTTGCAGATACAGTTAAGATCACACTTGGACCCAAGGGCAGAAACGTTGTTCTGGACAAGACCTACGGCGCTCCTACGATCACCAATGACGGCGTTACCATCGCAAAAGAGATCGAACTTGAGGATTCCTTCGAGAATATGGGCGCACAGCTGGTCAAGGAAGTCGCAACCAAGACCAATGATGTCGCCGGCGACGGCACCACAACCGCAACTGTTCTGGCACAGGCCATGATCAATGAAGGCATGAAGAACCTGGCTGCAGGCGCAAATCCCATCGTTCTGCGCAAAGGTATGAGAAAGGCAACCGACGCTGCAGTCGCAGCGATCCAGGCTATGAGCACTCCTGTTCAGGGCAAGGACCACATCGAGAAGGTCGCAACTGTTTCTTCCGGTGACGAGAATGTCGGCGCCATGATCGCAGACGCTATGGAAAAGGTTTCCAAAGACGGCGTCATCACCATCGAAGAGTCCAAGACCATGCTGACAGAGCTCGACCTGGTCGAGGGCATGCAGTTTGACAGAGGCTATATCAGCGCTTATATGGCAACTGATATGGACAAGATGGAAGCAAATCTGGAAGATCCTTTCATCCTGATCACAGACAAGAAGATCTCCACAATCCAGGATATCCTTCCTGTCCTTGAGCAGATCGTCAAGATGGGCGCCAAGCTCCTCATCGTCGCTGAGGACGTCGAGGGCGAGGCTCTGACCACCCTGATCGTCAACAAACTGCGCGGCACCTTCAACGTAGTCGCTGTCAAGGCTCCCGGCTATGGCGACAGAAGGAAAGCAATGCTCGAGGATATCGCAATCCTGACCGGCGGCACTGTCATCAGCTCCGACCTGGGTCTTGAGCTCAAGGACGCAACTCTTCAGCAGCTCGGCCGTGCCAAGAGTGTCAAAGTCGCAAAAGAGCAGACTGTCATCGTCGACGGCCTCGGCGACAAGACCGCTCTTGAACAGCGCGTAGCCCAGATCAAGAAGCAGATCGAAGAGACCAAGTCTGATTTCGACAGAGAGAAACTCCAGGAGCGCCTTGCCAAACTCGCAGGCGGCGTCGCAGTCATCCGTGTCGGTGCAGCAACCGAGACCGAGATGAAGGAAGCCAAGTTCCGCATGGAAGATGCTCTCAATGCTACAAGAGCAGCAGTCGAGGAAGGCATTATCTTCGGCGGCGGCAGTGCATACATCCACGCCTCCAAGAAGGTTGAGGAAGCTGTAGCAGGTCTCGACGGCGACGAGAAGACCGGTGCCCAGATCGTCCTCAAGGCCCTCGAAGCTCCCCTTCACCAGATCGCTGAGAACGCCGGCCTCAACGGCGCAGTCATCGTCAACAAGGTCAAAGAGTCTGAAGTCGGCATTGGCTTTGATGCATACAAAGAAGAGTACGTCAACATGATCGACGGCGGCATCCTTGATCCCGCAAAGGTCACCAGAAGCGCACTCCAGAACGCAACCAGCGTAGCTTCCAGCTTCCTCACCACCGAGGCAGCCGTTGCGATCATCAAAGAACCCGCTCCCGCAATGCCTGCAGGTGCCCCCGGAATGATGTAACGTATAAGCTCTTGTCAAGCGGCCGGGCATTTTGCATGCTCGCATGCAAAAATGACCGGACATTTGACAAGGCAACCGATATGAGAAAAAAAGCCCCGCGAATCCTCAAGAGGATGAGCGGGGCGATTTTCGAATATCGGCAGCAGCGCGAGAGTGGGGAAGGGGCCCCGCGGAGCGATGCGTAGAGCTTATACGTTAGTTGTAAGAAGTCAAGCGGCCGGGCATTTTGCATGCTCGCATGCAAAAATGACCGGACATTTATGATGTTAATACTGACCCTGCGGATTCGAATCAGAATCCGCAGGGTTCTTTTGTGCCTCCCCGGAAACAGAAGAGTTTTCCGCAGATGTTTGGATATAGATGCAGACCCCACTTTATATATGCGAAATACAACTTGCAAACATGTAAAAGGGCCATAGTATATATACATATATTAACCATAGACTAAATTTTTCATTGACATATGTATTTGCTGAAGCTATACTGCTTACGCAAATACCAGTGCTGTTATTAATAATACAGGGGATCTTATAGAGGATTTTTTCAGATGCGGAAATACATTAAAATCATGAGGCTGGATCATTGGATCAAGCAGCTGTTTATCCTGCCGGGATTTGTTGCGGCGATTTTTCTTACTCACACACAATTTACAGGCGGCGTTTTTCTGAAGCTCTTTCTCGGCTTCTTTGCCACCTGCTTTATAGCCTCTGCGAACTATGTGATCAATGAATGGCTGGACGCTGAATTTGACAAATATCATCCGACTAAAAAATACCGCAGTGTGGTCTCTGAAAAAGTGGACGGAAGGGTGGTCTGGATTTTATGGGGCTGCCTGTCGGCGCTTGGATTTTTGCTCTCTTTTCTTGTAAATATACCCTTTTTGCTGATGAGTATCTGGCTGTGGGTGATGGGGATATTGTATAATGTCAAACCCTTCAGAACCAAAGATATACCTGTCCTTGATGTACTCACTGAGTCGATCAATAATGCGATCCGCCTTTTGATGGGGTGGTTTGTTGTTTCTGAGACAACCATACCTCCTTCAAGTCTTCTGCTGGGCTACTGGATGGCGGGGTCATTCCTGATGGCGATAAAACGTTTCGCGGAATACCGGATGATCAACGATAAATCGCTGGCGGGCAGGTACAGGAAGTCTTTCAAATTTTATTCAGAACAGTCTCTGGTGGTGGTGTCTTTCTTTTATGCCATGTCCTCAGTTTTCTTTCTGGGTATTTTTTTGATCAAATACCGCATTGAGCTGGTTCTTCTCATGCCCTTTCTGATTGGTTTATACTGTTATTACTTTTCTCTTTCCTTCGCAAAGGATTCTGCAGTACAGAAACCTGAGAAGCTTTTTCATGAGAAAGGCCTGATGCTGTATTGTGCAGTGCTCGTCTTCCTGTTCTCGGTATTAATGCTGTTTGATATGCCGATGCTGAAATTTTTGACAGACAGCATGATGATCTCTGTTCCCGGTTTTCTTTGATCTGGTTGAAAAGGAGTCTCCGTATGATAGTAAATATGGTTAAAAAGATCCTTCAGCTGACCGCGATTGTGGTTTTCTCGGGACTGGTCGGAATGGCATTGATGGCATTGGTGTATCTGCTTCCGACAGACCGCATACGTTCTCACGTAAAGGAGTCCCTCCCTGTACTGGAACAGGAAACAGAATACTTTTATGTGACGCGCGATATCGAAGGCACCCGGTTCGACAATTATACGGATGCTGTTTACCTGAATGAGGCTCTGGTCGGAGCGAAGGATACAGAAGGCCTGGTAAAATGTATTCTCTCAGGGTATATATTTCAATTTGAAGGGGATACATGGAATAAACCGATGCCGGCGGAAAAACTGGCGAATGTGGCTGTAGAGCCGGAAAAAGCGGTACTTTCATCCCTGCTTGTCAGGTTCTTCAACGGATATGAAACCGTACTGAAACCTCTTCTTATGGTCGCGACATATGGGCAGATCCGCGAATTTCATCTGTATATGTTTCTGTTCCTTACGCTTTTTCTTTTTGGGCTGATGTTGAAGAAAAAGCTTAAGTCAATGATCCTGCCTGTTGCCATATCGATCCTTTTTATAAGGCCGCTGACAGTTGCGCTTGTGCTGACTTTTGCCGGATATTACTATTGCATGGTGATCCCCTGTATCATCATGCTCCTGATGAAGAAGGAGACCCTGCAAAAAAGAGCATGGATTATATTTGCATTCACGGGTGCTGCTGCCTTTTATTTCAACATGAATTATTTCCAGCTCCTGAGTTTCGGAATGCCCCTTCTTTTTTATTTTATGATTACCGGGGTGCCTGCAAATCCTTTGCAGCTGATCAAAAAAAATCTCGACTATTTTGTGTCCTGGTTTGCGGGATATGCCGGAATGATGGGCTTTAAGTGGCTGGCATACGCAATCGCGGTCGACTCTGCAATTTTCCGGAAAATGCTGGCAAAAGCTGTGGCCAGATCTGCCACTGACAAGGGTTCACGCATAGAAGGCATTTTATTGAACATACATGAAGGCTGCGGAAATATGTGGTGGAACACCGCTGAAGTGATCTTTGTTGCCGCATGCGTTTTTGCAATTCTTATTTCGATAAAAAAGAGGAAAAAAAGAGGAGGCGCTCCCAATCTGGTCTCTGAAATCCTTCTGCTTGTTATTATGACGGCATTTCCGATCATAAGATATGCTGTTCTCTGCAATCATGTAACCGTTCATTACTGGGTTACTTATCGAATTCTCATGATGCCGATTTTAGCTTTTAATCTGTTTATTACAAGGATGAAGTGTCGAAATGAACTGGTCAAGGATTGACTGCCTGATTTTGGATGTTGACGGGACACTGTATGCACAGAGAGCAGTCCGGGTCTGCATGCTTTTCAGGCTGGTTTCCTATTATATGTGCAGGCCTCACAGGCTGCGTGAATTGCTGGCTCTGCAGAAATTCCGAAAAATGAGGGAGGATCCTGAATGGAAAAATGCAGGAACGGACGCTTTATGTACCGAGATCGGCAGAAAGTATGCACTGCCTTCAGACAGGGTTCATCGAACGGTCAGCTATTGGATGTTCAAAAACCCCCTGGACTTGTTGAAAGAACATGCATATCGTGATGTCATTGATTTTTCGAACAGGCTGCGCGCAGAGGGCAGGCAGATTTATATCTATTCGGATTATCCTGCCGAGGATAAGCTGCAGGCTATGGGAGTGGAATTTGACCGCCTTTTTTATTACGATCAGCCGGAAATCAGGGAACAGAAGCCATCGAGGACTGCAATGGAGTACATACTGTCGCAGATTGGCTGCTCTCCCGACCGGATCGTATATATCGGAGACAGAGATGAAAAAGACAGGGCTTCGGCAGATCTTGCAGGCATACAGTATTATGATATTCAGGATTTCAGGATCCTGCTGAAAAAAAGCGATCAGAAATAGATCAGGGGGCTGTCGGCGAGACAGCCTCTTTTTAGATCATGTCCGCATCATTTCTTTTTTGGAGAGTATAAATTTGGACAAATCATTGAAATGGTAATGATATTAGGCTGTACCCATGTTAAAAAATCGGAAAACCACACGGATTTCTGTAAATCCACTGATTGACGAGTTGAACAAAACAGACTATAATTGCTTTACTTTTATTATTTTCAGGAAATATTTCGAATTGTTTATGATAGTTTAAGGAATAGAGAAATCACCGGGTTTTGTCGGCAGAGGTGCAACATGACAGACATCAAAGGCCAGAAAGACAACATGAGCAAAATCGCTATAGACACCGGTAAGATCGAAAGCATC
Source organism: Lachnospiraceae bacterium (assembly GCA_045130475.1). Lineage (GTDB taxonomy): Bacteria > Bacillota > Clostridia > Lachnospirales > Lachnospiraceae > CAG-791. The sequence continues at coordinate 16,229 of JBGUPU010000016.1, forward strand.
GGGGAATATCACTGTCCGGAGGATCTTTACCAGAGCCTTATTGACCGTGTGCGAAAATACCATCCATCAGACGATATTTCGCTGATCGAGAAGGCTTATGAAGTGGCGCGCAGAGCCCATGAAGGGCAACTGCGCAAATCCGGAGAACCCTATATCATCCATCCGCTCTATGTGGCTATTATTCTGGCAGGCCTGGAGATGGACAAAGAGACTATTACGGCCGGCATCCTTCATGATGTAGTCGAAGATACTGTTCTGACCAGAAATCAGATTGCCGAGCAGTTCGGAAATGACGTCGCCCTTCTTGTCGACGGTGTCACAAAACTGAAAAAACTGAAACTTTCCGGAGACTATGTGGACAGGACGCAGAGCCAGCAGGATATGCAGGCCAGGAACCTGCGCAAGATGTTTCTTGCAATGGCAAAGGATATCCGCGTTATCCTGATCAAGCTTGCGGACCGTCTGCACAACATGCGCACACTCCAGTTTATGCCGCCTGAGAAGCAGCAGAGGATCGCGCAGGAAACTCTGGATATTTATTCGCCGATCGCCGATCGTCTGGGTATTTCGAAGATCAAAGTAGAGCTCGACGATCTCTCACTCAAATATCTGTACCCTGATGTTTACTATGATCTTGCGGCAAAGGTAGCGCAGCGCAAGAGCGAGCGCGAGCATTATGTGCAGGAGATTGCCATCGAAGTCCGTCAGCATATCCATGATGCCGGTATTGAGGGAGAGGTGGACGGACGTGTCAAGCATCTCTTCAGTATCTACCGCAAGATGCTCAACCAGAAAAAATCTCTGGAAGAGATCTATGATCTGTTTGCCGTCCGCGTTATCGTAGGCACGATCCGTGACTGTTACGCGGTGCTCGGAACGATCCACGAGATGTACAAGCCCATACCGGGACGTTTCAAGGACTATATTGCCATGCCGAAGGCAAACATGTATCAGTCCCTGCACACGACCCTGATCGGACCCGCCGGACAGCCCTTCGAGATTCAGATCCGCACCTATGAAATGCACCGTGCAGCAGAGTACGGTATTGCCGCCCACTGGAAATATAAGGAAGCAGGCGGAAGCCAGAAGGTCGAGAAGAACAGAGAAGAAGAGAAGCTTTCCTGGCTCCGTCAGATCCTCGAATGGCAGCAGGACATGTCCGACAACTGTGAGTTTATGGATCTGCTCAAGAGCGATCTGAACCTGTTCTCGGATGATGTGTACTGCTTCACGCCTCGCGGTGAAGTCAAGAATCTTCCCGCCGGTTCCACACCCATCGATTTTGCCTATGCCATCCATACGGCTGTCGGCAATCGAATGGTCGGCGCCAGAGTCAATGACAAGATTGTCCCGATCGATTATGAGCTCAAGAACGGCGACCGCATTGAGATATTGACAAGTCCCTCCTCTAAGGGACCCAGCCTTGACTGGCTCAGCATCGCAAAGAGCGCTTCTACCAGGAACAAGATCAACCAGTGGTTCAAGCGTGAGAATAAGGATGACAACATCTCAAAAGGCAAGGAGCTGGTTATATCCTATGCCAGAAGCCATGGCATGCAGCTCTCTGACCTGATGAAACCTTCTTACCAGGAATTTGTTCTGCGCAAGTATGGATTCAGGGACTGGGAATCCCTTCTAGCGGCCATAGGACACGGCGGCATGAAAGAAGGCCAGGTTGTCAATAAGCTCTATGACCTCTACACAGAGGACCATAAGCGCCGGCTCTCCAGCGAGGAGATCATCCAGCAGGTGCAGCAGCAGGCGGCATCCCCCAATATGCATTCCCGTGGCGCGGCCGGTTCTGTTGTTGTCAAGGGCGTTCACGATGTTTCCATCCGCTTCTCCAAATGCTGCAATCCTGTGCCCGGCGATGAGATCGTAGGGTTTATCACAAGGGGAAGAGGCATTTCCATCCATCGGAAAGACTGCAGCAATGTGGTCAATATCCCCGAGGAGGAGAAAGACCGCATTATCGAGGCCTCCTGGATTGAAAATGCTGTCGCGAAAAAGGAAGAGGGCTTCCTTGTCGAGATCAAGATTTTTGCCACTGACCGCAGCGGTCTTCTGAATGACCTCACGAAAGTCTTTTCAGAGAGAGACATCAGCATCCTGCGCATCAGTTCCATGACCAGCAAACAGGGAATCGCCACTCTGATGCTGGGGTTTGAAGTCAAGAGCCGTGAAGAACTTCAGGAGATCATTTCGCGTCTCAATTCTGTCCGTGACGTCCGCGCGATCAAGCGGAACAGCGGCTGATTGCGTTATTGTTCACAGACTGACCGTCTGTTTCAGGCGTCAGCAGACTCAACATTCAGAAGGGGAAGATAGAATGTCGGATTCGAAGGGAGTCATTAAGGTAAACTGTTTTGTGGTCGGTATGGTCCAGACCAATTTTTACTACCTCCACAGGGAAAACAGCAATGAAACCATCGTCTTTGACCCGGCAGACCTGGGCGACAGACTCTATGAGGAACTGGAGAAGAGAGGCCTGCAGGTGAAGGCGATCTTCCTTACGCATGCGCACTTTGACCACATCATGGGTGTGGAGGCGCTCAAGGCACAAACAGGCGTCCCTGTTTATGCATGTATCCATGAGAAGCGTCTGTGCGAATCTGCCAGACTCAATCAGTCTCAGATGACCGGCCGTCCCTGCACTGTATCACCTGATTATTATCTTGAAGACAATGAGGAGATCACAGTCGCGGACATCACGATGAAGACGATCTTTACCCCCGGACACACAGAGGGAAGCTGCGCCTATTATATCGAGGAAGGTCATATCCTGATCAGCGGCGATACCCTTTTCCAGGGCTCGATCGGCCGGTCCGACATGCCTACCGGCGATGGGGAGACACTTCTGGAGTCCATCCGCACTCGTCTCTATACCCTGCCCGATGATACAACTGTTTTCTCCGGCCACGGAGATACGACGACCATCGGATATGAGAAAAAGCACAACTGGTTTGTGAGAGCATAATCCCTCAGCAGACCGATAGTTTTTGTATAATGATTACTGCAATTGTAAATATTGAGCTATATAGATACGAAATACACTCTTTGCTTAAGGCTTTTTATCCGCAGGAGGATGTCAAAGTACTGACTGAGGCGGATGCCGCAACCAACAGAAAGTATCAGCAGATTGCGAAAGAGCCTTTTCTGAGGGTGTTTTTTGCGGCCAAAGAAGTCAGGCTTTCCTTCTGCGACAACAGTGATTCCCGCTCCGCCTCTGCGCCGGAGGGAGTATCCTTTGCCGAGAAGGGGACACTCCTGAAGACACAGATGAAGCATCTGCTCTATGCCATGCTTGCAGACAGAGAGAAAAGGAGGCTGCCCTGGGGAGAGCTGATCGGAATCCGGCCGACAAAGATCGCCATGCAGTCCCTGCTGCGGGGAGAGACACCGGAAGAGGCTGCCGCGGATATGGTGAGAGAGCATCTTGTGAGTCCCGCCAAGGCCATGCTCTCAGCGCAGATCGCGCAGAGGGAAAGGGAGATCCTGGCGGATATCCACTACGAGAACGGCTACAGCCTCTATGTGGGCATACCTTTCTGTCCCACAACCTGCCTGTACTGCTCCTTCCCCTCTTTTAATCTGGCAAAGTGGAAGGACAAGGTGGATGCCTATCTCGATACGCTGGAAAGGGAAATGGAATCTTCTGCGGCGCTTATGCGGGGATGTGTGCTGGATACAGTCTATATCGGCGGCGGCACACCGACGACTCTTGAGCCCCGGCAGCTGCAACGGCTGTTTTCCATGCTGGAAAAATTTTTTCCCATGAAAGGCATTCAGGAGTTCACCATCGAGGCCGGCAGACCTGACAGCATCACAGCGGACAAGCTTCGTGTGATCCGTGCGCATAATGTGACCAGGATCAGTGTCAATCCTCAGACTATGAAAGAAGAGACACTGCGTCTGATCGGCAGACGGCATACAGTGCAGCAGGTCAGAGACGCCTTCCGGCTCTGCCGTGAGGCGGGATTTGACAATATCAATATGGATATTATCCTTGGACTCCCCGAGGAGACGGAAGAGGATGTGCGCAGGACTCTGGAGGAAATCGAAAAGCTTTCCCCTGACAGCCTGACAGTCCATTCGCTTGCTCTCAAGAGAGGGTCGCGCATGCAGAAGTATATTGAGGAAAAAGGATTTTCTTCTATTAACAATACTGATGGCTGCATGGAGATCGCGGCAGAATCTGCTGCCCGCATGGGGATGGATCCCTATTATTTATACAGACAGAAAAACATATCCGGCAATCTGGAAAATGTGGGCTATTCCCGCCCTGGAAAAGCCGGAATCTATAATATCCTTATCATGGAGGAGAAACAGTCCATTCTTGCTCTCGGAGCAGGCAGCATTTCAAAGGCTGTCTTTCCCGGGGGACGGATCGAACGCAGTGACAACTGCAAGGATGTGGAGACCTATCTCGAAAATGTCGACGAGATGATCGAACGCAAAGTGCGTCTGGGGATCGGTAATACAGCCGAGGCTCAATAAATCGTATCCGCAGCAGAAAAGACAGACTCTTCCGATAAGTCGGAAAACAAAAAATACAAGGAACCGGTAATTTTCATATGGCAGTAAGTCGAAAAAAACACAATCTGGTGATCGTGGAGTCACCTGCAAAGGTAAAGACGATCAGGAAATTTCTTGGATCAAACTATGAAGTAGCCGCATCGAACGGACATGTCCGTGATCTTCCCAAGAGCAAGATGGGAATTGACATCGAACATGATTATGAACCTCAGTACATTACCATTCGCGGTAAAGGGGAGCTTCTGGCAGGTCTGCGCAAAATGGTCAAAAAAGCAGACCGCATCTATCTGGCAACGGACCCTGACCGTGAGGGAGAGGCGATTTCATGGCATCTGATGGCGGCTCTCAAGCTCGAGGACACCAAAGACAAGCAGGTTTCCAGGATCACATTTAACGAGATCACGAAAAATGCTGTCACGCAGTCTCTGAAAAATGCCAGGGAACTGGATATGAACCTGGTCGACGCACAGCAGACCCGCCGCATTCTGGACCGTATGGTCGGATATGAGATCTCTCCCCTTCTGTGGGCAAAGGTCAAGCGCGGTCTTTCCGCCGGCCGTGTACAGTCCGTGGCATTGCGCATGATCGGAGACCGTGAGGACGAGATCAACTCATTTATCCCCCAGGAATACTGGACGTTGGACGCCTCATTGAAGGTGAAGGGCAGCACAAAGCCGCTGGTGGCTCATTATTACGGAAGTATCGGGGAAGACGGCAGGGCCGTGCGCACGGAGCTGGGGACGCAGGAGGAGACCATGCGGATCGTAAACGGGCTTTCAGACGGCTCTTTTGAGATCCGGGAAGTGCGCCGTTCGGAGCGTACGCGCAAATCTCCCCTGCCTTTCACTACTTCCACCCTGCAGCAGGAGGCCAGCAAAGTCCTGAATTTCTCTACGCAGAAGACCATGCGCGTCGCGCAGCAGCTCTATGAAGGTGTAGAGATCAAGGGACAGGGGACGGTTGCGCTGATCACCTACCTCAGAACCGACAGCATCAGGATCTCGGATGAAGCACAGGCTGCCGCAGCCTCCTTCATCGGTGAGAATTATGGTGAAGAATATATTCTGAATAGAGAAAAAGAGGAGAAAAAGAGCGGAAAGATCCAGGACGCACATGAGGCGATCCGCCCCACGGACGTCACCCGCCTTCCCGCGTCTGTCCGCGATTCGCTCTCACGAGAGCAGTATCGACTGTATCAGCTGATCTGGAAACGCTTTGTGGCAAGCCGCATGAGCGCTGCAAAATATGAGACCACACAGGTCCGGGTTGCGGGTACACCGGGAGCGTCTGCCGGCTCCGCTGAGAGGATTCCCGCACAGCTGTTTACTGTCTCGGCTTCCCGACCGATTTTCGATGGCTTCCAGAAAGTATATATTGAGGACGAAGAAGAAAAATCGCCTTCGATCAGCAAGGGGATTGATGAGAATACAGAGCTTACGCTGGAGTCTTTTGACCCCCGTCAGCATTACACACAGCCCCAGCCGCACTACACGGAGGCAACCCTGGTGCGGGCCCTGGAAGAGCAGGGGATCGGACGCCCCAGTACCTATGCTCCCACGATCACGACCATCCTTGCCAGAAGGTATATCGTCAAAGAGGAGAAAAACCTCTACATGACAGAGCTGGGAGAAGTGGTCAACAATATCATGAAACAGGCCTTCCCGACCATTGTGGATCCCTCCTTCACGGCCAATATGGAGGCGCTGCTGGACGGAATCGCGGACGGAGAAGTGCGCTGGAAGATGGTGATCGAGAATTTCTATCCCGATCTGCACGAGGCGGTTCTCGAGGCGGAAAAAACCCTTGAAAAGGTCAAGATCGCGGATGAGGAAACAGAGGAGATCTGCGAGAACTGCGGCCGCCATATGGTCATCAAGTACGGACCTCACGGCAAGTTCCTTGCCTGCCCCGGCTTCCCCGAGTGCCACAATACCAAACCTTATTATGAGAAGATCGGCGTCGCCTGTCCCAAGTGCGGCAAAGATATCATTGTGAGGATGTCCAAAAAGGGACGCCGCTATTACGGCTGTATGGGCAATCCCGAATGTGACTTTATGGTATGGCAGAAACCTTCGAAAAAGAGATGCCCGCGCTGCGGCAGCATCATGCTGGAAAAGGGGAGCAAGCTTGTCTGTGCCGACAAGGAGTGCGGATATATCGAAAATCAAAGTGAATCCGCAGAATAAACAGTATTGAATCTATATATCAGATATGGGATGGCTCCGATTCTGCAAACGGGAGTCTATAGAGACCATGTCGCATTGATGTCTTCAGGGGGACCTGTGGCAGCAGGAGGTGAAAATTTGGATACTCTGCACGCGGCTAGAAATGTTGTGCTGTTGGATAACACAAGGAAGATTGAAAAGCTGATCCACAACAATGATACAGGAAAAGTCGTCTTCAACGATATCTGCAAGGTTATGAGCGAGATCCTGCAGGCGCATATTCTTGTGATCAGCAAAAAAGGAAAAGTGCTGGGCGTCGGCCAGTGCAAGGAAGTGGATTCCGCCCACGGAATGATCACCGAAGAAATCGGCACATTCGTGAATCCGGAACTCAATTCACGTCTTCTGGACGTTCTTTCCACTCATGAGAATGTTGCCCTGCAGACACTGGGCTTTTTCGAGGAGGAGGACAGGGACCTGATGGGAATCGTCCTGCCGATCGAAGTCGCCGGCGAGCGTCTGGGCACTGTCTTTATTTACAAGGACGGAGAGCATTTTGACATCGATGACATCATCCTTTCCGAGTACGGAACCACGGTTGTCGGTCTGGAAATGCTGCGCGCAGTCTCTGAGGAGACCGCCGAGGAGAGCCGCAAGATCGCAGTTGTAAAATCCGCGATCAGTACTCTCAGCTATACCGAGATGCATGCCATCATCCATATCTTCGAAGAACTCGACGGTGTGGAGGGCATTCTGGTCGCCAGCAAGATTGCGGACAAGGCCGGAATCACCCGCAGTGTCGTCGTCAATGCCCTGCGCAAGTTCGAATCTGCCGGTGTTATCGAGTCACGCTCCTCGGGCATGAAGGGAACTTATATAAAGGTCCTCAACGATGCAATCTACGGCGAGCTGGCCGGCCTGCGCAGGCAGGTACAGCCCTGAGGAAAACCGGCCTGCACCTGCAGGATCGGTCTCCGCAAATCTTTTTCGGGCTTTTGGACAAGAGCCTTCAGTTTCGGGATCTGCAGTGTGAGAAAGCAGAATGATGCTTTCTCAAAATTACCTCTTGCACAATCTCACTGAATGTGCTATTGTTTTTAAGTTGCTAATTTTATGTCTTTTTATCAGACACGCGTCCCAGCGGATGCCGGTGCTCTTTGCAAATAAAGGGTGGCAGAATCCTCAATGACCGCGAAAGGGCGCGGAAGAAAAACCAGTTAGGAGGAAACTAAACATGGGTATCGTATCAATGAAACAGCTCCTGGAAGCAGGCGTGCACTTCGGTCATCAGACAAGACGCTGGAACCCCAAGATGGCTCCCTACATCTTCACCGAGCGCAACGGCATTCACATCATCGACCTGCAGAAGTCCGTCATCCTCGTGGATGAGGCCTACAAGGCAGTTTTCCAGATCGCTGAGCAGGGCGGCACAATCCTTTTCGTCGGCACCAAGAAGCAGGCGCAGGATGCAGTCAAGGCCGAGGCTACACGCTGCGGCATGTACTATGTCAACGAGAGATGGCTCGGCGGCATGCTGACCAACTTCAAGACCATCCGCAGCCGCGTTGAGCGCCTCCGCAAGATCGAGCAGATGGCTCAGGACGGCACTTTTGATGTTCTGCCCAAGAAGGAAGTTGCCAAGCTCCAGAAGGAGTGGGACAAGCTTGAGAGAAACCTCGGCGGAATCAAGGACATGACCCGCATTCCCGACGCGATCTTCGTAGTTGACCCCAAGAAGGAGAGAATCTGCGTGGCAGAGGCTCATGCACTGGGCATCACTCTGATCGGTATCGGCGACACAAACTGCGATCCCGAAGAGCTCGACTTCATCATCCCCGGCAACGACGATGCAATCCGTGCAGTCAAGCTGCTCTGCAGCAAGATGGCTGACGCTGTCATCGAGGCAAACCAGGGCGCAGAGGCTGACGCAGCTGAGCAGGAAGCTCTTGCAGAAGAGTCCGCAGCTTCCGAGGCTGAGCAGGCTGCAGAGGGAACTCTCTGATTCTTTTGAGAGTCGGACAGAGATTAGGAACTGAATATGCTGCTGCAGACCCCTGCGCGGAGTCTGCGGCACAGAGATAAAGATAGATCGAAAGGAAGTACACTATGGCAATTACAGCTGCACAGGTTAAAGAGCTGCGCGAGGCAACCGGCGCAGGTATGATGGACTGCAAGAAGGCCCTTATGGAGACCAATGGCGACATGGACGCCGCTGTTGAGGTTCTTCGCAAGAAAGGTCAGGCTAAGGCTGAGAAGAAGGCCAGCAGAATCGCTGCAGAGGGTATCTGCCTCATCGCAACCGACGGCGACCAGAAGGCAGCCGTTGTCGAGGTCAACTCCGAGACCGATTTCGTCGCCCAGAACGAGAAGTTCCGCACCTATGTCGCAAAGGTCGCAGATCAGGCTCTGAAGACTGAAGCAAAAGACATCGATGCATTCATGGCTGAGCCCTGGATCGAAGACGGTTCCAAGACTGTCAGCGAAGCACTCGTTGACATGATCGCTGTCATCAGCGAGAAGCTGAGCATCCGCCGCTTTGAGCAGGTTGCAGCACAGGACGGCTGTGTTGTCTCCTATCTGCACGGCAAGGGCCGCATCGCCGTTATCATCGACGCCAAGACCGGTGTTGTCAACGACGCTGTCAAAGAAGCTCTGACCAACGTTGCAATGCAGGTTGCAGCTATGTCTCCCAAGTATGTCACAGTGGATGAAGTTCCCGAGTCCTACAAAGAGCACGAGAAAGAGATTCTTCTGGCACAGGCAATTGAAGAGAACGAGAAGCTTCCCGAGAATAAGCGCAAACCTCAGAACATCATCGAGAAGATGCTGATCGGCAGACTCAACAAAGAGCTCAAGCAGATTTGCCTGTATGATCAGGTTTATGTCAGAGCTGAGGATGGCAAGCAGACCGTCGCACAGTATCTGCAGCAGGTCGGCAAGGCCAACGGCACAGACCTTTCTGTCCGCCGCTTCGTCCGTTTCGAGACCGGCGAAGGCATTGAGAAGAAGGTCGAGAACTTCGCAGAGGAAGTTATGAGCCAGATCAAGCACTGATGATCTCAGTAAGTAACTGATTGCGGGAGTAATACGCATTAGAAGCGCCTGTATGGATTCTTTTCATACAGGCGCACTTTTCATATTGCCGCAGAAGTTGTATGATAGTACCGAAGCTGCCGGACCTGCGAATATGATACAATGCGGTCTGGCTGTATTTATTCTTCACCGCAGGAGATTTTGTTTTTGTCCGGAAGGATTTTGAATGAAAATTAAAAGAATTAATGAGAATACGATCAGCTGCACCATCACGCCCGAAGATCTGAAGGCAAATGGTTTTGAGCTCGATGATTTCTTTGACCGCAAGAAAGAGGCGGTCGAGTTTATCCGTCAGACAGTAGCGCAGATTGCCCTTTCCGAAAACTTTGATCTGCAGGGAGAACTGACTACGATGCGTGTCTCTGTCCTTCCTGATCATTCGCTGAATCTTCTGATCACGCGCGAGGATACCAAAGACGGGGCGACCCGCGAAGTGCGCAGACTGGCCAGAAGTATCTTTGACTCTCTCGTTTCCAAAGCCGCTGAAAAAGCAGGAAAAGAAGAGACGGACCAGGACAGCAGTCCCTCCGACAGCCTGATGAAATCACTTCTGTCCGGGAAAAATGAGAAGAGCGATACGGATACGGATGATCAGGTGGCGGAGAAAAAACTTCCTGTCGTCGGGGATTCATTCATGTTTTCTTTCTATTCCGTGCGGGATGCTATGGACTGCTGCAAATTGTTCGCAGGAGCAGGACATGTCGATTCCTCTCTCTATTATCTGCGTGAGGATGATATTTATTTTCTGGTCGTGCGGCGGACAGGGGAGACCCTTGACAGCTTTGAAAAATGCGTTCTTTCCGCCAATGAGTTTGGAGAGCTTGTCACGTCGGAAGAACAGTACATCGCTTTTGTCACGGAACACGGTGTCCCCATTGCCCGCGGTAATGCTATTGAAATGTTCATGAACGTATTCCCCGGTCAGAATGAGCCCGTGGAAGACGTGACCGGGAAAAAGAAGGCGGATGCAGCAGAGTTTGCCCGTACGGAAACTGCTCCGGATTTGGGGAGTGATTCAGAGGAGACATAATGCGGCTCAATCAATATATTGCTTCCTGCGGGATCTGCTCGCGGCGGGAGGCGGACAGGCTGGTGCAGGCGGGAGAAGTCCTCGTGGACGGAGTTACTGCGAAGCTGGGAATGAACCTTCGCGGCGATGAGACCGTGACAGTGCGTGGGAAGGTTGTGAGATCTTCGCAGACACCGGTTGTCGTTGCATGGTACAAGCCGGCAGGCGTGACCTGTACGGCCCGGGATCCTCATGCTGAGAAAACAATTGCGGATGCCTTCCGATACCCGGTGCGCCTGACCTATGCAGGGAGGCTGGACAGGGATTCGGAAGGCCTTCTTCTGATGACCAATGACGGGAATCTGATCGATGCAATGATGCGGGGGGCAAACGGACATGAAAAGGAATACATCGTCCGTGTCCGCAGCAGAATCTCCGACGGTGATCTGTATCGTCTGGAAAAGGGAATCTATCTTCGTGAACTGAAGCAGACGACAAGACCCTGTACTGTCGAGCGTCTGGGCGACCGCACCTTCCGGATCATCCTCACGCAGGGGCTGAACCGCCAGATCAGGCGTATGTGCAGTGCTGTCGGCCATGAGGTCCGCACACTGAAGCGCATCCGCGTCGTCAATATCGAGCTGGGAGCCCTCAGGCCAGGACAGCAGAGAAAGATTGAAGGAGAAGAGCTCGAGGCTCTTTACCGCGCCGTCATGCCTTCGGGAAGGCAGGCGGCCGTCACTAAGAATCCCGCCGGAAAGAAGAAAAATGGCTGAAGAGAAGAAAAAGGACTCTGCTGAAAAGCGCAGGAGAATGGAATATCTGACAGACCTTCTGAACAAGGCGTCAGAAGCCTATTACGCGCGCGACACAGAGATCATGTCCAACCTCGAATATGATGCTCTCTACGACGAACTGCGCGCTCTGGAGGAGGAGTCAGGCCTGGTCCTGGCCGGATCGCCGACCGTTCATGTCGGCTATGCGGCAGTGGAGGAGCTTCCCCGTGTCCGCCATGAGCGTCCCATGCTCTCTCTGGATAAGACCAAGTCCAGGGAGGATCTGGCGGCATGGCTGGGTGACCAGAGAGGCCTTCTCTCCTGGAAGCTGGACGGCCTCACAGTAGTATTGACCTATGAGGGCGGAAAACTTGCCAGGGCAGTCACACGAGGCAACGGTGAGATCGGAGAGGAGATCACTGCCAATGCCGCGACCTTCCGGAATATCCCTGCGGTGATCCCCTTCAGAGGAAGGCTTACCCTTCGGGGAGAAGCCGTGATCCGCTACTCCGACTTTTTGCAGATCAATGAGGAGATTGCAGCCGAGGCCGCCGCCAAAGGCACTTTGGAAGACGTCGGTTACAAAAATCCCCGCAATCTCTGCAGCGGATCTGTCCGCCAGCTGGACAGCTCGGTCACGGCAAAACGGCGTGTGCGCTTTTATGCCTTTACCCTTGTGGAAGCCGCTGTGACAGATCCGGAACAGGGGCCGGAGCCCGATTTTCGTAATTCCCGTTATGAGCAGCTTCGCTTTCTGCAGGCGCAGGGATTTGAGACAGTCGAGACCATGAACGTCACAGGACCGGAGATCCCCGGGGCAATCGCCCGCTTTGAAGAGAAGATTGCCGACTTTGATATTCCTTCGGACGGACTGGTCCTTCTGCTGGATGATATCGCCTACGGCGAATCCTTGGGCAGGACTGCCAAGTTCCCCAGAAATGCAATTGCTTTCAAGTGGGCTGACGAGCTCCAGGAGACGACGCTGACGGAAGTTGAGTGGAGCGCAAGCCGGACAGGCCTGATCAATCCCGTTGCCATCTTTGAACCTGTCGAGCTGGAAGGAACGACTGTACGCCGTGCTTCCGTGCACAATGTGAGTATTGTGCGCGCACTGCAGCTTGGGATCGGAGACCGTATCAGGGTCTATAAAGCAAATATGATCATTCCGCAGATTGCGGAAAACCTGACCAGGTCGGGAACGCTGGAAATTCCCTGCACCTGTCCTGTCTGCTCGGGTCCCACGCAGATCCGGCAGGAAATCGATACAGAGGTTCTGGTCTGCACAAATCCTGAATGTCCCGCCAAGAAGATCAAAGCCTTCACGCTCTTTGCCAGCCGCAGCGCAATGAATATCGAGGGGCTCTCGGAGATGACCCTGGAGAAGTTCATCGCGGAGGGATTCATCCACGAATTTGCGGATATATATCATCTCGATGAGCACAGAGATGCGATCGTGGAGATGGAAGGGTTCGGCGAGAAATCCTACACTCGTCTGATAGAAAGTGTGGATAAGTCGAGGCATACCACAATGCCCCGCCTGCTCTATGCACTCGGGATCGCTGGGATCGGCGCCGCCAACGCGCGGGTCCTCTGCAATCATTTCGGCGATGATATCCAGACCATCCGCTCCGCCTCCGCAGAGGAGCTGGGGCAGGTGGAGGGCATCGGTCCCGTGCTCGCATCGGCAGTCTCGGCCTGGTTTGCCGATGATAAGAACATCCTTATGCTGGACCATCTCCTGCAGGAGGTCACGCCTGCGGTCAGAGAGAGCATACGGGCAGCTGCGGCACGGAGCGCAGCAGGTTCTGAGTCCGCCGTCGACGCAGACGGGAATCCGGACAGCTCTTCCGCAGGAGGCCTTCAGGAAGATCCGATCGCGGGAAAAACATTTGTGGTCACCGGCAAGGTCTTCTATTTTGCCAACCGCGACGCACTCAAGGAATTTATCGCCGACCGCGGCGGCAAGGTCACAGGAAGTGTGTCCGCGAAGACCGATTATCTCATCAACAACGATGTCACTTCGACATCGTCTAAAAATAAAAAAGCCGCGCAGCTTGAAATCCCCATCTTATCTGAAGAGGACTTCATAAAGCTTGCGGGAGCAGAATTACATTAACAGCATACATGGACTAGTTAGTTTCGCAGCTGTGGAAAAGAGGACAACATGCCAATCAGGATTAAAACAGGACTGCCTGTAAAGGAAAAATTGGAGAGAGAAAATCTGTTTGTGATCGATGAGAGACGAGCAATCGATCAGGATATCCGTCCGCTGGAGATCTGTATCCTGAATCTCATGCCGACCAAAGAGGAGACGGAACTCCAGCTTCTTCGAATGCTGTCCAATACGCCTCTGCAGCTCAATATCACCTTCATGAGGATGAGTTCCCATCAGTCCGCCAACGTCTCTGCATCGCACCTGATGCAGTTTTACAAGCCTTTCCATGAAGTGAAGCAGCGGACCTTTGACGGCCTGATCATAACCGGGGCTCCTGTCGAGAAGATGGAGTACGAAGAAGTTGACTACTGGCCCGAGCTCTGTGAAGTGTTTGAATGGAGCAAGTCCAAGGTCACCAGTACTTTCCATATCTGCTGGGGCGCTCAGGCGGGACTCTATTATCACTACAATCTGCCCAAGAAGCTTCTGGACAAGAAGCTGTTCGGGGTCTACTCCCACAAGGTGCGCCACCGCAAGGAGCCCATTGTCCGCGGTTTTGACGATTATTTCCTGATCCCCCACAGCCGCTATACAGAGGTTCCCGCCAAGGCAATCCACGCCTGCAAGGAACTCAAGATCCTGGCGGAATCCCCGGAGGCCGGCATCCTTCTGTGCATGTCCAGAGACGGCAGAAGATTCTTTATCATGGGACATCCCGAATATGACCGCAATACCCTGCGCGACGAGTACAACCGCGACGTGCGCAAGGGACTGGAGATCGAAGTCCCCAAAAACTATTTCCCGGACGACGATCCTACGCAGAGACCGCTCCTGCAGTGGCGCTCCCACAGCAACAACCTCTACTGCAACTGGATCAACTACTATGTCTACCAGGCAACGCCCTATGATCTCAATGAGATTTCCGATAAGGCCTGGGAATATAAACCGAAGGAAAAACGCGGGTAAAAAAACGGATAAAAAAGAAAGGACTGCTTGCTGAGGCAATCCTTTCTTTTTTTATCCGTTTCATCCGGCTGTCAATCCGGAGGTCAGTTATCTGTAGTCCGGACCGCTGCCGGGAGCGTACTCCTGGACAAAGTGTATGAATTCCTGAGTCTGCTCCTCGTCGTCGAGAATGGCGGTGTAGTTCATATTGCCCATCTGGTCCCACATGAGAGCAGGCATGCGCTCGCAGGTCACGATGCGTCTGCCGTATTTGGCCAGGATCTCCTCGTGGGAGTGTACGTAATTGTACTCATCCCTGCGGCCCGCATAGGCACAGAAATGTTCGACTTCGGCTGCAGGGAAGAGGCGCTCGTCCCATGCCACCATATCCGCCCAGATCTGGTAGACATCCAGGGAGTGGGCATAGTCCATCATGTCGGGAGTATAGCCGCCTGCGGGACGCATGTTGACTTCCAGAGCCACGAAATCACCGACTTCTCCGAGCCCGGGTTTTGCTTTGGTCAGGCAGAAGAATTCCATGTGGACGAAACGGCCCCTGACTTCGAAAGCTTCAACAGCGGCCCGTCCCAGTCTGCGCAGGGATTCAGGCATATCTGCTGCCACATAATAGGCCAGGTCAAGCCTCTTGTTTACGATATCCATGATGGAGGGCGGCCAGCAGGTCATGGACTCAAAGAGCGGTTCGCCCTTGGAATTGATGACCGCGTCATAGGATGCGATATTGCCGGTGATGAACTCCTCCATGACATAGGGGTGCTGCGGGAGATCAGCATAGAATTTCTCCAGATCCGCTTCGTTTTCCAGCTTGTAAGTGGCGAGTGCGCCGACGCCGATCTCAGGCTTTACAATGACGGGATAATCGGTCTGGGCAATAAAAGCCTTTGCCTCTTCGAGGTACTTGGACAGGCCGTAGGCCTCTGCGGCATCGCGGGCAAGAACCTTAAACTGACGTGCAGTCGGAATGCCGGCTTTTTCATACTGCTTCTTCATCAGTGCCTTGCTCTTGAATCCTTCGATCCGGTCGGATTTGACGCCGGTATTGATATTGAAATCAGTGCGGATACGGGCATCCAGTTCCAGCCAGTATTCATTGTTGGATTCGACCCAGTCGATCTTGCCGTATTTAAAGGAGAAGAATGCGACAGCGCGGAATACGTCATCGTAGTTCTCCAGAGAAGGCAGCCAGTAATACTCGGTCAGAGAATTCTTTACATTCTGGGAAAGGTTGTCATAAGGCGTGTCGCCGATTCCGAGGACATTGACATCGTTCCTTTTGAGCCTGTCGCAGAAATTCCAGAAAGTTGCAGGAAACTGAGGTGAAATAAATACGAAATTCATGGTTTCTCCCTATATGTTTTATTTGCAGCAGCGTATGTAAAACCCCGCAGCAGCTGTGCTCCACACAGGAGCAGCGGCAATGGTTTCAGGTTACTTGTTGCCTATGGCTGATCCGTCAAGTACCTTGGGAAGGAAATAGCGGATCTGTTTCTTCCACCAGTCCCAATCGTGGCTGACATCATAACCCCAGAAATCACACCAGGCGTTGATGCCCTTCTTCTGGAAGATGCTTGCCATGATCAGAAGGGTACTGATCCCGTTCTGCTCCCAGGCGCCCTGGCCAACACAGAAGATGAGGCTGCGTTCATTGTATATCTTGATATAGTGATGATCGGGCGGCATGTTCTGGAGGAAATGGCATGGTGAATTGTCATACCATTTGTTGTTCATCCATCCGCCTGTAAAGTAGGAAGCATCATAGATGCCGGACATGGCAATACATCCGCCGAACAGATCCGGACGCCGCAATGCGACGATACCGGCGTGCATCGCACCCTGACTGCATCCCACTGCAACCGGAAGCCTTCCGGAGGTGTTCCTCTGTGTGATAATAGGTATGACCTCATCCACAATATAGTGATAATAGTTTTCCTGAACATCACTCCGGCGCGCTTTATCACCGTAAAGATCAGACCAGCTTTCCTTGTCAACTGTGTCAACAGTAAAGACCATTACATCTCCCCGGTCGATGAAATCGGAGATGGTGCCGATCATACCGAAATCCTCAAAGTTCGTGCACGTTGCATCCTGTGTAGGAAAGACCAGAAGGGGAAGCCCTTTCTCGCCGTGGATCAGGATGTGCATCTCCCGGTTCAGCCAGGTGCTGTAGTGCGTAAAATATTCTCTTCTCATATAATATAAACCTCTTGCCGTTGATTGAGAGCGGCAAAATTTTCCGGGTGTAATTTACGCTTTAACGTAGTAGTGCAAAGAAGAACGCGCTTGTGTTATATTCCCATAAAAAGCACATGATTTCAATACACAAACACTGAAAATTGTATATAATGTTTTTTGAGCCGCGGCTGAAGTCTGCGGTAAGCAAAATACATAGTTTTACAGGTATCCTATAAAAGAGTGCCGTGATTATCCGGCTCATTATGATTATAGCATATTTCATGCCGGGACGGAATTGCCGCGTAGATATGTTTACTGGCTAACAATCCGGAAGGACAGGTTTTTTCATGACAGAGGGCAACTTTCAATATACGACCGAAGAAGTGTCTGCAGGCCAAACGGACGGCAGAGAAAAGCTGCAGGCGGTCATAACAGGGCTCTTGCAGGAACGGCGGCACGTGGAGGTCCCGCAGTCGATCGGGGGCTGTCCGGTCACCGGGATCGCTCCACACGCTTTTGCGGAAAAAATGCAGATGCGGTCTCTTTCCCTGCCTGTCACGCTGCGCTCTGTAGGTGCTTTTGCTTTTCACAACTGTCCGCAGCTTGAAGAGATTTCCCTGTATGACGGCATCCGGGATTTTCATAACGGCGTTGTGAGGCAGGACAGAAGGCTTCACAGGATCCGCATGACAGTCCGGGAGGGCAATTATACAGTCATGCGGGATATCCTGTCCGATACAGACGCAAAGCTGCAGTTTTCCCTGCAGCTGCCGGACGGAGAAGCCCGTCTGCTGTTTCCCGGATATGATTATGCATTTAATGAAAATACCATGGCGCGCACGATCCAGTTTTCCATATCCGGTTCGGGCATGGTCTACCGGGAGTGCGTCAGAAGAAAAGGGATCGGTTTCAGAGAATATGACCGCCTTTTCCCCCGGGTCATTCCCGATGACCCTTTTGCCGCCGCCGAGATTGCCGCTGACAGGCTTCTGTTTCCCTATGATCTGGCACAGGTACATGCAAAGGCATACGAGGAATATCTTTGCGATCACGCAGAAGAAGCCCTGCTGCATTTTGTGAAGCAGCTCAGTACTGCTGCAGCCGGTGAATTTTCCGATGAAGCCTATATGCGGCTTCAGCTGATGGCGGAGCGGGGCCTGATCACGGAGGAGGCGGCGGATCCCGCCCTCCGCTTGGCTGCGGACCTGCATCTGACGGAGGCCTGCAGTATTATCATGTCCGGCCGTGAAGAGACAGAGACAGGCAGGACTGCCGGGGAGGACACATTTTCTCTGGATGATTGGTAAAAAAAGGAGCTGCTTTATGGGAAATCGGGAACAACTCGATGAACTGGGCAAAAAAATACTGGATGCATCGAGGACGGATCTGTATCTGTCCATGCGTTTTCTGGGACCGGCTCTGCACAGTCTTGGCTTTATCATGGACCTGTCGACGACGACTGTCGGCACCGACGCAGCCTATATCCGCTTCAATCCCAACTATTTATTCCGCCTCTATGTCGATCGTCCCAGACAGCTGAACCGCACCTATATGCACATGCTGCTTCACTGTGTATTCCGCCACATGTTCACGGCAAAAAAGAAGGAAGACCCGGAACTGTGGGACCTGTCCTGCGATATCGCTGTCAGCTCCATCATTGACTCCATGGATTACCGCGCAGTGACCGAGCTCACACCGGAATTCCGCCAGCGCGTGTACGATCGTCTTCAGGAGGAAGTCCGTGTCCTGACGGCAGAGCGCATATATCAGTATTTTCTGGAGAGGAAACGAAATTATCTCGAGGAACTTCAGCTCGCCGCCGCTTTTGCCATGGATGATCACAGTTTCTGGGAGCGCATTGACGAAGAAGAAAACAATGCTCCGGACAGTGACCGCGATGACCGCCGGGAGCAGGAAAATCCCCCCGACAGGGAGGACAGCGATCCGGGCAGCGATCAGGATGAGAAGAGTGAGCGGGAGCAGAATGATCCCGACCGGAAAAAGCGTCAGTCCAAAAACTCCGGGGACACAGATCCCGGAGGGGACAGCCCGGACCCTTCCGGGAAAGAAGAGAAGAAGAAACGGGATGACAATTCTCCCGACCGCAGCGGAAAAGACGACAGGCAGGAGCGGGATCCGGAAGGGGACCGTCCTCCCCGCAGCCGGCGGCAGCAGAAACGGATTCCCCGCCTGAAATCGGCCGGGGATCTGGAGGACAGCTGGAAAGAGACCTCCAAACGCATGGAAGCGGAACTTTTGGCATCGGGAAAGGATGCCTCTGAGGAGAGGGGGAGTCTGGACAGAATCCTGTCCATTTCCAACCGCCGCAGAACAGATTACAGAGAGTTCCTGCGCAAGTTTGCCGTGCTGAGGGAAGTGGCGACAGTTGACCCGGATTCCTTTGATTATGGCTTTTACAATTACGGTCTCGAGGTGTACGGAAATATGCCGCTGATCGAGGAGAACGAGTACCGGGAGATGAACCGCCTGCGCACGCTGGTGATCGCGATCGACACCTCCGCTTCCTGCCAGGACGTTCTGGTGCAGAAGTTTCTGAATGAGACAGCTGTGGTACTGAGGAACATCGGACAGTTCTTTCAGACTTCGACCGTATATATTGTTGAGTGCGATGAGCACATTCAGAACGAACTGCTGATCCGTGAGCCCGAAGATCTGGAAAAATATGCTTCGGAATTTCATATAAAAGGCGGCTTCGGAACGGATTTCCGTCCTGTTTTTGCCTGGGTGGATCAAAAACGCAGAGAAGGAGAAATCGAGGACATGGAAGCGCTGATGTATTTCACCGACGGAATGGGAATCTATCCGGAAAAATCCACCGACTACGACACTGCCTTCGTTTTTATTAATGACGAGGTGATGGATGACACGAAAGTACCCGACTGGGCTGTCCGGCTGTACATAGACGGAGAAAAGGTGCATCTGTAAACACCTGGAAACGGAAGCCGGATGGGCATGGATCATATCAATCAAAAAGTGATGATGGACAGGAAATGACTATGAATATAAAAGAGGCAAAGGAAGTTATTATTCATGCGGTCCAGGCATATCTGGACAAGGATGAGACCGGGACTTACACGATCCCTCCGGAGCGCCAGCGCCCGCTCCTTCTGATGGGACCTCCCGGTATCGGCAAGACCGCGATCATGGAACAGGTTGCGCAGGAGTGCGGCATAGGACTTGTGTCCTACACGATCACCCACCACACGCGTCAAAGCGCCATAGGACTTCCTTTTATCTCCAGAAAGGAATTTGGAAACAGAGAGTACTCCGTCACAGAATACACGATGAGCGAGATCATCGCAGCGGTCTACGACCAGATCGAGAGCACCGGCATTCATGAGGGTATCCTCTTCCTGGACGAGATCAACTGTGTTTCGGAGACCCTGGCCCCCACAATGCTGCAGTTTCTGCAGTACAAGACCTTCGGCACCCACCGTGTGCCGGACGGTTTTATCATTGTGACCGCGGGCAACCCCCCTCAGTACAATAAGTCTGTGCGCGACTTTGACATCGTCACTCTTGACCGTCTGCGCAGGATCGACATTGAGGAGGATTTCGCCGCTTTCCGGGAATACGCGTCACGTGTCGGCATCCATGGCTCCATCATGGCCTATCTGGGGATCAGGAGCAATCATTTTTATTCCATCCGCACAGAGGTGGAGGGCAGACATTTTGTAACAGCCCGCGGATGGGAGGATCTTTCCCGCACGATCCAGGTCCATGAGAAGAGAAATCTTCCGGTGGATGAAGATCTGGCTGTGCAGTTTCTGCAGGATCCGGAGATTGCCCGGAGTTTTGCCGCCTATTATGATCTCTATAAAAAGTACAGGGATATCTATCGTGTGCCCGACATTCTGGAAGGATGCTTTTTCACTGAGGAGGATCCGGCGGAACATGACGGAGAAGTCAAAAACCGAGAGGTATTTCTGATCGACCCTGTGCGGATCCAGGAGATGCAGGAGGCACCCTTTGATGAGAAACTCAGTCTGATCAGTCTCCTCATCGATGCACTCGGCCAGTCCTTCGCCGCCTGTGCCCGGGACAAGGCGGTCCAGGAACTGATCATGAAGCAGATGTCCAGGGTGCGGGGAGCACTCAAGTCCGCGGAGGGCTCCGGGGATCCCGGAAGCCGCAGAAGCCTTGCGGCAGACATGATCGCGGAAGAATGCAGCCGGATCCTGCATGCGCTCCAGCGCAGAAAAGATGCAGGTATTCCGGTCTCCCGCGAAGAGGAGCGCGTGCAGCGGATTGCCTGCAGGGTCATGGACGAATTTGCAAGGGAGCTCAGGGAGAAGGCGGCACAATCTGCACTTTCACCAAAGGAACAGTACGGACTGGTCAGGGAATGGTTTGCCGGACGTGAGGCAGAGAGGCAGAGTGCAGTCCGCAGAGCGGATGCCCGCCTCACCAATTCCTTCCGTTTCCTTTCCCGTGTATACGGGGAAGGGCAGGAGATGGTCCTTTTCCTCACAGAGCTTTCCGCAGGGTATTACAGCCTGCGTTTCATCAATGAACACGGCAACGAATCCTTTTTCCGCTTTAACCGCCTGCTCCTTCTGCGCGACAATACGAATGCGCTGCGCGATGAAGTGCTCAGGCTGATGGAATAGCAGCGTGTGATTTGTACATCTGCTGCTGAATCTGTTTTTGCGCGTGCGGTACAGGTGTGGTATGATAAAACGCGTAGTTTTATTCATATTATGATGCCATAGAGGTAAACATGGATATTTTCAAGATCAGACCGCTTCTGCCCGATGCCGTGATCAGCGATCCCAAAAAGGATCTGAAAAAGGCTGTGACCATCGAGCAGTTTAAAGCCGGGGAGGAGGCGGTTTTCTTCCCGGACGGATTAAACTGGCAGTATCTGCCCTATACCGAACTCAAGGCAGTGATCCGCGCCAGATCCAAGGATTCCACTGACCGGTGGCTTGTCAAATATACGGTCGATAAACCTTCGATCCGGCTGCTGTTCAGGGATTCCTTCAAGATTATGATCATGGAAAGGGAGCGTAACGCCGATATGCTGGCAGACCTTCTCAAGGAACACAGAGAGCTGGCAAGCAGACGTGAAAACAACGAAATGGATTGAACAGGAGGACCTTTCTGCCTATATGATCAGAAATTTCAAGCTGATCGTCAGCTATGACGGAACCAGATATTTCGGATGGGAGCACCAGCAGGAGACAGACCTGACGATCCAGGGCCGTCTTGAGACTGTGCTCACCAGAATGACAGAGAAAGACCCCAAGGATCCGGTCACGGTCATCGGTGCCGGACGGACTGACGCCGGTGTTCATGCCAGGGCAATGACCTGCAATGTTCTGCTGGACACGGAAATGACGGAAGAGGAGATTCAGCTGTATATGAACCGCTATCTTCCGGAGGACATCAGTGTCAATGATGTCAAAGTCTGTGCGGACAGATTTCACAGCCGATTCAAGGCCTGCGGCAAGACCTACCGCTATACCTGCTGGTTTGGAAAGGCAAAGCCCGTCTTTGACCGGCGCTATGTACATGTTCTCGACAGGGAACCGGACCTGGAAAGGATGCGGGATGCGGCCGAATACATGATCGGCATGCACGATTTCCGGAGTTTCTGCGGAAATTCAAAAATGAAAAAATCAACGATCCGGGTCGTGGATGTCCTGCGTATTGAGGAGAGCGGTTCTTATATCCGCTTCTACATTCACGGCAACGGTTTTCTGCAGCATATGGTCCGCATCATGGTCGGTACCCTCCTGCAGGTCGGTTTCGGCGAGATCGAACCGGAACAGGTCGCGCAGATCATCGAGGCAAAGGACCGCAGGACGGCAGGACCTACAGCCCCTGCAAAGGGCCTGTGTCTGATGAAAGTGGACTATTGAACGAACGGATAAGAGGTAAGAATGATCGAAGACAATAAGAAGCATGCGGAGAGTGCTCCCGGGACGACGGGACCTTCCTCCGGCAGGGCGGTGGCGAGTGACTTTGACAATACCCTGTATTTCATGGGGGATGAGGAACCGATGCGGGCGGCCGATATTTTCGGAATAGTGTATTTCCAGCAGAGGGGCGGACTGTTCGGACTCTGTACCGGCCGTTCCCTGGTGGGTGTGCGCGAGGTGATCGGGCCCTGGATGCATCCGGATTTTTACATCCTTGCAAGCGGCGCCCTGGTCATCGACGGAGAAGAAAACGTCCTTTTCCGCAAGTGCATATCCCTGGAGACTGCGAAGAGAATCTATGAGAGCTGCAGTGCAGACCTGCGTGCGGTCATCCAGGCAAATGACACCGTCTATACCTTCCAGGAGGAAAACTATCTTCAGACGCATATCGACTCTTTTGAGGAGCTGAAGGACGGGTATGTTTACGGCCTTTCTATCGCGGCGCCGGATGTAAATACCGCTGCCGGGGTCACTGCGCAGATCAATGCTCTGTATGGGGATGAGGTCACCGCATTTCACAATGTGACCCATATTGATGTCGGACCGAAGGGATGCTCCAAGGGAAGCGGGATCGATGTGATCCGCAGGGAATTTTCCGTCAGGGAAATGTACGGGATCGGAGATCATTTCAACGATCTGCCTCTGCTGAGGAGTGTCGATCATGCCTATACGCTGACCCATGCGCCCAAGGAAGTGCAGGATGCATCAGAGGGGATTGTGCGCAGCGTGAGTGAACTTCTGGACAGAATATAGAATACGGTTTGATTCAGGGGGCTGCTCTGTGCAGTTCTGCTTCCCAGACGGTTTCTTCCGGCCATCCGGCATTTTCAAATGCCTGCCGGAGTATGTAAAAATAGAAGCGCAGCTTGGTCCGGATATGCGGAGAAGAAAACAGTTTGTCGGCAATCTCGTTTTTCTCCAGAAGGCTTTCCATGAGGCGGGCGCGGTCCTCCATGGCAAAGGTTTTGCTGTAGGCGTCGCAGAACCAGATCCTTTCGGGATCTTCTTCAGAGAGTGCTGTCAATTCCTGACTTGCGGAAAGACGAAGATCCATTCCGTTCTCATCCAGATAGGAGTTGTAGTAGGAAAAAGAAGGAGGGTTGAGCTGATTCCATTCCTCCTCCCGCAGCTGCTGCATCCCGAGCAGCCTGTAGTCGATGACGTGGGTGAGTTCATGGACCAGAATCCCCCGCTCCAGAGGTCTGGCGGCATTGAGGACCAGCCAGACGGTATCATCCTGTACAGTAGTGAAGGCATTGGCACTCTCGATGTGGTTTTCATTGTTGAGAGCCTGGAGGTCCTGCGCGAGGCAGATGCTGATCGAATCGCAGTAGTCCTCTTTCACGGAGGAGAAAAAGCCCGGCGGGAAGATGGAAAGTGTGCTGTCCAGTTTCTCCAGGGCATCGGCGGTTTTTTGGGGGTCGTTGAGGTGTGCCGCTGTATAATCTTTGTAGACAAGCGGGACCTGGTCTCCCAGTAATATGCGGACGTCGTACTTTTCTGAGATTGCGGCAGCCTGTTCTGCAGGATCTGCCGGGGCTTCGTCCGTGCTGCCAAAGCCGGAAGCATCAATAGCTTCCGAATTATGTGCGTTTTCAGTTTCTGTGTCTTCAGACTCTGCATTGTCAGACCCAGCACTTTCCGCTGTAGTGGAGTCAGTCTTCCCGGTCTTAGCATAGGGGGAGGGATCCGCTGCACAGGCTGTCAGCAGGAGGCTGAGCAGGATCGGCAGCAGACACACAGATATGCGGTCAATCGTGACCCGGTTCAATGGCCGTTTCTTCATAAATATCATTTTCCTTTTGATAACCGCGGCTTCTGCATATGGAAAGGCAGATGCGCGGGCAGATTTTGAACATAGAGCAGTCTGTCCCGGAAAACACCTGTCTGACAGGTCGTTTTAGGGCGGCAGTCTGTTATGTACTATATCACATTTTGAAAATAACAGAAGGGTTTTCTTCGCAGGTTCATGTCGGCGTCCCCGGCAGGACGCGGACTGTGACTGCGGAAATACCGGCAGACACCAAATCGCCGGGCCGGTATTTAAGAAAATCTCAGGAGGTTCTACAATGAGACTTGGATTTATCGGTTGCGGAAATATGGCAGGTGCGATCATTCGCGGAATCATTGCATCCGGAGCGGTCCTGCCGCAGGAGATCACAGGGGCGGATCTGTCTCCGGAAGCCCGTGAAAAAATAAAGGAGCAGAGCGGGATCTGTGTGACATCGGACAATACGGAAGTGGTGCGGAATTCGGATATTGTGTTCCTGACTGTCAAGCCGCAGTACCTCGAAGAGGTGATCATGGGAATCCGTGATACTGCCGGCCCCGGGCATCTTTTCGTAAGTATTGCCGCAGGACGTTCTGTTTCATGGATCGAAGAGCGCTTTGGTCAATACCCTGTCCGGCTCGTGCGCCTGATGCCCAACACACCTGCGCTTGTCGGCGCGGGAATGACGGCGGCCTGTGCAAACGAGCGGGTCACATCCGAGGAGATGGAGACAGTCTGCCGGCTCTGCGGCGCCTTCGGCGAAGTGGAACAGGTCAGTGAGAAGCTCTTTGATGTCGTTACCGCAGTCAGCGGCAGCTCCCCCGCCTATGTCTTTATGTTCATTGAGGCGATGGCGGACGCTGCTGTCCAGGGCGGCATGCCCCGGGCCATGGCTTACAAATTCGCTTCGCAGGCGGTGCTGGGAAGTGCAAAGATGGTCCTTGACACAGGCAGACATCCCGGTGAACTCAAGGACATGGTCACTTCTCCGGCAGGGACTACCATCGAGGCTGTCCGTGTCCTTGAAGAGAAAGGATTCCGCAGCGCTGTCTTCGAGTGCGTGAAGGCATGTGCCGAAAAGTCCGCGTCTCTGTAATTTATTGATATTAAAATTCCGGAACGAAATCTTTCGTCCGGAATTCTGATATAAATTGGTCTATCACACAGGAGGTATTAAAATGGAACGTGATACAATGTGCATCCAGGCAGGATACGAGCCCAAAAACGGCGAGTCCAGAATGATCCCCATCATTCAGAGTACGACTTTTAAATATGATACCAGTGAGGATATGGGCAAGCTTTTTGACCTCGAGGCATCGGGCTATTTCTACACCAGACTGCAGAACCCGACCAACGATCTGGTCGCTGCCAAGATCGCCGCTCTGGAAGGCGGCACCGCAGCCATGCTGACCAGTTCCGGACAGGCGGCATCCTTCTTCTCAGTCTTCAACCTGGCGGGATGCGGAGATCACGTGGTCGCTTCTTCCACAATCTACGGCGGCACTTTCAATCTGTTTAATGTGACCATGCGCCGCATGGGAATTGAATTTACCTTCGTGGACCCCGACTGCTCCGACGAGGAGCTGGAGGCGGCATTCCGCCCCAATACCAAGGCGGTTTTCGGAGAGACCCTTGCCAATCCTGCCCTGATCGTATTCGATATTGAACGCTTTGCCAAAGCGGCACATGCCCACGGCGTTCCGCTCATTATCGACAATACTTTCGCGACTCCTATTAACTGCCGCCCCTTCGAGTGGGGCGCCGACATTGTCGTCCACTCCACTACAAAATATATGGACGGCCACGACGCTGCCGTGGGCGGCTGCATTGTAGACAGCGGCAACTTTGACTGGATGGCACACGCTGACAAGTTTCCCGGACTGACGACTCCCGACGAATCCTATCACGGGATCACCTATGCAGAGAAGTTCGGCCAGGGCGGCGCCTATATCACCAAGGCGACTGCACAGCTGATGCGTGACCTGGGCTCTATCCAGGGACCGATGAATGCCTTCTTCCTGAATCTGGGCCTGGAATCCCTGGCGGTCCGCATGCCCCGTCACTGCGAGAACGGCCAGAAGGTCGCCGAATTCCTTGAAGCCCACGACAAAGTTGAATGGGTCAATTACCCCGGTCTTCCTTCCAGCAAATATTATGAGAGAGCACAGAAATATATGCCCAACGGCACCTGCGGAGTTGTTTCCTTCGGCGTCAAGGGCGGCCGTAAGGCAGCAGAAGAGTTTATGAAGCATCTGAAGATCGGCATGATCGCCACACACGTGGCGGATGCACACACATGTGTGCTCCATCCCGCTTCTTCCACCCACAGACAGCTCTCCGATGAGGAGCTGAAGGCCGGCGGCGTTTCTCCTGATCTGATCCGCCTTTCCTGCGGCCTTGAGAGCATCAAGGATATTCTTGCAGATCTCGAACAGGCGCTGGCAGCTATCTGATCTTTTCTAAATTAACAATTCTTTTATGGATTAAAATAGTATCTTTGCGCAGATGCCTTCCGGGTCTCCTGATGCTCCGGAAGGCATATGCGCAGTTGTATTTTTGCACGGAGGTTTTATGGCGCAGGATAACAGAGTATATATTACCGGGCATCAGAAACCGGACACAGACTGTATTGTAGCTGCGATCGGATATGCCTTTTATAAAAGAACACAGGGAATAGATGCTGTGCCATGCCGGCTGGGACGGGTCAATCTGGAATGCAAATATCTGCTCAAGCGCTTTCATTTCAAAAAGCCTCATCTTCTGGAAACTGCCAGAGTAAATATGGGAGAGATCGATCTGGATGAACCTGTATCGATTTCACCGGAAACCTCGATCCTGGAGACGGTCCGCTTAATGGAACAGACAGACAGGCAGTCCTTCGGCGTCACGGATGACAACGGCGTGCTGATCGGGTGGATTTCCAAGAGCGACATCGCCAAACTTGCCCTCGGAGATACTCACGACAGCCAGGGTATCATCCGCAATACGCCGACAGAATATTTTGCCAAATCCGTTCATGGCAAAGTCATCTATGATGATCCCGAGCGGAAACTCAACGGTATGATCGGTATCCTTACGCGCAACTATGAGGAAAAACTGATCGACTGCGACGCCCGCGGACGGATCATCATCTCCGGCAATGAAAAGCACGCCATGCTGGAGCTTATCCGCCAGGGAGCGGGCATGCTGGTCCTGCTTAAATCCGCGGAAGTGGACGAGGAGGTCCTCGCCCTTGCAAAAGACCACCACTGCCCGATCGTGCGTTCCGGCTGCGGCGCTATGAACACGAGCCGTTACCTCTATCTTGCGCCTCCCGTGAAGACTATCATGCGCAAAAAGGTTGTCAGTTTCGTCACCAATGAAATTGCGGATGACGTCAGCAGGAAGCTGGCTGCTTCCAGATTCCGTTCCTATCCGGTCGTGGACGGGGAAAACCATCTGGTCGGCTATGTTACCCGCTACCATATGATGAATTACCACAACAAACGCATGATCCTGGTGGACCACAACCAGTTCCAGCAGTCGGTCAACGGCATTGTGGATGCTCCCGTGCTCGAGGTGATCGATCATCACCGCGTGGCGGATTTCTCCACCCGCAGACCTGTGGATTTCCGCAATGAGATCGTAGGTGCTACTTCGACGATCATTGCCACCATTTTCCGGGAAAACATGGTTCCCTTTACCAGAGAACTGGCGGGACTTCTGCTGGGCGGGATCCTCTCGGAGACAGTCAATCTGCAGACCCCGAGCACCACGGAGCGTGATGTTGAGACCGCCAATATACTGGCGGCGATCGCGGATCTGCGCCTGGATGAATTTGCAAAAGAGATGTTCTCCCTCGATACGGAAGTCCGTGACAAGATGGTCAATGAGATGATCAGCCATGATATGATCTTCCGTGACATCGCGGGACTCCGCACCGTCTTCGGAAGGGTCAACGTCTCAGATATCGAGAGCTATCGCCAGGATACCCTGGATATACGCAGCAAGATCCACGATTACTGTGATGCCAGGGAGATGGATCTCGGCGTACTTGCCTTCGTCTCCGCCCTGGAAAACGGCTGTATCCTCTACTGCGGCGGCAAAAAGGCCGACTGGGTCCTTGAAGCTTTCCCTGATAAAGAAGGAGAGGAGAACAGTTTTCACGAGGGAATTGTCTCCCGCAGCTCCCAGATCATCCCCAGGGTCACAGAAGTGATAGAAAAATATATGCTGTGATGTCCCTGCCCATTTGAAAACACTGAAGATAAACCGCAGGAGAATGAATTTGACCGACAAGAAATACTGTATAATGGACATGGACGGTACGCTCATTGATTCCATGCCCTACTGGAATACCCTGAGTCCTGACTATCTTGTCTCCAGGGGGATCACGAAGAGTACGGAAGGCCTGGTTGAACGCCTGAGAACGATGACCATGCCGGAAGCCTGTGTCTATTTAAAAAAGGAGTATGATCTGCCTGAGTCGCCGCAGCAACTGCTCGCCGAACTCAACGGAGTCATGCGCCGGCATTATGAGGAGGACATTCCTCTCAAAAAAGGTGTCCTGGAACATCTTGAACAGCTGGCACAGGAGGGAGCAGAACTCTGTGTCGTGACGGCCACAGCCATTCCCCTCGTCCGCCTCTGCCTGGAACGGCTGGGCGTCGCAAAGTATTTTAAGTTTCTTATGAGCTGTGAAGAAGTGGGATGCGGCAAGGATTATCCGGATGCTTTTCTGGAAGCAGCCCGCAGGCTGGGGGCGCGGCCTCATCAGATCTATGTTTACGAGGATGCACTCACTGCCTTAAGGACAGCGAAAGCAGCAGGATTTAAGACTGTTGCTGTATATGATCCTTACTCCGGCAGGTGGGAGGAATGTGCCTCCATTGCAGACGAGACGATCACCGACTGGAGATAATAAGAGAATGCAGTAAATAAAGACAGACTGGGACACGAAGGCGGTTCCAGTCTGTCTTTATTCTTGTTCGCGCAAGACTCGCAGGCGAGTCCTGAATCTTATTCGAGCAGGATCTTCGGGAGGGTTCTGACTCATCCGGTCATGCGGCGCATGAGCTTTGTCCCTTCCGTCTTCAGCCACTTTTCATGTTTTTTGTAGTCCGGCATGATTTTTGCCACTTCCCCCCAGAAACGGGGAGAATGGTTCATTTCCTTTCGATGACAGAGTTCGTGGACGATCACGTAATCCAGTACTTCCGGAGGGGCCAGCATAAGGAGACAATTGAAATTGAGATTTCCTTTTGATGAGCAGCTTCCCCAGCGGGTCTTCTGATTCCGGATGGTGATACGGCCGTACTGTACGCCGACCAGAGGCGCATAGTATGCGGTTTTCTCCGGTATGACGCGCATTGCTTCGTCGGCCAGGCTGCGTATTTCATCCATTGTTAGGGCCTGCACCGGGGAGGCGGCGCGGGCTTTCATCTCTTTTTCGACCAGATCCAGATGCTTCTTGAGCCATGCGGAGTTTTTGCGGACAAAAGACTCAATGTCCTTCAGAGACACATTCCGCGGAGCCCGCACGATGATCTGACCGTCATGTTTTACCTGCAGGGACAATGTGCGTCTGCTGCTCCGGATGATCCTGATGGAATCCGGAAGGGAAGAGCTCTCCGAACAGCCTGTTTTGCTTTTGCCGTCTTCATGGATTTCTTCAGGATATCTGAGGCTGTTTTTCAATTCCTGTTTTTCCTTTCGCGATTAGAAAAAACAGGCGGCAGGGAGGTGATTCTTACCCTGCCGCCCGGATTGTTCAGGCATATCGATCAGTATGTGTGCGGTATTGCTGATTGCAATTTGAGTTTTTGATGAGAAAAATATGCCGCGGCTGCTTCTCCAGGTCAAAAGATCTGAAGGAGTTTCAATTCGGATCAATACTTGTTATACAGATAGAATCTGTAGGACCAGTATCCGGTGAAAGGCGTGGGCAGTGTGCGGTACTTGCCGTCGTTTTTATATAAGGTGACGATCCTTACATAATAGTTCTGATACTTCTTCAGCGCGCTGCCTCTGAAATTTTTGATTGTGGCGGTCGTTGCCGATGACTTATGGGCAGTGTTCAGATTCAGATACCATCTTTTGGAAGGGCTGGTCGACAGATAGACGGAATATCCGCTGGAGCTGTGGATCTTATTCCAATTGATCTTGACGTTATTGCTTCCGGATAAGCTGGCTTCGACATCCTGGGGCCAGGGTGTAATGTAAATGGGGTTCGTCCATTTACTTGCAGTCTTGATCTTTTTGGATTTGCTGACCTTCAGGGCACGTACCTGGCACTTGTAAACATAGTTGGGGCGGAGACCGGAAATGGTTGCTCCCTCGTGTTTGCCGTATAAGATGGCGCTGATCTTGCCGCTGCCGTCCATCTTGGTGCATCTGACCTGATATGCATTCGCACCGGATACAGTCTTCCATACTACTTTGCATTTCTTAAAAGAGCAGGCCTTTACTTTTTTGCCGTTTTCTTTTACATACTCTGTAGACCAGGATGAAAAACGAAGATTTTTAGGAGCACTCAGCGAGGCGGCTTCAGCACTTGTAACATAAAGAGAACCGATCATAAAAACAGCGATCAAAAATGCCGAGGCAAGCCTTTTAAAAGAATTTAACATTTTCTTTCCCTCCATTGGCAGTTTGCTATTTCCTGAAAAAAATCTGCAGCATGTCCTCAGGGGCGGTCGCACACAGAAGGCCTGACGATCCCATGGTGCAGATCTTTTATCAGAGGATGACGCCGGCATACTCCGCACCGGCTTCACAATTTATACACACATTATAGTCTCATATTTGTAAAAACTCAACCGTTTCCTGTATGGCAGGACCGGGCAGTAACATGATTTCAGAAAGGGAGCAGGATTCATCAATCTCGCTTTTTTCTGGACACAAAGCGCAAGTTGTGTTATTATAGCGTTTGCCGGAAAACACAGCGGATTCTGTGAGGGGACGGCATATACGCACTCGTAGTCTAATGGATAGAACGGAGGCCTCCGACGCCTTTAATGCAGGTTCGATTCCTGTCGAGTGCAGACGGGAAGCGGGATGGCTGATCATCCCGCTTTTTTTTGGCTTTTATCAATTTGCAGATAACAAATTTGCAGGAGGAAAAGGCGGTTGTGCATTATTGATGGTTTTCTTTGCCTGAAGATATAGTATTTTTATAAAATCTTCCAATAGTACTTGAATTTTACCCTTCGGATACGGTAAAATGAAGTCTGACAAAAATCTGACGCTTGCTGTGTGCCCCGTGGTATTTCTTCCGGGCCGCAACGGCATTTCGTTCGGTTACCGGTACACTTTGAATCGCGACTTTACCGGCGGGACGGTGCGGAGCAGCGCTCATTCAGCATACATCAGATTGTTGCTAAAACCTTTATGTTTATGTAGGAGGAACAAAAATGGCAGTAAAAGTAGCAATTAACGGTTTCGGTCGTATTGGTCGTCTGGCTTTCCGTCAGATGTTTGGCGCTGAGGGTTTTGAGATCGTAGCAATCAACGATCTGACATCCCCCGAGATGCTTGCACACCTGCTGAAATATGACAGCACACAGGGCAGATATGACAAGGCTGACACCGTGTCCTTCGGCGATGATTCCATCACAGTCGATGGCAAAGAGATCAAGATTTATGCGAAGGCCAGCGCAGCTGAGCTTCCCTGGGGCGAGATCGGCGTAGATGTCGTTCTGGAGTGCACAGGCTTCTATACCTCCAAGGCAAAAGCACAGGCACACATCGATGCAGGCGCAAAGCACGTCATCATTTCCGCTCCTGCAGGCAACGATCTGCCTACCATCGTTTACAATGTCAACCACCAGTCCCTGACCAGCGATGACAAGATCATCTCCGCTGCATCCTGCACAACCAACTGCCTGGCTCCCATGGCAAAGGCTCTCAATGACCTTGCTCCCATCAAGTCCGGTATCATGTGCACAATCCACGCTTACACAGGCGATCAGATGACTCTTGACGGACCTCAGAGAAAGGGCGACAAGAGGCGTTCCCGCGCTGCAGCTATCAACATCGTTCCCAACAGCACCGGCGCTGCCAAGGCTATCGGCCTTGTTATCCCCGAGCTGAACGGCAAACTCATCGGCGCTGCACAGCGTGTTCCCACTCCTACAGGCTCCACCACCATCCTTACCGCTGTTGTCGAAGGCAACGTTACCAAGGATCAGATCAATGCAGCTATGAAGGCAGCTTCCACCGAGTCCTTCGGCTACAATGAGGACGAGATCGTTTCCAGCGATATCATCGGCATGCGCTTCGGCTCCCTGTTCGATGCTACCCAGACCATGGTTCTGCCTCTTGACAACGGCACAACCCAGGTTCAGGTTGTTTCCTGGTATGACAACGAGAATTCCTACACCAGCCAGATGGTTCGCACCATCAAGCACTTCGGCAGCCTGCTGAATGCATAATCCGGTCTGGATGATCCGTCAGGAAATCTGCTCTCCCGAAAGGCCGACGGACAATTTCCGGATGGCCTGAAGGACATATGACCTGAGAATTTCAAGGAGGGTCCGGTCTATCATGGACCGGACCCTTTTATTATGACACTATGGCACCGCCCCTATTATTTGTTTTCGCAATAGGGCGGGTCCGCACGTTGATCTGATCACCATCACAATGATGATTTGGAGGAAAAAAATGGGACTTAATAAAAAATCTGTTGACGATATCAATGTGAAGGGCCAGCGCGTTCTGTGCCGCTGCGACTTCAACGTTCCGCTCAAGGCTGGCGTGATCACTGACGACAACCGTATCGTCGCAGCACTTCCCACCATCAAAAAGCTCATCGCTGACGGCGGCAAGGTAATCCTTTGCTCCCACCTCGGCAAGCCGAAGGGCGAGCCCAAGCCTGAGATGTCTCTGGCTCCCGTAGCAAAGCGCCTCTCCGAGTGCCTGGGCCAGGAAGTTGTCTTCGCAAAAGATGACAACGTTGTCGGCGAGAATGCCAAGGCAGCTGTTGCCGCTATGAAGGACGGCGATGTTGTTCTTCTTGAGAACACCCGCTATCGCAAGGAAGAGACCAAGAACGGTGAGGAGTTCTCCAAAGAGCTCGCTTCCCTGGCAGACGTTTTCGTAAACGATGCTTTCGGAACTGCACACCGTGCACACTGCTCCAACGTCGGTGTTACCGAGTACATCGACACCTGTGTTGTCGGTTACCTGATGCAGAAGGAAATCGACTTCCTCGGCAAGGCAGTTGAGGATCCGGTACGTCCTTTCGTAGCTATCCTCGGCGGCGCAAAGGTTGCTGACAAGCTCGCTGTTATCAACAACCTGCTCGAGAAGTGCGACACCCTCATCATCGGCGGCGGCATGGCTTATACCTTCGCAAAGGCAAAAGGCTATGAGATCGGCAAGTCTCTCGTAGACGATACCAAGGTTGACTACTGCGCAGACATGATCAAGAAGGCAGAAGAGCTCGGCAAGAGCCTGCTTCTTCCCGTTGATGCTGTCATCACTTCCGAGTTCCCGAATCCCATTGATGCAGAGATCGAAGTCGAGACTGTTGACATCGACAAGATCCCCGCTGACAAGATGGGCATGGATATCGGCCCCAAGACCATCGAGCTCTTCGCAGATGCCGTCAAGACCGCCAAGACTGTTGTCTGGAACGGACCTATGGGCGTCTTCGAGAATCCGATTCTCTCCAAGGGCACAAAGGCAGTCGCACAGGCTATGGCTGACACCGATGCAACCACCATCATCGGCGGCGGCGACAGTGCAGCTGCAGCAAACCAGATGGGCTTCCATGACAAGATGAGCCACATCTCCACCGGCGGCGGTGCATCCCTTGAGTTCCTTGAGGGCAAGGCTCTTCCCGGCGTAGTCGCAGCAAACGACAAGTAATCCGGCCTGCAGGCCAGCCGTATGGCTGAATATTATGAGAATGCTTCCGGCATAACAGGAGAGGATATCTCCTGTTATGCCTGTGCATAAACAAGGTGTGATCAGGGGGTACCATTCACACCGGGGTCTCCCGGTTGCGGGCAGATCTGAAAGAACTGTTGATACACAGACGAAGATAGAGGAGAATGAAAATGGCAAGAAGGAAAATCGTAGCCGGTAACTGGAAAATGAACAAGACTCCCTCCGAGGCAAAGGCCCTTGTCGAGATGCTTGCTCCCCTGGTAAAGAATGATGATGTCGATGTCGTTTACTGCGTACCTGCTGTTGACATCGTTCCCGTTGTCGAGGCAGTCAAGGGCTCCAACGTTGCTGTAGGCGCTGAGAATATTTCCGATAAGGACAGCGGCGCATTCACCGGCGAGATCTCAGGTGCAATGCTCAAAGATGCAGGCGTCAAGTACGTCATCATCGGCCACTCCGAGAGAAGAGATTATTATAAAGAAGATGATGCATTCCTCAACAGGAAAGTCCTCAAGGCTTTCGAGTATGGCCTCATCCCGATCCTTTGCTGCGGCGAGTCCCTTGAGCAGCGCGAAGCAAACGTGACCATCGACTGGATCCGTCTGCAGCTCAAGAGCGATCTGATCGGCGTTTCTGCTGAGCAGGCTGCTTCCATGGTTATCGCTTATGAGCCCATCTGGGCTATCGGCACCGGCAAGGTCGCTACCACTGAGCAGGCTCAGGAAGTCTGCCATGCGATCCGCGAGCTCATCGCTGAGATCTATGACGCTGATACCGCTGAGAAGATCCGCATCCAGTACGGCGGCTCTGTCAACGGCGCTTCCGCTCCCGAGCTCTTCGCACAGCCCGACATCGACGGCGGCCTCATCGGCGGCGCTTCCCTGAAGGAAGACTTCGGAAAGATCGTTAATTACAAGTAAGACCCAGATCTGCAATCAGCTTTGCAGAATGAATGTCCTGCCCGCCGCAGGACGAAATGAGTCGAACCGGATGAACATCCCGCAGAACCTGAATGGTCTGCGGGATGTTTTTTAACTCATAGGAAATTGCGATTTCCTATGAGTTAAAAAACATCCTGTAGGATGCGCACTCACGCGCGGGGAATTATGTCGCTGAGGCGACCGCGCTCGGCGCGAGAGTCTCGCAAGCGAGACTCTTTCTTGCGTGCCCCTGCCAAGAGGCGGCGAGCCTGAAGGGGAAGCATTTGTAAAATCCTCCGTTGTAATGTATGATGGATTCCGAATATGAATTGACTTCAGAGCAGGAGAGGCTGTATGATTCGCGACAAAGAGATTGAGGAGATTTACGACGGACACTTTTACTCTCCGGAGGATATGGTGCCCGTCGGATGCTCGGACTGCGCAGGGTGTTCTGCCTGCTGCAGGAATACAGGTGATTCCATTATTCTGGATCCCTATGACATGTATCTGCTCTCCAAGGGGACAGGAAAAACGTTTGCGGATATGATCGAGCATGAGATTGAGATCCGTCTGGTGGACGGACTGATCCTTCCCAACCTCATGCAGCACCATAATGTTCCCTCATCCGATCAAAAAGACGATACGGAAAATGATCAATGTTCCTTTCTCTCCGCAGCCGGGCGCTGTACGATCCATCCCTACCGTCCCGGAATGTGCCGTCTTTATCCTATGGGCAGGTACTATACAGAGGATGGATTTTGCTATATCCTGCAAAAGGACGAGTGCGTCCATAGAGAAAAGACGCCGGTCCTTCTCAGAGACTGGCTGGGGTATGAGGATCTTCCCCGGTTTGAGGCTTATATACAGAACTGGCATGATTTCAAAAAACAGGCAGAAAAGGCCCTGGAATACCTGACGGAAAAAAGCAGGGATTCGGTAACCCGCTATATTCTCCAGATATTCTTTGTGCATCCGTATCTTACGGAGCAGGACTTTTATCCCCAGTATGAAGTCCGCATGGAAATCTGCCGACAGGCGCTGGGCCAGATACTGCCGCCTGCTGACCCACAGCAAAAATAAGATCAACAGGATAAGATCAATGCAGAAAAATGTTATTGTAATCGGGGCGGGGGCTGCAGGACTGATGGCTGCAGCGGCTGCTTCAGAGAACGGGAATAAGGTGACCATTCTTGAAAGGAATGAAAAAGCCGGCAAGAAAATCTATATAACAGGAAAAGGACGCTGTAATCTGACCAATGACTGCCCCACAGAAGACTTTTTCGGTTATGTCGCAAAAAACCACAAATTCCTTTACAGTGCTGTCTATGGCTTTGATCACGAGATGGTGAAAGACTTTTTCGAAAAAAACGGGTGTCCGGTCAAGGTGGAACGGGGCGGCCGGGTTTTTCCGGTCTCCGATCATGCATCTGATGTCACAGCCGCTCTCCTGCGCTTTTTGCAGAAGAGGGGTGTCAGGATCATGTACCGCACCAGAGCACAGGCAATTCTCACGGAACCCGGGGATGCAGCCGGAGGAGATCCTGTGATCCGCGGTGTACGGCTGGAGAACGGAAAGGAACTGCATGCGGATGCCGTGATCCTCTGTACCGGCGGCCTTTCCTATCCTTCCACCGGATCAGACGGCGACGGCCTGAAAATGGCCGGGCAGCTGGGACTGGAGGTGACGCCCACAGCACCTTCCCTTGTACCTTTTGAGACAAAGGAATCCTGGTGCAGAGACCTGCAGGGACTTGCCCTTAAAAATGTGGCGGTGAAAGTATTTCCCGGTCCGGCACAAGAGGCAGAAGAGCCTGCCGCAGCGGATCCCTCCCGTACAGAGCCCGGGAAAAAGAAAAAGAAGACCAGACCCAACAAACCGGTCTATGAAGCCTTCGGAGAACTGCTTTTTACACATTTCGGCATGAGCGGACCGATCATTCTGACGGCTTCCTGCTATTGTGATTTTTATAAATATCCGCAGGGATTCAACCTGCTTCTGAATCTGAAACCTGCCCTGACACAGGAGCAGCTGCAGGATCGGCTGCACAGAGAGTTCCTGCAGGCGCCGGAACGACATCTCCCGGGCGCAATACGTCCGCTCTTCCCCGCCCGCCTGGCGGAAGTTGTCACGGAGCTTTCCGGCCTTGGTACACAGCGCAGGGCCGCCTCATTTACAGAACCCGAGATCAAGGCGCTTGCGGCCCTGATCCGTGCAGTTCCGGTCACGATAACCGGTACACGAGGCTATAACGAAGCGATCATTACCCGCGGGGGGATCAGCGTCAGGGAATTCGATCCCTCCACCATGCAGTCCCGCAGGATCCGCGGACTCTATGCCGCGGGGGAAATACTGGATGTCGACGCCCAGACAGGAGGATTCAATCTCCAGATTGCCTGGTCCACCGGGCACCTTGCAGGCTCCAGTGTATGAAATATGCACCGACATGCGCCTAATAACTCTGATTCTGGTTCAATGACGCGCGTTAAACGGCTCTCATTCCGAGTCCGTCTGAACGTCGGGGAACAATCAATGACAGGAGGAGAATGATGACAAACATTGCAATTGACGGACCGGCCGGCGCCGGCAAGAGTACCATTGCCAAAATGGTCGCAAAGAAGCTTTCTTTTATCTATGTTGACACGGGTGCCATGTACAGAGCCATGGCTCTATACCTCTACAGACAGGGGATATCTGCAGATGATCCGGAAAAGATCGCAGCCGCCTGCGGCGGAGCCGGCATTTCCATCGAATATAGAGACGGGGAGCAGGTTGTTTTGCTCGGAGATGAGAATGTCAACCCTTACCTGCGGACTGAGGAAGTGAGCGCAATGGCTTCCAAGAGCAGTGCAGTTCCTCAGGTGCGCGTGCGTCTGGTCCAGCTCCAGCAGGAACTTGCCGCGTCGCAGAACGTTGTCATGGACGGCCGCGATATCGGCACGGTTGTCCTCCCTGATGCCCAGGTCAAGATCTATCTGACTGCAAGTGTCGAAGTACGCGCCCGCCGCCGTTTTCTGGAACTGCAGGAAAAAGGGGAACCCGCTGTTTTTGAGACAATTGCCGCGGAGATAGCGGAGCGGGACCACAGAGATATGACAAGGGAAGTTTCTCCGCTGAAACTGGCAGACGACGCAGTTCTCGTGGATACATCCGACATGACTATCGAAGAAGTCACAGAGCGGATCCTTGCAATCGTCAGAGAAAAGACTGGCCTGGTATAGAGGGACAGACCGATCGGAAAGGAGCTCGGCATTGGCAAAACCGGAAATCATCCTCGCAAAGAGCGCGGGATTCTGTTTCGGCGTGGAACGCGCCGTCAATA
This sequence comes from Lachnospiraceae bacterium, assembly GCA_045130475.1. Lineage (GTDB taxonomy): Bacteria > Bacillota > Clostridia > Lachnospirales > Lachnospiraceae > CAG-791. The sequence continues at coordinate 54,927 of JBGUPU010000016.1, forward strand.
AAGTCTATGAGGAAGCGTCCGTGAGCAGGGATATCTATACCTACGGACCGATCATTCACAACAAAGAAGTAGTCGCTGATCTAGAAGCAAAAGGCGTCCATGTCGTCGAGTCTGCGGAAGAGCTCCGCGCTCTGAAGGGCGGGACAGTCATCATCCGTTCTCATGGCGTGTCCAGGGATACAGACAGGCTGATCCGCGAGTCCGCACACAAGTGCATTGACGCCACATGTCCCTTTGTCAAACGCATACACCGCACGGTCGAAGCGGAGAGCGCAGCCGGAAAAAAGATTGTGATCATCGGAAATCCTGTCCATCCCGAAGTGATGGGAATCATGGGATGGTCCTCTACTCCCGTGACTGTTATCCAGACAATGGAGGAGGCACATAATTTCAATGTTTCTGACGAAACAGAGGTCTGCGTGGTTGCCCAGACCACTTTTAACGCAAATAAATTTCAAGATTTAGTTGCTATTTTGAAAGAAAAAAGCTACAATGTAATTTGTGTGAATACTATCTGCAATGCAACTCATGAGCGGCAGTCGGAAGCAAAGGCGATTGCTGCCAGGGCTGACATTATGATAGTGATCGGGGATCGGAGCAGTTCCAATTCTGCAAAGCTTTACGAGATCTGCAGAAAAGAGTGTCCCGATACTCATTTCATACAGACGTGGAACGACTTACATCTTACTCTGACTGGTGCAGAAAAGGTGATAGGCATTACCGCGGGGGCTTCGACCCCAAAGAATATCATTGAGGAGGTTTATAACCATGTCAGAGCAGACCTTTGAACAAATGTTGGACGAATCGTTCAAGACGATTCATACCGGTGAGGTAGTTGAGGGACAGATCATCGATGTCAAGCCCGATGAGGCAGTCCTGAATATCGGCGCCAAGTCCGATGGTATCCTTACCAGGAATGAATACACGAATGATCATTCTGTTGATCTCACAGAAGTCCTGCACGTAGGCGACAAACTTGAAGTTAAGATCCTGAAAGTGAATGACGGAGACGGCCAGGTTGTCCTTTCCTACAAGCGCCTTGCAGCAGACCGCGGCAACAAGCGCATCGAGGAAGCGTACAACAATAAGGAAGTCCTCACAGCCAAGGTTACACAGGTCCTTTCCGGCGGCCTGAGCGTAGTTGTTGAGGAAGTCAGAGTATTTATCCCTGCAAGCCTTGTTTCCGATACTTATGAGAGAGACCTGAGCAAGTATCTCGGACAGGACATCGAGTTCGTGATCACCGAGTACAATCCGCACAGGCGTAGATATATTGGTGATCGCAAACAGCTTCTCGTTGCTAAGCGCCAGGAAATGCAGCGCAAGCTCTTCGAGACCATCCACCCCGGCGATACAGTCGAGGGTACTGTCAAGAATATCACCGATTTCGGTGCTTTCATCGATCTGGGCGGCGCAGATGGACTCCTGCACATCTCCGAGATGAGCTGGGGCCGCGTCGAGAATCCCAAGAAGGTCTTCAAGGTTGGCGAGCAGCTCCGCGTCCTGATCAAGGACATCCAGGGCACAAAGATCGCTCTTTCCCTGAAGTTCCCCGAGGAGAATCCCTGGGTTGGCGCAGCGCAGAAGTATGCAGTCGGCACAATCGTAACCGGCAAAGTTGCCAGAATGACCGATTTCGGCGCATTCGTAGAGCTTGAGCCCGGCATCGATGCCCTGCTTCATGTTTCCCAGATTGCCCGCGAGCACATTGACAAGCCTTCAGATGTCCTCAAGACCGGACAGGAAGTCACCGCAAAGATTGTTGACTTCAACGAAGACAGCAACAAGATCAGCCTGAGCGTCAAGCAGCTTCTTATTGACAAGGAGCGTGAGAGACGCGCTGCTGAGCGTGCAAACGCAGACGCCGATGTCGTATCTGTCGATGTTGACGCTTTCGTCAATGCTCAGAGGGGAAATGAGGACGACGCAGAATAATTTTATGATTCTGCATATGTGGTTCTGATTTTTACGGGGCCGGAATCCTGCGGGTTCCGGTCCCTTTTTTCTACCTGTACAGCTGCATTAAAAAAACGGTCAGCATGGAGCAGGCTGAAATAAATTACAGCTTTTGTATTAACTGCCCGGTTCTGCTGAGCAGGATACGCAGTACTTTTGTATGACGTGAGGAATGGGATGGACCTTCAGAAAAACAGTGTTTTTGCGGAAGATATGGAACAGCTTGGCAGTCTTCCTCTGATGGACAAACTGCGCGGCAGGACCGTGCTTGTGACGGGTGCTACGGGGTTGATCGGGCAGACGATCGTCTCTGCGCTTTTGCGCTGCGGCGAATGGGAAGAAGCCGAAGACGCAAAGGAACCCGTGTACGTCATTGCCTGTGTGCGCAATGAGGAGAAGGCCCGCCGCATGTTCGGCAGCGCCGACCGCGGTAACCTCCGGCTCCTGGTCTCTGATATTCTCTCCATGCCTGTTGAAAAGCTTCCCGTGCAGGTTGATTATGTGATCCATGCAGCGAGCCAGACTTCCAGCCGCGCCTTTGTCGATGAGCCTGTGGAGACCATTTTTACAGCGATCGACGGGACCAGAAGGGCCCTCGAATTTGCCAAAAACAATGACGTAAAATGCTTTGTCTATCTCTCCACCATGGAAGTGTACGGTACACCTATGGACGATGAAAAGATTGATGAAAAGCACGGCACAAACCTGGATACCATGCAGCCTCGCAGCTGTTATCCGGAATCCAAGCGCCTCTGCGAGATCCTCTGCTCCTCCTGGCAGAAGGAGTACGGGGTTCCCGTCCGTGTCCTCCGGCTGACGCAGACCTTCGGGCCCGGTGTCCGATATGACGATGGCCGTGTGTTCGCGGAGTTTGCCCGCTGTGCGATGGAAAAAAGAGATATCGTCCTCAAGACAGCCGGACTGACCTGCCGTTCCTATCTCTACACAGCGGATGCCGCTTCGGCGATCCTGACAGTCATGCTCTGCGGAGAGGACCAGAGCGCATATAACGCCGCCAATGAATCCACCTACTGCAGCATCCGCGAAATGGCTGAGCTGGTTGCCCATGAGTGTGCAGGCGGCAGGATCAAAGTCCGTATCGACGCGGCAGAGGATCCTTCTAAACTGGGATATGCGCCTACCTTGCACATGAACCTTGATACGACAAAACTGCGTTCGCTCGGCTGGAAACCTGTTTACGGCCTCGCGGATGCCTACCGCCGGATGATGGCGGCAATGGAGAAAGAACTATGAATCTTGCAGTGATTTTTGCCGGCGGATCCGGCAAGAGAATGCATGCAAAGGACAGACCCAAACAGTTCCTTTTTGTGCACGGGAAACCGATCATTGTCCATACGATCGAGATCTTCAACAAGCATCCGGAGATCGACGGAATCGTCGTGGTCTGTATCGAAGACTGGATCCCCTATATGGAGGAGCTTAAATACACTTTCCGGCTGGACAAGATTTCTTCCATTGTTCCGGGCGGCGAAACAGGGCAGATGTCTATCTATAACGGGCTTGCGGAGGCAGCCCGCATCTATGGACGGGAAGGAAATGTTGTCTTGATCCATGACGGCGTGCGCCCTCTGATTGATGAGGAGCTGATCACTGCCAATATCCGTTCTGTGGAAAAATACGGCACAAGTGTGAGCTGCGGGCCTGTGAGTGAGACCGTTGTGCTGGTCAGTGATACTGAACAGGTGCAGGAAGTGGTCAACCGCAATAATTCCCGTGTTGCCAAGGCGCCCCAGGGCTTCTGGCTTGAAGATGTCCTCAGCGTGGAGGAGCAGGCGATCAGCGAGGGACTGACCAATATGATCGACACCTGCACGCTCATGCGCCATTACGGGAGGGAGCTTTCCATAGTCAACTGTCGGGCTGATAATGTCAAGATCACGACGCCGGAGGATTTTTTCATGTTCCGCGCCGTTTCCGATGCCAGGGAAAATGACCAATTGTTCTGAGCCAAATGTCCTTTGAAAAAGTAACAATCCGGAGATAGAAAATGGAAAAAATACTGAGCGTGTCGATCGCATCCTATAATGTTGAAAAATTTATCCGCAAGGCGCTGGATTCCTGCTGCATTCCCGAGATCATGGACCGTCTGGAAGTCCTGGTCGTCAATGACGGCTCCACAGACAGCACACTGCAGATTGCCCGTGAGTATGAGGAAAAATATCCTCAGACTTTCCGTGTGATCGATAAAAAGAACGGCGGATACGGATCAACCGTGAATGCATCCATCAAGGCGGCGACAGGAAAATATTTCCGCCTGCTGGACGGAGACGACTGGTTTGACCGAGATGGACTTGTAAGCTTCATCGAGGAGCTGTCAGAGGCAGAGGAAGATATGATCGTGGCGCAGTTCAAGCGCGTCTTCGAGGAAGACGGTCACGAGGAACTGCGTGATGAGGCTGAAGATATCAAGAAGAAGGTAGTGAACTTTGACTCGCTGGGAAGCCATGAGTGGTTTACCATGCATGCCATTTCCTACCGGACGAAGATCCTCCAGGAGAACGGGATCCGCCTGACCGAGCACTGCTTCTATACAGACCAGGAATATGACCTTCTTCCCCTTCCCTGGGTTAATACGGTCCGCATTTTCCCTCAGGTTGTCTACTGTTACCGCATCGGCCGCGGTGAGCAGAGCGTCAGCCCCGAAGGCCTGGAAAAGCACTACAATGATCAGACTGTTGTCCTCAAGCGCCTGTATACGGTTTATCCTGAGGTCGGAAAACAGAAAACAGCCAAGGACAAGTACATTTTCAACTATTTTATCCTGCGTACCTTCCTGCAGATCAAGGTTTTCCTGGTCATCTCCAAATCCAATCTGCATCTGCAGGAGCTGAAGAATTTTATTGCTTATCTCAAACGCGAGCAGCCTCTGATCTACAAGGAACTGCTCCGCACCAGCAAGATCCTGAAGATCCTCCTGCTGACACGCTATGGTGCCTACGGGATCCTCCACAAAAAGCTCCGGGAAGGATACAGATATTAAGACAGGGTCTCAGAACGATAGTATTGAGAAAGAAAACAGCCCCGCGGGCGGATCATGATCCAGTGAACATGGTCCGTTTCCGGCGGGGCTGTATTTTTATTTGCGGAAAATGATATGTCTGAGTACATAGGCTGCGTAGTCCGACAAGGCTGCGCGGTCTTTTTTGATTTCGTCTGTGAATTCAAAGAAAATACTTTTGTCCTCAAAGGAACGCTTGAAGAAAGGGGTCCGATAGAGGCTCCACTGGGGAAGAAAGGTACCGTTTTTGCGGGTATAACAGGTCTCGGGTTTTGCCTGGATCCGGCGGTTGGGGTCTACGTAAGAGGCGATATACTTGTGGATCGCCATGTCCTCTGCGGGCAGATAGTAATAATCCCTGTAATTCGCGTAAAAATATTTCATCTCCTCACTGTAGAGCGGGACCTTGAGTATGCCGCTGTCACCCTCGATCTTGAGATAACAGTGGTCCGCCCCGGCGTAGATCCTGGCGGGGAGGGAAAACCCCATTTTGAAGCGTACCAGAAGCTCCTCGGCCTGCCTGCCCTCGTGGTCTTTAAAATAATTTGCCTGTGCGCGGGTGACGGTCACCTGCATCTCTTCCAGATGCGCAAATGAGGAAAGGGGCAGGAGCTTTAGAAGTCCCTCGACGTTGGCCTGGTTGTGCAGGACCAGCCGGTCAAGCATCTCCAGGGAGGGCAGGAGCAGATACTTTTTGTAGGCATCGATCAGTTCTTTCCCGTCCGCGTCCTCAGTGCGCCCTGTCCCCAGGCAGGCCTCCATGGTCTGCTGTCTGTAATCCGACAGCCCCAGCAGATGGCGGTAGGGAGCAACGTAGGCATACAGGTCCACGGATTCCATCGAGAGAAAAGAGGCTGCGTCGGAGAGCAGGCCGTGGAAATCCATACGCGCCCGCAGAAAGGGAAGATCGAAGCGGTTCCCGTTGTAATTGATGATGTATTGGTATTTCCCGCAGAAGATGAGAAAGGAGGAGAGGATCATTTTTTCATCCAGTCCCGTATCGTCAAACCACTGCGTCATCTGCCATCCCTCGGGCTGCAGATAAATGCATCCGATCAGATAGACAGTGCTGTTGGTCCGGCTGATCCCGGTGGTCTCAATATCCAGAAACAGAACCTGCTGCGGGTCCGCCGGCACATCCGGAAGGGAAAAATGCAGGTCCTGTTCGATCGCTTTACTGATGATACGCATATTGTTCCTTTCACACCATTATCCTGTAATCGGACTTAGTGTACCACATTTTTGCCGGGAATGGGAATTTCTTGCTGCAGACCGGGCATTCATATAAAAAGCAGTTTCGTCAACATGAAAAGTTAACATGAAAACAGGCACAATGCCGAAGACGACAATGTGCCTGTTTTCATACATGCCATTTATTATCCTTATTATCCGGGAAACTGAATGAATACTGATGTAACAGAGAACTAGCCGGAGGTGCCTGATTCACAATTTCCCGGAGAATAATCTGACTGTCTTATTTAGCGATTCCAAGAGGAGAGAATACAAGGTAGATGATCACGGCAATGATGATACCGACAATGGATACCACATGGCGGTATTTCCAGGGAGTAAGATCAACAGCGCCGACATCCTTGACCTCGTACTCGGGATCCTTGCCCATCCTGTTGAGCACCCACATGATGATCAGCTCGATCGGGAAGAGTACGGCCATTGCGTACAGGTAGTGAACGGGCTCTGTGGTTCCAGGATAGCAGGGCTTGAGCAGCATGAAAGCGCCATAGACGATCACGTGGAAGACGGTGATCAGCATGGGAGAATATTTGGGAGCTCTGCGGAACATGAATACGCCGAGGATGGTGCAGACGATCGGCAGGGAGACAAACTGAGACATGGAGTTCAGGAATGTCGTGATGCCGTTTGCGTACATGACGAAGGGTCCGATGCAGATGGCGATGATGCCTGCGATGGTGCCGTAGTATTTGGCGATACGCACACACTTTTCATCAGAGGTTCTCTTTCCGATCTCGGTGGAGCGGAAGATATCCAGTGTGAACATGGTGGATGCAGAGTTCAATACCGAGTTGAAAGAGGACAGGATCGCGCCGAACAGAACAGCTGCGAAGAAGCCCATGATCGGCTTGGGGACAACTGCGGAAATCAGAGCAGGATAAGCAAAGTCGATCGCGGAGTCGCCTGCGCTCTTGATGGTTTCCTGGATGGAAGGAAGGTGATAGGCGATGATGCCGGGGATGATCAGGTAAAGGGGGCCTGCGCACTTGAGGAAACCGCAGAAGATTGCACCCTTCTGACCTTCTTTCAGGCTCTTTGCCGCAAGGGATCTCTGTACGAAGGACTGGTTGCAGCACCACCAGTAAATGTTGTTGAACAGCATGCCGGTGAAGATCAGAGGCCAGGGCAGGTTGGGCTCGGCAGAGTTCCAGTCGCTCCAGGCGTTCATCTTTGCAGGATCAGCTTCAACCATATATTTCCAGCCGTCAATGATGCCGCTGCCGCCTGTCTCTTTTGCCAGGACAGCCAGTGCGATGAAGGGGATCAGGACGCCCGCGATCAGAAGACCGATGCCGTTGATCGTATCAGAGACAGCAACTGCTTTCAGGCCGCCGAAGATGGCATAGCAGCCGCCGACAATACCGATGACTACGCACAGAACGGCAACTGCCGCGAATTTGCTGCAGCCGATCATGCCGGAAATATCGAAGATTCTCTCGAAAACAACTGCGCCGGAATACAGGATTACGGGAAGGTTGAGGATCGAATACATGATAACGATGATTGTGGAGAAAACAAGCTTGGTTGATTTTCCGAAACGCTCCTCCATCAGAGCGGGGATCGTTGTTGTGCCCATCTTCAGATAACGGGGCAGGAAATAATAAGCCAGGATCAGGAGTGTGAAGATTGAACCGACTTCCCAGCCGATGGGGCTCATGTTGGTAGCCCAGGACTGGCCGTTCAGGCCGACCAGCTGCTCGGCAGACAGGTTTGTGAGCAGAAGAGAACCGGCGATGACAACACCTGGAAGACTGCGGCTGGCCAGGAAATAACCCTCAGCCGTATCGAGGTTATCTTCCTTGGTTTTGAGACTTGAAACAACAGCTACCATAACAGTGAAAAACAGGAACGTGAGAATGATCCATGCCAAAGAACTGAAAAAACCCATTTTACATACCCTCTCTTTAATGCCTTTTCTCAATATGATGCCTGTTCCTGATGCCGTGGCAGAAAGCAGTATGCCTTCCGTTATTTATGTAGTTGAATGCAGATTCTGACAGTGTTCTGAATTTGCTGTCCTCTCCGTATCCGCTATTCAATCAGCAAAGCAAGTCAGCAGGCAAGATGAAAATCTTGAATACGATACCGGTGTCGTAAGTGTTTTAAAAATTAGTGACCGCCGTAAGATGAATTTCCGGAAGACTTACGATACCGGTCACGTAACTTTTATGGTGTGAGTATAATACGCTCATGGCAAGAATGAAATAGTGAAATATAACAAATTTTATTATGGCTCTATTATAAAAATTTGTGATTGATAACTAGTGTGTTAATAATGATGCTGATTCATGGTTTTCTTTCATGTATTTATGCCGGGAGGCTGCCTGGATATTGTAACTGCTGCTTTTACTTATTTCCCTTTGTGTTACATGCTGATTTGTGATATAGTTTATGGTTGTTCGGAAACTAATGCAGTATCTGTCAAATCTGTTCCGCCGCAGGTTCATAGTGAAAGAGAGGTCCATATCAGAATGAAAGAGATTTTATACAAGAGTACGCGTTCGGACAATGTTCCGGTCCCTGCTTCCAAAGCAATCCTTATGGGACTGGCCGAAGACGGAGGCCTTTTTGTACCTACTGAATTTCCGGCGCTGGACAGGAGTCTCTCCGATCTGGCCGGGATGGATTACCGCGGCGTGGCCTATGAAGTTATGAAGCTGATGCTCACTGACTTTACAGAGGACGAGCTGAAGAACTGCATCAAAAATGCCTATGGCGATAATTTTGATGACAAAGAGATCGTTCCGGTCCGAAAAGCGGATGGCGCGTATTTCCTCGAGCTTTTCCATGGCCCTACAATTGCCTTTAAGGATATGGCCCTGCAGATCCTGCCGCATCTTCTGACCACCTCCGCCCGTAAAAATGCGGAGCAGAAGGAAATCGTGATCCTGACTGCAACCAGCGGGGATACCGGCAAGGCTGCCATGGCTGGTTTTGCGGATGTTGCCGGGACCCGGATCATGGTTTTTTATCCCAAAGACGGTGTCTCTTCGATCCAGGAGAGGCAGATGGTGACTCAGAAGGGCGATAACACCTGCGTTGTCGGCATCCGCGGAAACTTTGACGATGCCCAGAGCGAAGTCAAGAAGATATTTGGTGATACGGCTCTGCGCAAAGAGATGGCGGAAAAAGGTTTTGCCTTCTCCTCGGCCAACTCCATCAATATCGGACGCCTTGTTCCCCAGATCGTCTACTATGTTTTCGCCTACACCAGACTCCTTAAGCAAGGTGTCATTGAGGAAGGCGAGAAGATCAATATCGTTGTTCCCACTGGAAATTTCGGCAATATTCTCGCTGCCTATTATGGCATGAAGATGGGACTGCCGGTCGCAAAGCTCATGTGCGCTTCCAATTCAAACAAGGTCCTGTTTGATTTCTTCTCAACAGGTACTTACGACCGGAACCGCGAGTTTATCCTGACCAGTTCTCCTTCCATGGATATTCTGATCTCCAGCAACCTCGAGCGCCTGATCTACCACATCAGCGGCGACAGTGCTGAAAAGACCGCTTCCCTGATGAAGGACCTGGGTGAAAAAGGTCTCTATTGCATCACCGATGAGATGAAAGAAGGTCTGTCCATGTTTGCGGGCGGCTACGCAACAGAAGATAATACCGCAGAGGCGATCCGCAGACTATTTAAAGAAGAAGACTATGTGATCGATCCTCACACGGCGGTCGCTGCATTTGTATATGATGCTTACCGGGAGCAGACCGGTGACAGCAGACCTGCCGTCATTGCATCTACGGCAAGTCCCTTCAAGTTTGAAAACAGTGTCATGCGTGCCCTTGGTGAGCCTGCGGACCTGCCCGATCTGGAACTTGCGGACCGCCTGAGCGAGAAGGCCGGTGTCCCTGTGCCCGAAGCAGTCAATGTCCTGCGCACGGCTGAGATCCGCCACAAGATCGTCTGCGACAGAGAAGGAATGAAGGCGGAAGTCAGGAAGTTTTTGGGCATGTGATGTGAGACCATGGAGCTAAGGTATGGTAAATACAATTATCAGAGAAAGGCTTGAAAAGCTTCGTCAGAAGATGGAGCGTCTGGGGATCGATTATTATCTGATCCCGACGGCAGATTATCATAATTCGGAATATGTTGCGCCGTATTTCCAGACCAGGCATTATTTCAGCGGTTTTTCCGGCTCCAACGGGACGCTGGCGGTCGGCAGGGAGGAGGCCGGTCTTTGGACGGACGGGCGTTACTTTATCCAGGCCGGAAAGGAATTGGAAGGTACTGGCGTCGACCTCTATCGGGAGATGGAGGAGGGGGTTCCCACGGTTTCCGAGTGGCTGGCGGACAGGATGCCTGAAAACGGCAGGCTGGGTTTTGAAGGCGGCTGTCTGAATGTGCGTCAGGTGCGGAATCTGCGAAATAAGCTGGCCTGCAAAAATGTGCGCTTTGTTTCTCAGTATGATCCCGCAGAGGGAATCTGGAATGATCGCCCGGCGCTGCCCTCTCACCCTGCTTTCGTGCTGGGAGAGGAGTACAGCGGGGAGAGCGCCGGATCCAAACTTGCGCGTCTGCGGGAAATAATGCGTCAGAAGGGCGCCGGGGTCTATGTGGAGAGTAAGCTCGACAACCTGATGTGGCTGTTCAACCTGCGCGGCGCAGATGTCGAATGTACGCCGGTCGCGCTGAGCTTCGGTCTTGTGACTATGGACCGCCAGGTCCTCTTCATTCAGGAGAGCGAAGTGACCGAAGAGGTCCGCGTCTATGCTGATTCCATCGGTCTCGAGCTGCAGCCTTATGAGAATGTGAGCACCTTTCTGGAAAATCCGGCGGTTTATCAGGAAGCGGCGGCAGACAGTGCGGCAGCTGCAGGGGAAGCCTCAGCAGAGCGCGCGCAGGAGGACTGCCGTGTACTCTTTGATCCGGGGAGTCTGAGCATACGCCTGTGGAATGCGCTTGAACGCGGCAGGGAAGCTGCCGGTATCAGGACCCGTCCGCATTATGATGTCGAAAAGCGCAGTCCTGTCGAGGACTTTAAGGCGGCGAAAAATGAGACGGAATTGAAAAATATCCGCGCCGCTTATCGGGATGATTCCGCAGCGGTCTGCAGGTTCCTTTACTGGCTTCACAAGCATGTGGAGAACGGCACAGTGGACACGCTGACGGAGTATACTGCGGCTCAGAAAATGGATTCCCTGCGCACCGAGATCAGCGATTATGTGGAGCTTTCCTTCGGTACGATCTCCGCATACGGACCCAATGCGGCCATGATGCATTACAGCGCAAAGAAGGACGACTGTGCACAGCTGCGTCCCGAGGGGATGCTTCTGGTTGACTGCGGCGGACAGTACCTGCGCGGCACAACGGATGTCACCCGCACAATGGCGCTGGGCCCCGTCACGGAGGAAATGCGCCGTCACTACACCCTGACTGCGGTCGGGAATCTCCAGCTTCTGGATGCTGTATTTTTATATGGCTGCACAGGAAGAAATGTGGATATACTGGCCAGACAGCCCCTGTGGAGCACTTTTGTGGATTACAAATGCGGCACAGGGCATGGCATCGGATATCTTCTGGGTGTCCACGAAGGACCCCAGAACATCCGCTGGCGCTTCTCGGAAGGGATGGCGGAGGCTGTCCTGGAGACCGGTATGATCGTCTCCGACGAGCCGGGCGTCTACATTGAGGGACAGTACGGTATCCGCATCGAGACCATCCTCGAAGTCGTCGAGGCGGCAAAGAACGGGGACGGAAGATTTTTGCGGTTCAGCCCGCTTACACTTGTTCCTCTCGATCCTGCGCTGATCGATCCCGACTATTTAACACCGCAGACACGTGCTGTCCTCAACCGTTATCATGCGCGTGTTTTCGATGAGATCGCTCCCCTTCTGAACGAAGAGGAACGCAGCTGGCTCCGCCTGCAGACCGCTCCGATCTGAGCGTCCTGATCTGTCCCGGCGGCCAAAGCAGTAGTTGTCACATAGGATGCCTGTATGGTATAATAAAGGCACCTGAGATGCCAATTATCTGCTATTTTGAACCTACAATTACTTTAAACGGGAATCCTATTATTGCTGTGTGGATGTCAGGCCTTCCGTGCGAAAGCACCGGCAGAGGAAGACAAAAGCACATGCTGCGGACACCCACCTGGCATGCGTGCTAGGAGTCAAAATGCAGGTTCGGCGTTTCAGGCCTTTGTGTGTGCTCAAAAGAAATAAGGCACACAGCGAAGCGGGAACGCCTGACAGGAGTCTGCTCCATGCGAGGCATTCGCGCTTTTCTTTATTGTTTAAAATAGTTTTGTCTCTATATGTCAAAACATCTGATCAGGATTGGAAAAGCTGTTAAAAAGTTTTTTTAATATAATCGAAACACATAAACCCAGGTAAGAAGGATATCAGATATGTTTAAGGAAGAACTTGAGAAAATCAGAAAAGAGGCGCAGGAGCGTCTCGAAAAATCCGAATCGCTGGATATGGTCAATGAGATCCGTGTCGGTGTCCTTGGAAAAAAGGGCAGCCTCAAAGAGATCCTCAAGGGAATGAAGAATGTTCCCCCGGAGGACCGTCCCAAAGTCGGCCAGATGGTCAATGAAGTGCGCGAGCAGATCGAAGCTGCCATCAGCGAGGCCCAGAAGACCATTGAGCGAAAAGTTCAGGAGCAGCGTCTCGCAGCGGAGACGATTGACGTCACACTTCCCTCCAGGCGCCTGCCCAAGGGACACAGCCATCCCAACGTGATCGCTCTCAAGGAGCTGGAGCGCATCTTCGTCGGCATGGGGTATGAGGTGATCGAAGGACCTGAAGTTGAGCGCGACTACTACAACTTTGAAGCCCTGAATATTCCTGCGGATCATCCCGCCAAGGACGAGCAGGATACCTTTTATATCAACGGCGATATTCTTCTTCGCACACAGACTTCCTCCACGCAGATCCATGCTATGGAGAGCGGCAAGATTCCGATCCGCATGATCGCGCCCGGCAGAGTCTATCGTTCCGATGCGGTCGACGCGACGCATTCTCCCACCTTCCATCAGGTAGAGGGACTGGTAGTCGACAAGGGCGTTACTTTCGCGGACCTCAAGGGCACTCTGGATGAATTCGCTAAGAAACTTTTCGGTGAAGAGACCAGGACCCGTTTCCGTCCTCACCACTTCCCTTTCACCGAGCCCAGCGCAGAGATGGATGTCAGCTGCTTCAAGTGCGGCGGCAAGGGATGCAGCTTCTGCAAGGGCGAGGGCTGGATCGAGATCCTCGGCTGCGGTATGGTACATCCCCATGTCCTGGAGATCTGCGGCATTGATCCTAATGAGTACAGCGGATTCGCCTTCGGCGTAGGCCTTGAGCGTATCGCTCTCCTCAACTATGAGATCGACGATATGCGTCTTCTGTATGAGAATGACGTCCGCTTCCTGAAGCAGTTCTAATAGCAGTTATTGGAGGAATCAATGAACACACCTATTTCATGGCTGAAAGCATATGTGCCGGAGCTCGCATGCACCGACAAGGAATATAACGACCGGATGACGATGACCGGAACCAAGGTTGACGGCGTCGCACGTCTGGATAAGAATCTGGAAAAAATCGTAGTGGGCAGAGTCCTGTCCATCGAAAAGCACCCCGACGCAAATAAACTGGTCGTCTGCCAGGTCGATGTCGGCACAGAGACTGTGCAGATCGTGACCGGCGCGTCCAACGTCTTCGAAGGCGCTCTCGTCCCTGTCGTCCTTGACGGCGGACGTGTTGCCGGCGGACATGACGGCGGTCCCCTCCCCGAGAACGGGATCAAGATCAAGGCCGGCAAGCTCCGCGGTGTGCCGTCTGCCGGTATGATGTGCTCCGTCGAAGAGCTGGGCTCCGACCGCAATGCCTATCCCGAGGCACCCGAAGAGGGCATCTATATTTTCCCCGAGGCCCTTGGCCCCATCACCGAGGAAGAGACTGTTGAACTGGCAAAGGCCGGCAAGCTGGACAGCGAAGAAGCCCGCGCCATGCATCCCGTAAAACCCGGTATGGACGCAGTGGAGCTTCTTGGCCTGCGCGATACTGTTTTTGAGTATGAGATCACCTCCAACCGTGTGGACTGCTACAGCCTGCTCGGAGTTGCCCGTGAAGCTGCCGTCACCTTCGGCGCAAGCTTCGTGGAGCCCGATGTGACTCCCGCAGAGGATGAGACCGGGGACGTCAATGACTATGTTTCCGTGGAGGTCAAGGACCCCGACCTGTGCAGCCGCTATACTGCACGTGTCTGCACCGACGTCAAGATCGGCCCTTCCCCCTACTGGATGCAGAGGCGTCTTGCCGCCAGCGGTATCCGCCCCATCAACAACCTGGTCGACATCACCAACTATGTCATGATCGAGTACGGCCAGCCCATGCATGCATTCGACCTCGACACTGTCGCCGGACACAAGATCATCGTCCGCCGCGCGCAGGACGGCGATATGTTCCAGACTCTGGACGGCCAGATGCGAAAGATGGACCACGATGTACTCATGATCTGCGACGCCGAAAAGGAAATCGGCATTGCAGGCATCATGGGAGGTGAGAATTCCAAGATCACCGATGAAGTGAAGACCGTTCTCTTTGAGTCCGCGACCTTCAACGGTCCCAACATCCGCAAATCCGCCAAGCGTATCGGTCTGCGCACAGACGCATCCGGTATCTTTGAAAAAGGCCTGCATCCCACAAATGCAGAGGCGGCTGTCAACCGCGCCTGCCAGCTTATGCGCGAGCTCGGCTGCGGCAGGCCCGTCAAGGGTATGGCCGACGCCTGCGCCCCCATTCCGGAGCGCACCCGCATCCCCTTCAATGCGCGCGAGATCAACGCTTTCCTGGGCACACACTATGCGCCTGAAGTCATGCTGGACATCTTTGCCAAGCTGGAGATGGATTACGATGTCGAAAAAGAAGAAGTCATCGTCCCTTATTTCCGTCAGGATGTGAAGGCAATGTGCGATCTTGCCGAAGAAGTTGCCCGCTTCACCGGTTATGAAAATATCCCCATGACCCTTCCGGGCGGCTCCTCCGTCATGGGCGGCCTTACTTACAAGATGCGCATACAGGACAAGGCCCGCGAGGCAGCCATGTTCAACGGCTTCTCCGAAGCTATGACCTATTCCTTTGAGAGCCCCAAGGTCTTTGACCGCCTTCTCTTTGCAGAGGATGCTCCCGAGCGCCGGGCCATCCGCATCTCCAACCCTCTGGGCGAGGACTTCTCCATGATGAGGACCACCCCTCTCCATGGCATGCTGACCAGCCTGGGCACCAACTACAGCCGCCGCAACAAGGACGCAAGGCTCTTTGAACTGGCCAATGTCTATATTCCCAAGGCACTTCCTCTGACAGAGCTCCCCGACGAGCGCTCCATGTTCTGCCTGGGCATGTACGGAGAGGGCGATTTCTTCACTATGAAGGGCGTCATCGAAGAGTTCTTTGAGATGGCCGGCATGAGCGAAAAGATGACCTGCGATCCCGGGGCTGGCAGACCTTTCCTGCATCCCGGACGTCAGGCACTCATCCAGTACAAGGGCGAGACCCTGGGCTATTTCGGCGAAGTTCATCCCGATGTGGCTGGTTCCTACGGTATCGGCGGAAGAGCTTATATCGCAGTCATTGACCTTCAAAGTGTGATCCCTCACACCAGCTTCGACTACCACTATACCGGCATTGCCAAGTATCCCGCGGTTTCCAGAGACATCAGTATGCTGGTTCCCCGTGATGTTATGGCAGGCCAGATCGAGGCGGTCATCGCACAGCGCGGCGGAAAGATCCTCGAGTCCTATCACCTGTTTGACATTTATGAGGGCAAGCAGGTCCGCCCGGGCTACAAGTCCATGGCCTACAATCTGACCTTCCGCCACCGCGAGAAGACCCTCGAGGAGGCAGAGATCACCGCAGCTATGAAGAAGATCCTGAACGGACTGGAAGGCCTTGGAATCGAGCTCAGAAGCTGATCTATCTGATCATCGTATAGAAATTGGATACGCGGGCGGGAGAGGATGGCAGACTCCCGCCCGCTTTACTAAATATGGGTTTGTCGCGCCCTTAGGAAGTCGCCTTCAAGGCATACCTCCTGCGTCGTTCAGGATTATTTTGCAGAGTTGTACTAAATCTCGCTTATGCTCAGAACGGATCGGACCAAACTCGTCTCCCGTGTTGAAAACACGGGAGACTCAGACAGGTGGTCCTAAAATGCCCAGCCTTGAGGGCTGTGCATTTTATCCGTTCTTCCCTATAAGCTTCGATAAG
>JBGUPU010000017.1:0-92450 GCA_045130475.1 Lachnospiraceae bacterium
GTATCTGATGGCTCTGAGTCTCGTCAAGCTGCACAAACAGCCGAAGGGCCTTGCGCAGCTCCGAAGGAGATGTTGCGCGCCAGGTACTTGGCCGCTGATTTTAGCGGCCTTAGTACCGATGCCAGCAAGGGTAGAGCGAGAGCGTGCCCAAGGCGTTTGTGCAGCTTGATGAGACGATGTTCCCAAAAGCGACTTTTGACCACAACAGTATAGTATTCGGCAGTACCTGCTATTTTATCAATAATGACGCACGACTTCAAACCGTTCGAGCTCGTAGTTTTCCTCGTCGGTATCGAGACCTGCCTTTTGAAGGGCAATCCCGATCTGCTCTTCAACCGTATCCACGCCGTCCAGGTTGGGCAGCAGCAGGCCTCTGCGGCGGCCCTTGGAGACGATGACGCCGTAACGTTTTACGTCCAGCTGATCAGGGGAGCTGATCCGCTCCGTGTCGCCCAGGACATCCACAGTGATCTCGAGCTCATCCAGCTCCGAGGGGCGGATGGCCGGAAAGCGCGGATCTTTGGTCGAAGCACTCACCGCATTCTGTGCGATTTCCTGTGCTACACTGCTGCAGGTCGGCGCGATCGTGCCGATACAGCCCCGAAGGCTGCCGTTCTTGTGGATGGAGACGAAGACACCGGCACGGCGGTACAGGAGCTCTCTCTGCACAGCTATGATCTGTGCGGAGTTCAGACCGAGATCCTGCGCCTCCGTCCTGATCAGGTCCGCGATGTCCCTGTCAGGAAGCTTTCTTTTCGAGCGGACCGCGGACTCCACGCCTGCGCGGGCAAGACGTACGAACAGGTCCTCCTTACTGCGCGCCTGCGCCAGTTCTTTTTTTCTTTTTTCCGACCAGTTATGTAAAAAATGACGCATATCATCCCGCCCCGTGACCTGATAAATGCAGACACCGTAGCCGACGCCGAAGGTGCCCTGGTGGGAAAGCCTGTTTACGCGGACAGATTTACCGTCCAGCGCCCCTGCCATCATGACAAAACTGCGGTGGCCGCACTCGGCCGCCCTGTCGCAGAAAGCCTCGTCAAAGTCCAGAAGTTCGTCAAACTGCGCCCTGCCCATGACATCCATGATGCGCTCATCGTAAGCCGGTCCGTTTGCGTCAAATCCGTAGGGACCGTCCTCTTTGAGCTTGTGGGAGAGGTCTCCGCTGGCGATAAATACCACGCGCCTGTCGAGGCGTTCCGCAGCTTCGCGGATCTTGAGTCCCAGCCTGTAATGGTCTGCCAGGGGAAGTCCCGAGAGGCCGATGCGGACAACCCGGTAACCGGAGGGGTCCATAAATTTGTTGAGGAAATACAGAGGGATCATGGTCCCATGATCCAGCTCCGGATCCCTCTCTCCCATGGTTCCGCCCGGAAAATCATCCCGGTCGCAGAGTCCGCTCAGGGTGTGGACAAATTCATAGTCGTAGTCCGCATGGACAGATACATTCCGTGCCCGGAATCTGCGGAAGTCTCCTTCCGCCTCCACCCCGGGTGAGATATGAAAATAGTCCCCGTACATAACACTGTGGGGGGAGGCGATCACCACGGTCTCCGGTTTTAATGACGCGGCAAAAGCCATGGCTGTATTGTAGGCATCCGTCGTCTCCTGAATCTTTCTCTCCTCGCCGCGTCCGATCTCCGGAAGGATGATCGGAGGATGCGGCACCATCACAGCACCGATCACTGCCATCTTCAATACCTCCTCTTTTCCTGCTTCCTGATGTCCATCCGGTTTCGGTCCTGCTTTTTTTCAGCAGTTTCCCGTATAGACGTGATCCAGTTTCTCCCTTGCGACGTCTGCCAGACGATAGACTGTCTTCACCGGCGTTGCGGGAGCTGTCCATTTATACCTGGGGAAATAGCGCGATACATGGAGCGGAATACTGCGGCCCTCTCCTCCGCGAAGGGACCTGATCCACTCCGCCGTCTGCCGCATCTCCTCCTCGCTGTCGTTTTTTCCGGGGATTATGAGTTTTGTGAGTTCCACATGACAGCTGTCCGCGGCAGTCCTGATGAAATCCTTCACCATCTCAAGGTCTCCTCCCACGAAATCCCTGTAGAATTCCGGGGTAAACCCCTTGAGATCGATGTTCATCGCATCTATATGGGGCAGGATCTCCTTCAGGACCTCCTGTGAAGCCAGGCCGTTGGACACAAGGACTGTCTTCATGCCCTTCTGATGAAAGAGCTCCGCCGTATCCCGCACAAATTCCCATCCCACCAGGGGCTCATTATAGGTAAATGCGATTCCGATATTGCCGCGTACCCTGAGGTCCAGCGCCAGATCGCACAGCTCCTGAGGGCTGTATCGCACCGTTTCGACATGGGGTTCTCTTGCCGCGGCGATCTCATAATTCTGGCAGAAAGGACAGTGCAGACTGCATCCGTAGCTGCCCGCAGACAGGATCATGCTGCCGGGATAAAACCGGGAGAGTGGCTTCTTTTCGATAGGATCCAGAGCAAGCGCGGTCAGCTTCCCGTAATTGGAGGCAGTGATGGTCCCATGGTCATTCCGGCGGGCGCCGCAGGCGCCTGTCTGTCCATCTTCGAGTCTGCAGCGGCGGCTGCAGACATTGCATATGGTCCTCATAAAAATATTTCCCATTCATGCATCAAAATTAAAAAAATGTTACAATTGCAATGCATTCTACTATCGTGCAAGGCTTTCCAAAATAAAAAACGTATAAATATCGGTTTCATCCAAAGAGGTAAACCATCATGTCAAATCCCGCCCATACAGGCAGGCAAGCCCGTGATATGGCAGTTTTTGAATCTGCCCCGATCCCGGCGGCCGTCATGACACTGGCCGTCCCCACGATCATCACGCAGCTCATTAATATTATATACAATTTTGCGGATACATGGTATGTCGGAAGAACAGGCAGTGCGGCCATGGTCGCAGCGCTCTCCGTATCCATGCCGGTATTCATATTGATGGCTGCCATCGCCAACCTCTTCGGAATCGGCGGCGCCAGCGTTATCTCCCGCGCTCTTGGGCGCAAAGACTTCCGCTATGCCAGGAAGACTTTTTCCTTCTGTTTTTACGGGGGAATGGCCTCAGCTGTCCTGTTCGCCATGCTCATCCTGGTCTTTCGCAGCCGCCTCATCCCCGTCATCGGCGGTGATGACTCTTCCTTCCTTTACATCTATGATTACATGTTCTGGACCATGATCGCAGGTGCGATCCCCACTGTCGGAAATGTCCTGTGCGGACATCTGGTGCGCTCGGTGGGAGCTGCAAAGGAGGCGGGTTTCGGAATGTCCCTGGGCGGCGTCCTCAACATCATCCTGGACCCGCTATTCATGTTTGTCATCCTGCCGCCCGGCAATGAAGTCACCGGTGCAGCCATCGCGACCTGCCTGTCCAACACGGCAGCCATGGGGTATTTTCTTGCCTATCTCTATAAACACCGGGACCATCCGGTCCTCTCCCTGTCTCCCACGGATTTCTCTGCAGGAGAAGGGATTCCCGGAAATGTCGTTTCCATCGGTGTTCCCGCAGCGCTCGCAACAAGCATGGCCATGCTCTCCAACATCGCCGCCAATTATCTTGTGAGTGAATACGGCAGTGCTGCTGTCGCCGGCATGGGTGTTGCCAAAAAGATCAATATGCTTGCCTTTAATACGACCATGGGACTTACCCAGGGCGTTCTGCCCCTGCTGGGCTATAATTACGGAGCAGGAAATTTCAATCGTCTGAAAAAAGCCATCCTCTTTACAGGGATCGTGGCACTGTGCTTCAACCTGACCTGCACACTTGTCTTCAGGACTTTTGCCCCCTCGCTTGTTGCTTTCTTCATCGCCGAAGAAGCCTCCGTCAGTTTCGGCAGCGCCTTCCTTCGAGTCATCGCCCTGGCCACGCCGCTGGCCTCTATTGTTTATCTGACAAATACGGTCTTCCAGGCATCCGGCCGAAGGTTCAGTTCCTTCCTTCTCTCTATTCTGAGAAAGGGCTGTATGGACATCCCCCTCATGTTCCTGTTCAAATCCGTCATGGGAATGTACGGAATCGTATGGGCGACCCCCACCGCAGAGATCGGCTCCATCCTGGTGGCTGCCTGGCTGGTATGGCTGATGGTCCGCGATATCAGACAAGGTGTGATCTGAATCCGCTGAATCCGACAGAAAGTCAGGTGCTGTTTACCGGACAGTCTACATCAGATAGTCCGCCATCACATAATTGCTGACATCAGTCCCTCTCTCCGTGAGGCGGAAGCCTTCCCCGGCGGGCTCCAGAAGTCCCTGCTTCAGGTGCTTTCGGATCACATTTCCGTAGACTTCCTCCAGCGTCTTCCCGAAGCGGGAGGCAAAAGAGGCCGAGCTCACACCTGCCGTCATGCGCAGTCCCAGGAACATGAATTCCTCCATCTTCTCCTGCTGCGAAAGAGTATGAACCTCTGTGCGGACACTGCCGCCTTCTGCCAGATAGGCCTTAAAATCCGTCGTATTCGAAAAGCGGGTGCCGTTGACAAAAGAGGCAGCGCCGATGCCGAATCCCAGGTAGGGATGGCCGGTCCAGTAACCGCTGTTGTGACGGCATTGGCGGCCGGACAGGGCGTAATTGGAAATCTCATAGCGCGCATAGCCGTACTGCGCCAGAAACTCCCTGGTATAGTGATACATTTTCCGGTCCGTCTCCTCATCGGGAAGAGGCGGGAGTTTTCCTGTCTCATATAGTGCGGAAAAAGGCGTCCCCGGCTCAATGATCAGGCTGTAGGCGGAGATGTGCTCCGGCCTCCATTCGGCAGCCTGGCGCAGGGAGTCCGCCCAGGTCTCAAAGGATTGTCCGGGCAGGGCACTCATCAGATCGATATTGATATTGTCAAATCCTGCCGCGCGTGCTGTCCAGAAAGCCTCCCGGGCTTCTTCGGCCGTGTGGATCCTGCCCAGAAGGCGCAGCTCTTCATCATGCATGGACTGAACACCCATTGACAGCCGGTTGATCCCGGCCTTTTTTAATGCCCGCAGCTTTTCCTGGTCTGCGGTTCCGGGGTTCATCTCCAGACTGATCTCCGCGTCCGGAAGGATGAAAAAAGTCTCCCGCAGGGCCTGCAGGATGCGCAGGATCTGGTCCTCCGACAGCACGGAGGGCGTACCTCCGCCGAAAAACACTGTGTCTGCGTATGTCCCCCGGGGGCAGTCCTCCTGCCTCCTGATCTCCCGGATCAGGGCCTCTACATACCTTTCCCTCTGTTCCGCAGTCTGCGGACCGGACAGAAAATCACAATAGCTGCACTTGCGCAGGCAGAAGGGAATATGAATATACAGGGATATTAAATCAGTGCCGGAGAGAATATCCCTCCGGCACTCTTTATTTTGCATATACTGTCTGTGTATCATCATCGTTTCATTATAAAAGAAGCTGTCTTCCTGGAGACCTATTGTGTATCCAGCTTCAGCACATTCATGAAAGCCTCTTTGGGGATCTCTACGCTGCCGACGGTCTGCATGCGCTTCTTGCCTTCCTTCTGTTTTTCGAGAAGCTTTTTCTTTCTGGAAATATCGCCTCCGTAGCACTTGGCAAGAACATCCTTGCGCATCTGGCGGACAGTTTCACGTGCAATGACACGGCCTCCGACAGCTGCCTGGATGGGCACATCAAAGAGCTGGCGCGGGATCTCATCCTTGAGTTTCTCGCACATTTTGCGGCCGCGTTCATAGGCTCCGTCCGCATGTACGATAAAGGAGAGCGCGTCGACAGGTTCCTTATTGACAAGGATATCCATCTTGACAAGTTTGGATTCCTCGTAGCCCTTGAGTTCATAGTCAAAGGACGCATAGCCTCTGGATCTGGACTTGAGGGCGTCAAAGAAGTCGTAAATGATCTCGTTGAGCGGCAGCTCATACTTGAGGACTGCGCGCGTGGTTTCGATATAGTCTGTTCCCAGATAACGACCGCGGCGCTCCTGGCACAGCTGCATGATCGGGCCTATAAATTCTGTTGTGACCATGATCTCCGCATTCACAATAGGCTCCTCCATCTTGAGGATGGCAGAGGGTTCGGGAAGATTGGACGGATTGGTCAGCTCGATCATCGTGCCGTCTGTCTTGTAGACCTTGTAGACAACACCAGGTGCGGTGGAGATCAGGTCAAGATCATACTCGCGCTCAAGACGCTCGAGAATGACCTCCATATGCAGAAGCCCAAGGAATCCGCATCGGAAACCGAAGCCAAGAGCCAGTGAGGTCTCAGGCTCGAAGAAGAGGGAGGCGTCGTTGAGCTGGAGCTTTTCCAGCGCGTCCCTCAGATCAGGGTAGCGGGGCGTCTCGGAAGGATAAAGGCCGCAGTAGACCATAGGCTGCACGCCCTTGTAGCCCGGGAGAGCTTCGTCACAGGGGCGCGTGCTGTCCGTGACCGTATCACCGACGCGGGCATCACGGATATTCTTGATGGACGCGGTGAAATAACCCACCATGCCTGCGGAGAGCTCATCGCAGGGAATAAACTGACCGGGGCCGAAATATCCCACCTCGACAACTTCGGCGACTGCCCCGGTGGCCATCATTTTGACTTTGGTACCCCTGCGGAGTCTTCCGTCGCGCAGGCGGCAGAATACGATTACTCCCCGATAGGAATCATACAGGGAATCAAAGATCAGCGCCTTGAGAGGGGCGTCCGGATCGCCGTCGGGCGCCGGAATATTGGTGATGACTGCCTCCAGGACATCCTCTACCCCCAGCCCCTGTTTGGCTGAGATCAGGGGAGCTTCCGAGGCGTCAAGGCCGATGACATCCTCGATCTCCTCACGCACTGCCTCCGGCATAGCCGAGGGGAGGTCAATCTTGTTGATGACCGGAAAGACATCCAGATTGTGCTCCAGTGCCAGGTATACATTGGCGAGCGTCTGCGCCTGGATTCCCTGCGTAGCGTCCACGACAAGAATTGCCCCGTCGCAGGCGGCAAGAGAACGGCTGACCTCATAATTGAAATCCACATGTCCGGGGGTATCGATCAGATTGAAAATATATTCCTGCCCGTCTTTTGCATTGTAGACAAGACGTACGGCCTGGGATTTGATCGTGATCCCGCGCTCCCGCTCGAGTTCCATATTGTCCAGTACCTGATCCTGCATCTCACGACTGGTCAGCAGGCCGGTCTTTTCAATCATACGGTCCGCCAGTGTGGATTTGCCGTGGTCAATATGTGCGACAATACAAAAATTTCTGATCCTGTCCTGGGTAATCTCTTTCTGCATATAAATACCTTTCAATCCGTCAATACCGCCGCGCTTCCAACTGACGGATTCCGCATCAAACCTCCGGCAGACTGTACTTTGTCTGCCGGAGGCATAAAATCAACTTATTCGTTTTCTTTCAGATAGACCTGTACACGGCTCTGAATGATATCAGATACTTCAGAAACAGACTTCTGACCTGCGAAGTAAGCCCCTGCTTCCTCCATGATAATATTGAGCACTTCATTTTCGCTGTTTACAGAGAAACTCAGATTCTCAAGGATCTTCTGCATGGCATCAAGGTCATCCTGTCCGAACTCGGGAAGACTGTCGAGGCCGAAGAGATCTGTAGTTTCTTCCATAGGTTTCTCAACGATCTCCACTTCCGAATCTTCTGCAGCCTCGGCATCTTTTTCGAATTCCTCCAGATACTGCTCGTATTCCTCGTGGGTACCATCAAAGTCCTCTTCGGGAACAGGTTTTCCGATCATGTCTTCGGACTCTTCTATATCCTCAATTTCCATATCATCGGTCACTGCGATGATCTCATCTCCTGTGAGCCCGATGGAAGAGTCTTCCTCAGGTTCATCCTCGGAAATCAGTGCATCCTGCTCTCTCATGAATTCTTCACTGTCAAGTTCCTGCTCTTTGAAGCTCTGAATGACATCAGCGCCCTGTTTCTTGATCGCGCTCTTGCTGATGGGCAGGCAGCTGTCCAGTTTGGTCTGATATCCCGGCAGAAGGAAACGACGGACGAAGGACCAGCATCCATCAGGATCGGAGGCGCTGCTGCTGATTCCCAGCTCGACACTCGGAGCTACAGACGGTCCCTTGTTGTTCTGGGACGGGAATCCGGTGATCGTCATGTTGACATCTCCGTACAGCTGTCTGGTCATATAATAGTAGTCATAAGGTGTATTGATAAACTGGATTCCCAGAAGAGCCTTGTCGCCAAGGAACTGTGTACTGTAATCATACTCCTGTTCATCACCGATCTGGGCAGGGAACTTATTGGTAAACTCCAGAAGTTCCTGGAACTGGGCATTGTTGAAGTCGCAGCTGTGCTGGTCCATATCGATAAACTGATCCCCGGAGAACTCGATTGCATAGGACAGAAGCGATTCCCTGTCTATGATACCGAATACGCCGGTCTCATCCAGTCCCATATCGGCCGCGATTTTTTTGGCCTTTTCAATTGACAAGTCTTTCCCGTCCCCGATATATTTGCTCTTGCCGGCAATACCTGTCACTGTAAATCCGGGTACAATTACGAACATTCTGCCGTCCATTTTAAATGCATCGACGACATTCTGCATAAAATCAGACTTATCAATCTCCTTGTCGGCCTCATACCGCTCTGTCATGTCGATCATCAGGCCCTTGGAAATATAATTGCTCACGGGCATGTATTCATTCATGACAAGAATGTCGGGAACATTGCCTGATACAATATCCGTGTTCATCTTGGAAAGGCCGGTGGCACTGTCGTACTCGTCTTCCGCAAGATCGTACTGGCTGTAGTCCTGAATGGAAATCCTGTACTCGCTGTTTTCCTTATTAAACTGAATGACCTCACTGCGGACATCATAAGTGATGTAATAACCGCCGAGGGTGATCTCTTTTCTGTCCTTAACATCCTCGGGAGCCACCATCTCCAGGATATATGTATCCAGAGTGACCTCCGCACCATAACCCTGAATTGCAAATTTGCCGTCCCCGATCTCTGTCAGGGTGCTGATTCCTTCCACATCCAGATCGGAATTTACATAATTGACAATAACATCCAGGTTATCGGATCCAAGCTTTGCCCCGTAAATGCCTTCTTCTGAGGCCAGATACAGATCATACTGACTGCCTGTAAAAACACTGGCGCCCATTAAAGAGGCCGGAAGGGTAACACTGTCCACGAACTCCTTTTTGCCGTCATC
Organism: Lachnospiraceae bacterium; assembly: GCA_045130475.1. Lineage (GTDB taxonomy): Bacteria > Bacillota > Clostridia > Lachnospirales > Lachnospiraceae > CAG-791. Next base: position 9,106 of record JBGUPU010000017.1, read on the forward strand.
ATAGCGGAGAATTTTGGTAGAGCTTCCCGTGTCATCCACCATGATGACTGTTCCGTCAGGCATGACATGGAGAAGGCCGGTCAGCTGTTCGGGATTCACTGCGCATACGGTCTCCTTAAAGGATCCGTCTTCCGCCGAATAGAGGTCTACACCCTCCGAAGAAACGACATAGATACCCTCGTCAGAGGCGGCAAGGGATTCAATATAATAATACATGCTGTCCGCCGGCTCCCGGACATCCTTGATCCACTTCTGTTTTCCGTCGGTCCCCACACAGGCGATCTGGTAGGTACTGACAGCGTCTTCGCTCAAATCCAGGCCTTCAGGAAGCTCTTCGGATGCGTCAAGGTTATTATCAAGCGCATAATCCAGTGCAGGGGAATTTCCGGTTGTGGAAACAGCCAGATAATAACTGCCGTTTTTAAAGGTCGACGCAGTTACCTCGGAGGCTTCTTCGTCTTCCAGTTTGTAGGTGACCTTATTAAATCCGGAGCCGTCTTCTTTGAACTGGACCAGCTCGTAAGCACTGAATCCATCTCCTTCATAACTGTAGTTGAATCCGTAAAGAACCCCGTCTTCCACTGCCAGGACCGAAAGTCCGTCTGTCGTAAAATCTTCTCCGAGAGTGATGGTCTGTGAAGTCACGACACCGTCTTTACTGGTAATTTCCGGCATGGAAGAAGATGCGGAGCCGGTACCTCCGCTCTCTTTCTTTTCAGATCCGCCGCCTCCGCAGCCTGATGCCGATATAGCCAGAACAACACAAAGCGCCGCAGCGGCAAAACGTCTGAAACCCTTTTTTAATCTGATCATTTCTAAATCCTTCTTCATTGATGATTTATGCGGAACCGCCTTCCCCTGGTGCGTCCCCGGATAGTATGAACAGCAGACATAAACGGAGCTGCAGGCTCTGCCGCTTATGACAGTGTTTTCATCTCCCCTTTTTTACACAAATCAGTTTTCTTCAGCATTCTCTCCGGAAACGGCCGGTCTGCCGGCTTTCCCGTCATCTATATTCTCCGCGGCCTTCTCTTGCTCCGGAGTGTCTGGCTCCGGATCTGCAGTGCCCTCTTCCTCAGGGATGTCGGGCTCTGGATCTGCAGTGCCTTCTTCCTCCGGGACATCCGGTTCTGTCTCCGAAGTTTTCTCTTCCTCAGGAATATCGAGCTCTGTCTGCAGAGTGCCCTCTTCCTCAGAGATCTCCGGTCCGGTATCTGCGGTGCCTTCTTCCTCCGGGATGTCAGGCTCTGGATCAGCGCTGTCTCCTTCCGGACTGCCCGGTTCCGGCTCTTCGGCAGCAGCGGGCAGGGCTTTGACGGTCTTACTGCCGTAAATGCGTTCAGACTGTCTGTCATAAATTTTATCCTGAATATTATTGATTACGCCGCCGAGCGTCCAGCTCTTGTGTGTAGCGTACCAGATCAGGAGCCATAACAGGAACAGGAAGGGCGAAAACCTCAGGAACATCCACAGAAACGCGAAGGGAATCAATACATCCTCCCACGCAAGTGCCACATTTTCCCAATAGGGATAGCGGATCGGTGCTGTCTGCATGCTGCGCACACCGGGCTGCGCCATTAATGTGACCAGGCGCAGGACATCATATCTGTTGGTATTGTCCACGATCGTGGCTTTTTCCATGGAAAAAGGAACCTGTTCCAGGCGGCTCCTGACCTTGCGGAGCGCATAACCCTGTACAGGATTCGGCATGACAACCTCATAGCAGGTCACCCTGCTGCGGTTGACCTGTTCAGCCTCCTCCTCTTCACCATCTCCGTTGTTTCTGCCGGATGCGCCGTTTCCTGCCCCGCCCTGGGGACTCAATTCATCCCCGACCGGATCATCACTGAGTTCCTCATCTTTGCTGTCTGTTTCTTCAACATCCTCAGTGAGAGTATCGCTTTCGCCGATGTCCCCGCCGTCATCATATTCAGCTGATTCCTCATCAGGCTCAACACCTTTTCTCTCCGGAACACTTTCCTTAAGAACAGGCATATATGCAGCTGTCTGCGGTACAGCCTGCGGCGCAAGGGCATCCATTCCTTCAGACATGTCCATACTGTTTTCACCCGAGCCGTCTCCTTCCGGGGCAGCGGCTGAGGCTTCCGTGTATTTACACAGAGAATCATAGGACATATAGATCAGGTAACTGCCCATGCCGGATTCCTTGTAAAATCTCTTCGAAGGCTGTCGGAAAACACCGGCAATATAATGCGGTGTGCCGCCGATATAGACAGCCATTCCCACCACATTGGGAGAGCCGAAAAGTCTCCAGGCAGTCTGATCATCAAGCAGAACCCGGTCATGCATCAGATCATCATCAGAAAAGTAGTATCCGTCTATAAGATCCAGCGGATGCATGTCAAAAAACCGCCCGCCGACACCGATAGCATTCACCGTGACGGAATCACTGGAAACTGACAGGTCGGCACTTCCCATTCCGCAATAGCATTCTTCGATCAGACTTGCGCCGTTATTGATCTGGGTTTCGGACAGGGCTATCGCATCTGTCTGCAGATCGAGCATCAGTCCGGCATACATGGCTTTCACCGTATCCTCGGACGCGCCGCTCCCCTCTGACAGAAAAGCACTGACCTGTGCATAATTATCATTGGAAGCCCATCGCTGCGCCGCAGTCTGGTCGATCAGACCGCCGGTAATCTTCCTGGTCACGGCACCCAGGACTGCCGAAGCGATCCAGAACAGGATACACAGGATAATCCCGATCTTCTGCCATCTGTGCATCTTTTTCCAAGTGCTGTCAAGCGCCCGGCCCGTCCTGCGGATTGCACGATCTGCGCCCCGGCTTCCTGTCCGGACAGCATCTTGAAATTTCTTATTCAGTTTGCTGTCAGACATGTGTGCCTCTTTTCCGCCGGTTTTTTAAACTCCCGAATGTGCCGCTCTCCAAAGATTTAATACTGCACAGGCAATATTTATTACTCTTCAGTCGTCTCCTCTTCTTCGGCCAGACGCACCTGGTCGCCGGAAGAAATCGACCTTGTTGATGTTGTGACTACATAAGTATAGGCACCGATCGATCCGCTGATCGCAGAATTTGTATCGTCCTTAGCCAGGACCTTGACACTCTCTCTTGTAACAATATAGCGGTTTCCAAGCGGGCTCTGTCTGGTCTGCAGGATCAGGACAAAGGTGCCGTTTGCATCATTGCGGACTGCCGAATTGGGCACAACAAGATCATAGGTTTTGGAGCTCTCTGCGATCTGAAGCTGTACAGTGTCACCGGATGACACCGCAGCACTGTCAATTTCAAATTTCAGAAGCCTGGAATTCTGGGGATCACTGCTGTCTGCTGTGATCTGCCTGAGAACCGCCTTGAAATTCTCATCGTACTCCCAATAGTTCTGGGGCTCCGCCTCATCACCAACCTGGAGCTTCTGAGCCTGTTCCTTCGAAACCGAGAAGCTGACAGTGAGCTTTTTGCCGTCGATCCGGATGATCGCCGCAGAAGAATCCGCGGCTGCGATCTCACCGGAAGAATATGTGAGACTGATCACGGTACCGTCGACAGGAGCTTTAACGGTCGCGCCGATATTCTCCTCTTCCATGCGCTCGAGCTTGGCCTGCGCGAGCTTGATCTGGTCCTGCAGACTCTTGAGCTCCAGTTCGGAGCTGATGCTGCTGACGACCTTTTCCTGCAGTAACTTGGCAGCTTCAAGCTCTATCTCTGCATCAATATTCCTGGTCGTGGCTTTTTCTATCTTTTTCTCTGTCCTGCTCGAGGAGGAAGACCCGCTGCCGGAAGGATCTGCGGAAGGATCCACCTCATCCTCTTCATTCCAGTCATAGTCCTCATCATCGATCACTGTCCTCGTCGCAGAGGCTTCGGCCACTGAACCTGATCCCGATGACGCTGCCGTCAGTTTGTCCAGGGCAGCCTTTGCGGCAGAGGCTTCCGCTGTTGCCGCTTCAAGTCTGCGGTTAGCCGCTGCCAGCTCGGCCTGCATCTCGTCATCCGAGCGGTAATTGCCTGCGCGCAGCCTGGTTATATCCGCATCGCTCAGCGTACCGTCAAACAGCTTCTTGGTAAAATCAGACTGGAGACTGGCCAGTTCCTGTCTTGCCGTGCGGAGCTCCTCTGATTCATTATCCTCCAGATAATACAGAACATCGCCCCGCTTTACCTTCTGGTCCACCCGTACAGCGACGCTTTTGATCGTCCTGGCCTGGGTCATCATGACATTATAGGGATCATCCACTTCGGCTGTGCCCTGTCCGCGGATCCTGGGGGAAACTTCTCCCTGCGCCACGACATGTGTGGCGACCTGCGGAAGCGTATAGTTCATGATCGTTCTGGAAAAGAAAGTCAGAGCCAGAAGAATGAGCAGAAAAACAATGGTGATATTCTTGATGATATCCTTTCGTCTCTGCGATTTGCGGAACTGCTCCAGTTCTTTATCTTCGATATTCATACGTTTTTCCTTCCCGAAGGTTTTTCGGTTCCGTAACAAATGATGTACTATTCTTTAATGCCGCCCTGGTAAACGATTCCTTCCACCAGGTATTCCTCTCCGTACAAAAACACCATCATCGGCAGAACCATATAGATGACCGCGACCGCAAAGGCCAGGGAAATCTCTCCCGAATTGATCTTGGAGAGAAAAACGGACAGAGGATGCAGCTGATCATTTGAAAGCAGGATCAGCGGCTGCTCAACCATATTCCAATAATCGATAAAGAGCAGGATTGCGATGGAGGCGAGGCCGCCGCGGCAGTTCGGAAGACAGATTTTTGTAAAGATCTGCCATTCCCCCGCGCCGTCGATTTCCGCCGCCTCATAGATGGATCTGGGGATCCTGCGCATATATTTTGTCAGCATATACACTGCGAACGGTGAAAAGAAACCGGGCAGCCATATAGCCCACCTGGTACCCAGGATATTCAGCCAGCTTGACACCAGATAGTTGGGTACCAGCGTGACCTGATATGGCATGAGCATCAGGATTATGTAGGCAAAGAATATAATCTCTCTCACGCGGCTGCGATATCTGGCAAAGCCATAGGAGGCCAGCGAGGCGACCGCAAGCTGAAAGACTACAATCGGAACAACATAGATCACCGAATTCCAGAATTTCAGCAGATACTCAGGGCTCAGGATGAGTACCTTGAAATACTGCTCAAAAGAGACAATGTCCGGGATAAATTTCAGGTTGACTGTGCTGCTGATAAATACGCGGACACCGTTTCTCTTGGCGAAGATCACGCCATAGTTGGCATTGATCTCGGATTTTGTCATCAGTGAATTGGTGATCGTGAGCACGATGGGCATTAAAAAGAGCACTGCAAAAAATCCGATGACCGCTGTCCGTATGACCATGCGGAGGATCCCGATCCTCTGTTTGGTCCAGAATCTCCGGAAACGCTCGCGGCGGCTGAGGACCTGCACGGCGGCTGCTTCCTCTGCGGATACATCCTCCCTATCTCCAGGCTCCTGTGCCCCGGCATCTTCGGGTTTCTGCGCCCATATATACCCGGCTTCCTGTGTCCTTGTATACTCAGGCTCCAGCACCCCTGAATCTTCAAATACCTGAGCCTCTGTTTCTTCAGGTTCCTGCGGCTCTGTAACAAAAACAGGTTCCTGAGACTCTGAAAATTCGGGTTCCTGTGACTCTGAATCTTCGGGTTCCTGCGCTTCTGGATCAGGTCCGTCATCCGGTATCTCTGCAGGAGCCTTTTTGGCATCCGCCAGGGGAATCAGTTCGTCAGCAGGTTCCTCACCGGATTCCGGGTCTGCTTTCTCCTCGTCTGCGAATCCGTTTTTCTCAGGGATTGTCCTGTGTGCCCTGCTCAGAGGATACAGATCCGCCGGATCCGTTTCAAATTTTAACCGGTCATTCACCCAGCCGGCACTGCGTTTCTTTTGGGAACGCCTTTTCTTGTGTCCGGGCAATTCTTTCTCCCCCCTCACTCAAGATCCCTTCCGAACCAGTCTTCTGTCAGGAACAGTATGCCGATCACGACGATCATGAAAATCGCCATCAGAACGGCCGCGGCACTGAGCTTCTGGTAATCCAGAGATTTAAAGGTATTATTCATGAAATGCTGCAGCATATACAGTGCGTCGTAAGGGTAGTCCCCTGCCATCAGGTAGATCTCTCGGAACACCTTGAAGGAATTGATCAGGGACATAATCGTGACGAACATGATCGTCGAAGATAAATATCTGACCTTGATCAGCCAGAAAATCTGAAACTCCGATGCGCTTTCCAGACGGGCGACCTCTATCTGATCCCTGGGAATATTGGCCAGTCCCGACATGAACAGTATCATATTGTATCCAAGATTCTTCCACAAAAACAAAAGAATGATCGGAACCTGCGCATAGGAGGATTTGAGCCAGTCGATCTTCCCGCCTGTCAGATTCTGCAGAAAGACATTGACAAGTCCGTTGTAGTGAAAAAGGATCTGCCAGATCATGATGACCGAAGCTGTCGGAACCATCATGGGACTGAGGAAAAAGGACCGGAACCGGCTTTTCCAAGGCAGTCTCTTTTCCATAATAACAGCAAGAAATAGAGATAAACCTACAGCAAGAGGTACGGCAACGACAGAAAACTTCAATGTGTTGGCGACCGCTACACGAAAGGCCTCATTTCTAAACACTCTGAAATAATTGGCAAAGCCGACAAACCTGTGCCGTATCGGATTGTCGATCATCGAATAGTAGATGACCACAATAAAGGGCAGGACAAAAAAGAGACTCACGCCGATCAGGCTGGGGGTCAGAAACATCCAGCTGACCCGTCTCTCGCGCCGTTCCTTGACAGACCGGTCAGGTTCATTGCGGGCAGCGTCCTGTGTTCCCGATCCCTCTTCAGATATGTCCTTCTTGAGCAACCTCTCTCTGAGGAACAAACGGGGATTTCCCGGGAAAGCGGGGCTTTTCCGCTGCCGGTCTTCCTTTTCGCCGAGCCCGTCCGCGTTCCTGCGCAGGAATCTGTTCAGTTTTTCTCCGACACTCCGGGAATCATTCGGATCTTTTCCGGGAGTATTTTTTCTGTTCAGCATCTTCATGATCTGTAAGCATTTCAGGTTTTCGAACGGAGCAGCAACATGATTTCATATGCGCACACTTCCGCACATATAAACCTATAATAATTCATTTTTTGCAATTTGAATATACCCATCCCCATCTTTTCACATAAAAAACAAAAAAAAATTGCCCTTAAACCACAATATGTACACAAAAACGTACATTAAAAGACAATATCTGCCCCTGCACACAGAAACAGGCTCTGCCGGATCCAAAACCCGGTGCAGAGCCTGTCATCATTTTTATTTAATTAATCAGCAAAAACAGTGCGGATGATCGATCAGCCCTTTTTAACCAGAAGGGACTTGCCGGTCATTTCAGCGGGCTGTTTCTTGCCCATGACTTCGATCAGAGTGGGGACGATGTCCGCGAGGACGCCGCCTTCTGCCAGTGTGTAATCCTTGTCATAGTTCACCAGGATGAAGGGAACCGGATTGGTTGTGTGGGCTGTGTGGGGAGCACCTGTCTCATAGTTGACCATCTGCTCGCAGTTGCCGTGGTCAGCGCAGATAAAGAGGACGCCGCCTTTGGCGATAATAGCATCCACTGCTTTTCCGACACATTCGTCAACGACTTCAACTGCCTTGATGGCTGCCGGCAGGACTCCTGTATGGCCGACCATGTCGGGGTTGGCAAAGTTGATGACGATGGCATCATACTTGTCGGATTCGATCGCGGCAAGCAGTTTGTCGAGAACGCCGTAAGCGCTCATCTCAGGCTTCAGATCATATGTGGGGACATCCTTGGGAGAACGGACCAGGATTCTGTCCTCGTCCTCATTGGGATCCTCGACACCGCCGTTGAAGAAGAACGTGACATGCGCATACTTCTCGGTCTCGGCGATTCTGGCCTGTTTCATTCCCTGCGCTGCAAGCCACTCGCCGAAGGTGTTGGTGACATCTACTTTCTTGAAAGCGATCTCCTTGTTGGGGATCTCGGGATCATAATCCTTGAAGCAGGCAAAGAAGACTTTCTTCCTGGGGCCTCTCTCGAAGTAATTGAACTCGTTGTCGCAGAAGCAGTGAGTGATCTCACGCGCACGGTCGGGGCGGAAGTTGAAGAAAACGATAGAGTCGCCGTCCTTGATCAGGGAAACCGGCTTGTCTCCGTCCATGATCACGGTGGGCTTTACGAACTCATCTGACTCATCGCGGTCATAGGAACTCTGGATCGCCTCAGCGGAGCTTGCCGCCTTGAGGCCCTCTCCCTTGGTCATTGCGTCGTAGGCGATCTGCACGCGGTCATAGTTGTTGTCACGATCCATTGCGTAGTAGCGGCCGCTGATCATGGAGATCTTTCCGACACCGATCTCTTTCATCTTGTCCTCGAGCTGGGCAAGGAAATCGATACCGCTTCTGGGCGGTGTGTCACGGCCGTCAAGGAAGCAGTCTACATAGACTCTGTCGAGGCCGTTGCGTTTAGCCATTTCAAGGAGAGCGTACAGATGCGTGTTGTGGCTGTGAACGCCGCCGTCGGAAAGCAGACCGAACAGATGCAGGTCCGAATTGCGGATCTTGCAGTTGTTGATTGCTGCGAGGAGCTCGGGATTCTCAAAGAACTCGCCATCCTGGATTTCCTTGGTGATTCTGGTCAGCTCCTGATATACGATACGGCCGGCGCCCATATTCATATGGCCGACTTCCGAGTTGCCCATCTGACCGTCCGGCAGACCGACCGACATGCCGCTGGCATAACCCTTTTGAAAGGGATACTCAGCCATCAGTTTGTCCATTACCGGCGTATTCGCCATGGCAATAGCATTCGCCTCAGGGTTATCATTTAATCCATAGCCATCCAGGATCATTAAAACTACAGGTCTGTGACTCATACACATCTCTCCTTTTCTATACGATTCTTTTCTCGTCCGGAACAGAAACTGGACCCGGCCCTCTTTTCAGGTCTTTGTCCGGACCCGATCGCACACTGCAGGCCGCTGCCGCCATGCACCGCACTTTCGGCACAGCCGTGCATACATCTTCTGAAAATTTATTTTACTACGAAAACACGCACAGTTCAACAAAAACAGCCCCCTTGCCGACACTTTCACCCGGTCTGTTTATACAAGGCCTTCACATACGGGCGGGAAGCCTGCAAAAACGATTTGTTGCGTTAAACAAATGTTTTCTGTATAATGCGACTATCTATTCTTGTAATGCTCTCCGCAGCAAAGTCCGTAAAATTCTTTGCAGCGGCGTCTATGACATATATATTTTCAGGAGGTTTGACTAATGAGCAAAGAACCAAAGCGCCTTCCCGAGCTGTTCGGGAGCATGGTCTTCGATGAAGAGACAATGAAAGACCGGCTCTCACCCACCTGCTATAAGGCGTGGAAGAAATCTGTCTCCGACACAACTCCTCTCGACATATCCACCGCGAATGAGATTGCAGAAGCAATGAAGCAGTGGGCAGTTGAGAAGGGCGCGACCCACTACACCCACTGGTTCCAGCCTATGACCGGCGTCACAGCCGAAAAACATGACAGCTTTATCCAGCCTGCCGGCGGCGGCAAAGTCGTAATGGAGTTTTCCGGCAAGGAACTGGTCCGCGGAGAATCCGACGCCTCCTCCTTCCCTTCCGGAGGTCTGCGCGCCACTTTCGAAGCCCGCGGCTATACTGCCTGGGATCCCACTTCGTTTGCTTTTATTAAGGAAAAGTCTCTGTGCATTCCCACGATCTTCTGCTCCTATTCGGGACATGCGCTGGACAAGAAAATGCCCCTGCTGCGTTCCATGGAAGCTGTCAGCAAAGCCGCTGTCAGGATCCTGCGGCTCTTTGGAAACAACACCGCCAAGCGGGTCATCGCCCAGGTCGGCTCCGAACAGGAATATTTCCTCATTGACAAGGAGCTCTACAAACAGCGCGAGGACCTGATCATGACCGGCCGCACCCTCATCGGCGCCAAACCGCCGCGCGGCCAGGAGCTGGAGGATCATTATTACGGTGCGATCCGCCCCCGTGTACAGGCCTATATGCAGGACCTTGACAATGAACTCTGGAAACTCGGCGTTCTGTCCAAGACCAAGCACAATGAAGTGGCTCCCTCCCAGCATGAGATGGCGCCCATCTACACCGACGCCAACATGGCCTGTGACCAGAACCAGATCACAATGGAGATCATGAAAAAGGTCGCCGACCGCCACGGTCTGGTCTGCCTGCTGCATGAGAAACCCTTTGCCGGTGTCAACGGCTCCGGTAAACACGACAACTGGTCTCTCGGCACAGATACCGGCGAGAATCTCTTCAAGCCCGGTTCCACTCCCCGCGAAAACGCGCAGTTCCTGCTCTTTCTGACCGCTTTTATCAAGGGCGTCGATGAGTACCAGGATATGCTCCGTGCCACCGTTGCGACCCCCGGCAATGACCACAGACTGGGTGCGCAGGAAGCACCGCCCGCTGTCGTCTCCATCTTCATGGGTGAAGAACTGAGCGCAGTCATCGATTCCATCATTGACGATACCGCCTATACCAATGCAGGCAGGCGCAATCTCGCCATCGGCGTCGATACCATGCCTCCCATTCCCATGGACAACACGGACAGAAACCGCACTTCGCCCATGGCATTCACCGGCAACAAGTTTGAGTTCCGTATGGTCGGCTCTTCCCTCTCCATCTCCGGTCCCAATATCGTCCTCAACACCATGATGGCTGAGGAACTCGGCAAATTTGCCGATGAGCTGGAGGAATCCGAGGACTTCCATCACGATCTCAACGGCCTGATCCGCCGCGAACTGACCGCTCACAAGCGCATCATCTTCGACGGAAACGGCTACGATGAAGCCTGGATCGAAGAGGCAAAGCGCCGCGGCCTGCATAATAATATTTCCACTGTTGACGCACTGCCCGCCTATATCAAGGAAAAGAACATCAGCCTCTTCACTGACCATGCGATCTATACCCGCGATGAAGTTTTTGCCCGATACAATATCCACGTACAGAACTACACCGCCACGATCTCGATGGAAGCGCGGACCCTGATCGACATGCTGCGCAAAGAGATCCTTCCCGCCGTCTCCATGTACGGGTCGCAGCTCTGCCGCGGCCTGGAAAGACGCAAAGCCCTGGGACTTCCCGCCAAATATGAGTCGACCAATGCACTCAACAACTGCATGCTTACCGACTGCCTCAGTGATGCCTGCGACAAGCTGGAAAGAGATCTCCGCATCGTTCCCGCGGATGATGAGGAGGCCATGCGCTACTGTCATACAGTCATTATCCCCGACATGAATGAATGCCGCAGCTTTGCCGATGAACTGGAGACCATCACCTCCCGCGATGCCTGGCCGATCCCCGTCTATTCCGATCTCCTCTTCAGCGAGATCTGATACAGGCAGAGGACTTGGCGGACTGCCTAAAACAAGTACGCATTCAAGCGTATTGCGCGTATTCATTAAAAGATTTTATAACCCCTCACTTGTTGAAAGAACAAAAAACCCTGCGGAACCGCTGATGGAACCGCAGGGTTTTTGAACTTCTTTCAATCCCCGGAGAGAGGGATTCTGTCAAACAGGGATGGATCCGGCATGCATTGAGATGCCTCCTTCTCCAGTATCATAAGGGCATGTCCGCTGCGGACCGTCACAGAAGCACGGCCGTCTTCTGTCCCCCGGACAGTCTCCCGATCCACTTCGTTGCTGACGCCGATGGGAAACGCATTGGTCAGATCTGCTTCTGAAAGAGGATATTTCATCCCCCTCAATGTGACGCCGGTCACCTCTTCATCGAGGGCGAACAGGGAAAAAGTCCCCTCGAAATCCCCGGGAAGACAGATCGTCTCCCCACTCAGGACACAGGCCAGGGTCGTCTTTCCGATCAGATATCCGTCCGCCCCCTGCTTCTTCAGCCAGGTCAGTGTCTGTATATTGGCAACAGTGTGGTCCAGACGTCCGCCCAGGGCTCCATAGAACAAGAGCTCACTGCAGCCGCGTTCCAGACAGACCCGACAGGCATAGACGGTATCCGTATCGTCTTTTTCACAGGGAAGCCGCATCAGACTGTCCGGATGCGCAGAAGCGAATTCCTCTAAAAGAGGTTGGAATTTCCGGTCCAGGGAATCGAAATCTCCAAGAACAATGTCCGGTGAGATTCCCTGTGCAAGAAGCCTGGGCAGGCCGCCGTCGACAGCGACGACCAGAGGTGCATTTTCTGTGCATAGATCAAAAGCCTCCGCAGAACGAAGGCTTTGACTTTTCTTTCCGACCGGAATCGGAACTGCTTCATATGCTCCGGCGCACATCAGGATTGCGCGTCTCATTACTTTGTCTCCATGGTCCGGACCACATCCATATTCGCAGTGATATAAGTGACCAGAGAAACAATTGTAAGGACCAGGGCGACCCACATCACGATCGTGGTGATCATCTGCAGGGAGGAAATATTCATGATCATGAGGATGATCATGATCATCTGGAAAGTAGTCTTCCACTTGCCCCAGTAATTGGCTGCAATAACGATGCCGTGCTCAGTGGCGATCAGCCTGAAACCGCTGATGATAAATTCTCTCGCCACAATAATGACGACGATCCAGGAAGGGATCCTGCCAAGTTCAATCAGGCAGATCATGCCGGAGATCGTCAGGATCTTATCTGCGAGAGGATCCATAAACTTTCCGAATGTGGTGACCAGATTGCGGCTGCGCGCAATATGTCCGTCCAGAAGGTCAGTCAGAGACGCGACGATGAAAAGCACCAGCGCGATCCATTTCATCGATTCCGTCGTCTTTGAAAGAAGCAGAAAGATGACAAAGAAGGGAACTAAAATTACCCTGAGCACAGTCAGTTTGTTAGGCAGATTCATAATACATCTCCATCAGGCCGGCTGCCGCCGGTCCTTAAAAAAATAAAAACAATAAAACCGGTCCTCAGTCCGCGATTACGCCGACCAGATCATACTGGTCGGATCCGGTGATCTTCACATTGACGAAGTCACCCGACATCAGCTCACGCCTTGTCTCAATAAAAAGAGTTCCATCCACCCCCGGTGCATCCATATAGGTACGTGCCGTATAGACATCCTCGCCGACGATCCGGCCTTCGATGATCGCTTCCAGAGTCTTCCCCTTCATCCGGCGCGCTTTCCTGAAGGCGATCTCCTGCTGCAGAAGCATGAGCTCACTGCGGCGTTTGCGCTTGACCGGAGCAGGAATCTGAGAGGCCATTTTCGCGGCAGGCGTCCCTTCCTCGCGGGAATAGGCAAATACACCGAGCCTGTCAAATTTCATCCTGCGCACAAATGAAGCAAGAATCTTGTGATCCTTCTCCGTCTCGCCGGGAAATCCCGAGATCAGCGTAGTACGGATACAAATATCCGGAATCTCTTTTCTCAGCAGACCGATGATCTCCTCCAGCTCTTTTTTATCGGTGCGCCTTCCCATCCTCTTCAGTATATCATCCGATGCATGCTGGACAGGCATATCGATATAGTGGAGAACCTTGGGCTCCTCCCGGATCGTCTGCACCAGCTCGGGGGTGATCTCCTCGGGATAGCAGTACAGCAGGCGGATCCAGCGGATCCCGTCAATCTGTGCCAGCCTGTGCAGAAGTTCGGGGAGCATCTTTCTGCCATAGAGATCTGTCCCGTAGACGGTGGTCTCCTGTGCGACCAGGATCAGCTCACGGACTCCCTGGGCGGCCAGGTCCTCCGCCGTTGCAAGGACATTTTCCATGGGGATACTGCGGTAGGAACCGCGGATGGAAGGGATTACACAGTAGGTACAATGCTTGCTGCATCCTTCGGCGATCCGGAGATATCCATAGCCGTTGGCCGTTGTCAGAACTCTCTTTGCGTCTGTGCGGGGCATTCTGCGCAGGTCATTGATCCTGATCAGCGCCGGATCCTTCTCCACACTGCTTCCTTCTTTTGAGTCATTGCGTCTGACGACTTCCTGCAGGGTCTGGAGCAGCGTATCCTGTGCCGTAGTACCTATGACCGCATCAACTTCCGGAATCTCCCGCAGAATATCCTCACTGTAGCGCTGAGCAAGACAGCCTGTTACGATCAGGGCACGGAGCTGTCCGTCTGTTCTGCGCTGTGCCAGTTCCAGGATCGTCTCGATGCTCTCCTTTTTGGCGTCATTGATAAAACAGCAGGTGTTGATGACGGCGGCTTCTGCCGCTTCCTCGTCATCGGTGATCTCGTACCCCGCCTGTGTCAGATCCCCCAGCATTTCCTCGGAGTCGACAAGGTTCTTATCACATCCGAGGGAAACAAACAGGATTTTCATTCGGCTGCATCCTCATCGGCAGCGGCATCTTCTTCGAAGTCCGCCTCTGCATCTGTCTCATCACTCTCAACAGCTTCTTCTGCTGTTTCATCGAAGGACCCTGCCGTCTCAATAAGCTCATCGGAACCCATCTCCACGACATTCTCGAGATACTCTTCCTCAGCCTCATCTTCTGCCAGAATACGGATCTCGCCCTCATTGAGCTCCGCAACAGCGGTAGAGAGGGGCTTCTCCCCCCTGGAGACCCTGACAAGCGGTTCGTCGCCGTCAACGATCTGGCGGGCGCGCTTGGCCGTAGCCATTACGATAGAATAACGGCTGTTAATTACGGGAGTCTCTCCCTCTTCAATATCTTTGTTGACCACTTTCATAAGATCCACATAAGATGGATGAATCATAAATAAAAACCTTTCCTTTCTTTATTTATACCCGGCAGCAGTTATTTCTGCCGGCCATAAGATACTGTATGATCACATTTGCCCGGAGCCCGCTCACTGTGCCTCACTGTGCGAGGATTTCCTGAAGCTGGGCGCTGAATGTTTTTGCGAAAGCCTCTTTTTCGGCCGGATCTGTAATGATCATCCCGCCGCCGGCATGCGCATCGTCCGGCGATCCGGGCGTCCACGCTCCGCTGATGATGGAATGCAGAGACTGCGCGCAGGCATCCACGTCTTCATTGATGAGCAGATAGGGGTATTGGGGAATGGAATGCACTTCCTCTGCCGCCCGGCCAAGCCGTTTCATGGCTTTTTCCTCTGACTCTGTTTTTCGTCCGAAAAGCCTGTTCTTCAGCTCCTCAGCCGTGGGAGGTGTGACAAAGATCAGCACTGCCTCCGGGAACTGATCCCGGATCTGCATTGCTCCCTGCACTTCGATCTCCAGAAGGACATCTCTGCCTGCGGACCTGTTTTCTTCCACAAAAGCGCGGGGCGTCCCGTAATAATTGTCCACAAAACCGGCATGTTCCAGAAAGCCGTTTTTTCGGATCAGGTCTTCAAACACTTCATTTTCGACAAAATGATACTGAACACCATCCGTCTCTCCGTCCCTGGGCTTTCGCGTTGTCATGGAAACAGAAAGCGCATATCCTTCGTGTTCCTTCATCATCCGTCCTATGACAGTTCCCTTGCCGGCTCCGCTGAAGCCGGAGATCACTACCAGTTTACCTTCCATTTTCCGCCCTTTCCCGCGCATACGGTATCAGCACATATTTTATACACCGGGGAAGTCCCGCTGAGGGCGCGGCAGGAGATGGATGAAACCCTCTCCGCGCCTGAAACACTTTTTCGCAGGTCAATCCTCCTGGTCGGCATCGTTCTCCGCAATGGCCCGTCCCCGGATCGTCTCAGGAAGCAGGGCTGAAAGGACAATCCTGTCATTTTCCATGACGATGACCGATTTGGTCTTCCTGCCCTGTGTCGCGTCGATAACACGGCCGTCACTTTTGGCCTGCGAGACCAGACGGCGCACCGGCGCCGAGTCCGGACTCACGATCGCTATGATCTTGCCTGCGTTTACGATATTGCCGAAACCGACATGTATCAGCTTGTTTACTGCCATAATCTATCTACACCGGATCACTCGATATTCTGCACCTGCTCGCGGATCTTCTCGACCGTAGTTTTGAGCTCGATCGCATGATCGGAGACCTCGCGGTCGTCTGATTTGGAGAGGATCGTATTGGATTCCCGGTTCATCTCCTGAGCGATGAAATCGAGCTTGCGCCCTATGCTTCCTTCACGGGTAAGCTCCTGGCGGGTGGCTTCAATATGGCTGCGCAGACGGACAAGTTCCTCATCCACACATACCTTGTCAGCGTAAATCGTCACTTCCTGGGCAATTCTGGAATCATCAATACTGGATGCCTCCAAAAGCTCCATCACCTTGTCCTGCAGGTTCTTTCTGTAGGTCTCGATCAGGCCGGGTGCACGACCGGAGATAAAGGTCACATGGTCCTGCATTTCATCCAGTTTTCCGTTCAGATCCTCTCTGAGGAATTCACCCTCTCTGATCCGGGCTTCGTCAAACATCTTCGAGGCGTCCTGCAGGACCTGCTGCAGATTCTCCCAGATCCCTTCAGGGTCTACGGGTTCCTCTTCCATGGATAAAACATCCGGGAACCTGGCAAGGGAAGAGACACGGACATCATTTTCGATCCCGAAGTCCTCTGCCATCTGGCTGAGATACTTCCAGTACTCCTGTGCAATGCGCGCGTTATACTTGACCTCCATGTTGGACTCGGTCAGGTCCTGGTAAGAGATGAAAACATCCACTTTACCGCGCTGCATGTATTTTTTCAATTCCTTGCGGATCTGCGCCTCAAGAGGGTTGAGGAGGCGGGGCATCTTGATATTGATATCGAGATATCTGTTGTTGACTGATTTGATTTCCACCGCGATCCGGAATGATTCGTTCTGTAATTCGCTTCTGCCGTAGCCGGTCATGCTTCTGATCATGTACTGTCCTCCTGATGGAGCCTATAAAATCAGTTTCCATTATAACATTATACTTTCATGCGTCAAGAAAGAAGTGTATACTAAATTGATTAGAGCTGTTTGTACAAAAGTTTCTTTATCTGATAAAGAATATAATAAAGAAGCCTGAAAATCATAAGGAGAATCATAGATGGCTTTTGACGGCATTGCCGTCGCCGGTCTGTGCAGGGAACTGCAGGACACCCTCGGCGGCGGACGTATATATAAAATCGCGCAGACAGACAAGAACGAACTGGTCATCACCGTGCGCCCCTCTGCCGAGCGGGGCGGAGGTCAGCTCAGGCTCTATCTCTGCTCCGACCCCTCTCTCCCCCTGGTCTATCTGACACAGACCAGCCGCCAGGCTCCCCTGCAGGCCCCGGCCTTCTGCATGCTCCTCCGCAAGCATCTGCAGAACGGACGCATCGTCTCGGTCACGCAGCCCGGACTTGAAAGGATCCTGCGCTTTGAAGTGGAGCACCGCAATGAGATGGGCGATCTGTGCACCCATTACCTGGTGGTCGAGATCATGGGAAAGCACAGCAATATCATCTTTCTTGACGACAAAGAGATGATCGTGGACAGTATCCGGCACGTGTCCGCCATGATCAGCTCAGTCCGGGAAGTCCTTCCGGGAAGGTCCTATTTCATTCCCGACACCCAATCAAAAAAAGACCCGCTCACGGAGACCAGGGAAGGCCTGATGGCTGTTCTGGACAGCGGTCACATGGATGTGGCAAAGCTCCTCCTGCGCAGTTACACAGGTTTTTCGACAGTTGCCGCCCAGGAACTGGCCCACCGGGCGCAGCTTTCCCAGGACCGCAGCGCCGCCCTCCTTTCTCCTGCGGAAAAAGAATCTCTCTGGCAGGAGTTCCAAAAGCTGATCCTCCAGATCAGGGAAAAGGAATTCACCCCGGTCATGTACTGCCGGCAGAAAGATGCACAGACAGCAGGTGCTCCGACAGAATTCTCTCTGGTGAAACTCACGCACTACGCCGACTGCACCGAGATCGAGTATGATTCCCCCTCTGCCCTTCTCGAGGATTTTTATGCGCGCAAAAACACCTACACCCGGATCCGGCAGCGATCTGCGGACCTGCGCCACATCGTACAGACCATCCTCGAGCGCGATGTACACAAGTACGATCTTCAGTGCCGCCAGATCAAGGACACGGAAAAGAGGGACAAATACAAAATCTACGGGGAGCTGCTCAATGCCTACGGCTACTCAGTTCCAGCCGGCGAAAAAAGCTGTGAAGTTCTGAACTACTATACAGGCGAGAACCTCAGGATCCCGCTTGATCCCACTCTGACCCCCCAGCAGAACGCGCAGAAATATTTTGACCGCTATGCCCGCATGAAGCGTACCAATGAGGCGCTAACCCGCCTCACTGCGGAGGTCAAAGCAGAGATCGATCACCTCAGAAGCATCCAGAATGCCCTGGAATTCTCAACGACAGACGGTGACCTTTCCCAGATCCGCCGCGAAATGGAGGAGAGCGGGTTCCTTCGCCGCAAATATACCGGGCGCAAAGACCAGCGCAGTGAAGGGAAAAAGGGACGTGCCCGCACCCCTCAGAGCCTTCCGCTCCACTATCTGAGCAGCGACGGTTACGATATCTATGTCGGCAAAAACAACACACAGAACGATGAGATCACCTTCCGTATGGCAGACAGCCGGGATATCTGGTTCCATGCAAACGACATGCCGGGATCCCACGTCATCCTGCGTACAGGCGGACGGTCCATGGACGAGATCCCGGACCGCGTCTTCGAAGAAGCTGCATCTCTTGCCGCCTATTACTCCAGCGGCCGGGAACAGGGCAAGGTTGAGATCGACTACCTGGAACGCCGCAATGTCAAGAAGCCTTCCGGCGCTGCTCCCGGTTTTGTCGTGTATTACACCAACTATTCTATCCTCGCAAAGACTGACATCAGCGCCCTCCGCGAGGTGCCCTAAGACAAGGAAAAACTCTGCAGGCCAATTCCTGCAGAGTTTTTTATTACAGCTTTTTTTATACAGCTTTTATTACAGCTTATATTACAGTCTTTTATCCATTTCTTAATTTCACTTTATTACAGCCAGCGAAGCTTCCTGAGCAGCCGCGCCATTGCCGCTCCCTTGGGAAGCCCCAGGATATCCTCCTCTGTAAAACTGCCGATCCGGATCAGGATAAAGAAGTAAACCGGGACAGCGACGAGAATGGCAGGGATGAGGGCGGCAAAATTCGCGAAATATTCTGCCAGCATGCGGGAGGCCAGCGTAAAGATCACGCGGTACACCGCATAGGTGGCAGCGCCCATGATCAGTGCGCTGAAGAGGGGTTTCCAATAGACCTTGGCCGCATCGAGGCGCAGGCCCAGATAGCGGCGCAGGAACAATTCATTGAGGGCAAAGATGATCGCCGCGTACAAGACACTTACGAAGACCATTGCGTAGATGCCCCAGTCGGTAAAGCGGAGGAATAATACCAGGGCCGCCGTCTGGATGATCAGAGATGCGCCCGCGCTGACGATGGGCATATTCATCTTTCCGATTGCCTGCAGGACCGCATTGGTGATCGTGCCGACCGATAAAAAGATGACGGTTACCGCCTGCAGGGCCAGCAGGACCGACGCCAGTTCCAGCGTATCCCACTGCGGGAACATCAGCATGGTGACAGGGCGCGCCAGCACCATCAGTCCCACCGCGCAGGGAATGGAGATGATCAGGGCCATCCGGCTGGCATTGATCGAGCGGCGCTGGGTCTCCTTTGCGTCTCCTGCCGCGTAGGCCGTCGCAATATTAGGGATGATGGCAGCGGACACAGCAGTAGCGACCGAGATGGGAATATTGGTGATCACCACCGCCTTATTGGAGAACAGACCGAACACCGTCGTTACAGCTGCCTCGGGAAGTCTCTTGACATCGATCAGCATATTCAGATAGATCATCTGATCCAGTGTTGTTGTAAGATTCAGGATAAAACTGCTCGCGATAAAGGGAGTGATCACCAGGATCGTGCTCTTCATGATCCTGCCGTAGGATTCCGTATGTCCCGTATCAAAGGCGATCCTCTGAAAATATCCCTTCCTGTGCCGCAAATATGCGATCAGCATAAAGATCAGCGCTGTGGCCACACCGCAGCCGGTACCCATTGCGCTTCCCATTGCACCGCGGACTGCGCGTTCTGTCTGATTCGCGTGAATCGACGCTGTGCGGATCAAAAGGGAGGCTGCCCCGATACTGACTGCTGCATTGGCGATCTGCTCCAGGATCTGCGACACAGAAGTCTGAACCATGGACTGGTTGGCCTGAAAATAACCGCGCACCGCCCCCAGGATGCCAAACAGAAATACGGTGGGTGCAAAGACCCTCAGGACAGGGACCGCATTGTGCTTTACCAGAACACCCGCCCCGAAATACAGGAGCAGACTGCCTGCCGCACCTACGATCAGAGAATAGATCAGCGCGCAATGGAATGCACGCTGGGCATTCCTGTACTGCCCCACTGCAATTTTGGTCGACATCTGCCTGGAGATCGCTGCCGGCAGCGAGTTGGAGGACAGGATCAGGATGATCATATAAATATTGTAGGCGGCACCGTAATACCCGTTTCCTTCATCTCCTATGATCGCGGTCAAAGGCGCTCTGTACAGAAGTCCTATGATGCGCACAACGATCGTGGCGATCGCCAGGATCCCGGCCTGTACGGCGATACTGCTCCCCGCAGACTTTTCTTTTTTTATCCCCTTCTCTGCTTCCTGCATTTCTTCTCCTGCATCTTCAGCAATTCTTGCGGTCATGGCCTCGTATTCACAGACTAGCCCGGTAAAAACTGCGGAACGATCATCGTAAAAATCTTTCTCTTGTAAAAAACTCTCTCATAGTATTCCGGACAAGTATTCCGGACAAGCGGATTCCGGTATCCGGATAAATCTCTACCACTATAACATAAGTCAGAAAAAAATCCACAAAAAACTGCGGCAGGATATAAAAGACATCCTGCCGCAGTGGATTTGATCCGGTTGATCCGTCATGTGTCTGCAGGCTGTTTTCTTCAGCCGGCCGCTGTTTTTACAGCCGCCTTCCTTTGCCGAATGACATCAGCCGATGAGCCAGTCGTACATCTCCTGATACTTGGCAGCGGACTGCTTCCAGGAGAAGTCCGCACGCATTGCGCGCTCTACCATCTTGTTCCACTCCAGGCGCTTGTCATAATAGACCTGCTCAGCGTAACGGATGGAGTGCATCATCTCATGCGCATTGTAGTTTGCGAATGTGAAGCCGGTACCGGTTCCCTCGAACTCATTGTAGGGCTCGACTGTATCCTTCAGACCGCCGGTCTCGCGGACGATCGGAAGCGTGCCGTAACGAAGGGACATCAGCTGGCTGAGTCCGCAGGGCTCGAACAGGGAAGGCATAAGGAATGCATCGGAAGAAGCATAAATCTTGTGGGACAGTTCATCCGAATAGTAGATGTTCGCAGAGATCTTGTCGTTGTACTTCCAGTCGAAGTAACGGAACATGTTCTCATAGCGCTCCTCGCCGGTACCCAGAACGACCATCTGGATCGCATCAAGGGAGAGAATCTCTTCGAGGACATAGGCGATCAGGTCAAAGCCCTTCTGGTCTGTCAGCCGGGAGACAATACCGATCATGAAGCATTTCTCGTCGACCTTGAGTCCCAGTTCCTTCTGCAGAGCAAGTTTATTCTTGACTTTCATCTTGCGGAAGTTGTCAACCGTGTAAGGCTGAGGGATCTTCTTGTCATTGTCCGGAGAGAAATCTGTGTAATCGATGCCGTTGATGATACCGCGCAGGTCATTGCTCCTTGCGTTCATCAGTCCGTCGAGGCCCTCGCCGTAGAACTGTGTCTTGATCTCCTCCGCGTAGGTCGGGGAAACGGTCGTGATGGCATCAGCATAAACCAGGCCGCCCTTGAGAAGGTTGGCATCCTTGTAAGCCTCCAGCTTGTCCGGTGTGAAATAATATCCGGAGAGGCCTGTAATGTCCTCGACATCACGCACATTCCACTTGCCCTGGAACTTCAGGTTGTGGATGGTCATTACAGACTTGATGCCCTGGAAAAACTCGTTGCCTGCAAAACGCTCTTTCAAGTATACAGGAACAAGGCCGGTCTGCCAGTCATGGCAGTGGATCAGGTCAGGGCGGAAATCGACTGTGGGAAGCGCGGACAGCACTGCCTTGGAGAAGAAGGCAAAACGTGTAATCTCAAACAGCGGATCATCCGTATAAGGCTTGTCACTGGTGAAGAATCCTTCATTGTCGATAAAGTAGAAGGTGATGCCCTCAACTTCCGCCTTCAGTACGCCGACATACTCGCTCTTCCAGTGGAAGTCCATGTAGAAGTGTGTGACATACTCCATCTTGTCTTTCATCTCCTGCTTCATGCAGGAATATTTGGGCATGATCACCCTGACATCATAATATTCTTTATCGAGTTCCTTGGGGAGAGAGCCGACAACGTCTGCCAGGCCGCCGGTCTTTATAAAAGGAACGCCCTCAGATGCCACAAAAAGAATCTTCTTCATATTAAATGACCCCCTGTTACTGTAATGAGATTTGGGTATTTTTACTGCATTTGTGTGCCGGGAATGCTCCCGATTACACTAATCATTTTCCATTATACCTTATTTACAGGCATTTTGTTCAAAATTTTTATAAAAATCATAGTTTTTTTGTGACATGTTATGAAGGAAAAGCCGGCAGACCACACTGCCGGCTTTATTACGCACAGAAAAGGCAAGTATGAGGGCGTCAGACACAAAGCTTGTCATTGATCCCTCTCCCCGCCCACTTCCATGCGAAGATATCTGATCATGGCAGCATCCCGGATCCCCAGGATCTCCTGCACTGAAGAGGCATCCGTACCGCGCCGGAGCAGAGAGACCGCAAGCGCTTTCCGCAGATCCTCAGGCGAGACCCAGCCGCCCACGCCGGCTGCCTGCGCGTATTTCTTAACGACTTTCCAGACAGCCTGGCGGGTAAGGATCTGCCCGTCCCTTCCCGGAAAGAGCAGGGAGGACGGACCATCAACCTCTCTTCGCACTGCATAGAGATACTGCAGAAGGCAGTCCCTCGTCCTTTTTCCGAAAGGGATCATCCGCACTGACTGATCCTTCTCCGATAACAGTACACAGGAAATCTGCAGATCCAGGTTTTCCAGACGCAGCGGCAGCAGCTCCCGGACCTTGAGTCCGACGCCGCCGAGAAGTTCCAGGATCGCTCTGTCCCTTAATCCTGCCCTGGTCTGCTGATCCGGACAACTCAGGATCCTGAGCAGTTCTTCCTCCGTCAATATATTCGGTACTGAGCCGCGGGCTTCTTCCATTCTCAACCCCTTCCGTCACTAATGCCTTCCGGTCATTCCGGTCAATGCGCCTAAAAATGGAAAGTGCTGCGGATTCCTTACGGCCTTCCGCAGCACTATACTTTTCATATTCTCAAAAGCTGAATAAATAATGATATTCTATGGTATTATTTCGCATAATCCGTAACTCTGGACTCACGGATTACATTAACTTTGATCTGGCCGGGATATTCCATATCCGCTTCTATCTTCTTGGAAATATCTCTCGCCAGAATGACCATATCAGCATCAGTGATCTGTTCAGGAACTACCATCACGCGAACTTCTCTGCCTGCCTGAATGGCATAAGAATTACTGACCCCTTTAAAACTGTTGGTGATTTCTTCTAATTGTTTCAGCCTTGTCGTATACGCCTCGAGAGTCTCTCTTCTGGCGCCGGGACGGGCTGCGGAAATTGTGTCTGCTGCCTGAACGATACATGCAATCAGGCTTGCCGGCTCAACATCGCCGTGGTGCGCTTCCACGGAATTGATAACTGTCTGTGATTCTTTATATTTTCTGCAGAGCTCGGCGCCAAGCTGTACATGAGATCCTTCCATCTCATGATCGACTGCCTTGCCGATATCATGCAGAAGTCCGGCGCGCTTCGCAAGGCGGACATCAAGTCCGAGCTCACTCGCCAGAAGACCGGATAACTGTGCAACCTCAATAGAATGCTTGAGTGCGTTCTGTCCGTAACTTGTGCGGAAACGCATCTTGCCCAGGAGACGGACAAGTTCGGGATGGATCCCGTGTACACCGACTTCCAAAGTGGCGGCTTCTCCCTCTTCCTTGATCCTGGCATCTACCTCACGCTGTGCCTTGCCGACCATTTCTTCGATCCTGGCAGGATGGATTCTGCCATCAACGATCAGCTTCTCCAGCGCGACACGTGCAACCTCGCGGCGGATCGGGTCAAATCCCGAAATAACAACCGCTTCCGGTGTATCATCGATAATCAGATCGACGCCTGTCATCGTCTCAAGAGTACGAATATTGCGTCCTTCACGTCCGATGATCCTGCCCTTCATCTCATCTCCGGGCAGCTGGACGACAGAAATTGTTGCCTCCGAAACATGATCTGCCGCACAGCGCTGAATGGCATTGATCACATATTCTTTGGCACGTTTTTCTGCTTCTTCCTTGGCTTCCGCCTCGATCTCTTTGATCATTCGCGCGGAATCCAGTTTCACTTCATCTTCAACAATTTTTAAAAGGTGTTCTTTTGCCTGTTCGGAGGTTAGGCCTGAAATTCGCTCGAGTTCCTGTAATCGCTGCTCATTCAGCAATGAAACTTCCTTCTGAAGTTTCTGCAGATTTTCTTCCTTAGCCGCAAGACTCTGTTCCCTGCGCTCCAGCTGTTCGACTTTGTTGTCCAGCTGCTCTTCCTTCTGCTGAATCCTGCGCTCATTTTTCTGAACTTCGTTGCGCCTGTTCTGGATCTCCTTTTCGAGTTCGTTCTTTGATTTGAACGTCTCCTCACGAATTTCCAGCATAGCTTCGCGTTTCTTGGATTCCGCTTCACGAAGGGCCTCATCAATAATCGTCCTTGCCCGTGCGTCTGCGCTGTCTACCTTGATCTCATCCTGCTTCCTGTGGTAATCGGAAGTGATGAACCAGGTGACGGGAACTGCTGCAGCCAATGTCAGAATCACTGCAATCGCAATAATGATTCCTATCGACATACAGGAGCACCTCCATATTCAATTGAACTGTTTGCTTTATTGTATAGAACACAACCCCGTCTCCCAGACAACAACGGGACTCACATTGTATCCTAACGAACAAACTCACAACAAATTAGATTCTAAACTTAATGTGTGCAACTGTCAAGTCATTCCTGAAAGCACACATCCGCGCAGCCGGTCCGAAGAAAGGGCTGTCAGAGAGGAAAAAGCAGGGGTCACCAGTCTTCCATGCCGCCTGTCAGGCTCCGGATCAGATCCATCGGATATCCTTTTCTGTGCAAAAAGGCCATGGTCTTCTGCCGCTCCTCGTAGGTCGCCTGCGAGGAGTCAAACCCCCGCTTTTTCAAAAGCCTTATCACCTGGTCCCTCTGGGCTGCGGAAAGATTTTCCACCTCTTCGACAGCAGCAAAGGCTTCTTCGATCACCGTCTCCGGGATGCCTTTTCCGGCCAGATCCCGTATGATCCGGCTTTTGCTTCTGTCCTGAAAATGACTTCTCACATAGCTCTGCGCAAAGCGCCGGTCATCCAGATAGCCCGCCCTTCTGAGCTTCTCAACAGCCTCGTCAATGACAGAGGGAGGATAGCCTGCCTCCCGGAGCTTTTCCCTCATACGGTATTCGGAGTAATCTCTGCTCCCGAGCAGCCTTCCGCATCTCTGCATGCAGGCAGAGCGCAGGGACTGCAGGATCCCGGCGTAAGTGTCCTCTTCCACTTCCCCGCCTTCTTCCAGTCCCAGCCGCCTTGCCTTGGAGGAAGAAATGACAAAGCTGCTGCCGTCCTCCATGGTCACACGTACACGTCCGTGGGCGGGAGGAACAGACTCTCCGCTGCCCATCCTGTACCGGGTCCTTCCCCGGATCTGTTCAATTGATATTATTGTATGCACGATCCTGTCCTCTTCGGATAGTCCCTTCAAATACAGGAAGCCGGGTCGGGCCTGCACAGTCGACCTGCACAGGCCCTTGCCGGCCTCATAAGTCCCCTTGGGGATCCGTCACTTTTTCATGCTGTCATGCTGTCTTATTCGTCTCAGTCCTCTGCGTCTTCCTCTCCGGGCTGCCCGGCGGGCACGGGCATCTTGGCTCCGTCCGGATCCAGATTGTAGTGTTCGCGCACCTTGCGGTCGATTTCAGCCAGCAGTTCCGGATGATCCAGCAGGAACTGCTTGGAATTCTCACGGCCCTGTCCTACCCGGCTGCCCTCATAGTTGTACCATGCACCGCTCTTGTTGACGATATCACAGGCTGCGGCAAGATCGAGGACATCGCCGACATAAGAGATACCCTTGCCGTACATGATATCAAACTCGGCTTCCTTGAAGGGAGGAGCGATCTTGTTCTTGACGATCCTGACTCTTGTGCGGTTTCCGATGCTCTCACCGCTCTGCTTGAGCGTCTCGATCCGGCGCACGTCCATACGCACAGAGGCGTAGAACTTGAGCGCACGTCCGCCTGTGGTCACTTCGGGATTTCCGAACATGACACCGACTTTCTCACGAAGCTGGTTGATAAAGACCACGGAGCAGTTGGACTTGCTGATCACGGCCGTAAGTTTGCGGAGAGCCTGCGACATAAGGCGGGCATGAAGGCCCACATGTGAATCACCCATGTCTCCATCGATTTCCGCCTTGGGTACCAGTGCGGCAACAGAGTCGACTACTACAATATCGATCGCACCAGAACGGACCATTGTCTCAGTGATCTCCAGCGCCTGCTCACCGCTGTCCGGCTGGGAAATATACAGGTTGTCGATATCCACGCCGATATTTTTGGCATAGACAGGATCAAGCGCATGCTCTGCGTCGATGAAGCCTGCAATGCCGCCCCTTCTCTGCACCTCGGCGATCATGTGGAGTGTGACCGTCGTCTTACCGGAAGACTCCGGACCGTAGATCTCTATGATCCTGCCGCGCGGAATACCGCCCTGGCCAAGGGCAATATCCAGACTAAGGGAACCTGTGGGGATTGTCTCTACACTCATCTGCGCAGCAGGGTCGCCCAGCTTCATCACTGCGCCTTTGCCAAACTGTTTCTCTATGTGCGAGAGCGCTGCATCCAGCGCCTTCTGTCTGTCATCTTTTGCAATAGCCATTTTATATCTCCTTCATTCTCAGAACATTCAATTACAGAACATCCGTTCGCCTAATCAGTATAGCATTCCGTTTTCATCCCTGCAAGTATTATTTTTGCGGGGTTTTCAAAAAGAAAAAGAGCCGCACGCAAAATCCATCGATCCCTGCGTCCGACTCCGTTCATCCTCTATCATCCGTCTGTTCTATATGTATACTTGCCTGTCCAGAATGGATTTAAGTATAATCCAAAGACCGGCTCCGGTCAACGGTCCTCCCGTCTTCTGCCGGCACCGTCCGGATCTCTCCCGGGGAATCTTTCAGATGCAGGCACCCCTTCAGGGATACTGGACATCCAGATCCTCGATCTTACCGGCCGTGAGGCGCACTGCCTCCATGATCTGCTCCGAAGTAACATCTCCTTCGCCGGCCAGTTCCATGGGCGTCACCTTTCTGCCCAGCTCTTCAGCCAGCTCATGCGCCTTGTCCGCCACCAGGTTGACCATATCTTCGATCTGCCTGTCTACAGCGTGATCGTCCAGCATTTCAGAGATCAGGTCCTCCATGCTGTCCATGATCCTCCTGCCCAGCTCGCCCTCCACTTCATCGGGGCTCTCAAGATAGCCGAGAAGCCTGACACCCGTCACCAGTGCCTCGTTGCCGGCGCCGATCAGTTCCTCGATGCTGACACCCTGTCCCGAATACAGACGGGCTATATCCACAACTTTTGACAGCATCTGTTCGCTGAGTTCCTTCTGCGCTGACCTCTCACCTGCCATGGCGGAGATTTTCAGCGCGTCCAGGACAGAGTCGGTCATCTCGGGCACGGAATCGAGGATTTCCATATAAGAACTGAGGAAATCCCTCTCCTTTTCGGGAAGTTCATCCACATCGCCGGGCCGGGTGCCCACAATGATCTTGTTGGCCTTCAGATAGTCCTCGATCTGGGCCAGCTGGCTTTCCTCCAGGGAAATCGACGAAAAAATGTCAGCGATCTCATCCCTGGAAATCACGCCGCCGCTGCCCCGCGCCTGTTTCAGCGTTTTCTGAAGCAGGGCCATAAATTCCTGTTCTTTCTGAACGTTGTTCTCCATAAATCTTTGTCCTTACATCTTAAGCATATGAGGAGTCTCGCCCTTTTTCACATGCACATGTGAAAAAAGATGGTCCTGGCAGTATTCAAGCCCGCCTTCGCATTTGCTGCAATAGCGGAATTCCAGCGAGTCGCCGTCCTTTTCAGTGCGGCCGCAGATCGCGCAGCGGTGGATCGTATCCGCTCCCCTTGCGCTCTTCTTTCCCTCGGCGACCGAACGGCGGAACTTCTGTCTGCGCCGGACCTGCCCCGGCGATAAACTCATCCAGCTGCGGGAACGCATGTACAAAAGGACCACATTCAGCAGGGCGGCCGCGATCACAAAGCGCTCGGCGCTGTTGCCTCCGATCATGCTCATGATCAGGAAGCCGGCATCGATCCAGCCCAGGTATTTGACCTTGATCGGAAGGACAAAAAACAGGTAGACCTGTGCCTCCGGGAATGTCAGTGCGAAAGCCAGGAAAATTGACATATTAATATAGTAGGTGCTGAAATAGGATGCCCCGTACTTGCTCAGAGTCGCCAGCTCAATTCCCGACAGTCCGCTCATCCGAAGGAAAACAACCCACAGAACCGCGCCCAGGATCGTCAAAAAAATGCCCAGGAAAATATAGACATTATATTTATAATCTCCCCAGACCCGTTCCAGCGCAGTTCCGATACTGTAATAAAAATACAGCATAATGGCGACAAAGAAGATATTTCCTCCGCCCATCGGGGGTACCAGAAGCCAGGACAGAATACGCCAGAACTGGCCGTTCAGCAGAGCCGTCACATCCAGTACGAGAAGGGAAAAAATCTCAGGTCTCACAAAATACAGCACATAGCCGACCACATAGAGGGCCACGAGTTTCAGCGACAGATTGCTGACAGCATACCTGCCGAATTTTTTTTCAAAATTACTCATCAAGTTTCCTCCGGAACTTATTGCCGGCGCCTTTATTCCGGCGCACTGTTTCATCAGCATTTTATCATCCGGCACTGCGATTGTAAATGCCGCTTATACCGGCACATATCGGGCGCATATCAGGCGGGAACCCGGGCTGATCCCATTGGGCCCTGAGCACCTCTGACAGGCAGGGATCCTCCCCTTTACAGGCTCCGCGGGCAGCTGTTTACAGTAACTCATCAACATTTGTGCCGTTCTGTCGTTTTCAGCATCGTTGATTTTTAATCCATGTTCTATTATAATAATTAGTTCAGAAAATACTCTAAATGATGCTTCTTATACAGACCGAAAGGAGTTATCAACTTTGATAGCAAAAGATTATACACTCGGCATTGATATCGGATCCACAACAGTCAAGATCGCTATTCTGGATCCTTCCTATAAAATCATGTTTGCCGACTACCGCCGGCACCATGCCGATATTCAGGGCACACTGCGCGCACTGGTGCAGGATGCCCACACACAGCTCGGAGACATCACGGTCCACCCGGTCATCACAGGTTCCGGAGGACTGACACTGGCGACACATCTTCAGGTCCCCTTTGTCCAGGAGGTCGTCTCGGTCTCCACTGCCCTTGAGAAGATCGCGCCCAAAACCGATGTAGCCATAGAGCTTGGAGGCGAGGACGCCAAGATCATCTATTTTGAAAACGGCAGTATCGAACAGAGAATGAACGGAATCTGCGCAGGCGGCACAGGCTCTTTCATCGATCAGATGGCAAGCCTTCTGCAGACCGACGCCGCAGGACTCAACCGCTACGCACGCGGCTATCGCTCTCTTTATACCATCGCTGCCCGCTGCGGTGTATTCGCCAAATCCGACATCCAGCCCCTGATCAATGAAGGCGCGACCAAGGAAGACCTGGCCGCCTCCATCTTCCAGGCGGTTGTAAATCAGACCATCAGCGGACTCGCCTGCGGAAAACCCATCCGGGGACATGTCGCCTTCCTGGGCGGCCCTCTCCACTTCCTTCCGGAGCTGAAGGCGGCTTTTGTGCGGACCCTGAATCTGGACGACGAGCACACCATAGATGTGGAAAACTCCCATCTGTTCGCCGCCATGGGAAGCGCCATGAACGCCGATGAGGACAATTATGTCCTTCTTTCCGAAATGGCTCAGCGTCTTTCCGGAAAACTCCATATGGAGTTTGAGATCGGACGAATGGACCCCCTCTTCTCCTCACAGGAGGAGTATGATGCGTTCTGCCGCCGCCACGAGAAGGCACGCGTCCAGCGCGCGGATCTCTCCCAATACCGCGGAAACTGCTTCCTCGGTATCGATGCCGGCTCAACGACCACCAAACTGGCCCTGGTCGGTGAGGACGGCTCCCTTCTCTACTCATTTTACAGCAATAATAACGGCAGCCCTGTCAGGACTGCGATCTCTTCCATTGCGGAAATCCACCGCCTGCTCCCCCCGGAGGCGAAAATCGTCCGAAGCTGTTCCACAGGCTATGGCGAAGCCCTGCTCAAAGCAGCTTTCCTTCTGGATGAGGGCGAAGTAGAGACCATTGCCCACTACTATGCGGCCGCCTTCTTTGATCCTGAAGTCGACTGCATTCTCGATATCGGCGGACAGGACATGAAGTGCATCCGTATCAAGAATCATGCCGTCGACAATGTCCTGCTCAATGAGGCATGTTCATCAGGATGCGGCTCCTTCATCGAGACCTTTGCCAAATCCCTCAACTTCTCAGTGCAGGATTTCGCAAAGGCAGCTCTTTTCGCAGAGCATCCCATCGACCTGGGAACCCGCTGTACCGT
Source organism: Lachnospiraceae bacterium (assembly GCA_045130475.1). Classification (GTDB taxonomy): domain Bacteria; phylum Bacillota; class Clostridia; order Lachnospirales; family Lachnospiraceae; genus CAG-791. Next base: position 39,769 of record JBGUPU010000017.1, read on the forward strand.
TTTTATGAATTCCCGCGTCAAACAGGCGCAGAAGGAAGGAGCGGATGTCTCTGACATCTCCGCCGGACTCGCCTATTCTGTCATCAAAAACGCCCTCTTCAAGGTGATCAAGGTATCCGATGCCTCCCAGCTGGGCAAAAATATCGTCGTCCAGGGCGGCACCTTCTACAACGACGCCGTACTTCGCAGCGTTGAGACCATTTCCGGCGGGCAGGTCACACGTCCCGACATCGCCGGCATCATGGGTGCATTCGGCGCTGCCCTGATCGCCCGCGAGCGCTATAACGGCAGACAGAACACGTCCATGCTTTCCTTCGATGAGATCGAAAATCTCCAGTTTGAGACGACACTCACGACCTGCGGACGCTGCACCAACAACTGCCGCCTGACCATCAACCACTTCCTGCGCGGTGAAAGCACTGACATGACGGACAACGCCTCTGTCTTTGAGGACACCGTTCCCGTCACCGGCGAAGGTTCAGGCCGTAAAAAGGAAACCGGACTTGCAGCCCGTGCCCTTGAAACAGGCCGCGGCGTAGCGGACAGGGCAGCGAAAGCCATCGAGGAGAGCGCCATCGGCGGAGCTGCCGGGCGTGCGAGAAACTCTGCATTTGAAACCGCAGGCCGCGCCAAAGATTCCGCCCTCGAGACTGCCGGGCGCGCAGCGAAGGCAATTGAGGAGAGTGCCATCGGCGGAGCTGCCACCAGAGCGTTCGAAACGGCCGGAAAGGCAAAAGATTCTGCCATTGAGACAGCGGAGCGCGCCAGGGAGACTGCCCTTGAGACTGCAGAGCGCGCCAAAGGCACAGCTCTTGAGACTGCCGGACGTGCAGCGAAGGCTCTGGGCGTGGACTCATCTGACAACAGTGAAAAACACGTCGGAGAAGAGAAGAAGGGCAAAGAAGACAAAAAGTTCAGAGAAGACAGGAAATCCAGGGAAAGCAAAAGATCCCGTGACAGCAGGAAGGCGAAAGAATCCCCTGCTCCGGCACAGGAGCGCCTGTTTATCTCCGGAAACCGCTGTGAGCGAGGCCTCGGCAAAGAAGCGACGCAGAACAACATGCCCAATCTCTATAAATACAAACTGGGCAGGATTTTCGGCTACCGTCCTCTTTCTGCCAGTGAGGCAAGACGCGGAACAGTCGGTATCCCCCGCGTCCTGAACATGTATGAAGACTACCCCTTCTGGGCGACCTTCTTTACAAAGCTGGGCTACCGCGTGGTCCTCTCCCCGCTCTCGACTCACAGGATCTACGAGATGGGAATTGAGTCCATCCCCAGCGAGTCCGCGTGCTACCCCGCCAAGATTGCCCACGGGCATATCATGTGGCTCATCGAAAAGGGTGTGGATTTTATCTTCTATCCGTCCCTGTTCTATGAGCGCCCTGAGTTCGCCTCTTCGGACAACCACTACAACTGCCCGATCGTCACCTCCTATCCGGAAAACATCCGCAACAACGTCGAGGAGATCACGGAAGGCAAAGTAAAGTTCCGCAACCCCTTCATGGCCTTCACCAGCGTGCATACCATTACGGACGCAATGGAGAAGGAATTCGGGGATGAGATCCCTGTCGAAGAGATCCGGTCCGCCTGTGCCGCAGGCTGGGCAGAGCTGGAACAATCCCGCAGGGATATTCAGAAAAAGGGTGAGGAAGTCCTCAAATTCATGGAGGAAAACCATGTCAAGGGCATCGTCCTGGCAGGCCGTCCCTACCATATTGACCCGGAGATCAACCACGGCATTCCTGAGATGATCACTTCCTATGGCATTGCCGTCCTCTCCGAGGACTCCATCTCCCACCTGTCCACACCGGACCGGCCGATCACAGTCCTGGACCAGTGGATGTACCACTCCCGCCTGTACGCGGCAGCCAACTACGTGCGCCTGCGCGATGATCTGGAGATGATCCAGCTCAACTCCTTCGGCTGCGGAATTGACGCAGTCACGACAGACCAGGTCAACGACATCCTGGCAGGATCCGACAAGATCTACACCTGCCTGAAGATCGATGAAGTCAACAACCTGGGCAGCGCCCGCATCCGTGTGCGCTCCCTGATCGCCGCCATCCGTATCCGCGATGAAAAGAACACCAAACGCAGCATCCGCTCCACGGCCATCAAGAAAGTGCCCTTCACAGTGGAGATGCGCAAAAATTATACGATCCTGTGCCCGCAGATGTCGCCGATCCATTTCGACCTCCTCGAACCGGCCGTGCGTGCCTGCGGATACAACCTCGTGATACTTCCCAACGACAACCGCCGGGCTGTCGATTTCGGCCTCAAGTATGTCAACAACGATGCCTGCTATCCTTCCCTCTTTGTCGTCGGACAGATCATGGAAGCGCTTGACTCCGGACAATATGATCTGGACAGGACTGCGGTCCTGATGACCCAGACCGGCGGCGGCTGCCGTGCCTCCAACTACGTCGGCTTTATCCGCCGCGCACTGACAAAGGCCGGCATGGGACAGATTCCCGTTGTCTCAGTCAATATGTCCGGTCTTGAGGAAAATCCGGGCTTCAAGCTTGACCTCAAGCTCATTACCCGCGCAGCCTATGCTATTGTCTTCGGTGATGTCATGATGCGCTGCGTCTACCGCATGCGTCCCTATGAGCTCAAAAAGGGCAATGTCGAGGCCAAGCATAAGAAATGGGTGCAGATCTGCACCGATTTCCTGACTAAGACAAACGGCCTGAACCTTCCCAAGGTCCAACGGCTTGCGGTTCAGATGATCCGCGATTTCGACGCGATCCCGATCCGCGAGGAGCGCAAGCCCCGCGTCGGCATCGTCGGCGAGATCCTGGTCAAATACGCCCCCGCGGCCAACAACTATCTCGTGGATCTCCTCGAGCAGGAGGGGGCGGAGGCCACTGTTCCCGACCTGATGGGCTTCATGCTCTACTGTTTCTACAACCAGGTCTACAAGGCGGAACATCTGGGTACAAGCAAAAAGACCGCGCAGAAGAGCACGCTCGGCATCCGTGCCATCGAAGCCGCTCTGAAGCCCATTTACAGGGCTTACGAAAAGAGTGTCCACTTCGAAGCTCCTGCCAGCATTTATGACCTGGTAAAATTTGCCGAGCCCATCGTTTCCATCGGAAACGAAACCGGTGAAGGATGGTTCCTCACCGGAGAGATGATCGAGCTGATCAACGACGGTGTTGAAAATATCGTCTGCATTCAGCCCTTCGGGTGCCTTCCCAACCACGTGGTCGGCAAGGGCGTCATCAAGGCGATCCGCAGGGAATACCCGCTGGCCAATATCGCGGCCATCGACTACGATCCCGGAGCCAGTGAAGTAAACCAGCTCAACCGTATCAAACTGATGCTGGCCACCGCCCAGAAGAATATGGAGAAAAAGAAGGCAGGTCTTATTTCCGGTACAGACGAATCTGCTGACTACAGAGAATCCGAACGTGTCGCAAATGAGACCGCCCCCGAGATTGACAGCGAGAACGCCTCGATCGGCTGCGTCCCTGATACTGATCCTGTCAGTACACAGGCGCAGGGCAATGCTTCCCAAAGCAGGAAGGCCTCCGGCGCGCACCGCAGACCTCGGGGACTGGCCGGACTTTTCCGCAGAAAATAATCACCCTGCGTATCCAGGTAAAATGATAAAAAACCGATAACACAAAAAGGGCACCGGCGCCAGTGATTGACGTCGATGCCTTTTTCATGTCAAAAATGTATTGCAATGCCTTGTCCCGAAAGTAAAGGGGGAGGATTCTGCGCATAAGGAATGATCCATGCCGACAGGTTCGCGGGAGCGTTCGAGCGAGCTCGACGCGTCTCATTGTTGACTGTATCTCTCACGCAATTCGCCATGCCGACAGGTTCGCAGCCTTCGGCTGCTCACTGTCGCGGCATTCGCCGTATACATCCAAATCAATAATTCGCCGCGTTCGAGCGAGCTCGACGCGTCTCATTATTGATTTGTATGTGCATGGCTCATTGCTTACGCGCAAAATCAAGGAAGAGTATTCATCTGCCGTCTTTCCCAACGGTCTTACTGCGACGAACACTCTTCCTCAGAAAACACCATCCAATGGACTTATCCTCCTTTTTGTCTGGCTCTCCGCTCTCTTTCCTCTTCTTCTTTGTACTGATTGTACTGTGATGTCCGCATTCAGATCTACGCTGCACTCTCTGGTGCTTTCTCCGGATCGATAGCCTGCTTTCCTGGATTCCGACTCCTTTCGAAACTTACCTCCCATCGTCCTTCCTCTACTATCTGATTGATGCGATGATCCGGAAGAGGACTGTTCCATCCTGTTCCCCATCCTGCATCTTTCCGGTTTCCGATTTCAGATTTTGTCGGGTTTTTATTCGTCCGGTGAATCCACTCTTCAGAACTGTGATCTTTCAAAATATCCGATGCTGTGATTCATCACTTCTCTTTGGTGTACTCAATTGCGGAAAATATTCAATTGTAACTGGTTAATAGAGCTTTGATTAACTGCTTCCGGTGGCATTTACCTCCCTTTCTTCTTCTTTTTTTCCGCCTCGTGACTGCCTGTCGGGATGTTCGAAATATAATGGGAGAAACCGGCGGCTGTCTGCCTTCCTGATCTCATCCTGCGAAACTGCTCTTTGAAGCAGCTCCCGTGCGGAGAGTCCTTTGAGACTTTCCGTTGATACGAACTGTCTCCGCTGGTGTCTGTGCTTATTTAAAAGAAGATTGATTGGTGAGCTTCTCGTCACCTTTTCTTGAAGTACTTTATGTGATTATTATACATAGCGTTCCCGTATTTGTCAATCAATTAGGGTAAACAAAAGTAAATTATCGGATTATTCAGTAAATTATATACAATTCACTGCTTTGTTCCTGATTTGATACAATTCATCAGGCTGCAGAAAGAGGACATCCTGCCCTGCTTTTCCGTCAAAAAAAGCGGCACCGCTGTATGTAAGAGCAGTGCCGCATATGTTCATCTTTTCAATTTTCCGGTTTTCTCAAACTTCCAATTTGAGAGCCGCTGTCACAAAGAATGCCGGCCGTTTGATCAGTCCAGAGGATACTTTGCAGTGATCTTCGCGATGATCGCCTTGGCGGGCTCGATGCCTGCCTCTTTGTTCTTGATGACAAGAGCGATCGCCTCGGCAACCTGGTCCATATCATCCTCTTTGAGACCGCGGGTTGTCGCTGCAGGAGAACCAAGACGGATACCGCTGGTCACGAAAGGAGAACGCTGTTCATTGGGGATGGTATTCTTGTTGGCAGTGATGTGCGCTTCGTCAAGCCACTTCTCGACTTCCTTGCCCGTGAGATCCTGCTTTGTGAGGTCAACGAGCATCAGGTGGTTGTCAGTGCCGCCGGATACGATATCCACGCCCCTCTTCTTCAGGCCTTCGCAGAGTGCAGCTGCATTGTTGATGACCTGCTGCTGATAAATCTTGAAGGAAGGATCCAGTGCCTCTTTGAAGCAGACAGCTTTGGCTGCGATGACATGCTCGAGAGGACCGCCCTGGGTGCCGGGGAAGACGCACTTGTTGAAGTTGTACTTCTTTGCAGTCTCTTCCATTGCAAGGATCATGCCGCCTCTGGGGCCGCGCAGGGTCTTGTGGGTCGTTGTGGTAACAACATCCGCATAAGGGAAGGGACTGGGATGAAGGCCTGCCACGACGAGGCCGGCGATGTGGGCAATGTCAGCCATCAGGACTGCGCCGCAGGCATCAGCTGCTTCACGGAATTTCTTGAAATCGATGGTCCTGCAGTAAGCGGAAGCACCGGCGATGATCATTTTGGGCTTTGCCTCGATCGCAATCCTTTTGAGCTCATCGTAATCAATGAATCCATTCTCATCTACGCCGTAAGGTACGATATTGTAATATGTACCGGAGATATTGGCCGCGCTGCCGTGAGTCAGATGTCCGCCCTGATTGAGGTTCATACCCATGAGGGTATCACCGGGCTTAAGAATGGCGAACTCGACCGCAAGGTTTGCGGAAGCACCGGAGTGGGGCTGCACGTTGGCATAAGTGCATCCGAAGAGCTCTTTTGCCCGCTCGATGGCAATAGTCTCGACAACATCGATCACCTGGCATCCGCCGTAATAGCGCTTGCCGGAATAACCTTCCGCGTATTTGTTGGTAAGAGGGCTTCCCATTGCAGCCATAACAGCCTTACTGGTCCAGTTCTCGGACGCGATCAGCTCGATATGGTCATTCTGGCGCTCTACTTCCTGCTCAATCGCAGCGGCAATTTCGGGATCGATCTTTCTGACTTCCTCGATTGAATACATCTAATTCTCCCTTCTGGTACATTTGTAAGATTTCTATAATAGGATTTTATCCATAATATGCTGTATTTTGGATTATTTCATACAGAAACAAAGTATAACAAGAAGAATCCGGTTTCGCAAGCGCCAAAGATTCATAATTTGTGCCCCAATTCCTGTTTATTTTAGAAGTTTTTACCAATCTTCTGCTCTCTCATGCTTCCCCGGCATTTTCTTTATGCCCCGCCTTATGTCCCGGCGGCATATTTGCGAAGCGATATTATGAATTATTTATAAACGTTTCAAAAAGTTGTTGCCAATTTTCCTCTGAAGTTGTAACATGCCTGTAACCATGAAGTGGCTTTTTTTGTTCATAAAAATATCTGATGAGGTTGTATTTTATATCTGATGAGGTTTTTTGTTATGAATAAGAGAATAATCAGTTTGATCGGAGGACGTTTTGCAGGGGCCTTCCCCCTCAACAAGCTCAGAACGCTTCGCCCCATGTTCTTTTATATGATTGCCTATCTGGTCTCCTTTGGCCTGATCGAACAGTGGAACCGCCTGCATTATACCGTTATTCATACGGTCGTTGATGACTTCATTCCGTTTTCGCCGGTTTTTGTCATCCCCTATATACTCTGGTTTCCTTACGTGGCGGGCTTCGGGCTCTTCCTCCTGATGGCAAATGAGGAGGCATATCACAGGTTCTGTACGGTGCTTGTCATCGGAATGACTGTTTTTATCGCGGTATCCGTGGTCTTTCCGAACATCCATCTGCTCCGCCCGGAAACTATGCCGGAGAACAATGTGTTCACTCACATGATCTCCCTGCTCTATCTGGCAGACACACCGACAAACCTGACGCCCAGCATCCACGTATTCAACAGCCTGGCCGTGGTCACCGCCGCCTGGCAGTGGGACTGGCGCACTGAGACCGGACACAGCTTTTCCAACATGGTACGCGGCTTCTGGCGCATGTTCCTCACAGTGCTCGGGATCCTGATCACACTCTCAACAATGCTGATCAAGCAGCACTCCTTCTCGGATGTTGCGATCGCAGGCGCCCTGTTCCTGTTCACTTATATTCTGGTCTATCGTCTGGATTTTGTATTCATCGGCGGAAAACGAATTCGCCGTCCGGCCCTTCGTCCGAGATCGGCGCGTTCCTGATCGATCACAAAAGCACAAAAAAGGATTGCCTCGGCAATCCTTTTTTTGTGTCCAGATTTCTGATATTTCTGTCTAAAATGTCTCAGCCTTACTTTCTCCGCATCACTCCTCAGGTCTCTCCTCAAGGATGATGTTCATGCGGGCTGTGTTCTTTTTGACGCTGTATTCGTCAGGCCATGTAATGGAAGCAACACCTGCGGAATAAGTTTCCTCCATGCCTCCGCCGCCGCTGTCAGCCGCCTGGCGGAGGATGACCCAGTCTGTCCCCTCAGAGAGCTGCTGGTTGATCAGCTCTGCGATCTTGGACTCGGGCAGGTCTGTCTGGAAAGAACCCTTCATGCTGTCAAGCAGGGCGCTTGCATTGACGATCAGGGCCGGCGATGTCACCTTCTCAATGATGGCCTTCAGTACGGCCTCCTGGTCCTTGCCTCGCTGGTTGTCGCCGTCGGGGAAGCTGTAGCGCTCACGGCAGAAAGCCAGCGCCTCCCGGCCGTTGAGGTGGTTCCAGCCCTTATCGATATGTACTTTTTTGTCTGTGAAGCAGTCAAAATCGTAATCGGACCAGACATCCACGCCGTCAATCGCGTCCACAATATCGATCAGTGTCGTGAAATTGACGCGCACATAATAGGAAATGTCGATATTATAGAGGTTCTCCAGCGTCCGGATGGAGGCATCTTCGCCGTAGATACCGGCATGAGTCAGCTTGTCCCGCATTCCATAGGAGACGTCCGGGATCTCCACATAATAATCGCGGGGCGTCGTTGTCATCAGGATCTTTTTTGTCTTGGGATTGATCGTTACGATAATGTTGACATCGCTGCGGCTTGCCTGTGAGATATCACCCTTGACATCGATACCGCTGATCAGAAGGTGGAAAGGTTCTCCCGGTTCGACCGACTCATATTCCATCTCTGTGCGGATCTCATAGTTTTCGAGAACGCGGACATTTTCTGTATAGGCGTCGATGACCTCCTCCAGCACAGAGCCGTAGGCCTCTCTGTAGACAGCGGCATCCACTTCCTTTCCCAGAAGACCGCGGGCGGCTTCAAGCGCGGAGCTGTAGGATTTGTACTGGATCTCTTCCACGCTCTCCAGGCCGGTCTCCCTCCGGATGCTCTCCAGAAGCGTATCCTTTTCATCCTTGGTAAGATCGTCCACAATACCGTATTGATAGCCTTCCGTATCAGCCATCTCCTGTGCCGGGTCATCGGCACGGACAACAATATCGAGATAATCTGTCTTCAAGGTACTCTCGGCGTCCTTGAGCAGATGCATGGTCCGATACAGATAATTGCTTCCGACCAGCTGCACTATGATCATCAGGGCGCTGATCACAATGGCGACGATCCTGGTCCGCTTGCTGCGGATACTGACCAGGAAAACGACCAGCAGCACAACAGCCGAAAGGATCGCAAATGCGGCCATAATGTACTTCCAGGGAATCATTCCCGTTCCGTTGAGCAGATAAATAAACAGTGCCGCAGTGACAGCCTCGACCAGAGAGAGCACTGCGCCGATTGCCCTGAGTCTCGTGATAGAGACAGCGTTTTTGGATTTCTTTCTATTCTGTGATGATTTATGATCTTTCTGCATGCTGGAACTCTTTTTTGTGTTTGTTGACATTTTCTGCTACCTTATTATCCCGGAAGAATGATCCGGGAAGATCTTTCCTAACTTTTAAAGCCGGATTGAACCGATGTGACCAGGAAAGTGCCGTTATCGCGGATCACCATACCTGTCAGCCGGTTTCCGTAGACACATCCCGTGTCCAGAGCTATCATACCCGTTTCGGGCAGTACTGTCCAGACGTCTTCCTGTATTTTCCCGTAATGACTTCCCAGAAAATAGAGCGGCATGCGATAGGGTGTGTGCCCTGTAAGCACGATTTTTCCCTCATAATCTGTCTGACGTCCCCAGATCAGGGTTTCGATCGTATTCGCCGCAGGATCGGGATCTGTCATAGAAGCATGGACACAGTTAAATTTCTCTGCCGCATAGTAATACGGCATTTTCTCGTACCAGTCAATGAACTCCCGGATCCGGTGCTTATGATGGAGGAAGGAATAAACAGTCTTTTCACCGCTGTTATAATACCACAGGTCTTTGTCCCTTCCGCCGTTATAAAGGGCATCGATCATCATCTGCTCATGGTTGCCCCGGATCAGGACGCAGCGGTCTCCCATTCTCTCCTTCAAGTCCCGCAGAAAAACGAAGGTCTCATAAATTTTAGGCCCTCTGTCAATCGTATCGCCCAGATTGACCAGTGTGTCATTTTTTTCATCGAAGGCCATTTTCTGCAGGAGTTCTCTGCATTCATCATAGCAGCCATGTATATCTGTAATGACAATTGTCCTGCTGTCTCCCACTGCCTTCTCCTTTCAAAGTCTTGTACTGCAGACCGTCGGGAGAACCCCTCCCCCGGGAACGGCCGGCTTTTATGTTCTGAAAAAGGGATCCTGCGTCTCCCCGTATTCCTCATCCGCCCCGGCCTCTTCAGGCTCATCGGGCTCCCCGCCGGCAAAAACAAAGCTGCTGCCGGGCAGTTCCTTCTCCGCATCTGAGAGAACTGTACGGAATCTGTCAAAATATACCGGATCCCCCTCCTGCAGTTCCTCCCATGCGGTAAAGCAGATGTGCAGGGGAGCGAAACCGTCTGTCAGTACATCATAGAGGGCATCCAGATTTCTGCCGTACCAGGAAGGAAGCCCCAGTGTCTTCTCCAGGCGGCGGTGAAGCGCTGTCCGGTCACTGACGCCGGACAGATCCGCTGTATGATAATGCATTTCTTTATCCATCATTTGCTCCCGTAAAGAAGTGTAAAGGTCTCATAATGGTCCTTCGTATAGTAGATCCGGCCGTCATCGGAGTAGATGATCCTCTCCGGCCCCCTGCGTCTGGCTCCGAGAGTATTTATGTCACATTCGTGATAATTGCCGTCGGGCAGGATACCCTCATAGTTTCCGAAGCGGTCGCCGCCAATGCACATGCCGGGGACATAATCCTCCAGGGAGCCGCCGGACCATCCTTTCTGTCTCGCTTCCTTCTTTGTCATAAAATTATTCGGAAGTCTGCCGTAGGTATGAATATACAGGGCAACGTCATCTTTGGTCGTGTAGACACCGTTGACGTCAATCTGCCCGCCTTCGGAAAGCTGATCTTCTTTTTCGTAGGACTGGTCCTCAGATCCGTCGTCATCCCCGCCTCCATAGTCGGACTCGGGGTCATAGGAATCCCCGTTTTCATCCGCGAGGGAGTCCTGCTGATCATCAAAGCCGCCCTCCGCCGGATTATCGGCGGCAGCTTCTACTTTCTGCAGTTCCTGTTCCTTATTCTTCTGCGCGCTGTCCGCCGCAGCGGCGGATTTTCCGCAGCCTCCTGCCGCTGCCAGCAGCAGGCAGAGAAGGGGGATCAGAAACCATCTTTTCCAGTTCTTGCATCGGTTTTTCATATCTGCTTGCTTTCTCCTTTTCCGGGTTCACCCGCTGCAGAAGGCCTTTCACAGGGGTCTTGTTTGTTTATTCTTTTCTGCTGCGGGGTGTGATCCTTCCATGTGCCTGAAGGACAGGCGTCAGGATCCTGATCACCTTTTCCGTCTCGATCGGTTTTGCGATAAAAGCATCCATACCCGCTTCCAGGCATTTGCGCATATCCTCTTCGAACACGTTGGCGGTCATTGCCACGATCGGGATGCCGGCATGATCCAGATCCTGCATGCTCCTGATCCTGGAAGTAGCCTCATAGCCGTCCATGACAGGCATCTGTACATCCATCAGAATGGCATCATAATATCCCTTCTGCGAGATGGCAACCATACGGACCGCCTCGCGTCCGTTAACGGCACTTTCAACCGTAAAGCCGGCCTCCTCCAGAAGTTCACAGGCGATCTCCATATTGAGTTCATTGTCTTCGACCACCAGGATTCTCTTGCCATGGGGATCAAGCTCCACAAAGAGCTCGCCTGAAGAATAATCTCTTTCCTTTTCCGCATCAGAGCCGCTTTCAGTCTCCGACTGGTCAGATCGTACAGATTCGTTCGGTCCGGAATCGTTCTGCCTGTTGTCCAGTGCTTCTCTGCGTCCTCTGGATCTGTTCTCCACAATGATCCGGTCTTCTGCGCTGTCTTCCTCAACAGCATCCCATTCCTGCAGCCGCAGAGAAATATGGATGATCACTTCCGTGCCGACACCCTGCTCAGTATTGACATCGATGGTGCCGCCCATGGTCTCCACGATTCCCTTGCAGATGGCCATTCCGAGGCCGTTGCCGGGCACTTTGCTGAGTGTGGAGCTGTACTCTCTTTCAAAGGGCTCAAAGATATGGCTTACAAACTCATCACTCATGCCGATGCCGTTGTCCCGGACACAGATCCGCAGGGCGGCATAGCCCTTGGGCGCAGGCTCTTCTTCCTCAATCTCCAGCGAGATCCTGCCGCCGACGCCGGTAAATTTTACAGCGTTGTTCAGGAGGTTCAGGAGAAGCTGGCGCATGACCAACGGGTCGTAATGATACTTCATCCCGCTTCCGCTGCCCATAACGACAGAAATGTCCTGATTCTTGTCTCTGATCTGCGGCAGCAGAGCGTCCTGTACATAGTTGACAGTGTCTTCGAGTGAGCAGTCGATCTCATGGAGCTCCATACGGCCGCTCTCGATCCGGCTCATATCCAGTATATTGTTGATCAGCTCCAGCAGATGGTCTCCGGAATCCAGAATCTTTTCAAGGCAGTCCTCCACCCGCTCTTTCTCATCCAGATGTTTGAGGGCAATCCGCGTAAATCCCAGGATCGCGTTCATGGGCGTCCTTATATCATGAGACATGTTGGTCAGGAACAGGCTCTTTGCCCGGTCTGCGTTCCTCGCCCTCTCCAGAGCGTTTTCCAGAAGGCGTCTCTGCTGCTGTTCCATGCGGCGTTCATCCTCAATACAGGCAAAACCGATGACCACCTCGCGCAATGGCTCTTTTCTGCTTCCGACCCGGACAAGCTTTGCCCTGTAATACTGGGGTCCCCGTGACCTTCCGGCACGGAATGTGAAGGAAAACAGGTCCTTCCCCTCCAGATTTCTGCGGAGTGTATCAGCCTCCAGAAAATATTGGAACTTGCTCCCGTCCTGTTCGTAGACAGCCTTCTCCGAAAACAATTGTACAGACTCACTGAAGGAAGGCGCAAAACAATCTGCATAAGTGGACATAATATGCTCATTGCGGCGGTAAACCTCATAGGTATCTGTATCCAGACTCAGGAAGAAGACAGTCGAATAGTCGATGGACAGGGCTGCGATCATATTCATGCGCCGCCGGTTTTCTATCTCGACAGACTTCTGCTCCGTGATATCCCGCATGAAAACCAGTCCTGTAACATCTCCGGAATTTTCATCCTTTGTCAGCAGAATTGTCTCGCGGATGTAAACAGACCTGTTCAGTTTGTCCTTGACCTGGTAAGTGAGGACCACCTTATCGTTGCCCCTTCTGAAAGTTTCCAGAAGTGATTCACGGTTGACTGTGCGGGCATGGATTTCCCGATCCTTCTCGTCTACCACGCGCAGATTCCAGTTCTCTGACAGGATATTAAAGGGACCGGGCAGATCGACTCCGGGCACGTAATAAAAGAGATCCGGATTATCCAGTTCCGAGGCATAAATGATATTCTTTGTAATATTGAACTCAAAGACACCCGCCGCGTCTTCCAGCATGGCTCCTTTATATCTTTTTTCCTGTTCAAGACGACGGCGCAGCACATCCAGACTGTTTTCGATTTCTTCAGTAAAAGGTCCTTTATGGGGTATCGCGAAAGAAGTGCCGGAAGAGCTGCGGTCAGGTCCGGGTTTCGCCATCAGGACCCGCACCGGCTCACCGTCTTTTTCTTCCAGCAGACGCACCTCGACCTTCATCCAGTTGTCCATACCGCGTCGCGGAAAGACAAAGCTGAAGCTTTCCTGCATCTTGAGCATATTCCGAATGTTCTCACGGCTGCCGGCCACTTCGCGCCAGGGAGTAAAAGCCGGCTCCGGAAGAAGGCGGCTGTTCAGTTTGTTAAAAACAGAGTACTTGTCCGTCTGTCGGATGATTTCTGTGAGAACAGGGTCTTCCTCCCTCTCGAACAGCAGCTCATAGCTGTCCTTTTCAAGATCCACGATAAAAGCCCTGATATAATCAGATAAAAATGAATGCAGGAGCAATTCCTTCGGAACAGAAAGATTCAGCCTGCCTGTGTACTTTTCTTTTCTGCTTTCTTTCTGCATAAACCCTGATCCTCCTGTATATGCTCCGCAGAGCATCAGATCGAGCCTGTAACCGCTTACGCCGCAGCAAGGGCGTCAGCCTGTAACAGCAGCGTGAAGAATGATAAGGTTCCACTTGACATCCGGCAATTGGGGTGATTATCCTAATAATCAGCACGTAACCGCAGGAAACTGCTCACATCGGCACAAAGCCGGACAATAGGGAAAAACATGAAAAAAATCACAATAGAAGGAACCTACACAAGGCCTAACGCTGTCTTCTATGACACCTATGTAAAAATCGGCCGTCAGAAATACGATTATACTGACATCACGGATGTGCGCTCCGTTTCCGCGCCTGCCCGCCTTGTCAACGGCCTGGTACAGCTTTCCCTGCGGGACGGCGGCGTCCTTCATGTGACATATTTTCTCAGGGATGTCGAAAATATGCGCAGAGCGATGCAGCTCATCATGCCCTATGTCCGCAAAAACAAGGAGTCTGAAGCAGCTTCCGCCTTCCTCGAGAGCGACCTGTTCGAAAAACAGACTCCCGAAGGAAAAAAGGAGCTCAGCATCGCCGACGAGATCCTCAAGCTCTCCCGCCTGCGCGACCAGGGCGATATCTCTCAGGAAGAATACGACCTGCTCAAGGCCCGTCTCATTGAAAAGGCATAAAGCAGAAAAGCATAAGCTCCTGCGTCTTTTACGTTTATTCCTCCTGCAGCCTTGTGATCAGCGCAAGAATGGCGTCCACGGAATTAAAGTTTTCCGGCACAAGATCATTCACGTTGATGCTGATATCAAATGCATCATTGATTTCGCTGACGATAGAGATGATGTCAAAAGAATCGAGTAGCTGATCGTCGATCAGTGCAGTCTCGGTTTCAAAATCTATTTCCGGCCTGGTTTCTTCCAGGATCTCCATCAGTTCTTCTCTGTTCTCTTCCATTTTCAGCTGTCAGCGCATTTTTGATCGTTTTTATCTTATAATGAAGCAAGTTTTATCCGGTCGATCTTGCCGTTCGCGTTGTGCGGCATGGCATCCAGCCGGATATATTTTGATGGGTACATATATTTCGGGAGCTTTTCGCGCACCAGTTTCCCGATCTCCTTTTTCAGATCCTTCTCAGCCTGATAGTAGAATAAGATCTTCTGCTTTTCCTCATTGTAGACACAACAGCACTCGTCGATATCCGCAAGAGCTCCGAGGGTGATCTCGATCTCGCTCAGCTCGATCCTGTATCCCATGTGCTTGATCTGAAAATCCCTGCGGGAGACCCAGACAATGTTGCCGTCCTTATCATATCTGCCAAGGTCGCCCGTCCTGTACATAATCTCCCTATAGGCGGCGAAGGGATTCTGAACAAACACTTCTCCGGTCATCTGAGGATTTCCGTAGTATCCCTGTGAAAGCGTGCTGCTTACCACACAGATCTCTCCCCTTTCTTCCGTTCCCTGTACCATGGTGCCGTCCTCTTTGAGGAGGAAGACTTTAGCGTCAGGGAAGGGCCTGCCGGCGGGAAGCCTCGAATCATCTGCTAGTATTTTATCATAAATAAAGTATAAAAAGTTACCTGCTGTCTCTGTTGCTCCGTAAATATTAATAAATTCGGTCTCCGGGAGCAGCTCCTTCCAGTAATTCAGCTGTCTGACAGGCATCTGTTCTCCCACGAAAAAGACTTTTTCCAGCGCTTTGGGAATCCCGAACATATTCAGGCTGTCCGTATTGGCCGCCAGGGACAGGGCGGAAGGCACCCAGATGATCTTCGTGATCTTCTGCTCGTTCAGATAATTGATCAGATACTGCGGGAAAGAGAAAAACTGTTTGGGAATAATATGTACAGTCAGTCCGCATTTGAGACAGCTGAACAGGTCCTTGGTCGACGCGTCAAAATAAAAGGGAAGCTGATTGCCGAGAATATCCCTCTCCCCAAATCCGAACATCTCCGTAAACAGATCTATAAAGCCGGTCATGGCAGCATGGCTCTTGACTACGAGCTTGGGCTCACCGGTCGTACCCGATGTAAAAATCCCGTAGAGAGGATCAAAGGAACAGCTTTTGGCAATCTGTGCCGCAGCGAAGCTGTCCAATTCCTCCTGTAGGCCCTGTGGACAGACAGCGTCCGCTGCTATGCCGGCACCTGTGTCTTTCTCCGGACTCTGATAGACGTCTGAGAAAAGGAGTCTCTCACTGCCGTACTTCTCTATGCCGCAGCTGACCGCGCCGATGAAATCGACTGTTCCCAGCATTTTTTCAATTCGTGCATCCGGCAGAGAGGAATCCACCGGCACATAGAAGTTGCCGCTGTAGACACATGCCAGCATGCAGACCAGGGAGTTGATGTCCCTCCCGCCGATCACACAGACAGGACGCCGCGTCAAAAAGCCTGCAGCTTTCGCGATCCGCATTCCATAGGCTGCCGCCTTCCGGCGCAGTTCGGAGAAGGTGATCGTGTCCTCCCCGCACACAAAAGCGGCTTTATCAGGCAGTCTCTCAGCAGTTTTTTCAAGGTACTCCAGTATATTTCTCACATTGCTCATAGTAATGACTCTCTGTTCCGAAAGCACATACAGCCCTGCCCCGCATCAGAGGAGGCAGGAATCTCATCAAAACTGCGCATAAATAAACGAAGACAAAGTAAAGCCGGGACCGTACATGCCGAAAACAATGATCGCCGCAATTGCAGTCAGGTACACGATCCAGCGGAAAGGGAATTGCTGTGCGGCAATGATTCCCCGGACTGTCTGCCCTCTCTCATTGATGATGTCCACTGCCGCAACCAGCAGGATCATCAGCAGCATAAGCCCGAAATTGCGCTCGTCAACGCCCAGGTCATAGAGACTTCCGTCGAAGAAGATCCACGGGTTAAAGGAAGAGAACGTCGCCTTCAGAGCCCGCAAAACAGCTCCCATGTCCGGCACTACGTCAACATAGCGGCCTATGGAAAGGATCGTCAGCGTGCGGACCATCTGGAAAAGCTTCCAGCCCGCAGCTTCCTCCCGGACGCGGCAGATCCTCCGAAGATACGCGTAGGGTTTCTCAAAAAGCGTCTCCGTGGAGACAAAGACAGCCTGGTAGAGGCCGTAGCAGACGAATTTCCAGCTGGCACCGTGCCAGATACCAACCAGGACGAAGACGATAAAGGACGCCAGGAAGGAAGGGAATACCTTGCCGAAATAGGGGCTGACTCTCTTTTTCAGGGCCTTCTGCATCTTTGCAAAGGGTTTTGAGAGGGCGATCGGATAAAAGACATAGTCTTTCATCCAGCTGCCCAGAGAGATATGCCATCTCTGCCAGAACTCGGAAACACTCCGGGACATATAGGGCTGCCGGAAGTTTTCCTTAAGATTCACGCCGAACATCCGGGATGCGCCGAAGACGATGTCCATGCCGCCGGAAAAATCACAGTAAAGCTGCATACTGTACAGAAGGATGCCCACGATCATGGTGAAACCGGCATAGCGGCTGGTGTCGAAGTTTCCGAACACTTCATTGACGATGATGGCGGCGCGGTCCGCGATGATCATCTTTTTGAAAAAGCCCCACAGCATGCGGAGAATGCCATCCCGGAAATTCATCTCGTCAAATTTGTGCGGCTCATAGAGCTGACGGCCCAGATCATCAAAGCGGTTGATCGGTCCCTGAAGGACAGAGGGGAAATAGGTCGTAAACAATGCCAGACGAAAGATGCTGCGCTCGGCGCCGTATTTTCCCCGATAGACATCGATCAGATATCCCATGGTCTGGAATGTATAAAATGAAAGGCCCAGAGGAAGCAGGAAGCTGACTTCCGGAAGGCGCCCCGAAGCATGGAAGCCCTCCAGCAGACCATTCATATTAGCGGTGAGGAAATTGCCGTATTTGAGGACGATCAGGATACCGAAATTGATCAGAAGGACCAGTACCAGGACCCTCTTCTTTTTCTTCTGTCCGGCGGCCTTGACAGCCCTTTTTTCCTCGCGGGAAAGCCTGACCGCCTTTTCCCCTTTTCCCCTGCCTTTGAGCTGCCTGTTCACCTGCCTCTGGATGTTGTCGATGGCCACTGCGCCTGCAAAAGTCGTCACGATCGTGACCAGCACATAGATACAGGCCTTGAAACCACCGCCCGCAAAATAATACCAGGCGCTGGAGACCAGAAGGACCATCCATTTAAATCTGTCGGGCACAAGATAGTAGACTGCCAGCGAAACTGTAAGAAACAGAATAAACTGCCATGAAAAAAAAGCCATGCGAACCTCCCGCTGCCGTCATTGATAGTCGTGTGTACAGCCAAATTCGCTGCTGTTGATATCTATCCAGCAGGAATCCATCAGCTCACCGGTCGACTTGTCAAAAACCGCAAAATGCAGACCGCGGTTGTCAGAGGTGTATTCCAGTGCGTTGACTTTGATCGAGGCATCGCTCAGGATCCTTCCTGTTTCTTCCTCGACCCTTCCGCTTGAGACCGTGTAGTGCAGATCGCCGGCAGTCCCCTCATAGGAATCGGCTGCGTCCTCCTCTCCCGGCACAGTCTCGTACAGGATCTCGCCGCCATCGATCACAGCGAGCCAGGAGCGGTTCTCCAGCCTGCTCAGATCCTGTCGGATGCCAAAGCTCTGTATGACAGAGGCTGTGTCCTGCGTGAGGATGGAATTATCAACCTTCCCGTTCAGGGTGATCAGGACCAGGGCGTCTTCCACAGGACTTCCTTCCGACTGACAGGCATCGCTCCTGAGCGTAGCTGCGTAGTCCTGCAGATGCTGCGCCGTGCGCAGAGAGTCGCGCATCCTGTTGACAGGATATCTCTTCAGGTCCCGGTCGATCACATCATAGGCGCTGCCGCCTCCTCTTCTGTCAGGCAGATCATAGTGCTCCTTCATGTATTTCCCCAGAAGAGAGGTGAAACGGGCTGCGCCCCAGCGGTTGAGGTGCTCGCCGTCCATGGCATCTGTCTGAAGGTCAAATCCCAGTTTTTTCCATTCGGCAAAATAATCGAGATAAGGAATATTGTTTTTTGCGGCGAATATTCCAAGCTCGCGGGAGGCTGTCCAGCGATGATTATATCCGGTCTGGCTGAAGAACTTGTTTTGGCCCAGAGCCGGAATATTGATGAGCAGAAGCTCTGTGTTGTTTTCCCTGCACAGATCGATGGTCTTCTGCAGATAATTGACGGAAGATTCGGGCAGGACTGCGCCCTCTACTTTTTGCGGGTCTTCAAAAGGAATGAGGCTTTCCACACGGCTGGTCACCTTGCAGCCATACACCAGTTCCTTGGCCTGGGGCAGTGCGTCCTGATAAGTCACTTCCTGCCATCTGCTGTGATAGGCGATCAGCGGGAACAGGATGGGGTTGAGGTCCTCTCCCTCTTGGGCAAGTTCTCTGATCATCGCGATCCGGTTTTTGCGGAAGTAGGGCATGGTATCCGTAATGTAGTGGATATACTCTGATTTCATCGTCTCCTGATCGGCCCATGCCAGGTTGCAGTCTATGACGATCAGGTCGGGATGATCCTTTTCGATCGACTCCCTGGCCAGGCAGTAGGAGGCCTCGATGGACTGATTGCTCGTAGCCAGGTTATAGGAGGCAATTCCGAAATCCCGGTAGAGTTCCATCGGGTAGATCGCATAAAGAGCAAAGGAAGACCCCAGGAAGGTCACGTCAAAGGTATCGTCCGGATAGTCATAATATCGGCCGCACAGATTGTCCTCCTGCACCAGCTTCAGGGCACTGTCCAGACGCATTACCATCGCGGCAAGGAGCGCAAGAAATACGACAGCTCCGACAGCGCGCTTGAGCCATGTTTTCAGGTTCGCCATCTATCCTCCTTTTCGGAACCGCGGAAACACCCGGGATCCGGAAAAATCTCACATAATGATCAGCCCTGTTCTGTATGTCTTTAGTTGTTTACACGAAGCCAAAAAACGCACAGAGCCATCCAAAAGTTTACAGTCTCAAAAATGCCTTTTCAATCCTTTACCCGTATTTTATCAGAATTTTCATAAAAACAGGAAAGCGATCTCTATGGTTAACAAAAAAGAGCTCCTGCCTTTCGGCAGAAGCTCCAGCATTCATTAATGTATTCAATTGTATTCAGCTTTCCACGTATCCGTCAGGATTTTGGGACTGCCATCTCCATGCGTCCGTGCACATATCCTGCAGATTCTTCTCTGCAGACCAGCCGAGGATCTCCTTTGCCTTGGAAGGGTCGGAATAGCAGGTCGCGATGTCGCCGGGGCGGCGGGGATCGATGACATAGGGAAGTTCTTTCCCGCAGGCCTCGGAGAAGGCACGGATGATATCAAGGACGCTGTAGCCGATGCCTGTGCCGAGGTTGAAGACGTTGACACCCTCCAGCTTCTGCAGGCCCTCGATGGCCTTCACATGGCCCCTGGCCAGATCGACGACATGGATATAATCGCGGACGCCGGTGCCGTCAGGTGTGTCGTAGTCATTGCCGAACACATGGACCATCTCCAGCTTGCCGGAAGCGACCTGGGCGACATAGGGCAGCAGGTTGTTGGGGATGCCCTTGGGGTCCTCTCCGATGAGGCCGCTCACATGGGCGCCGATCGGATTGAAATAACGCAGCAGCATGACGCGCCACTCATTGTCCGCGCGCCAGATATCGGTCAGGATGCGCTCCTGCATGGATTTTGTCTCTCCATAGGGATTGGTTGTAATGCCCTTGGGGCACTCCTCGGTGATCGGCACGAAGGCGGGATCGCCGTAGACCGTCGCGGACGAGGAAAAGACGATCTTCTTGCAGCCGTGGTTTCTCATCACATCGCAGAGAGTCAGTGTAGAATCCAGATTGTTGCGATAGTATTCGATCGGCATACGGGTGGATTCTCCGACTGCCTTGTAGCCCGCGAAATGGATCACGGCCTCGATCTGCTCCTTCTCAAAGATGGCCTCGAGTCCCGCGCGGTCACAAATGTCCTGTTTATAGAACTTCGGGCGTTTTCCAGTAATGGTCTCAATGCGGTCAACGACCATCTCCTTGGCATTATAGAGATTATCCGCGATCACCACCTCATATCCTGCATCCAGAAGCTCTACTACTGTGTGGCTTCCGATAAATCCAGCTCCGCCTGTCACAAGAATTGCCATTTTATCCATCCGGGCGCTTCTCCCGCTCCTGCATCCTTTTCCTTTTTCTTGACTGCGTTCTCAAAAAAGGCTTCAGCATTTACAGGTCAGCTGCCTCTCTCCTTTCCATATTATCCGTGTTCAAACACATCATTTCATGATCCTGTTATGCTTCATAGTCTACACTGTTTCCGCAAAATGTTCAAACTGAATATGTCCCTCCGGCGTGTCCGCAAATACGGCGCAGTGCTCGAGCACCCTGGCAAATACCAGACCGATTTCCTCCTCGATGATGCGGTCCAGCTTTGCGCGCAGGCCGGCGCGCAGTTCTTCGTCCTGCACTGCCGCGATCCTGTCCGGTGCAAAGTCGGGATATCTGTTCAGGAAGGCCCGTGCCCATTGAGCATGGGGTGCAGTCTGTGCATTGTCCAGAAGATCCTGGAAATCCCTGCCCTCCATGATCATTGCAGCGAGAGTATCCATCTCGGACAGAAGACGGGCCGGAAGGACGGCCAGGCCCATGACCTCGATCAGACCGATGTTTTCCTTTTTAATATGGTGCAGTTCCTGATGGGGATGGAAAATGCCAAGCGGATACTCCTGCGTTGTTCGGTTGTTCCTCAGGACCAGATCCAGCTCGTAGACAAGATCGCTTCCATCCTCAGCCGGTGTCCCGGGAACCCGGATCCCGCAGGCTGCGGCATCGCGCATTCTGGCAATGGGCGTGATCGTATTGTGCGGCGTGCCCTCTGTAAAAGCGAAGACACCGGCGGACTCATCCGAATATCCTCTCCAGGCAGTAAGGATCCTGTCCGCAAGCTCCACAAGCCTCTCGGGATCTCTGCCGTCCAGTCGGATGACGGACATGGGCCAGTCCACAATTCCTGCGGCGATATCGGGAAAACCTTCAAAGCGCAGCTGCTCTCTGCAGCCCGCCTTTGCCATCGCAAATGTATAATTGCCGCCCTGATAATGCTCATGGGTCAGGATCGATCCGCCGACAATAGGCAGATCTGCATTGGAACCGATGGTGTAATGCGGGAAGATCTTCAAAAACTGCAGGAGCCGTTCAAAGGTGGCGCGCTCGATCTTCATGGGGCGATGCTCGCCGGAGAGCACGATGCAGTGTTCATTATAATAAACATAGGGAGAATACTGCATATACCACTGCTCTCCCGCCAGAGACAGGGGGATCAGGCGGATATTCTGCCTGGCCGGATGGTCCAGACGCCCTGCATAGCCGACATTCTGAGTGCAGAGCAGGCACCTGGGATACTTGTCTCCCTGCTTTCCCGTCAGGGCCGCAGCGATCGCTTTGGGATCCTTCTCGGGTTTGGAGAGATTGATCGTGATGTCAAGATCCCCATAGCGGGTAGGCGCGATCCACTTTTTATCTTTTACGATGCGGTAGCGCCGGATATAGTCGACATCCTGGCTCAGCTTATAAAAATAGTCTGTCGCCAGGCGGGGAGACTTGCGGTATCTGGCGGCCATGACCCGGATCACCTCACAAGGGCGGGGAGTCAGACAGCCCATGATCCTGGTGTCAAAGAGGTCCCTGCTGGCAATCCCTCCGTCAATGATCCCCCGCTCTGCGGCGTCATCCAGAAGGACCTGCAGGATTGCGGAGAGCTCCGCACCGTCCTCCTCTTTCCGGCCTGCGGCGGCCGGACTGTCCGCATTGGCCGCATCGGAATCGGTCTCCCGGCTCTGTAGATCGGCGGCAGCCAGAAAATCCTCTGCCGGGCCCTGTTCCAGGGGCATGTATTCCCCGGGCGGATCGATCTGCATCAGATCAAAAATACTGTTAGCGGTAAAGACCGCATCGTCTGCAGTGATGAGGCCTCTCTTCATACCATAGTGAACCAGGGCGGTCACAGCCGCCGCGGCTCCGCTTTCTCTATCCATCTTTTCCATAATTGTGCAGCTGTTTCCAGACATCCCATCCTCCTGTTTTCACCCGATTCAGTTATTCTGTCTCTGTTCCGGTCCCCCCATACAGCTGCCGCCTGCGCGCAGCTGTCATTCAGGATTCTCTATGTTTTTATTGTGCAATTGCCTCTTTTAAAAGACAATGAACAAAAGTATCCGATATATGTATATTTGTAACAACTTATATTTCCGGTACAAAAAAAATGCACAAAAAAATCACAGATGGTTTCTGCCCAACTGCTTGACAAATCCACTTTCTTTCCATATTATTGACAGCGACACGACAGCTGACAAGACAGCTGTTTTTGCAACCTGTAAATCGATAATCATTCCGGTGGAGAAACTTACAGGCTGTTTTATTCAATCGAAAGGAAAAGGAATTAAGAAATGGCAAAAAAGAAGCAGGGTTTCCTCGCCCGCAAAAATGTCGTGATTTCTGCGAGGCGCTATGGAATTGACGCTCTCGGTGCTATGGCGCAGGGTCTCTTTGCGTCCCTCCTGATCGGTACAATCCTGAACACAATAGGCACACAGCTGGGAATCGAGGCCATAGTCAATGTCGGCAAATACGCTTCGTCCATGAGCGGCCCCGCCATGGCAGTCGCAATCGGATTTGCCCTGCAGGCGCCCCCGCTGGTGCTCTTCTCACTGGCTACAGTCGGTGCAGCAGCAAACGAACTGGGCGGCGCGGGCGGTCCTCTGTCCGTTCTGATCATTGCCATCATCGCCGCTGAGCTGGGCAAGATCGTCTCCAAAGAGACCAAGGTCGATATTCTGGTCACTCCCCTTGTGACGATCCTCTCCGGCGTAGGGCTCGCGGCTCTGATCGCTCCCGCCATCGGCAAGGCAGCTTCCAGCGTCGGCGCGATCATCATGTGGGCGACCAACCAGCAGCCCTTCCTCATGGGCATCCTGGTTTCCGTCATTGTCGGAATCGCCCTGACACTGCCCATCTCTTCTGCAGCCATCTGCGCGGCACTCAGCCTGACCGGCCTTGCCGGCGGAGCCGCTGTCGCCGGGTGCTGTGCACAGATGATCGGCTTTGCCTTCATGTCCTTTAAGGAAAACAAATGGGGCGGCCTTGTTTCCCAGGGTATCGGCACCTCCATGCTGCAGATGGGAAACATCGTCCGCAATCCCCTGATCTGGATTCCTCCCATCATAACCTCTGCCATCACAGGCCCCATTGCCACCTGCCTCTTCAAGATGCAGATGAACGGCGCACCCGTCGCCTCCGGCATGGGTACATGCGGACTTGTCGGACAGATCGGTGTCTACACCGGCTGGGTCAATGACATTGCCGCCGGCACCAAGGCCGCCATTACTGCCGGGGACTGGATCGGGCTCATCCTGATCTGCTTCGTCCTCCCCGCAGTCCTCACTCCCCTGATCGCCATCCCCTTCCGCAAATCCGGACTGATCAAGGACGGCGACCTCAAGCTCGACTGATAATCAATAAGACATATCTGCACTTTCTCATGAATTCATTAAAATGTGTAAACAACCCAAAAGCCTCCTCTGCAGCGATCTGCAGAGGAGGCTTTCTTTTTTTATTCATGACTCGCAGGCGAGTCTTATATTCTATAGTGCATGATTTCTATAGTGCATGAGTGCATGGATATAATTATTCTTCAAGTGCCCGGAGCTGGCCGGCAGCCTCTTCAAGGGACTGACCGAAGCGGCCGTACTGCTGGACCAGTTCCTGCATGGTGCTTCGCACACGGGCGGCAGCCTGCAGGCGTGCATTCTCCTGCTCCTGCAGGAGGGTGAGGTCCTCGCGGGTCTTCTCCAGTTCATCGCGGGCATTCTGTGTCTGCTGACGGTACTGCTCCGTATCGGCGGCCAGCTTGTCCGCGAAACTCTTCTCCACGGCGGCCAGCTTCTTTTTGACGTTCTCGCCGTTCTGACGAGCGGTATCCAGCTGTGCTTTGAGCTTTTTGTTTTCTTCCGCAGTCGTGTTCAGGGATTTCTGAAGAGCATTTACCTCCGCTTTTGCCTCCGCAAGCTGCTGCTCAAGGCCGGACCTGGTCCTGGTCAGTTCCCCCTGCATGGTCTCCCGTGTCTGCGCGAGCTCTTTGCGGAAGCGCTCCACCGCCTTGTCCGACTCCGCCTTGCTCCTGCGGAGGGCTGCAAGCTCCTCTGTCAGCTTATCGGCGCGGCTCTTCTCAGCGCCGAAACGCTTGGCAGCGGAATTCTCTGCTGCGGCTGCCCGCTGGGCCTGATCGCGCAGACCCGCTGCATCTGTTTCCAGCGCACTGATCCTGGATGCAGACTGCTGCACGGCTCCCTGCATCTCGTCCAGCTCCTGCAGGGCACGGTCGCGGTGCGATTCCAGCTCCTGCACCTGCCCCTCCAGCTCTTTCACACGGCTTTTTTCCTTAAAATAATCATCCGCCAGGTTGAGCTGCAGCATTACATTCCGCATATCATTCGGCAGTTTCCAGTAAGCTGCGTCATCCGAAAAGTTTTTCAGTTTCTCATTCAGATAAGAGGCGACTTCGCGCAGATATGCCTCGCTCTCCACGCCGCTGAGTGTGAGAGTCTTGCCTCCGATCGTAATATCAATATCATTTTTTGCTGCCATAGAGCGTGTCCTCCCGGAATCCATAGTGCCATCGGCTGCCGCCGCTGCGAAAGCGGGTATGCCGCAACTATTGTAACACACCTCGGACCACTTTCACAGACTGTTTTAGAGGGCCGGTTTACTTCAGTGACAGGAAAAAAAGCGTTGGACAGGCGCATTGAATTAACATAAAGATAACATGTGCGCCCCTTTTTTTCATTGACGCTCAATCCTCTTGCTGTTATTTTAGAAGATGGTTTTTTATAATTTTTACATGAACCATACTTTATAATAGTTTCGTTTTACAAAAAAGATTATAAAAGAACAGAGCGGTATCTTCCGTTTACAGCCGGAATAATCACGGCATAAAGGAGAAATTATGAATTTTTTTAGCGCATTGACGCTGCTGGGCGGTCTTGCCATGTTCCTCTATGGCATGCGCCTGATGGGCGACGGACTCAAGGAAAGCTCCTCCGGCACCCTCAAACAAATCATGGAGCGCGTGACGAACAACTCCTTCAAGGCCTTCCTTCTCGGTGTTGCCGTCACAGCAATCATTCAGTCATCGACAGCTACCATCGTGATCACATCAGGTCTGGTCGGAGCCGGCCTTCTCACTCTCCGCCAGTCTCTGGGCATCATCATCGGTGCCAACGTAGGTACTACTGTCACCGGCCAGATCATCCGACTGCTCGATATGGATGCAGGCGGTTCCTGGCTGCAGATCTTTCAGCCTTCCTCACTGGCACCCATCGCCCTCATCATCGGTATTATCATGATCATGGGCATGGATAAACGGCTGCGAAATGCCCGCCAGATCGGCAACATTGCCATCGGCTTCGGTATTCTGTTTTCCGGACTTCTGAATATGACATCTGCAGTGAGTGCCCTTTCGGACTCTCCCTTCATTCAGAACCTCTTCACCAGTATCGGAGAAAACCCTCTCGCAGGCTATGCCGCAGGTACAGGTGTCGCTTTTGTCCTGCAGAGTTCCTCTGCCACGATCGGTATCCTGCAGGCTTTCTCGTCTTCGGGCCTACTGATCTGGCACGGCGTCTATCCCATCATCGTCGGCGTCTACCTGGGCGACTGCGTGACGACCGCCATCGTATGTTCCATCGGCGCCAGCCCGGATTCACGCCGCGTCGGTATCATCAACATCGCATACAACCTGATCAAGTCCGCCTATGTCCTGATTGGAGTTGCGATCGCACACTACGCAGGATTTCTTGACGGTCTGTGGAACCAGGTGGTCAACTCCAGTCTGATCGCCAACACCAACACACTTTTCAACGTCGTGTGTGCCCTGCTTATCCTCCCCGTAATTCCATTACTGGAGAAGCTCAGCTATCGTCTGGTCAAAGATGTTCCCGTGGAAGCAGACAAATATCAGGAGAAGTTCGAAGCACTCAACCCTAATTTCTTCAATACACCTGCGATCGCCCTGAGCAGCTGCTATGACCTGCTTTTGACACAGTTCCAGCTTGCCAAAAAGAATATCATCCTCGCTTACGGACTGCTCTCCAATTACGATGAGAAGATCTATCAGGAGATCCAGGAGGACGAGGTCTATATCGATAAGTTTGCGGACCGTATCAGTGCCTATCTGGTCTCTCTGCTGCCCCACTTGAAGGATGATCTGCACACAAGCATCCTCGATGAGTATTACAGAGTTTTCACGGAGTTTGAGCGTCTGGGCGACCATGCGGTCAACATCTCCGATAATGCCAGAAGCCTCGCTGACAACAATATGGCCTTTTCCGACACTGCCATGGGCGATCTGGACGTGCTGATGAAGCTGCTCGAGCAGATCCTGGATGAAACCGAACTGGCCTTCAAGAAGCGCGACATCAACGCGGCCTACCGGATCCAGCCTCTACGCAAAGTCGCAGCAGACATGGTCCTGGAGCTCAAGGAGAGTCACCTTGCCCGCATGGGACAGGGTACCTGCAATGTCTTCCTTGATCCCAACTTCGAGAACCTGCTCTCCGACATGATCCGTATCGCGGACGTCAGTTCCAACGTAGGCGAAGCAGTCATCGTCCGTGTCCGTCCCGAAGTCGCCAGCCGGGAACACACCTACTTTGCAGACCTGCGCCACGAGAACGAGGATTACAACCGCATCTACCAGGAATCCCGCAAAAAGTACTTCGATATGCTTCCTGAAAATGCGTTCGGAGAATCCGGTTCCAACCGCAAGAACACTGCCCAGCCCCAGTTCAACGATGCCTGAGGCAGCTTCCCTTTAAAGAAGCAGGCCCCCCTGCAGAACTCCGCGCAGGGCAAAATCAAATCCGCAAAAAACGTCTCTTCCGCTGCAATTGCACAGAAGAGACGTTCTTTTTTTTCTTTATGATCCTGACAAGGCATACCGGCATGAAAACCCGGATCCTGACCCAAACCAGTCTTTTTTCTGAATGCTCCGGCTCAGACCATTTCCTCCGGCACAGAGAATCTGCCGTCTTTGAGCTCCGCCGTATACAAGGCGCAGTTTCCTATGTACTTTGACCAGTAACTGCACCTGGAATCCGGGGTCAGATACTCCAGGAGGCCTTTCATGAGGAGTGCATGGGTGGAGATCAGGATATTGCCGTCCAGGTGCCGGATCCCTTCCAGAAAGCGGCCCGCCCTCTCAACAACTGCCGGCAGCTGTTCCATCCCTTCCGGCGCAGGATTGTGCACAAAATCGCTGAAAAAAGTAACCAGCTCCGCGGGAAGATGTGTCAGGTCAGTACCCTCAAAGGGACCGTAATCCATCTCGATCAAAAGCTCGTCGACCACCGGCTCCACGCCCGGCACAACGATGGCAGCCGTCTGCACTGCGCGGCCGAGCGGACTGGTAAACACATGGTCAAACCGGACATCCCGGAGCCTGTCCGCCGCCTCCTTCGCCTGGCGGATCCCCTCTTCATTGAGCGGGATATCACTCCTTCCCTGCAGAAGATTGGCATGATTCATTTGTGTTTTTCCGTGTCGGATGATATAGATCTTTCCCATTTTTTCTCAACTCCTGCAGCTGCATCCGCAATTCCGTTCTATCCTTTTTCCTTTCCGGGCTGGCGGGATCAGATCTCTCCGATCAGGAAGGCGTCTACCGCTTCCCCTGCAGGGACAGACACCCCGGCCGGAATCTCGGCAAGGGCATTGCTGCCTGCCAGACTGCTGAGCACCTGATTGCCCTGTCCACCGGTTATTTCCATCTCATGCACCGCCGCTGTCAGATCCACTTTTCCTCTCAGCAGACGGGATGACTGGTTTTTGCGGCTGTAGTCCTTTGCCAGGCGCACACGGAGCCGGGCGGGAATACACGCATCCGCCCGGATCCCCATCTGCCTGCGCAGTACAGGCAGAACAACAGCATAAAAAGCGGTCATGCAGGCGGCCGGGTTTCCGGAGAGGCCAAAGACAGGGATGATCCTGTCCTCTTCCGCCTGTTCAGCCGCATCCATATCCGTCCCGTTTTTTTCCGGGAAGAAGTCCGGATCATCTGCAGTCCTCTGCCGCCTGCAGATCCCATAGGCTCCCGCCATGCCGGGCTTGAGCGCCAGGCCATGGGCCAGGATCTGTACACCGGCTTTTTCCATGGCCTTGGGTGTACAGTCGAAATCTCCCACGGAGACACCGCCGGAGAGGATCACCGCATCACATCCCGCATATGCCTCCATGATCATTTTTGCGATCACGTCCGCGTCATCCATGGCTGTCCCTATATAGACGGTCTGACAGCCGGCCAGCTCACAGGCTGCCTGCAGAGAATAGCGGTTGGAATTGTAGATCCGACCGGGCGCCGGCGCCTGGTTTTCCTCCAGGATCTCGGTTCCTGTAGATATGACAGCGACCACAGGCTTTCTGTAAACAGCGGGTGCAAAAATCCCCTGTGCGGCAAGGGTACCGGCAAGGCCGGCATCGATCCGTACGCCGGGATGACACAGGACGGTTCCTTTCCGTACATCCTCCCCTGCATAAACCACATTGGAACCGGATTTCACAGGAGTGTCAATGGTGACCTCTTCATCCGTAAAATGCGTCCTCTCAAAGGGCAGGACCGCATCTGCTCCTTCCGGTACAGGCGCCCCTGTCATCAAATGGACAGCCGTCCCCTCGGTGACAGGTACGTGCGGCACATCTCCCGCAGCAATATAATCCACGATCCGGAGGGTCACCGGGGACTGCGGGGAAGCATTCTCCACATCCGCGGCCCGAAAGGCATATCCGTCATACGGCGAACGGTCAAAAGGAGGAATGTCCGCCTGCGCGGCCACCTCCCGGGCCAGCACCCTTCCTGCGCAGGCACTCAGTGCAGCTTTCTCTGTATCGACAGGCACGACTCGCTCCATGAGCGCGTCCCGCACTTTCGTATAATCACATCTTTCCAGCATAGAACTATCCCTTCAAAGACCGATTTCCGGCAGCTGTTCAGGTCTTCCGTCTCCTGAACAATAAGAATATCCGATTGTTTTCAGCAGAACATGATCCTGTCCTATTCTGAAAACTGCAGTACATATTTCCCGTCTCCTGTACACTGCAGGGAACCTGAGAAAAGGACGCGCGCCGCCTCGACAAGGTAGGCAGTATCTTTGGATCCCGCCGTCTCACAGGGGGAATGCATGGCAAGCTGAGGCAACCCTACATCAACAGAATTGAGGGACACCTGTCCCTGGGCAATACTTCCGAGCGTGGTACCGCCGACCAGATCAGACCGGTTTGAAAAGGTCTGATAAGGGACACCTGCCTTTTTGCAGACAGCGCGGAAAATGGCGCCGGAAACTGCATCTGTGATATATCTCTGTGCGGCATTGTATTTGATCACGATCCCTTCGTTCATATAGGGACGATTGGTCGGATCGGATTTATCGGGATGATTGGGATGGACCGCGTGGGCATTGTCCGCCGAGACCATAAAGCTGGAGGCGACGGCACGCATATAGTCCTCCTCTGTGCGTCCCAGTGACGCATTGATCCTGTGCAGGACATCGTACAGGAAGGTTCCGCCGGCACCCTGTTTAGAACCGCTGCCGACCTCTTCGTTGTCAAAGACACAGTGCACCGCAATGCTCCCGGCCGGCTTTGCCCGCAGGATACCCTGCAGAGAAGAAAAAGCACACTGCAGATCATCCAGGCGGCCGCTCGCTATATATTCCTTTTCCATCCCCACATAGCCGGCTTTCGTCCTGGAGTACAGGTAAAGGTCCGTATCCAGGATCTGCTCCGGGCTGACACCGGCTTCCCCGGCGATCAGACGCAGGAATCGATCCCTGGTATCACCCGCCGAAACATCTCCCTCTTCTGCCGGCTGTTTCTTTTTGATTTCCCCAAGAAGAGGCAGCAGATCTTTCTGGACATTGAATTTATATCCCTCATTTACCTGGCGGTTAAAATGGATGGCCAGATTGGGGATGATCAGAAGATCCCTGTCGATATTGACGAGCTTCGTCTCAATCCCGTCTTCTGTCTCAACGACCACTCTGCCGGCGACAGAAAGCGGGCGGTCCAGCCAGGGCGCGTAGAGCGCTCCGCCGTATCGCTCCACATTCAGCTTGATATACTTGTTCTCTGCCGTGATGTCCGCATTGGGCTTGATCTTGAACACGGGCGAATCTACGTGGCTGGCCATGATCTGAAATCCTGTGAAGTCCTTCTCGGGAATCCTGAACGCGATCAGGGCGGAATCATTGCGGGTCACATAATAGGCTCCCTTCGCCTGCAGATCCCAGTGCCTGCTCTCGCAAAGTTCTGTAAACCCTGCCTTCTCCAATGCCGCCTTCATATTTTTGACAGCGAAAAAAGCGACCGGACTGTGATCCAGAAAATCAAACAGTTCCGCATTCGTTTTTTCAAAATCCAGATTCCGGTTCAGGTTCTCATTCATGTCCATTCCTCCAGTCATTGATCTGTTCTTCATCGCGGCTGCAATACCGCGGGTGGATTTTGAATAAAGCCGCTCTGTCTGCATCCGTCACCAGATGCGCAGGAGGTATCCCCCGACAATATCGATCAGGAAAAAGACAGCCGGGATCAGGCAGAGAGCGCGGTATACTTTTTCCGGAAGTCTGTCCCGCAGTCTTTCTGCCATGGGTACGGCAGCATAGATGAGAAAGACACCCGAAAAAGCAAACAACAGGATGGAGCGAAGACAGATATATCCGTTGATATTGCCCCAGTTCCAGATCTCCGTGTTGTAGTCCCAGAGGCGCAGTCCGTCAAAGAAAGTATACAGGACCCAGCCGGTCAGATACTCAACGACCGCGCTGACCAGGGCACTCATGAGAAAAACAGCCGGCATGGATTTTTTAAAACGAATGGCAAAAAGACAGATGAACACGGCGCCGAATCCGTAGATCGGGAGCCATGGTCCCAAGCCCTGTCCACGCTGCACGAACATACCGTCATTGAGACGGTAAAAGAGCATCTCATAAATCCATCCGACAATTCCAAAAACCCAAAAAATCAATGCCAGACAACAGATTGTATCGCTGTTTCGCAAGTCTTTCAGATCCAGTTCCATTTTTTCTCCTTTGTTCTCATTCCAGACCAGCAGTCTTTACCATTATAGCGCAGAACTTCCCTGTTTTTTCTTTTTTCTCCCAAGATTTGTTGTGAGATACAAAATTTTTCCGGGCTGTCCCGGAGAAAACTGTCTAACAGTCTGGTAATTTCCCTGATTTGTGCTACAATGGCATTTGCTGTGTACAGGAGGATAATCACATGAAAAACAGCTCGATTTTGCAGGATAATCGCTTCAAAGTATTTTTTGCCGTATTTGTCATGATCGGATGGTCATTGGCTTATCCGCTGATCAAACTCGGCTACCAGGAATTTCAGATCGACGGCACAGATCTTGGCGGCAAAATCCTCTTTGCCGGTGTGCGCTTTTTCTGCGCAGGCACAGCAGTGACACTATACTGCCATTTCAAAAAAATCAAATCCAATATCACTGACAAGGGCGACATCGGATGGCTCATACTCCTGGGCATCGTAAATACTGCGCTGCATTACATGTTTGCTTACATCGGACTCGGCTACAACAGCAGTGCCAGGTCCACGATCCTTGATTCCATGGGCGGCTTTATCCTGATCCTGCTCTCGACCCTGATCTTTCCGGATGACAGGATGAACTGGAGAAAAGCTCTGGGAATCATTCTGGGCATAGCCGGTATTATCTCCATCAACATTCAGCCGGGCGCTGATTTCTTTTCGGATATCACATTTATGGGAGACGGCATGATCCTGCTCAACGCCTGCTGTACAGCCTTTGGCGGTCTGATCACCAGGGTCGTATCCCGCAGAATGGACATCACACGGGCGACCGGGTACAGTATGCAGATCGGCGGCGGACTCCTTCTTCTGACCGCGCTGTTAGTCCGCCCGAAGACAGCTTGGGTATTCACTGCCAAAGGTGTCTTCATCCTCATCTGCCTGATCACGATTTCCGCAGTGTGCTTTGCGATCTACAATGCCCTTTTGTCCTACCATCCAATCAGCCAGATTGCCATCTACAATGCCCTGATCCCGGTTCTGGGCGTTATCTTCGCCGCACTCCTTCTGCACGAAGAGCTCAGGCTCCAGTACATCATCGCAGTCATACTGGTCGCGGTCGGAATACATGTAGTAAACAGCCGGTAAGTCCTCGATTTTTACATTCCGGACTTGCTTTCGTATAATAAAAGCGCTATAATGTTCATTGTTGTGACGGACAAAATTGACCGTCCGTACAAAAAAGAGAATACAGACGGGAGCTTGTGTTACAGGCTGAGAGGAAGGCAGAACCTTCGACCGATAACCTGATTTGGATAATGCCAACGTAGGGATGACTGGTTCAGATTATTATTTCGGTTAAAAGAAGCTGCCTGTATGGCAGCTTTTTTTATGACATGGCCTGTATAATATTTTTTCCGCCTTGCGGCGGACGCGGGCCGGTCGTGGGCAGAGGGAGGCAATGCCGCCTCTACCCTATTTAATCCTCAAAGCGGCAAACTGGGGGCACCACTTTTTTGCCGCTCTATAAAATCATAGTACAGTTTTACTTCAAGGAGGAAATCATGAGAGAAACTATGACAGCGGCTGGAATGACTGCCGCAGGCGCCGCATCTGAGAACAAACGCCCATATACGACGCAGATGGATGCGGCCAGAAAAGGCATCGTCACGGATCAGATCCGTGCAGTCGCAGAAAAAGAATTCATGACGACAGACAATCTGATGAAACTTGTCGCCGATGGCAAAGTCGCCATTCCGGCCAACCGTCTGCATACCACGCTGAACCCCGAGGGTGTCGGCAGCATGCTCCGCACCAAGATCAACGTAAACCTGGGCGTCTCCAGAGACTGCAAGGATTACAATATAGAGATGGAAAAGGTCATGAGCGCCGTCAATATGGGCGCTGAAGCGATCATGGATCTGTCGAGCCACGGCAATACACAGCCCTTCCGTCAGAAGCTGACCCACGAGTGTCCTGCCATGATCGGAACCGTCCCCGTCTATGACAGTGTCATCCATTATCAAAGAGATCTGGCGACACTGACCGCACAGGATTTCATCGATGTGGTGCGCCTGCACGCTGAAGACGGTGTGGATTTTGTCACCCTGCACTGCGGCATCACCCGCAAGACCATCGACCAGATCCGCAAGCATAAGAGAAAGATGAATATCGTCAGCCGCGGAGGAAGTCTCGTCTTCGCATGGATGAGCATGACTGGCGAAGAAAATCCCTTCTACGAATATTTCGACCAGATTCTCGATATATGCGAGGAATACGACGTGACCATCTCTCTGGGAGATGCCTGCCGCCCCGGCTGCCTCGCGGACGCTACCGACGTCTGCCAGATTGAAGAGCTCGTCCGCCTGGGAGAGCTGACAAAGCGCGCCTGGGAACACAACGTCCAGGTCATGGTGGAAGGCCCCGGCCATGTGCCGCTTGACCAGATTGCAGCCAATATGAAGGTACAGCAGACCATCTGCATGGGCGCTCCCTTCTATGTACTGGGACCCCTGGTCACCGATATCGCTCCCGGCTACGACCACATCACATCCGCCATCGGCGGCGCAGTGGCTGCTATGAACGGTGCTGCTTTCCTGTGCTATGTCACCCCTGCGGAACATCTGGCTCTGCCCAATGTGGATGACGTCAAGCAGGGAATCATCGCCTCCAAAATTGCCGCCCACGCAGCGGATATCGCAAAGGGGATCCCACATGCACGAGACATCGACGACAGGATGGGCGACGCCCGCCGGGTCCTGGACTGGGATGCCCAGTTCGAATGTGCCCTGGATCCCGAGACCGCAAAGGCCATCCGCGATTCTCGCCGTCCCGAGGACGACCACAGCGACACCTGCAGCATGTGCGGAAAATTCTGCGCAGTCCGCAGCATGAACAAAGCCCTTGCCGGCGAATACATCGACATCCTGTAGTTACTCAAATAAAAATGTATTCCCGTTTAAGGAGGCTGTGGAGAAAACACTCAATTTCTTCACAGCCATTTTTCAGTATCTGACAGCGTAATGATGACCTTCGACTTCTCCCCCTCAGGTCTTTTAGTCTGCTTCCTGAATCCCTATCACAGCCCATTTGTTATCATTCTTTACAGGTCACTTACGCTTAAAAAAAATGTGCTCATCCCGAAAGACAGATCTTCCGCAGCAGCTCCATTGCTGCTGGAAGATCTTCGGGAGAACCTGTCCTGACCCGGCGGTTTTCCGGCACGGCAAGGTTAAATTCACTGGTGCAGGCAATCGGACATCCGTGGATGACCAGAAGCGCGGCATATCGGATCCCGCTCTTTGCAGTGACAAATCTCACTTCCGGCAAAAGACCGGGAAGACTGGCCAGCAGCTCATCGCGGTCATATTGCAGGTTGCACGCACCGCAGCAGCGCACACCGACTTCAGGGAGCTTTTTTTCAGTAACAGTATTTTCGGAAGCATTCATAGGGAGCTTTTTACCTCCGGTTAAAGATAATCAAGATCCTCAGATCCTGGCATTTTCATATATTTCCATCGGCAGCGCCAGCATTTCCATGATCTTCAGCTCATCCGCCGCATCATGAAAGCCGTTGTGTTTCTCATTGTTTTTTTTAAATAAACCAATTGACGCACTTCACTCTCTAAAGATATGTCACAAGCCAGTTTTTTTCAAGCAAAGCACCCTTTCTCACTTGTATTCGCTTGTATTATCCCCTTGCTTATATGCAGTTCTTACTTTATTTCTCACATATAAAAAAGGCGCTTCGAGGGATCAGAAACTCTCTCAAAGCGCTCATTTATCAGTAGTTTTTTATGATTGCCTTATGCGGGATATTTGGGGCTCATGCCATACTGATTCTCCCCGGGCTGGCTGTCCGTGCACTCGAATACGAGCAGGACGATCTGTCCGATGCAGGGAATCAGGTTCAGAAGGAACCATAAACCGGTCCTTCCGATATCATGCATTCTGCGCCAGAAAACCGCAGTGGAAGGAAGGAATATTGCCAGGGAGAAAATGTTCTGCAGAATATTCGTCCCGCCGCTCTCAGGGGCTCCGAAAATCATATTTCCGACAAAACCCAGAACCAGCTGGCAAATGCATACAAAGAGGGTGAAGAACCAGTACTCACTTCTGCGCGCGCGTCCGCTGAAAACGATATATTTGGATAAGCAGGTCTGTACCGCCTCCGTAAAGCCCATCATGGGAAGAGGATCCGATACATGATTGGAGTAGGAGGTATTTCCCGTGTTATAAGTGCTGCCTGTGCTGTAGGTGTTTCCTGCATTATAGGAGCTGCTGCCCGCAGAGGCGGAAGAAGCAGTGCTCTGCTGCTCCGGCTGCCCATAGGAATACTCCTGCGTCTGTTCTGCCTGTGAGGTTTCGTTAACCTGCTGAGAAATCGCCTGCATATGGGGCGCTCCGCAGTTCTCACAGAATTTTGCATCATCAGGAATCTGCATTCCGCAGTTCTCACAAAAACCCATATTTTTAAAATCCTTTCATTCAAATACTAAATAAAATACTCTAATTCTCTTCCGGTATTGCTGAATCCCGGCTCTTGAACAAGGTTCTGTGCCAGAAAAATCCGCAGGCTGCTCTTTCGAAACCCGCATCCTGTTTGACACGAAAGCATCTTACCACTAAATCATTTCAATAAAAAGAGATTTTTGCAATGAATTCACATTTAATTCAGGATTCAGTGGTCGTAAACACCTAACCTCTCAGCCATTTGATCCTCTTTGCTGTATATTTCTCGATATCCTTCCATAGGCTGTAGAGCTGGCGCTTATGCGAGCAGAGTTTCTCGGTGCAGTTCTGACAGTGCAGATATCCGTTTGTCACAGGTGAAAATCGTTCCGGATGCAGATAGAAGGTGATCTCCCAGCGAAGCATCAGGATCAGCGACATGGCCAGAAGTGACCATGAGTAGGTTTTTCGGACGAAAAACATGGGCGTAAAAATCATGGCGTAGTCCCAGTTGTAAATGCGGCAGGAACTGCAGCATTTGTTCTTCATAAACCAGCTCTGGAACGGACAGAAAAAGAGGATGCAGATCATGTCGCAGACAGAATAGGCGCAGCTGATCAGGATCATGATCCCATCATCGAAAATCCCGGACATGTGAAGCGCCCCGAAAACGCCATTGAAACAAATCCAGATAAGAGCGACCAGCATGGTCCCGTTGTTGTCCGGAATCTGTATAATGGTCTCGCCTGTGCGGATATAGTTTCCTGCAAACTGTTTCTGACTTCCCGGGCTTTCCAGCCTGGAAGGGAAAAAGCGCAGGATCATTTCCACTGCAAAGACCAGCCACAGGATTCCCAGGATTACAGGCCTGCCCTCCAGGAGTTTGGTAATCTCTACTCCGGAACCTCCCATGTTCAGCCGGTATCGAACATAGAAAACAAGGACAGCCAGCAAAAGCATCGATCTATACACGAGTCGAAAATAGTGATATGTACTCACCGGCGTCAGTTTTACCCGTCTTTTTTCCCTGCGCGCAGTCTTTTTTGCCATTTTGTCCTCCCTAAGCTGCGATTGGTAAGCAGACCACTCAATAATAAGCCACAGCTGGTATCTTCACGAAATCAATCTTCAATAATATACGCGTCGACAATCTCACCGAAGAAGGTGACATGAGGATCCTTGTTGGCGCCTGTTGCAGTGCTGTCAACGTCCTGCGGATACATAGATCTGTTGATCTCCTCGCTCAGGGCGGAGAGGTCCTGGATCTGGGAGTACATCACCCTGCACTCCAGGGTCAGGGGAAATTCCTTCACTGCAGGAACAGAGACCTTCTCACCGTCTACCAGAGTAAGCTCGGCTTCCGAAATCTTGTCTGTGTTCCTGCCGCTTTTGCCGCCGCAGATTCCCAGAATCTTTTTATCAAAATCACCGACGGGGATACTGACAGTGAATTCAGGATTCTGTGCCAGCTGTTTTCTGGTAAAACGCCCCTCGCGTATATAGGCCGCAAAAACAGGCTTTCCCCAGTTCACGCCGATGGTCCCCCAGCCGATCACCATGGAGTTGACCTTCTCAGCCTTTGTATTTAAAAGGATTCCGCCCGGAAGAGCCTTTATAATCATATTTGCGTAATCACTGAATTCAACTTTTCTTCTTTCCATTTTTGTGCCTCCTGCTTTCCTTTTTGAGAAACAACATTTTCCTGCTTGCTTCAGATAATACCCTTCTATCATACCATAACAGACAAGGCTGACAAATAATCAGGCGTATCATCCCTCTCGGAAAAAAAAGAAAGATTGTTCGTACGCAAAAAGGGATGCCGCTGCCGCAGCATCCCGCATTTTATAGTCTGAAAAACAGTATGAGACAACTGTCCGAAAACAGTGTCATACAAGAATATCGTATTTCTCCAGATTCCGGAATGTCGCTGTTCCGCCTTTTGCAAAGAACTGCACACCAGCGTCTCCATCAAAATCAGGATATACATTTCCTGTCATGACATGGCGGCCGCCGTTGATGAAAACCTCGATCGTACTGATATCCAGGAAGAATCTCAGATCGATGGAATCTGTCTGCTCGATCGGGCAGACTCTGTGGTCAACATCTTTTTCCTGGCCGGAGAAAGGAATACCGGACTTGCTGCGGTCAAAAATAATCTGTGCTTTCTCTGCATCATAGTAGACGAGGGTCTCGTGTTCGCTGCCGCAGAAGAGCTTGACGCCGGCCTGCGCCGCGGTACCGGGCTCAATCGTCACCTTCAGCTCGATGGTTTTGCCGCTGACACCGTCGATGGACCTGCTGCCGTCTGTAACAGCAAAAGAATCTGAGACGACTTTATTCTGGCGATAGCCTTCAATCTCACGGACCGGTCTCTGGATAAAGTGTCCGTTTTCGTAGGACAGCTCGCGGGGAAGGGAATAGGTGCCGGCCCACCCCTCTTCCCGGGTAGGGAAGTTGCGGTCCCACATCTCCTTCCAGGCGATCATGATGCAGCGGTCATCCGGCATTCTGAGTGTCTGGGCTGCATAGAAATCAAAGCCGTTATCCAGTTCCCCGATCTCATCGATCCTGAAACGTCCGTTTTCAAAGTTCATCTCTCCCAGCAGATAGACGCCGGAGTGAACATTCTGATAGGATGTACCAATCTGCGGGAGATTCTGCGGGCTGGTCAGTACGACCTCCTGCCCGGAAAGGACGATATAGTCGGGACACTCATAGGCACCGTCCAGACAATAAAAAGCGTCGTCCAGTTGAATCTGCCCTTCCGTTTCCTGGTCTAGCAGATGCCCGACATAATCCCAGTGCAGGAGATCTTTGCTGCGCGCAAGAATCATGTTGCCGAATCCTGCCTTCTTCTCTTCTTCCTGGTCAGTGACCGGATCCATCGAAGGAGGTTTTACGCCCAGGATGGCTCCCGATGCGTGAACGACCCCTTCAAAGCTATCTTCTCCGTCTCCCAACGGCTTCCCGCTTTTTTCACCGCTTCCGCCGGATGCCTCAGCCAGAGCCCTGGCCTCCTTCAGTTCTTCCCTGGTCAGCACACGCGCGCCTGCGATGAAGTAATAATAACCATCCTTCTGGAAGATGCGCGGATCGCGGCAGTCCGTCTCTGTGACCTCGAGGTCCAGCATTGCAGATGTCAGGATCGGATTATCTTTGTTTTTTTCAAAATGGATGCCTCCGTCTTTGGAAACAGCAAGACACTGCCTCTGGCGCTCCGGCTGGGCGGCAGTATACATCAGCCATAAATCACCGTCTTTTTCTACGGTGCTGCCCGAACAGCATCCGCAGACCACTTCATACTCCTGGTCCGGTACAAGCACGACGGGCAGGGTCTCCCATTTCACAAAATCCGTGGTGGTAAAGTGTCCCCAGTGCATGGTTCCCCATTCTGCTTTGTGCGGATAATGTTGAAAAAAGAGGTGCGCTTTTCCATTGTAAAATATCGTTCCGTTGGGGTCATTTGACCAGCCTGAGGGTACACTTGCATGGTATGTAGGCCTGTAGCTCTGCATCAGTTCTCTCCTTTTCCGGCTCCTGATTGTCAGTCCTTCCGGCAATTTCTCGTCCCGGCACTGTATCCTGCTGCATTTTCTCTATGACAAAGGATCCGATCTGTAATTGTATGTAACAACACGCTTGTACATTTTGTCCGATTCACACGAAAAAATATACTTTGTCCTGTTCCATTATACCTCTATTCCGAATAATGTAAAACACAATCACGTACAGACTCCCATCCGGCAGCATGTCCGAGATGATCCGCAGGGTTCCCTGAACCGCTAAACAAACAGGCTTCGATTCTCCGTCTGTGCACTAAAAAACAGGGCAGAATGTCTCTGCCCTGTCGTCATCATGAATGCTTTTCCTGTTTTATTCCCGGCAGCCGCATTCACAGCCCGGGAAACATGAAATCCTGCCCGTCTTCTTAAGGGTGGTCCCCATTACGCATCATCCCAGTTGTGGATCGCGTCCGCGATCCTGCTGAAGCGGGGATGCTCAATTCCGTCAATCTCAACTGCCTCATTCCACATAGCCGCCGGCCTTACCCACACATCTTCATCACCATACAGCGCACGATAGACAACCATGGGCTCGGAGGTCTCCGAATGCTTCGCGACGTAGAGAACCTCATACTCTTTGCCCTTGAAATGCCGATATTTACCCGGAAGGATCGTATTTAATGCCTGTTCAAAGTCCATAATCTTCCCCTTTCTCTTGTAAATGACTATCAATGTGACGAATGAATACTATCCGGCACGGAGCCTTTTACAGCCGTGCCATTGAAGAAAAGCGGTGAAATTCAAACTGCCTGGACACCGCCCCAGTGTTTTTATATACAATAATCTTAACCATATTGCGTGTAAAAATCAATAGCGGCAGACCGGGAAGAGTTCCTGCGGCTCTGGTCATGTAATTTACAAAGATTTTGACTTTTACATCATTATATCCAGGCACATTTTTAGTTCATGTGCCGGTTTTCCTTGCCAATTCCAGGTATCTCCTGAACACCGGCCGAATCGGGGGAGAGATCTCTTCGAGCCTGATCTCTTCAGGAGAAAAGTAACGGATCTCTTCCAGTTCTTCCTCCTGGGGAAAAGGTTCTCCGCTGTAATCCCTGCATATATAAATGATCTCAACGTTGGAAACTTCGTCCCCGTTGGGATAGATATAATGCGTTTCCGGGCCGGAATTGATATAGAAGAGCTCCAGTTTTCCCGCAGTGATCCGCATTTCCTCATACAGCTCGCGCCGCGCACAGTCTTCCACGCGCTCATCGATCTCCACAGCTCCGCCGGAGTATCCCCAGAGATGATTGTCCGTGCGTTTCCCCAGAAGGAGCTGTCCCTTGTCATTCACACAGATGATGCTGGCTGCGCACTGGATCAGTGTCCTGTGTCCGACAATCTGCCTCAGGTCCTGTATATATCCGCTCATTTAAAAATTCTTCCTTCCTTGAAATGTTTCCTGCAAAGAGATACATAGGACTCGTTGCCGCCGATCATGATCTGTTCGCCGGTCCGGACAACCTTCCCGTCCTTGATCCGGGTATTGTAGTGGGCGCGTCTCCCGCACCAGCAGACCGTGGGAACTTCCTCAATGATATCAGCAATCTCCATCAGCCTTTTTGAGCCCTCAAACAGGTGACTGGTAAAATCAGTGCGAAGCCCGTAACACAGGACAGGTATATCATAAAAATCCACTATGTCGGAGAGCAGATCCACTTCTTCCGCAGACACAAACTGTGCCTCGTCTACAATGACGGCGGCCAGCTTCTTCTCTTGCAGAGCCATTTGGACACTGCTCCCTTCCGTTTTCATCTCTTCCAGGAACTCATCGACAAAGCTGCACTTGTCTTCCAGCCCGATCCGGGACCGGATCAGCCTTTCCCCGTCCCTTGTATCGGTCCGCGGTTTCAGCAGGACCGGTATCTGACCTTTTTCCTCATAATTGTATTTGACCATCAGGGCGTTCGCCGTTTTTGAAGATCCCATCGCCCCGTATCTGAAATATAGTTTTGCCATAATCCAACCTCAATCCGGTCTTTCATTCTTGTGGTCATGGGCAAGTGCCCGCAAACATGTGTGAATAAACTTCGCAATGTTACACCCATAAGCAAACCTGATGTAACGCAGTTTTTTCTTTTACGTCATTAAGTATAAAGAAATGTGATATTCCTTTTCAAGCTGTTTATAAAGTATGTTTCCCGAACAAGGAGGTAATCGTGAAAAAATCATTTTTCAATAAGTCAAAGGTCTTCGCCGCCATGTTCAGTGCGATTACATGTGCGGCAGTAATAGGAATTTCCGGGTGTTCCCCGGCAGGCAGCTCAGCCGACACGAGCAGCCTTACGACTACTGTAGTGCAGGCACAGGAAACTTCTCCGGTGTCGGGAACTGTATCCACTCCCGATACAGTGACAGTATCCGCAAAGGGAAGTACAAGTGCTGTGCCTGACCGAGCAGAACTGCACTTCGGAATCCGGACTCAGGCTGATACTGCTGAAGAAGCTCAGAAGGACAACAGTAAAAATGTCGATGCAGTTGTCAAGGTACTGAAAAAGAACGGGATCAAAGAAGAGAAGATCCAGACCTCTATGTATGATGTCAGTCCTCAGTACGACTGGAATACGGGTGATGGCAGCAAAGTCATAGGCTACAGCGCCTTCAGCAATCTGTCAGTCAAAGATGTCGCGATCGATGATGCCGGAAAGCTGATCACGGCCTGCACTAATGCCGGAGCAAACGAGTTCAACGGCATCTCCTACAGTAGCACACAGTATGATGCCTTATATGCGGAGGCTTTAAAGAAAGCAGTTGCTGCCGCACAGGTAAAGGCCCAGGTCCTGGCCGAAGCCGCCGGCAGGAAACTCGGCGATGTAAAGACGCTCTCTGAGGGCTATCAGGATATGACCTACGCAAATACCAGTGAAAAGGTATATGCCGCTGCGGGAATGGGCGCTGCGGAAGACAGTGCACCAAGCGCAAATATCCTGCCCGGACAGGCAGAGATCACGGCAAATGTCACTGTGACCTATATCCTTCAGTAAAAAATACCACACAGCCATAAAAGGAGCTGCCGAATATCGTTTATGATATTCAGCAGCTCCTTTTTAATACTTCAATCAGTTTTCAATCATTCAGCCACGGCAGTTCACTTTTTATCAGATTTGATATAATCCGCATAAGAACGGGGAGGTCCGGGCTTCTCGCTGGCGAAGCCGCACCAGCGGTAAATACATTCCTGGACATAGCGTTTCATCAACTTGTCATCCTCATTCCTGTAGGGGGAGCACTCGATCCGCATCTCCATCTCGTTGGAGGGAGTGATTTTGATCAGTTTATAGATGATCTTCCCTGCGCTGTTATAGCCTGTCACAACTGCGCGCGAAAAACCCGCGCTCTTTTCATACTCATCGAGCAGTACTTTTCTGGAAGATGTAATTTCTGTACCCTCCGCCGCAAGAGCAGCGTCCTTTGCTGCGGAAAGATTCAGATTATCGTTTCTCTGATAAAGGGAAAATGTCAGAGATGATCCTCCGGTTCCCGTAAAGGTATGCGACTCGATATTTGTACCAAGCGGGGTGGAAACTCTGTCAAAACTGCTTCTGACAGAATTGTACAGGTTGGGAGGATAGCTGAAAAAGAACCCGGAAGTATCAGAATAGTAGGAACGATACTGTTCCGGAACCAGATTTAAACTATAGTCCTCCTCCTGGCCAGGATCGATTGTAAACAAAGAAGCAGTCTCAGCCTGATTCTGCCCGGACTGTACCGGTTCAGAAGGCTGCGTCGCGTCGGCCGGCTGTACCGGTTCAGAAGGCTGCGTCGCGTCGGCTGGCTGTACCGGTTCAGAAGGCTGCGTCGCGTCGGCTGGCTGGGCAGCCGGCTCAACAGAAAGGGCTTCAAGGACAAAAGCCCGGCTGATGTCGTTGCTCTCGTCCGACTTGACCGTATAGTTTTCCGAGGTTTCAAAAGACTGGTAACCATCCGCTTCAAATAAAAGCTTATATTGTCCGGGGGGAAGTTCCACTTCAAAATATCCGTCCTGGCCTGTTGTATCTGAATTGTCGTGGGAAGTATATTTCTCTCCCTCCTCATCAATGGGAGTTACATCTACCCCGCGAATCGGGATGCCCGTTACCGAATCCTGCACATATCCGCTGACGGTGCCGACATCGTCCGCAGGATTCCTTGTAAACAGATAAGCACCCCCCATGATCAGAACCGCAAGCAGCGCAATGAGGATTCCAACAGTACTGTTTTTGTTACGCATAATAAAGGCCTTCCCGGGACACGCCCGTCCGACAGACAATTTGTTTCCTGCACCTGAAATCATTCAGAGAGAGAAAAAACTTGTCCTAAACACAATCCGCAAGGG
Source organism: Lachnospiraceae bacterium (assembly GCA_045130475.1). Taxonomy (GTDB): domain Bacteria; phylum Bacillota; class Clostridia; order Lachnospirales; family Lachnospiraceae; genus CAG-791. The sequence continues at coordinate 83,752 of JBGUPU010000017.1, forward strand.
AAAACAAACTCAGAGAATCAGCTTTCCACGCTGTTAATTTTAAAATATAACATGATTCCGGAGAGAATGGAACAGATAGCAATCAGCAGCAGCAGAAAACGCCAGCAGTAGAGAATATAGGCCGGATCCGAGTGGAAAATATCCAGTTCCTGGCTGGGCGGCAGCAGACTGTTGAGGTCCGCTATGGATCCCAGGGCATAAAACCCCCATCGCGCGGTCGTAAAGTTGGCCGCCTTTTCCATGATCCCGTCCAGGTCAAACAGGCAGCCGCTCAGCAGCAGCTGGGCGATCAGGATCACAGGAATAATCGTCATGATGGATGTGATACTGTTGATCAGCATACCCATCAGAAATCCCAGCATGTCTGCGCTCATGGTGATCAGAAAAAAGGTAAGACAAAAGTCCAGGCTCCGGTTTCCCAGAACGATTCCGGTATTTTTAAAATCAAAAAAAGAACTGAACACAAAAGCACAGACAACGGACTCAACAGCACTCAGGAAGAGCTGAATAAAAAAATTGGCAGAGACGTAGGTTTTCACAGGCAGGTATTTGTCAAGATCATCAAGAAGATAGTCGCGCTCTGAATAAAAAAGGGCGATCGAATTAAAGAGCCCGCACCAGATACTGCACATCAGCACTGAAAACAGGCATGCCTTAGTGGCGCCATATGATTCAAATACATCTTTTTTGACAGCATAACATGTGATCGTAATGATCGCGGCGGTCATAATCGTATTTCCGATCAGATTGGATGCCTTTGTGGAAATCCACCTGCGGATATAATCAAAGAAATCAGCCATAAAAACCTTCTTCTCTCCTGAATTTTTATCCTGAATAAGACAGCTCAGGCAAGTGGGTTCATCCCTCCGCAGTCAGCCCCTGCTGTTTGCTCGGAATGCAGCAAATTTTCGGATAAAGTAGTCCGCCTCCCCGCGGCCGCCTTCATCGGCCGCGTTGACTCTGGACAATATATCGACATAGTCTTTCACTTCAAAAAAACTGCGTATATATTGGGGACTGCCGGCATAGGCAATCCCGCCGCATTTTGCAGAACTCTTGACCAATACAATGACACGATCGTAGAGCTCAATATTCACAATATTGTGGGAAATGATAATCGTTGTTTTGTTTTCTCTGCGCGTGATGGCGCAGAGTTTTGATACCAGATCTCTTGAAACCCCGCAGTCCAGTCCGGTATCGATTTCATCGGCAATGATGATATTTTTCCCGCGGACCAGTTCTTTCGCAATAGAAACGCGCTGCATCTGCCCGCCCGACAGCCGGCGGATCTCATTATCCTTTACCGACTGCAGCCCCATATCCTGCACATATCGCTTCACTACACTTTCAAGATCTTTTTTCGAATAGAGCCTGGAAAACAATGCAGACCAGTAGATGGCTTCCTGCGCTGTCTCGCGGACATTCAGGGCCGGATGCTGGGGAATGTAAGCAATTTCCTCGCGCCGGTAGTCAGTCACCTGTCCGTCAAAAGAAGTCGTACCTATCAAACATTTGATCAGGGTGCTCTTTCCCGCACCGGATGTGCCGATAATCAGTGTTGTCTTCCCTTTGGGAAAGACAAGGTGTATATCCTTGAGCGCTGCTTTTCCGGAATACAGTTTTTCTTTAATATCAACACGCATCTCTGCTGTTCCTTTCCAGTGGTGTGATGAGCAAAGACCACTCCTGAAGGTGTGTCCCTTCTGTCTTACCAGTGATTGAAGCTGCAGATTTCTTCGGTGGTCTTGCGGACCTTTTTGCGGGGAGCTTTTTCCTCTGCACTGTATCCTACTGCAAGAACAATACGGACCTCACTGCCCTCGGGAATTCCAAAATACTCTTCCATCTTCTTCTGGTCGTTCAGACCGAGGATACAGGTGGAGAGTCCCAGCTCCAGCGCCTGGTAGCACATATTCATGGCTGCCATGCCTATATCACCCTGGGCAAATCTCTGTGTGTCTCCATAGTGCGCTTTTACAAAAGGCATCACTTTCGCAGGCTGTTCCACCAAAATGATATAGGCCGGAACCTGTTTGCGGAAGGGAACACCTGTCGCGCCGCCTTCTACCACGAGGGCATCGCAGAGCTTCTCTTTTGCTTCAGGCTCATCAACGACAATAAACCTCCAGGGCTGCGCATTGCATCCGCTGGGTGAAAGGCGTCCTGCCTCCACCAGCTTCATAAGATCCTCTCTCGATACGGGGCGGTCAGAATAAGCCCTGCAGCTCTCTCTCTTTTCAAGCATTTCCTGAAATGTCATTTTCGTAATCCTCCATTGTTAGTTGTTATTGCCTTGTGTTTATCTAAGTTTACATAAACCCCCGGATCAAGTGATTCGGGCATATTCTCGAATCTTTTCTTCAAAGCGGATCGTCATCCTGTATTGTCTCAGCCAAGGCTGGCGGTAAAGCCCGCTATTCTGTCCACTGCAATCTTCAGGTTGTCCAGCGAATTGGCAAAGGAGAGCCTGAAATGCCCTTCGCCGTATTCACCGAAGGATGTGCCCCATGCGGCGGCAACGCCCGCCTCCCGCAGGAGTCTGGTACAGAAGGTGTGGCTGTCGAGTCCAAAGGACTCTATATTGGGGAAGGCGTAGAAGGCGCCGCCCGGTGTTGGGCAGGTGACGCCGGGAATCTCATTGAGGGCCGGGACCACCCAGTCCCGTCTCTCCAGGAATGCGTCCCGCATCCTGCTCACATCGTCCTGAGGCCCGGTTACAGCAGCCAGGGCTGCCCTCTGCGTAAAGGAAGCGGTACAGGAATTGGAATTGACCATGAGCATCTCGACCCCTTTTGCAAGTTCGGGGTGCATGATCCCGTAGCCGATCCGCCAGCCGGTCATGGCATAGGCCTTGGAGAAGCCGTCCAGGATTATAGTGCGGTCCTGAAAACCGGGAACTGCCGCGATGGAAAAAGGCTTTTCCCCGAAGACCAGCCTGTCATAGATCTCATCTGAAAGGATCATGATATCAGGCCTGTCCCGCAGAATCCCGGCAACTTCCTCGATATCTTTGCGCGTCATCAGCCCTCCTGTGGGATTGCCGGGATTATTGATGATGACCAGCTTCGTTTTCGGCGTGATACTTGCCCGGAAATGATCCAGATCGATCCGGAAATCATTTTTGTCGAGAAGAGGGACAGGGACCGGCTTTCCTCCTGCAAAACGGATGCAGGACTCATAGATCGGAAAACCGGGATTCGGATACAGGACTTCATCACCGGGCGACACCAGCATCAGCATAGTAAAAAACATGATCGGTTTGCCGCCGGGGACAATGATGATATGATCCGGGGACAGATCAAGTCCCTTCCGCTCCCCGGCTTCCCGGGCGATCGCAGCCCGCACATCAGGATAGCCCGGTGCCGGACTGTATCCGGTGTAACCCGCCTTCATGGCTTCATAGGCTGCCTGGATGATGTGATCCGGTGTGGCAAAATCGGGCTGGCCGATCTCACAGTGGATCACACTGCGCCCCTGCGCCTCCAGCGCATTGGCCTCTGCCAGGATCTGAAAGGCAGATTCTGCATGAAGCCTGTCCATACGTTCTGCAATGATATTCTCAAACATCTTCCACCTCCGGTTAAATACCTGCTCACACATCCGCCCCTGTCCGCACTCTGTTCCCAAAAGAAGCAGTGCAGAGCAGGGGCTCTTTAACGGCTCTTAATTGATCTTTCACTCAAAAGCGGCCTGTAACCAAACCTCCGCCGCAGCCGGCCAGCCGGCAGGTTTTCTGATCCTGCTGTATCATGCTGATCTTCCGGTCACTCATTGATGAAACTTTAAACAATAAACACTGACATCAATAAATAATCCTTGACACAGTCATGTACGCTGAACAGACACAAAAACTGTAACCCCGGAAAGGATTTTAAAAAAATTTTGATACCTGCGGGATCATGGAAAGAAGGTCAGAAGCTGATCTCCAGCTGACCCGAGTTGTTGATCACATCGAGCGCAGTCTGCGCCCTTGCCAGTTCATCAGATACTTTTGCCAGATCATCGGCCGCCTTCTCCAGGTCATAATTGGTATAGGTATACTCGATGATCTTGGTCGACTGGTAACCGTTCGAGACCCTCTCCTTGGGAAGGAAAGAAGCCATTTCCGTGAGCTTGCGCTTTCTCTCGCTCAGCTGGGGGATATAGACCAGCAGCTCATCCACGGTCATATTAAACTCAGGGATCACGGTCCCGATATTAAAGCAGTTGATCGCATGTTTGACCTTCCGGATCTTCGCTTCGATCCGGCACTGCTCCTCCTGTGTCTGCAGATAATTGTAGACTGGTCTTGCAGACTCAAGATCCTCATCTACTGCAGCAGTGAAGCGGTAGCCTTTCACTTCCTTGGCCCGCAGCACTTTCAGGTCCTCATTCAGCTTTCTGAGAATTTTTGAAGCTTCCGCGCATGTATAGTACATTGTTACCCTCCTGTTTTTCACTCTTCTAAATTATCGACAGGATTTTTCAATCTTCGACCGGCAACCACTCAAATACCAGATCGTCCCCGGTTTCGGACTGATCTTCGTGCCATGTAAAGGTACCGTCTTCGTGGAAGACAATGGTACCGGTACCATCCCCATACTCCTGCTCCTGGCTCACGATGTCGCCGTTTTCGTCATAGGTGACATAGGACTTTGCGCAGCCCATATACTCGATAGTCAGCGTTTCCGGATCCATGCGTCCTGAGATATCCCAGTGTGCCGCTTCCGCGGCACTGCCTGCCCAGTCAATAGTGACCACGGCATCTTCGTATCCAAGGCATTCTACAGAGGCCTGCGCCCTGTCACACTGATACTTTCCTACGAAATTCATTACCGGATTCTGCCAGTCCGGATCCTCTTCAAACACAGCGGCATAGTCTGCGCTCTCATCCAGAAGGACAGTGATCTGTGCGTCCGTTGAGAAATCTTTGCCGTTCTTAGTCCATTTCACAAAGACATTTCCCGCCTGGGGCCACGCGATAAAGGTATAGGTGACCGGTTCTGCAAGGTTGATCTGGGAAGACTGGAGGGGATACTCTGTGTTGATCTCAGGAGTTTCCTCGCCCTCATTGAGGTTCATATTGCCCATGCCTTCTGTGTTGACGGTTACAATAATACTGGCATCCTGCATATCTGCATCTGCGGTAAAGTGATAAGTCTCACCTCCGTCAATGGCAAGAAGAAGACCTTCCGCGCCCTCTTCCGAGACGGTGACAGAAAGATCATCCTTGCTGCCGGAAGAAGTCAGAGTACCGCGAAGGGTGTTCCCCTCCTCCTTGAGCGTACCGCCCCAGGAGTCCTCGATCGGGTCTTCTCCGATCATACAGCCGACATACCAGCCAGGATCATCGATATCATCCATCCAGGTAATCGAGAGCATGTTATCGTTTTCATCCGCAAAATATCCCTGGCGGGTCCATGCGGAGGATCCGACCTCTTCGTTTTCGGTCTCTGCTTCCTTCTTTTCATCCGTCTTCGCGCTGCTGCAGCCTGCAAGGGCAAAAAGCAGCAGAACAGACAGGAACAGGCAGAGGAACTTTTTCATCTTCATATCATTTTCTCCTCGTACGATAATCACGCAGCCCTCATCAGAGGGCTGCTTTCTTGTGTCACATAGGACAGTTTCAGGCCGCAGGGACACAGAAGAATCATAATGTCCGTTTGTCGATATAGGACAGGCGGAATTTGGAATACATTATTTTCTGGCTCGTGTACAGGCCGTAATAGCCGGAGACGACATAGCTGATCACACAGGCCAGCAGGAAGTAGGCAGATCCCTCAAACCCGAACATCTCACAGCAGATGATAAAAGAGGATATGGGACTGTTGGTGACTCCGCAGAAAACCGCTCCCATGCCGACCGCTGCACTGAGCGCAGGCGAAAATCCGGACAGAGCGCCGAAGAGCCTTCCGAAGGCCGCGCCGATAAAGAAGGAGGGGACGATCTCGCCTCCCTTATATCCTGCGCAGATGGACAGGATCGTAAAGACCATTTTAAATAAAAAAGCCAGTTTCGAGCCTTCACCGGCAATAAAGGACTGAATATGTACGCTTCCTGCGCCGTTGTAGACCTGTCCGCGGGAAAGCCAGGTATAAAGGAGTAAGACAGAACCCAGAATCAGGGCGCGTACATAACCGTTTTTAAGAAATTTTTCAGCAATGTGTTCCCCTGCCTGTAGAGTCGCACAGAAAATCCAGGACAAAAATCCGGAGAACAGGGCAAGAATCAGCACGCTGATGCAGGATTTGATTCCGAGAGCCGGAATATTCCCCAGTTCATAAAAGGGAGAAGATCCGCCCATTTTTACGGCGACGCCATGGGCGACAAAAGAAGCGATCGTGCAAGGAAGAAGTGAGGAATAATGCATGATTCCGACACTGACCACTTCCATGGGAAAAACCGCCGCCGCAAGCGGCGTCCCGAACATAGCGGAGAAAGCAGCTGACATGCCGGTCATAATCAGTGTCTTCCGATCCCTCTCTGAAAACCGAAAAGCGGATGCAATATAGTGTCCGATCGATCCGCCCAGCTGAAGCGCGGCACCTTCCCGTCCTACAGAAGCGCCGACCAGATGGGAGATCGTCGTTGCGATAAAGATCAGCGGTGCCATACGCAGCGGAACCGTCTCTCCGCTCTGAATCGAGGAGATGATGAGATTGGTCCCTCCCTCTGCACCACGTCCGGTCCGGCGGTAAAGGAAAAGGATCACAACCGCCCCGAAAGGAAGCAGCCATAGAATCTGCGGATGGGCCAGCCTGAGCTCCGTCACATGGTCTATGCACTCATGAAAAAGCGCGCCGATGGCTCCGATCAAAAGTCCGCATAAAACCGCGAAAGTGATAAACAGGAAAGTATGGATCGTTCTTTCTGTGTTGTGCTGTATTTTGTGAACTGCTGTTTTTTTGTCCATGATAATCCCCATTTTGGAGTGCCCTGTGTTATCGTTACCGGCCGCACCCTGTCCGGGTGTGATCCTATAAAGCTGAAAATATTATATCATAAGAATGCGTCTCTGGGGACGGTTCCTGTGTCTCCGGGGACGGTCCGAAGGACGGTCCGGACACGGTTACCGGTGACCGATAAAAAAGCCCATAAAAAAAGAGAAATCCCCCGTGATCCTTCACGTGAAATTTCCCTTTTTTCTATAAACCGTTTTTTTATTTTCAGCCGTTTTAATTTTTAAATTAAATGCTCAAAAATGCACATTTGGTTAGTCATTTTCGGCATTCCGTTCACCCGGCGCTGACGCAGTCATGCAGAGCGGTCTCCCGTTTTTCATCTGCGGCATAGATCGACTTGAGCAGGACAGGCGTCAGAATGGAGCTGACCACGATCAGCAGGATGACAGCTGTGAAGTACTTGCTGTCCAGGATCCCCGCTTTGAGTCCTCTCTGGGCAACGATCAGGGCAACCTCCCCGCGGGTCATCATGCCGATCCCGATCTTGAGGCTGTCAGAATTGTCAAAATGAAGCATCTTGGACACGAGGCCGCAGCCGATCACTTTGCCCAGAAGTCCGACCACTACAAAAGCGGCGGAGAAGGCCAGGATGGTCATATCGACCGTCCTCAGATTCGTCTGCAGTCCGACACTTGCAAAGAAGACCGGTCCGAAGATCATGTAGGAACTGATGTCCATCTTCCTGTCGATGTAGGAGGAGTCATCCAGTGAGCTCAGGATGATGCCTGCCACATAGGCACCGGTAATGTCAGCCACACCGAAATATCTGTCGGCAACATAAGACAGGATAAAAGCCAGGCTCATTCCGATAATGGGGATCCTTCTGGTATGAGGCCATCTGCGGTCCACAACCTTCATGACCCGGAAGATGATCATGCCGACAACAACAGACAGGGCAAAGAAAGCAATGGTCTTGATGCAGACAGCTCCAAGATTGGCACTCGGATCCCGGAGGCCCAGAACAGCGGTGAGCACCACGATTCCGATCACATCATCAATGATCGCGGCACTCATGATCGTGGTCCCTACTTCAGTGGAGACCTTGCCGAGCTCCTTCAGTACCTGAACGGTGATGCTGACAGAAGTGGCCGTCAGTATGGTTCCGATAAAAACAGCCTGGATAAAGCTGCTTGTTCCGGGAGCGGAGACCCCATAAAATCCCATATACAGAAGGGTTCCCAGGACAAGAGGGATCGTAACCCCCGCGACCGCAATGACAGCTGCCTTCAGTCCTGATTTTTTCAGCTTGTCGATATCTGTTTCCAGGCCGGCACTGAACATGAGCAGGATCACGCCGATCTCGGCCATGCCAGCCAGAAAATCGTTTTGCGACACCAGATTTAACAGTGAAGGTCCGATCAAAAGACCCGCTATGATCTCTCCGGCAACCTGCGGCGCCTTCAGGTCCCGCGCCAGCAGGCCGAATAATTTCGAACTAATAAGTATGATCGCAAGAGTCCTCAATATTTCCAAAGTGTCCATTTCTCTTCTTTCTCCAATTTCTGAATTTCTTTTTCTTCTTACAACGGTGACATTATACTTCTTGCTTTTTAATAATCAAAATAATATATTTTAATTATATTAATAAGTAATTCAGTATAAGCAGGTTGGAAAGAACAGATAATAATTCAAGAATAGTTAGAGAAAAATCAGTCCGTCGAATAGTTTAATATAGGTAGTTGCAAAACTCGTTCCACGAGTGAACGCTCCTGACTAAAAGGATCAAAAAACGATTATATCGACTTTGTCCAGTCAGGA
>JBGUPU010000018.1:0-47245 GCA_045130475.1 Lachnospiraceae bacterium
ATCAGGATTCTTAAGAGCAGAACAGGTGATGAAGGAGATGCAGATCTCCAGGCAGAAAGCTTACAAGATCATCCGGCAGCTGAATGAGGAGCTTGCAGGCATGGGCTATATCACAGTTCAGGGCAGAGTCAACGCGGATTATTTTTATGAACGATGCCGTTACCACGGCGGAAAGGAGGCTAAGTAAGAATGGCGGTTTACAAAGACGAAGCAAAAGGCACGTGGCGGGTGATCTACCGCTACACAGACTGGACTGGGAAGCCAAAACAGACCCAGAAGCGCGGCTTCAAGACCAAACGGGAGGCTCAGCAGTGGGAATGGGAGACCATGCTGAAGAAGGAATCCAAACTGGATATGACCTTCGCCAGCTTCTGCGAGCTGTATGAAGCCGACCGGAAACCGCGGCTGAAGGCAAGCACCTGGGAGACGAAGGACCATATGATCCGGACAAAGCTTCTTCCGTACTTCGGGCATCGGAAGATCGCGGAGATCGATGCGAAGGAAGTGATCGCCTGGCAAAACAAGCTCATGGCCTACCGGGATAAGGACGGCAAAGGATACTCTCCGGATTACCTCCGGTCCGTCCATGCCCAGCTGTCTGCGATATTAAATCATGCCGTGAAGTATTACAAGCTTCCGGTGAATCCGGCAAGGGTGGCAGGAACACTCGGAAAAGAGATTCCGAAGGAAATGGATTTCTGGACGAAGGAAGAATATCTGAAGTTCGCGGAAGCAGTGATGGACAAGCCGGTATCCTATTACGCTTTCGAGATGCTCTACTGGACTGGGATCCGGGAAGGCGAGCTGCTGGCGCTTACACCGGCGGACTTCGATTTCAAAACGCAGACAGTCACGATCAGCAAGACCTACCATCGGATGAAGGGCAAGGATATTGTTACAAGCCCGAAAACGGCCAAGAGTAACCGGACGATCAAGATGCCGGAGTTTCTCTGTGAGTTGATGCAGGATTATCTGCGGCAGCTTTATCAGGTGCATCCGGATGAAAGGATCTTCCCGGTTACGAAGTACTATCTCAACCACGAAATGGTCCGCGGATGCAAGGCGAGCGGCGTAAAGAAGATCCGCGTCCATGATATCCGCCACTCCCACGTATCGCTCCTCATCAACATGGGTTTCTCGGCTCTGGCAATCGGGGAACGTGTCGGACATGAGGCGGAAAAAATCACGTATCGGTACGCACACCTGTTTCCTACGGTACAGACAGAGATGGCAGACCGGCTCAATGATGCGCGGGTACTGGACACGAAAGAGGAAAACAGTAAAGGAGGCAAAGACGATGTCGAAGAGAAAGCTGGATGAACACGGCAACTGGAGGAGCAAGGCAGTGACTTTCAACATGTCGCCGGAGGAAGATGAACTGTTTGAACGGATGGTTCACATCTCCGGGCTGTGCAAGCGGGATTTCATTGCTGCGAGGCTCCTGAACAGGGATGTCACGGTGCAAGGGAATCCGAAGGTCTACAAAGCCCTGAAGGATGAGATGGCAGCAATACGGTCAGAACTGGAGAGGATCGCGGCAGGAGGGAATGTGAGCCCTTATCTGCTTGATCTCATCCGATTCATGACCGAAGTGATGAACGGAATGAAGGAGAAAAGCGTATGACATTAAAAAAGGAAAATGCTGCCCCGGATGTGGTTGTTGGCGCAGCCACGGGACAGCATCTATGTAACTCCGAAATCAGTATACCAAATGACGCCCCGGCCGGCAATGAAAAAATTGCCGTGCCGGAGGCTCATCAGGAATCAAATTTTGTCGCTCCGAATCCAGATCTGATCGAAGCTGGAGCTGCGGAGGATATTGAAAAGAATCTGGAGAAGAGCTCCCTCCAGGAAGTCTCCATGACGGAGCTTTACGACCGGGTGTACGAGCCGAAGGCGCCGGTCGTGGAAGGGCTTCTCTATCCCGGAACCTATATCTTTGCCGGATCGCCAAAGGTCGGGAAATCCTTCTTTATGGCACAGCTGGCCTATCATGTCGCGGCCGGGATCCCGCTTTGGGATTATCCGGTGAGGCAAGGTTCTGTCCTGTATCTGGCTCTTGAAGATGACTATGCAAGACTCCAGAAACGGCTGTCCCGGATGTTTGATGTAGAGGGTACCGACAGTCTGTACCTTGCGACAGATGCCAGGAGCATGGCAGATGGGCTTGAGGCACAGATGGAGCAATTTATTACCAGACATCCGGATACGGTGCTTATCATCATCGATACCCTGCAAAGGATCCGCGAACTTAGCGGCGAGCAGTACAGCTATGCCAAGGACTACGAGGTGATCAAGAGCCTGAAAGCTTTCGCTGATAAGCACGGCATCTGCTTCCTGATCGTGCATCATACGAGGAAGATGGAAGCGGAGGACAGCTTCGATATGATCTCCGGCACGAATGGTCTTTTGGGTGCAGCTGACGGGGCATTTGTCCTGAAAAAGAAGAAGAGAACGGACAGGACGGCTGTCCTCTCTATTGTTGGCAGGGACCAGCAGGATCAGGAACTGAGTCTCGAATTTGATCAGGAGAGATGCTTCTGGAAATTCGTTTCCGCTGAGACCGAGCCCTGGAAGGAACCACCGGATCCGGTGCTGGAAGCAGTTTCGGGAATATTCACTGATAACACGATTGGATATGAAGGACCTGCTTCCATGCTTCTGGAAGATCTGAAGAAGATAGATCCGAATATCACCATCGCAGCAAACTCGCTCGGGCGAAAGCTGAATGTCAGTGCGGAACGACTGTTCAATGAATACGGCATCCGGTATGAAAGCACGAGGTCTCATTTCGGCAGATGCATCAAGCTGACGAAGATGAAGCCGAAGGAAGAAACAGAAAAGAAAGAATGATAAGCGTGACGGCTGTGACAGCTGCGACGGTTTTACGGATACCGGACCGCTATAGAAAAAACTGTCACAGCCGTCACAACTGTCACAGAGGAGAGACAGATGCAGAAAAACGTACAGATATCGTATGAGCTTTTCATCGATCTGATCAAGTTCCATCTTTTCGGATTCGATGAAAATGAAGCGAAGATCCGAATAGATCTGGAGCGAAAACTGAATACCATGTGTGAGCGCGAGTTTTATACGAAATACAAAACAGCGGGCACTGATGCTGAGCGCGAAGAGGCCAGGCAAAAATATCTGGATAGTAGGGGAATCCCGGAGGACTTCCGATGGTGATTTCTCCCTGTCCGATACTGACAGGGACGTGTCACGTCCCTGTTAAAGCAGCGAAGGAAGAAGCTGCGGTGAAGGCCGCGGCGCAGCTCCGCCTGGTTTCGGATTGGCTTAAGAACATCCGGAACCGGAAAGCGGGTCAAGGGCGGCAGCCCTGCCCAGTGAAGTGTTGAGAATCGACACTTCGTACTGGGTATTACCTGCCGACAAACACATGCCTTTTGCGAATTATATGAGGCAGGGGAAAACATGATTTTGAAAAAAGAAAGGAATTGTTATAGATGAAATTGACAAGACACAATGGCCGGTCGGGCAGACATGGAGCATATAATCCCAGGCATAACGACCGACGGTTTGATCTGGAAAACAGTGAACACATCGACCAGGAACGTGCGAAACAGAATGTCTACTGGGACTGCTACCAGGGATTTCATTTTCCGATAGATCAGGAGCAGGAGGATCGAATCGTTTACTCCTTTGAGCAGATCGAGAGGGCTTTCTATTCGGAGCATTATGGTGATTTCTGTGAAGCGCAGCATGAGCGAAACCGGAAGGCGGGACATTCAAATAGAGACCGGTCGACCGAAGATCTCTGGCGGGATAAAAAGACCTGTCCGGAGGAATCACTGATTCAGATCGGCACCATGGAGAAGTCCGTCTCCCCGGCGGTACTCGCAGAAATTGCGGTAGAGTTCTTTGAAGAATTTGAGCGCCGCTTCGGTGACCACATCCACATCCTGGACTGGTCGCTGCATCTTGACGAAGCGACGCCACACATCCATGAGCGTCATGTCTTTGATTGCGAAAATCGTTACGGGGAGGTCGCACCGCAGCAGGAAAAAGCGTTGGAAGCCCTGGGCTTTGAACTGCCGTATCCAGACCAGAAACCGGGCAAGATGAACAACCGGAAAAAGACATTCGATGCCGCCTGCCGGGAGATGCTTTTCGATATCTGCAGAAAACACGGCCTGCATCTGGATCATGAACCGGAGTATGGCGGACGGGCTTATCTGGAGAAGCAGGACTATATCATGATGCGGCAGAAAGAAAGGATGGTCGAACAAGGCCGGGAGATCCAGGAAGCGCAGGAGGATCTCGATCAGCTGACAATGAAGATCGAGGATATTGAGACGATGATCAATGAGGTCTCTGAGGCTGCATATGACAAGGCGGTCGAAGCAGTGTCAGAAATCGTAACAGAGGAAACTCGGAATTCCGACTTCGGTATTATCATGGATTTCCGGGATCATGATGTGGACGCCGACAGACGGCTTTCTGATAAAGCGAAATCAGTCGTGAAGCATGTCCTGGGAGATCTCATGGAGAAATTCCGTGGCATGACGAGAGGGATTACAGCAAGACTTGACAGGATGCTTCATGATCCGGAAATAAAAGAGAGACAGATGAAGCCGATCCGGGAGACGGCAAGGAAGTCGCTGCTGGCGGATCTCAGGGCTAAGAAGGTCGAAGCAGACCAGCTTAACCGCAGCCGCAGGTCAAAGATGACTCGGAGCTTGGAAGCGGAACGATGATATAAAGCAAGCTCCCGCTCATCGGCTTTACGCCGGCGCCCGGGAGCTTACTCGTTGTATTATGAAATGGTTATTTTTTTCTTGCATACCCGATGACACAAAGAATGTATGAAAGAGCAACGATTCCAAAAACCAGAATGATTATTATTACGGGGTAGCGAAGGACGGATGTCAAACTTCCAGGATTAATGCTTTTTGAACCTCGCAGCAGGTAAAGGGCAAGCATCATACCCATGATTCTTACATACTGAATATTCATGTACCCGATCCACTGTGCCAGGGCTAAACAAAGAGAACACCATAGAAGAGGCATAATGACAGCGAACATCATAGAAATCCTGAATAGATCAGCCGGAAAAGTATGGTATACAATCCACCGGATCAGATAAATCACTATCGTTCCAATTAAACTGACAGGCAGAACGGCGAGGCAGGACAGATATTTGCTTCCGACGATTTGTTTTACCGAGAGCGGAAGTGTCATCTCGTATTCTTTCCAGGAACTCATCCCATCATAGGTAAGCGTCATCATGAGATGCATCCCTAAAAAAAGAGAAAAGAATAGCGTAGATTGAAGCGCATATATATCTGCATTTCCGAAATAGGCAATGGAGATGGCGAAGGCATATAGAACGATAACAAATATCCTATTGTCCATCTTCGCCAGTAATTTCAGGTCTTTACGGACTAATCCTTTCATTTTGAAGCTCCTTTAATATAGAACAGCATGATATCTTCAATGGAGGCATTGTCCACTATGAAATTGCTGTTTTTTTTTCTGACTGCCTCCCGATCACGTACCAGACACTCCATGCTGAGAGTCGTCTCCCTGGAAATGAGGTAATCGTCGGGATTAATCTGGGAGAAATCAGCTTTTTTACAGCGAATGATCCCATAGTTGTAAATCATCTCATCCTTCTGTTCCTCAAAGATCAGTTTTCCATTGTGGATTAAGACCACATAATCAGCAATTTTCTGAATATCGGAAGTGATATGTTTCGAGAAAAGGACCGAGTGCTGTTCATCCAGAATGAAGTCCAAAAACAGGTCAAGAATCTCATCCCTCACGACCGGATCCAATCCCGTAGTGGCTTCATCCAAAATCAAGATATCAGGGTGGTGAGAGATGGCGCAGATGATAGACAGCTTCATTTTCATGCCCTTTGAAAGCTCTTTAATTCTTTGCGCCAGGTGAATGCCGAATTGCTTTAAATACTGCGTATACAGTGTCTGATCCCAGGAATTATAGATGCCCGACAGGATCTCGCCGAGATCCTGAGCATTTAATACGTCATGAAATTTACATTCATCAAATACAACGCCGATGCTTCCATGTTGAAGGTATTTGGTATTGTCTTCCCCAAATATTTCAATGCTGCCTCCGTCACGCCGCAGCTGATCCAGAATGAGCTTGATCGTTGTACTTTTGCCAGCCCCGTTTTCTCCAATAAAGCCGACGATCCGGCCGCAAGGGACCTGAAAGGAAATATCGTCCAGCAGGAAACCCGGAAAGCGTTTCCGCAGGTTATGGACCGAAATACTGTTTGCGTTCATATTTGGCACCCCTTTATTCTTCGTAAAACAACAACAGGATTTTAGACATCTGCTCATAAGAAATGTTATACGAGCGTCCGATCATAGCTGCTTTTTGGAGCAGTTCTTCTGCGATTCGCAGCTGTTCTTCCTGAATGAAATCTTTGTTCTGAGTTGAAACAAAGCTTCCTTTTCCGGATACTGTTTCGATAAAGCCGTCTCTGGTAAGATCCTCATATGCTCTCTGGACCGTAATGACGCTTATATGCAGGTCCTTTGCAAGCCCGCGCATGGAGGGCAGCATTTCTCCCGGCTGCAGCGTCCCGTCCATAATCAGACCCTTGATCTGCAGACAGATCTGTTCATAGATAGGTTTGTCACTGCTGTTGCTAATAAGAATATCCATGATTATCACCTGATTTGTCTGTGCTTTATATACTTGCCGTACATATACGATAAGTACAGTTTAAATCAGAATCATATAAATGTCAATCTGTTCTAATAGATATTCATAAACCTAAACTCTTGCTTTTAATTAGCCATTTATTCGGCCAATTCTCTTGATTTATATAGCCAAAGCAGGTATAATAACGAACACAAAGGAGGTGCTGCTATGCGGGAAGATGAGTATACCGAGTTTAAGAAGACTACCGGCGAGCTGAATGAAGCCATGGTCTCTATTTCCAGCATTCTCAACAAGCATCGCAAGGGAAAAGTGTATTTCGGTCTGAAAAACGATGGTACCCCCGTCCGGTTTACGATCACTGATTCAACATTGCGTGATGTGTCCAGAAAGATTTTCGAGGCGATCCGTCCGCAAATGATTCCGACAGTAACTACGGATATGATTGATGGGAATGAAGTGATCGTTGTAGAGTTTCAGGGTGATGACGTTCCTTATTCAGCCTTTGGAAAGTATTATATCCGTACCGCCGATGAGGACAGAGAACTTACACCGGCGGAGCTTCGGAAAATCATGGTCGGCCAGGAATACGCCGAAAACTGGGAAAACAAGACCTCCGACGAAACAATAATTGACGCCGATGACAAAACACTGGAGCGCTTCTATCGGGATGCTGTGAAATGTGGGCGTATGCCAGATTATGGATACGATAAAGAAGCAATCTTGCGAAGGCTTGGAGTTTTAAACGGCGATGCGTTGACCAACGCTGGAAGAGTTCTCTTTTCAAGCAGAAATCCTATCGTATTGAAAATGGCAGTCTTCGCCACGGAACACAAGGAAACTTTTCTGGATATTGTCAGAGAGGAAGGCAACATATTTCAGCTGATTGACGCTGCTGTCGGGTATATTATTAAAAATATCCGCTGGCGGGTGGAAATGGAGGGCGACGGGATCCACCGGAAGGAGATTCCGGAAATTCCGGTCGATGCGATGCGCGAGGCTGTGATCAACAGTTTTGCCCACGCCCGCTATGATCTTCCTATTCAGCATGAAATTGATATCTTCTCCGACAGGATCAGCATTGTGAATCCCGGATCGTTTGCGAACGAGTTTGAACCGATCGATTTTGTAAGCCGCGATATCCATTCTTTCCTGCGTAATGAGACGATCGCGCGGGTACTCTATCTGTGTAAGGATGTTGAGACCTTTGGCTCCGGTATTCGGAAAATCTATTCGCTTTGCAATGCAGCAGGGGTTGAAATCAAATACGAAAATGCCGATACGGACTTCAAAATCGAGTTTTCAAGGATTGACCGAAATAAGTCGCCATTATCTGGCCAGGAAAATGGCCAAATAAATGACCATATAAGTGATCTGGAACAGGCTGTACTGAGCTGCTTGCGGGAAGAGCCCGGGATGACCAATGCGGAATTGATTGTAAAAACAGGAAAATCCCAGCGTACAATCACCCGCGTTCTTGCCTCTCTCAAAGGAAAGGGTCTGATCAACCGTATCGGTTCTAATAAGACCGGACATTGGCAGGTGAAATAGTCGTTCCGTGGCAACAAATTGGCAACAGAAGATCGGAAAGGGAAGAGACATAGTATCTGAGGTTAAAGGATGCCAAAAGATAAAAACTATACTGAAGATGAGCATTTTCTCTCACGAATGTATCTTAAAGAATTCTCAGAAATAAAAAAGAAAGGAAATAAAGAGAAGGCATTTGTTTGGCAATATAATATAAAAGCAATGCGGCATACTCCTGTTCAAGTTAATATTCAGAATATATGTTTTGAAAAGAATTTGTATGAGTTGAGAAATGCAGACGGCTCTTTCGTGGCGCGTAATACAATCGAAAAAACATTCGGTAAGATAGAGACTGCTGTCAGCAATGTATTTTGTTCAATACAAGAACGAGCAAAAAATGAAAAATGTATGAATTGTACAACATTTCTTTCGGAAGAAGAAAAAAGCTTACTTATTATTTTTATCACTGCATTGTTGTATCGGGATCCGAACACGATATCAAGGGGAATTGACTTTTTGAAATAAACTAATCAAGGATTATCAGATGAGCAAGCAAGGAATTCTACGCTTCTGAATCTGCTTCCCTTAGGATTAGACGCAGAATGGGATCAAAAAACAATAATACGAAGTGCTTTAGCAAATCTGAGTGGTATGGCGTATCAGATTGGTATGGCTTCTGATGACGTGATATTTACTTCTGATCGACCGGTTGTGCAGTGGCCTTCGCATAATGAAGAATATCTAAACAGACCTAAAGCATTGGTGTTTCCGTTGACTTCAAGACTCGTATTATTTTTGTACCCGCTTGAAGATGTTGCGCAGATTGGTTGGAATTTTTTTTTTCAATTAGATCAGGGAAGTATACATGATGTTCAAATGGATGTTGCTGTATGTGCGAGAGAATGGATTTACTCCCGAGAGAAATTATCAAATGAGCAGATGAAAATAATTTGGGAAGCAAGGAATAATAAACAGTAGTTGGAAAGCTAAATTGTCAATTTGGAAACAAGCCGAAGAATAGAAGCTAAGATGCATTCAATAGGGGTAAACGTTTTCTAACAACGATTTGTTAATACCCTCTCAGATAATCTGCATCTGGACGACTGTGCTAAGAAAATGAAGAAGATTTATTGGTTTGAAAGAAACGATCCTCTTATAATAATTTGTAAAAGATGGTTTATATCGGATGTGGGAGACGCAGGAGTTTAAATGAAAATTGTTATAATCGGAAATTTCCCTGATGCAGCAAAAGAACAGATAAAAAATAGATTTCCAGAGGATTGGGAAGTAAAATTTCTGCTTTCTCATGAATCAGCGGTAGAAGAATTGAAAGACGCGGACGTGCTAATACCAGAGCATATCAAAGTCAACGCGGATTTGCTGGAAAAAGCACCCAGACTTAAATTAATTCAAACAGGTGCAGGATTTGATAATGTAAATCTCGAAGACTGCACAAAATATGGCATTCAGGTCTGCAATGCTTCCGGTGTGAATGCAAATGCAGTTGCTGAGCACGTTATGGCATTCATTCTCTCTTGGTATAAAAATATCAACTACCTCGATTCATACTTAAAGTCTCATCTGGATGAAAGAGATTTGAATTATAACGGGGCAGAGCTTTCTGAAAAAACGATGGGAATAATTGGTCTTGGAAATGTAGGAAAAAAGGTTGCGGAGTATTGCAACGCCTTCCATATGAAGGTGTTAGGCTATAGCCATAAACCATTTGACATTGCCGGCGTACAGCAAAAGGATTTAGATGGTCTTTATCAAGAAAGCGATATAGTCAGTATACATATTCCTTTGAATGAAAGCACGAGGCATATGATAGATTCTCATGTGTTCGAAAAAATGAAGTCAGACGCAGTATTGATCAATACATCCAGGGGAGCAGTCATTAACCAGGAACAGCTTACATTGGCGTTAATGCAAGGCAGCATTGGCGGAGCCTGTCTGGATGTATATGAGGATGAACCATTAGATATGGATAATCCTTTGAGGGACTTGAAAAATGTAATTCTAACACCACATACGGCCGGACTGCCGGATGGAGTGAAGTATCATAAAAAACGTTATGACTTCTTTATAAGTAACATCAATAAAGTGATGAATGGCGAACTCCCGGAATGCAGGCTAAATCATATTTAATGTACTAAAGAACTGAAAGATTGTTCGGTACTTCAAGATTCCTATATACGGCTTCGATATAAAGTGATCGACTAAGAGTCAGTTGTCATAAAAGTTGGGAGAAGCTTTGATCCTCTATGCCGAAGCAGGTAAAAAAGTCTTTTTCGTGGCAACAAATTGGCAACAGAAGATCGGAAAGGGAAGAGACACAGTATAACTGAGAGAAAAAAGCGGCTAATAACGTACAAAACTTAACCGATATACGTTAAGTAGTGCTTTGCCGGTATCGAGTACGAATAATAAAGTGCTTGTATATTCCCACCCTCATTGATCGCGAAAGTGACAACTTGATTGAGCGTCACCGCGGCCATCGCTGAGGCTCAAAACAACATAGCAAAACAACTAAGCCTTGTGCTGTGGAAACCCCACGGCATAGGGCTTTTTTTGTACTCTGACGCCTTGCAGAATGCCCCAACCCGGAGCCCGAAAACCCCGGAAACCCGCATAAATAAAGGAAAAAACAACTATCCGTTATATCCATTTACAGAGTGTTGTATCTTTTGAAATTCAATAGTATGATATAATTCATAATATTAAGAATGGCAATTGGAACCAAGTTTTTGGGTTTTTGGAAGTGCTTTGAGCTCTGGAAAATATAATTGATAATATAGGAAATATCCTATATACTATTGAGGGAACAGAGATGAACAAATTTGAGATTGAGTTTTATGAAACAGTAAGAGGAGGTAAACCTGCCTGGGATTTCCTGCTTTCGCTGGATAAGAAGATGCGTGCAAAAATGGCAAGCATGATCAGCCTGTTACAGGAGAATGGATATGAACTGAGAGAGCCTTATAGCAAGTATCTTTCAGAGGGAATATTTGAACTTCGTGCGAAGGTCGGATCAGATATTACCAGAGTCTTGTATTTCTTCTACGTGGACAGGAAGGTGATCTTAACCAATGGATATATCAAAAAGACCCGAAAAACGCCAGTGGGTGAAATAAAGAAAGCAAAAAAAATATCGCAGCGATTATCTGCGGAGAAAGGAGGAGATGGATGGCTAAGACATTTGATGATTTTCTGCAGGAACAACTTCAGGATTCTGAGTTCCGGGAAGAATATGAAGCACTGCAGCCTGAGCGTGCAATCATTCAGGCAATCATTGATGCTCGCAAGCAATCCGGACTTACGCAGAAAGAGCTCTCAGAGCGGACTGGAATTGCTCAAGGAGACATCAGCAAGATGGAAAGAGGAAATGCCAATCCATCCTTACGAACATTGCAGAGACTTGCAGCCGGAATGGGGATGATTCTCAAGCTGGAGTTCCTGCCAAAGCCCGGACACCCTTTAAAAGGTTGAGGAACCGGAGAGAGAAGATGGAAGAAAAACTGAATATAGTAAAGCAAAGCCCTGTGCTGTAACTCGCGTTATGGCACAGGACTTTTTTATGACACGGCCCGTGTAATGTTTTTTCCGCCTTACGGCGGATACTGGCCGGACGGGGCAGAGGGCGCTGATGAACTGAGTTACAGTTCATTGCCACCTCTGCCCTATTGCTGTCTGGATTGGTTGACCAACCCAACCCCTTCGTGCATTACCCCTTATCAATTTCCGCCAGATATTTCTCCCGATAGATCTTTCTGTAACCTGTTGGGGAGACCCCCTTTGCCCTGCTGAAAAGGCGGCTGAAATACATGGGATTGTCATACCCGACGATCGACGCTATGTTGCTGATCGAATCATCCGTGGTCTCCAGAAGCGTCTGCGCGTTCCGGATCCGGGTCTGGAGTATATACTGCATGGGCGATGTGCCCGTGGCGTTTCGAAAACTTCTGGTGAACCAGCTCGTGGACATACTGCGGGAAGCCGCGTACTGCTCGATGCTGATATCCTCATTATAATGCTCCTCGAAGTACTTTCTGGCGCGGGTCATCTCGTCCTGGATGAAGCCGGAGATCCGGGGGATACTTTCCGTCATCCGCCGGTGGATAGTCAGAAGCAGTTCGCGGAAGAGGCAGACCAGCATCTCCTCGTAACCCCACGAGCACTTTACAAGTTCGTCCCGCATCCTTCTGAACAGATCTTCGTAATCGCGGGAGATGCCCGTGTGAAGGATATAGCCGTCCAGAGGGATCTCAAAGTGCCTCAGTATGCTGCGGACTTCCCGCCCTGTAAAGTGGACAAACCACACCTGGGTCCTGTCTTTGCCCAGATAGTGGTATTTCTGTTGCTGCTTTGGCTGATACAGCACCATGTTGCCGGCGGGTACGATGACTTCTTTCCCGTCGAAGAAAAAATGTCCCTCTCCGGCTGCGATATAAATGATCTGCCAGTCGACCCTGCCTTTTGGCCTCCAGGTAGGGAGAAGCGGTCTGGTGTAGAGTTGATAGGTCCCTGCGCTCAGGATCCGCAGGGGCATTTTCTTTTCTTTAAACGGTACTCTGGAATGAAACAGATAGCCGGAATTCACATACATCAGTGTCAAGACCTCCTATTTCGGAATACCTACATTTTATTAAATTTCCCCTTCCTATTTCCACATCTACTTCCTTCTTTATCCAATTGTGCAGGTTTTGTATCGATTCGTTCATATGGTTTCGAATCCTTTTTCGATATGCTTTTTTCAGGAAATCGGCTTGAATAACTGGCATAAATAACGTGAAAGGAGGTTCCAAATTTGATCGTACCGAGACTCTATGAGGACCTCTCTGTCCTTCACCAGAATACCATGCCGGACAGGGCTTATTATGTTCCTTCGTCCATTCGTGGTGACAGGCTGGCCTGGCACAGGGAGAGTTCGGATCGTCTGCAGATGCTGAGCGGGTGCGAATGGCGCTTCGCCTGGTATCCTAGTATCCATGATCTGCAGGATCATTTTTATCTGCCGGACTATGAGCCCGGCAAGTGGTGGAAAAAGGAAATGGTACCGTTCTGCTGGCAGATGCGGGGATATGACAGTCCGCAGTACACCAATATCCGCTATCCTTTTCCTTTTGATCCTCCCTATGTTCCCCAGGACAACCCTTGCGGAGCATACCTTCATCATTTTGAATGGCACAGGGATCCAAAAGCCCCGTGCGCATTCCTGAATTTCGAGGGAGTGGATTCCTGTTTCTATGTCTGGCTGAACGGGACCTATGTGGGCTACAGCCAGATTTCCCACCACACATCGGAGTTCGATGTTACAGAACTTATTCAGGAGGGAGACAACCTGCTGGCTGTCCTGGTACTGAAGTGGTGTGACGGAAGTTATCTGGAAGACCAGGATAAGTTCCGTTTCTCCGGCATTTTCCGGGACGTCTATCTCTTGAACAGACCGGTGGACAGGATTGAAGACTATGTTATCGAAACAGACCTGTCCGATGATTTTCTCCGCGCTGATCTGAATATCCGCTTTACCTTCAGCCGGAAACCGCTTGCGGTCGGCCTGACCCTGATCAGTCCCGACGGGTCCGGCATACTGTATCAGGATACGATACGGCCGTCCCGTGAGGGAGACCGCGACCAGGCGTCCGGACTCCGCACAGAAAGTGTCACCATTGAGGTCGACAGGCCTCTGCTCTGGAATGCAGAGGATCCCCTCCTGTATACCCTGGTCATAGATACCAAAAAGGAAGTGATTACCGAGAAAGTGGGCTTTCGCAAAGTCGAGGTCAAAGACCTTGTCCTGACCCTGAACGGGTCGCCCATTACTTTCCGCGGCGTCAACCGCCACGAATCGGATCCGGTGACCGGCGCGGTCTGCAGTCTGGACCAGGCGCTGAAAGATCTGCGTATGATCAAGACAAACAACTTCAATGCGGTCAGGGCCAGCCACTATCCGAATTCACCCTGGTTCTACCAGCTCTGCGACGAACTGGGTCTCTATGTCATCGATGAGGCCGATAATGAGAGTCATGGGACGGGTCCCCTCACCTTCGCAGAGGAAGATTATACGGAGCGGATGCGCAAGGCACATTTCCGCATTGCGGACAACCCTGATTTCGTCGAGCCTACTCTGGACAGAATCCGGTCCATGGTCATCCGGAACAGGAACCGTCCCTCCATTCTGGTCTGGTCCATGGGCAACGAATGCGGTTACGGCCGCACTTTTGAGGAAGCCCTGCGCTGGACCAAAGAAAATGACCCTACAAGGCTGACCCACTATGAGAGCGCTTTTTATGCCAGTCCTGTCCGGGAGTTTGATGTCTCCAATATCGACCTCTACGGGCGCATGTACCCCGGCTTCAACGAGGTCACGGACTATCTGGACAATGAACCAGACATTCCGCTGCTTCTGGTGGAATACTGTCACTCGATGGGCAACGGTCCCGGTGATTTCAAGGAATATCTGGACCTTACGGAGCAGTATGCGGCGCTCTGCGGCGGGTTTGTCTGGGAGTGGTGCGACCACGCTGTCTACAAGGGAACAGCGGAGAACGGAAAGGCTATGTACTGGTATGGCGGAGATCACGGCGAGCTGCAGCACGATGGGAATTTCTGCCTGGACGGACTGGTCTATCCGGACAGAAGGCCGCACACAGGTCTTCTGGAGTACAAGAATGTCCACAGACCGCTGCGCGCCTCGTACGACGCGGCCAGGCAGGTTCTCACGGTGGAAAACCACATGGACTTTACAGATCCCAACGGAAAGATCAGCGCCGCGTGGGCACTGTCACTGGACGGATCGCGGATCGCGGAGGGACCCCTGGCCATTCCTCCTATCGCGCCGCATGCCTGCGCAGAGATTCCGCTGGCCTTTACAGTGCCGGACAAGGGCAGATGCTTTTTGACGGTCACTTATGTCCTGAAAAAAGAGTCTTTCGGACTTCCTGCCGGACATGAACTCGGGTTTGACGAGATCCGGATCCCCACTGCGGAGCCGAGGGCGCTGAAAGCAGCAGGTCTTCTGGCAGGTACAGACAGGGTGCGGCCGGATGCTGCAGATCCGCTGACGGCAGCTCAAACTGCCCCCATGGTTACGGAATCAGGGCGCTTTTTGGTCATTGAGGGTGATGGCTTCACCTATCAGCTGGATACCCTTTCCGGCCTGTTTACCTCCCTCAAGGTCCATGACCGGGAACTGCTTGACCGTCCGATCGATTTCAATCTCTGGCGCGCGCCGACCGACAACGATGTCCCGGGCATAGATCTATGGAAGCTGGAACGTCTGGATCACACATCGACGAGAGCTTATGAAGTGACCTGGAAAACGGCGCAGCCCTCTGACGCGGCAGGACAGAAAGCTGACGGGGGCGTCGCGGAGGAAAATGTGGAAATCCTGATCCGCCAGTCTGTGGCTTCCATGTCAAACCAGCCGGTCCTGCGGATGAACAATAAAGTCACTGTTTTCGCTGACGGAAGGATCCTCCTGGACGTGCAGGCAGACAAGGATCCGGAGTACGCGGATCTGCCCAGGATCGGGCTACGCCTTTTCCTGTGCGGAGGTATGAAGAAAATCCGCTACTTCGGCATGGGCCCTATGGAGACCTATATCGATAAACACCGCGCCGGACACCACGGCTACTTTAAAGGGACCGCGGCTTCCATGCAGGAGGACTACATCCGGCCGCAGGAGAGCGGGAGCCATTATGACTGCGACTTTGTGACAGTAAAAGGAAAAGGTCTGCGCCTGACTGTGGCCTCTGCGGATGCAGATCCGGACAGCACCTTCTCCTTCAACGCTTCAGTCTACACGCAGGAGGAACTGGAAGAAAAACGGCACAATTACGAGCTGGAGCCCTGCGGCAGCACAGTCCTGTGCATCGACCACCGCATGGCCGGCATCGGATCGCACAGCTGCGGGCCGGAGCTTCTGCCCAAATACAGAGTCGCCGGCGACCGATTCCGCTTCTCCTTTATAATGAAGCCGGAGGAAATGTAAGGCGGTTGCCGTACAGTAACGTGATGTGGTGTCAGACAGATGTATCCGGCTCTTCAGGCTGCCCGATCTGTCGGTTTACCTTGAAAAATAGATTGTATAGAGGGGAGTTATCACATGAAAGACAACAAAGAAAAAACCTATTTGACATGGGTCAACAAGATAGGCTATGGGTCCGGCGATATCGCCGGCAACGTGGTGTACGCGCTGCTGTCCGCTTTTGTCATGATTTTCCTGACAGATACCGTGGGCATGAACGCGGGTATCGTCGGCACGCTGATCGCGGTGTCAAAGCTCTTTGACGGCGTCAGCGATATTTTATTCGGATCCATGATCGACAAGACCAATACAAAGATGGGCAAGGCGAGGCCCTGGATGCTTTACGGCTATTTTGGCTGCGCTGTCTGCCTGGTGGCGATCTTCTGTATTCCCGCGGATATCAGCGCCAGGGCACAGTACACATGGTTCTTCATCGCCTACACACTGCTGAACGCGGGTTTTTATACAGCCAACAATATCGCTTATTCAGCCCTGACCGCCCTGATCACCAAAAACAACCATGAGCGCGTACAGATGGGCTCCATCCGCTTTATGTTCGCGTTCGGCACCAGTATGCTGATCCAGACCATTACAGTCGGCCTGGTTGCCTATTTCGGAGGCGGCGCGGCTGCATGGCGGACCGTGGCGATCATCTACGCGATCGTAGGCGTGATCTCAAACACCCTGTCCGTCATGTCTGTCCGGGAGCTCTCGCCTGAAGAACTGGCTGAGGGAGAAGAAGTCAAACTCGCAGAGGGAGAGGATGAAAAATATTCCCTGGCGGATGCCTTCAAGCTCCTGATCCGCAACAAGTACTATCTGATGATCTGCGCCTCCTATATCCTGATGCAGATCTATTCCGCAACACTTAACATGGGCATTTATTATATGACCTATGTCCTCAAAAACGCCAACCTTCTGGGCGTATTTTCCTGGTTTATCAACATACCCATGATCATCGGTCTCTTGTTCACGCCGGCACTGGTCATGAAGTTCGGCGGCATGTACAAGCTGAACCTGACGGGCTATATTATCGGCACACTCGGCCGTCTGGGTGTGGTCATTGCAGGATATCTGGGTTCTGTACCTCTGATGCTGGTCTGCACCGCCATCGCGGCGCTGGGCATGAGCCCGCTGCAGGGTGACATGAACGCTTTGATCGCGACCTGTTCGGAATACACATACCTGACGCACGGAAAGCGCGTTGACGGAACTATGTATTCCTGCACATCTCTCGGCACAAAGCTGGGCGGCGGTATCGGAACCGCGCTGGCGGGCTGGCTTTTGGCCTTAAGCGGCTATGTGGGCGGTGCTGCCGTCCAGTCCGCTTCCACAATGAACATGCTGCATATCATGTATCTGTGGATGCCCATGTGCTTCAACCTTCTGATCACGCTGATCCTGACCAGGCTCAACGTAGAGAAAGCCAATGAAGACCTGAGGAGCAAGCTGGCTCACTAACCGGGAAATCATCCCGCTGTCGATTCATAGAACATTACGGGGCTGCTGCATCAGCTGTGAACTGAGAAGTTCGGCTGATCAGCAGCCCCTTCCTATTTGTATAGCGGCTGATTTGATTGTATAATTCTTTTCAGGTCAAAGTTGTAATCGCATCTGTGTGTTGTCTCTATCAAGCTTAGGCCTCATCGATTCGGCATGAATAAACAGCGATGCGAGAGCGCCCGCGGCGCGGAGCAGCGCGTAGTTTATTCATACATGTTTGCGGGCACTTGCCCATGGTCACAAGCATGAAAGGAGAAAAAATGGTTAAAATCCTGGCAGACAGCACTTGTGATCTGTCCCCTTCCCTGATCGGCAGATATGACATCGGAATTATACCGCTCTACGTCCACCTTGGAGATAAAGAATATAAAGACGGCGTCGATATCCGGCCTTCCGACCTCTACAAATGGTCTGATGAGCACAATGAGACACCCAGGACATCTGCCCCCGGCATTGAAGATCTTGAATCTTATCTGGATAAGGACAGCGTCGATGAATATGTGATCTTTACAATTGCATCTTCCATGTCCAGCTGCTATAGCAACTGTATTCTTGCAGCGGAGGACCTGGAAATGACAGATCGGGTATATGTCATTGATTCCGAAAATCTCTCTACCGGAATCGGCCTGCAGGTAATCAGGGCAGCCGAACTGGCTGCCGGCGGAATGTCCGGGGCAGAAATCGCGGCAGAAAATGAGAAGATCAGGAATAAAGTAAGAGCAAGTTTTGTAGTCGATACTCTCACCTATCTCCACCGGGGAGGCCGATGCTCAGGTGTTTCGGCTTTTCTTGGCTCAGCGCTTCGCATTCACCCGCGCATTGCGGTCATTGACGGCGCCATGCATCCGGAGAAAAAATACCGCGGAAAAAATGCCCGGGTCATCATGGATTACGTCAGGGACATGGAAGAAGACCTGAAAGCAGCGGACAGGAATCGTGTATTTATCACCCATTCCGGATGCGACAGGGAGATAGTCGATGCGGTGAGAGAGTATCTGGAAAGCCTTGACCGGTTCGACGAGATCCTGGAGACGACGGCCGGCGCCGTCATTTCATCCCACTGCGGCCCGGGAACGCTGGGAGTCCTGTTCATCGCACAGTGAGAAGGTGACAGGGGGACGGTTCCTTTGACAACTTGCCAAAAGCTGTCAAAGGAACCGTCCCCCTGTCAACCAATAGTTTATAAAGGAGTTTACTATGAGTACTGACGAAAGAAATATCACTTCTGAAGTGGAAGCAGTCCTGGACGAATATGTGCGCCCTTACCTTGCAACACACAGCGGGAATCTGGAAGTGGCAGGAGTAGAAGGCGGTGTCGTGTTCTTTCACCTGACGGGGCGCTGTGCTGGATGCGCCGCTGCCGACCAGACAAGTGAGGAACTGATCAACAGAGAACTGGTGGCGCGCGTGCCGGGCATAAAAAAGGCCGTTTTGGCAAACGGCATCAGCCCGGAACTTCTCGAGCAGACTCTGGCGCTCCTGCGTGCTCATCCCAGTTTTTGATTTTTTCCCTCCAAATGAGTCGGAAATAAGTTCTCGTGGAATACAGTAAGCTTAAATGCAAGACAGGAGGCAGGGGGAGCATGGCAGCAAACAGACCGGATTTTAACCAGATTAATAAACTGATTACCCTGTACGGCGACTGCAAGGAAGACAAGGTCTTCGCCCTTGGTGACATGCTCAAGGAAGAGGGCTATGAGATCGAAAAATCCTGGAAGAACAAATAAGACTTCCTGCATGAAGACTGCAAAGGAGCCATAAAATGAAAAAAGGAATTCACTATCTCTATAGAATGAACGGAAAGCAGGTAAAAAAACTGCAGAAAACCTGCTCCCTTGTCTTTCTTCCAATGGGACCGACGGAAGTGCACGGGCCGCATCTGCCCCTGATGACGGATATCATGAGCGGACTCGAACTCGCGGAACGCGCGGCAAAGAAGCTTAAGGAAAGAGGGATTGAGTCTGTGATCGCTACTCCAATCACCTACTGCCACGCTGACGTCACCAACTGTTTCCCGGGAAACACATCCCTTCGTCCGGAGACGGTTACCGCCATGGTGGAAGATATCTGCGTGAGCCTTGCCAACAGTGGTTTTTACAGGATCATCGTGACCAGCGGCCATGCAGACCCCACAAATGTCGCTGCAGTCAAACAGGGGTTTGAAAATGCGAAAGCCCGCAATCCGAAAATACAGGCGATCCATTCTGAATGGTTTGACAAGGGCATCGTCGGAGGTGAAGCAAAGGAAGCTTTCGCCTGTGCACACCCTGAATGGGACCTCCATGCCGGTGAATCGGAAACAGCTTTCAATCTGATGCGTAATCCTGAACTGGTCGACAAGGAACATATTGCCACCCTGAAGCCCAACTGGGAAGGTGAATTCCTGTTTTCCCGTATTGCAGCAGGCGCAAAAGACTTTCTTGCCTGCGGCGCATCCGATGCCTACTACGGAGATCCTGCAAAAGCCACTGCTGAAAACGGAGACCGCCAGTACGATATCTTCTCTGATATCATTGTCGAGGAAGCACTCTCCCTCCTGTAATTACATCTGCAAGTAAAAAAGCATAGAAATAACAGCCTCCGATGGTCCGATGAAATAACAGGACCGTCGGAGGCTCTATCTTTTCGCAGAAGCTCTGTTGATCGCGGAGAACCTTGCCCGACAAGTCCTCCGCCTTTTTTGTCTTGTATTTCTTTTGATGATCATTTAAGATGGCAATTTATTCATGTTCCAACTTATTGCGCATACTTAATTTTATTTAAGAATGTACGGTATAGTCAACATAAATACAGAGAGACCGATATGTTCGATATGATACAGTTAATGCCTTTTTGAGGGCGTGAACATTTAATCTGGTACAAAATGCAAGATTATTTTTGTTCTAACAATTGTTTAATCTTTCTCTGTTATTCTGCATACAGATCAGAAAAATAAGAATGATCGATAAAATAAAATTATTAAAAAAAGAATGATAAAAAAAGAAAAAGGAGGCATACAGCATGAGAAAAAGATTGACAGGATTCATTGTTGGAACACTTATGTTTACTCTTATCACCGGAACAGCTGCTTTTGCTTCTGAGAGCAATAACGGCGCTTCTGCAACAACAGCAGAGGAGACTAAGCAGATCATTGCGATGGAGGATGCGGCTAAGATCGCACTTGAAGATGCAGGGGTCGCAGCGACCGACGCAGCCGTTTATAAACAGATCCGGGAATACAGCGATAATTCGGAAATCTTTGAGATCGATTTCCTTATTCCCGGGCAGATGAAATATGAATATGAGATTGCTGCGGATACCGGTGCAATACTGGAAAACGATAAAGAAGCCTGGGATGCCAATGATGATCGGGAATATGAAGGCCTGACTCCGGGCAGAAGGGCAGATTCCGAGAAAGTGACCAAAGCGTTGGAAGAAGCGGCAGACGCAGCTTTCAAAGATGCAGGCGTGAAAAAGGAAGACGTGGTCATTTGCAAGCAGGGGACCGATTTTGAAAACGGCAGGGAAGTCTATGTCGTCGAGTTCCTGGAAGAGGGAAAGGCAAAGTACGAGTACGAAATTGCCGCAGCAGACGGCACGATCGTTTTCAGCGAGCAGGAGCCGTGGGAAAAAGAGGACGACTTTGAATACCAGGGCCTGCTCCATCCCGAAACTGTCCAGGAGAACAGGAACGGGGAAGAGACCGGTACAATTACAAAGACAGAAGCCAAAGAAATCGCCCTGAAGGATGCGGGTCTGTCTGAAAATGATGTGACGATCACAAAATGCCGAATCGATTTCGACAACGGCCTGGAAAAGTATGAAGTGGAATTCCGTACTGCGGATGGGTATGAGTATGAATATGAAATCGATGTGGAAAGCGGGAAGATTCTGGATAAGGATGTAGAACTTGATGATTAAACGGTAAGTCTCTTCTGAAATCCTGAACACACCGACAGCCCGAAAGCCCTGTGCTGCAACTCACCTTGCGGCACAGGGCTGTTTTATGAGGTTTTTCGCTTTTTGGAGACTTTTTTGGAGGCTTGTTTTTTTGAGCCGACTGTGTGATTTGTTTTTCTGCAAGTTCTTATGATATGCTATAGGCATACTTGTGGCCATGGGCGAGTGTCCGTGAACATGAATGATGAAAACTACGCGTGCTGTCGCGCTTACACGCCCTCAGCCCGCTCCAACCACGAGGAAGCAGAGGACCGATGACTTTGCAGACAGTGATATAGATTCGATTGCTCCTGTAGAATTAGGAGGGAGAGAGCATATGTCAACGACAATAATTGAACGACTTGAGAAGTATGCCCGGCAGGATCCGCTTGCCCCGGTCATTTTTGATGAGACTTATACAAAGGGAATCACTTATCACCAGCTGGATGAGATGTCAGGCAGGGTCTATGCATGGCTGAAACAGGAGGGGATCGGAAAAGAGGATTTTGTCCTGCTCAATCTTCCCCGCGGTGTCCTTCCGGTCATTGCAATGATCGGTGTCTGGAAAGCCGGCGCAGCATGGGCCCTGGTCGAGGACACCTATCCGGCGGACAGGATCCGTTTTATCAGGGAGGACTGCGGATGCAGGAATGAAATCAGCTCGGCAAACTGGCAGGAGATAATGTGCCTGGAGCCTGTTCCCGGACATGTTCAGGCAGATCCTCACGACGCGGCTTTTGCGGTCTATACTTCCGGCACGACAGGAAATCCCAAGGGCGTTCTCCATGAGTATGGAAATCTGGAGAGGGCCATTGTTTCGATCCGTGAGGACGGCAAAGCCCTGTTCTCGGAAAAAGACTGTATCGCGACCCTCTCTCCCCTGAACTTTATCGCATCCATCATTGTGATCCTGGCTGCCCTGAACGTGTTCCGGGCCAAAAACTATATCGCCTCTTACGAGACCATCAAAAACACGTCTGCTCTGGCAAAGCTTTTTATCACGAAAAAAATATCGATCACATTTCTGACGCCCTCCTATGTTCGCATGCTGGGAAATAAGAAAACACCCTTCCTCCGCATGCTGTTTGTGGGCAGCGAACCGGCCAACAACGTATATGTCGAGGGACTGGAGCTGGTCAACATCTACGCCTGCTCGGAGAGCGGCTTTGCAGTGGGCTTCTTCAGGATCGACAGGTCCTACAGCACATGTCCGGTCGGACGTCCGCAGGTGGACACTAAGATCATGCTGCTCAGGGAAGACGGGACGGAAGCGTCGGATGGCGAGATCGGCGAGATGTGCTTTGAGGATCCCTATGTGCGGGGATATATCAATCTGCCGGACCAGACAAAGGAATCTTTTGTGGACGGATATTTCCATTCGGGAGATCTTGCCAGAAAAGATGAATCCGGCAATTATGTCATCCTCGGGCGCAGAGATGACATGATCAAGATCAACGGGAACCGGATCGAGCCCGCGGAAATCGAAGCGGCTTTGAAATCGGTGCTGGGACTGGAATGGGCTGCGGTCAGGGGGCTGGAAGAAGGCGGCAAGAACTTCCTGTGCGCCTATTACAAAGAGGATGTCGACTTTGACGCAGATGAGGTCCGCACTGAGCTGGGCAGGAGACTGCCCTACTATATGATCCCGGCCTATTTTCTGAAAATCGATGAGATCCCCATAAAACCTAACGGCAAGCTGGACCGGAAGGCTCTTCCCCGCCCCGAAGCAGGAAGCTTCCACAGTGATTACACAGCTCCGGAGACAGAGACGCAGAAGGTACTCTGCGAAGCTTTTGAAAAAGCCCTTGGTCTTGAACAGGTCGGCATCCAAGACGATTTTTATGAACTGGGCGGAGATTCACTGGCAGCCATCTCACTGATCACCGAGTGTGAACTTACCGGCCTCACTTCCTCGGAAGTTTTCCTGGGCAGAACACCTGAGAAGATCGCGGAGCTCTATGAAAAAAAGCTCGAGGAGAGCGGCGGGAAAACCGCGGAGGAAAGGAACGCGGAATCGATCGCTTCGGCACACCCTCTGACAGCAGAGCAGAACTACATGGTGAACTATCAGCTGTATACACCCTTTTCCACCATGTACAATCTGTTCACCATGATGAAGCTGGATAAAGAACTCTATGATATGGAGCAGACATGCAGGGTCATGAAAGAAGTCATCATGGCTCATCCCGCCCTTCTGACGACCTATTATTGGAATGAGGACGGCGTGCTGATGCAGAAGTATTCGCCCGAGATCTTTGAGGAGCTCCACGTAGAGCATCTGACGGAATTCGAACTGAAATATGTGAAGGACACCCTGGTCTATCCCTTCAGGATCATAGGCGGCAAGCTCTACCGCTGCAGGATCTTTGAGACAGAGAAGGCGGGGTATTTCTTCTTCGATGTCCACCACTCACTCTTCGACGGCACATCCTTCAAAGTGTTTATGGACAGTATAGAAAAAGCTTTTATGGGGCAGCCGCTGGACCAGGATTATTACTATCTGATGCTGCAGGACCGTGAAAACGTCGCCCATACGGCCTTTTATGAGGAAAGCCGCAGATACTTCGAGGAGCGTTATGACGGGATCGAGTGGTCAGAGTACCCCTTTATTGACCACAAGTCCAGGAGCAATGAGATGGGAGAGATCTTTGCGGAGCTGGAGATCGATCAGTCACAGATGCAGGAAGTGGAGAAGTCTTACCGTATCAGCCGCAACGAGTTTTTTATCACCATCGCCGCGCTTGCAATCTCTATCTACAACAGGAGAAATGACATCAAAATCTCGTGGAATTATAACGGCCGCGAGAGCATGGAGTATATGACTACCGTCGGACTCCTGTTCAGAGAGCTTCCGGTGGGAATCCGGTTCCGACCGGAGAGGACGATCCGGGATGTATTCTCGGATGTCCAGGACCAGGTCCGCAAAGGAATCGAGCACTGCTGTTATCCCTATGTCGATATCCACGGTGAAGTGGCGACCGGTGAATCTGCCTACCTTCTGTATCAGCAGGATCTGCGCGATACGGATTCTCTGGAAGAGGCAGGGATGGAGGTCGTCGACGTCCGCCAGAATCAGGCCGCCTCACAGACGATCCTGGATATGGAAGTCCTGGACGGATCAGACGGACTGCAGCTCATGATCGACTTTTCCGCCAGCTGGTATGACGAAAAGAGCATGGAACGTTTCGCGTGGATTTTCGCAGGGACTGCCCAGCTGATCGCCCAGCATGACGGGCAGACGGATCTCACGATCAAGGAGATCACACACAGCATCCAGATGGCAGTGGTGAAAGAAGTGATGAAAGCAGCACTCGGAGAACAGATCTCCGACGAGCGGAAAAAGCCGGGAAAGATTGGAGGGACGTTCCCGGAAGGCAGGTACAGACATAGCTATGACAGCGAACAGACTTTTGATGGGCCTGACACGCGCCGGGACGCCGGAGGGAATATTCTCTCTGAAAGCCTTCACATCCTGCCCGGGGCCGGACTGGTCAAGGAAACAGTCCGGGGAGGCGGAAGTCTCCTCAGGAATTTTTCCGCAAGGTTCAGGAGAAAACGCTGATTTTCGCATGTTTCTGAATGCGGCGTTACATCTATACGCTCTTTGAGAGCGTGTGTACTCCTGCTATGGTTTTGTAAGGAGATCGCAGTTCTGGAACGCTGTAACACAGAATGGTTACAGTAAGAAATCTGGAGAACACACTTATGGCAGTCTACAATATTGAAAAATACAGACAGCAGATGCAGAAACGCATTGGTTTTAACCGGGAGCTTAACAGTAAAGATTATGACGCCGCGCTTGCTGTCAAGTGCCATAACGGAACCTTTGTGGGAACGGAAAGAGATGGTGTCCGGTCCTTCAAGGGCATTCCCTACGCCATACAGCCTGTGGGCTGCCGCCGCTGGAAAGCTCCGGAGGCAGCTGCCCCGGACGAGGGTGTCTATGAGGCTCTCTTTTTTGGAAAATCCTGTATCCAGACAGAGGAAGCTTCGGAGAGGGCTTCTTTGTACATGCAGGGGGAGGACTGTCTGACCCTGAATATCTGGACCGGCTGCGGGAAGGAAGAAAATTCCGCGGATAAAGCGGTCATGGTCTTTATTCATGGAGGATCCTACGGCTGGGGAGGGTCTTCAGACCCGCTGTATGACGGGCATCATTTTGTAAAGAGACATAGGGAAGTGGTACTTGTCACGATCAATTACCGGATCGGTCTCTTCGGTTTTATTGATTTTTCCAAGGTAAAGGGAGGTGAAGCCTACAGGGAAAGCGGCAATCTGGGTCTGCTCGACCAGATCTGTGCTCTGAACTGGATCCGGCGGAATATCCGCGGTTTTGGCGGAGATCCTGAAAAAGTGACCCTTTTCGGAGAATCCGCAGGGGCATCCAGTGTCTCTCTCCTTCCCCTGATCGATTCCGCTCAAGGGCTTTTCAAAAGAGTGATCGCGGAGAGCGGGTCGATCGCCTTTACCTACAGCAGGGAAGAGGCGCAGGCGCTCACCGGAAAGCTGCTTGAGGAAACAGGCGCTTCCTGTATGGAGGAGCTGGCGGCCCTCGATGAAGACCGGCTCCGCACGATCAACAAAAAGCTCAATGACCACAACATTTTCCCTGTGCGGGACGGGATCATCCTGCCGGAGGATCTCTATGAAGCCTATCAGGACGGAAAAGGTGCCGGGATCGATATGCTGATCGGCACAAATGCGGATGAAACCAGATACTGGATCGGGGAAATGGGAAGCTGGTTCAGGTACTGGTGTGCAGTCCCGGTTTTCGTCCGGAGCATCATACACGGATTCCGAAAAGAGGACAGAGATCTGGCGGAGGCCTTTCTTGCCATTCAGAAAGGCAGCCCTGCCCACAGAGCCACAGAATTTTTTAATGAGCTGGTCTTCCGCGTCCCGTCGATCGTTCAGGCTTCCTTCCATGCCGAAAACGGCGGAAACACTTATATGTACTACTGGACCAAAAGATCCGCCATCCCCCATTACGGCGCATGTCACGCCGTGGAACTCGCCTATGTCTTCGGCAATATAGGGGAGACGATCTATACGGGAAAAAAGGCGGACAAAGAACTCTCCTATATTGTCCAGGATATGTGGACCCGCTTTGCCGTTTCCGGAGATCCCGGGTCGGAGGAATATCCATGGGAGCAATATGTCACTTCTGCCGATTCATCCCGATCCTCCCGAATGAGGATGACCATGCTGCTGGGGGATGAGATCCGCATGATCGCCGATCCGCAGAAGGAGAACCGGATCCTGATCGAACCGCTTGTCGCCTACCGCTGCAATGGAAATTATGACCAGACCGGAAAAATCGTGAACTATCTGAAACGATCGGGCGCCCGTACCGCCCTGTCTCTGGCACTGGCCGGCTCAGCCGTGTACGGACTTGGCCGCCTGAAGCTGAAAGCTTTCGGGGGAAACAGACAGTGAGACACGAGGGACGGTTGTGGCTGACTCGTTGCGCACAATGAGACAGTCAGAACCGTCCCCGGCGACTCACAATAACAGAAAAAAATATCTCTGCTCAAAAAAGCATTTAAATTTTGGGCAGAATACCTTATTATATAGAAAGGTAATGACAAGACTGCACTTTTTAAAAGGAGATGAGTGCCATGATTATTTCTACACTTCAGAAAGCAAGATATAGCTACAACCCCAAGCTTCCGGGCATGCTGAGAAACGGCATTGCAGAGATCTGCGTCAAAGACGGCGCACCGACAGAGAGCGTCGCGGATCAGGAAAAGATCAAAGCCCTGTTCCCCAATACTTATGGCAAGAATGAGATCACCTTCCAGAAGGGCGCAAACACATCAACACCTAAGAAGCAGGTTGTCGGCGTGATCCTTTCCGGCGGACAGGCTCCCGGCGGACACAATGTTATCTGCGGTCTTTATGATGCACTGAAAGCGACCGATAAAGATAACGTTCTTCTCGGCTTCAAGGGCGGCCCGAGCGGACTGATCGAGGACGACTATATCGAGATGACTGACGACTTCATCGACCAGTACAGGAACACCGGCGGATTCGATATCATCGGTTCCGGCAGAACCAAACTCGAGACGACAGCTCAGTTTGAGGTCGTAGTAGAAGTTGCCAAGAAACATGGCCTTACCGCGATCGTTATCATCGGCGGCGACGATTCCAACACAAACGCAGCAGTCCTTGCCGAGTATATGGCAGCACACAATACCGGCGTTCAGGTTATCGGATGCCCCAAGACCATCGACGGCGACCTCAAGAATGAGGATATCGAGACTTCCTTCGGTTTCGATACGGCTACCAAGACCTACAGCGAAGTGATCGGTAACATCGAGCGCGACGCCAATTCTGCCAAGAAGTACTGGCATTTCATCAAGCTGATGGGCCGCTCCGCTTCTCATGTTACATTGGAGTGCGCACTGCAGACACAGCCCAACATCTGCCTGGTCGGTGAGGAAGTCGCAGCCAAGAAGCAGTCTCTCTCCGAGATCGCTGACCAGATCGCTGATTCCGTAGCAACCCGCGGCAACAACGGCGAGAACTTCGGTGTTGCCCTCATTCCGGAAGGCATCGTAGAGTTTGTCCCTGAGTTCTCCAAACTGATCGCTGAGATCAATGAGCTTCTTGCCGGCGAGAAGACAGCAGAGTTTAATGCGCTTCCCACATGGGCAGACAAGTATGCCTTCATCGAGAACGGCCTCACCAAGGAGTCTATGGCTGTTTTCGCAATCCTTCCCGTAGGCATTCAGCAGCAGCTCTTCCTCGAGAGAGACCCTCACGGCAACGTACAGGTTTCCCTGATTGAGTCCGAGAAACTGTTCGCAGAGCTGGTTAAGAACAAACTGGCAGAGCGCGCGGCAGCCGGAACATACAAGGGCAAATTCTCAACGCTGACACACTTCTTCGGCTATGAAGGAAGATGCGCATTCCCTTCGAACTTCGACAGTGACTATTGCTATTCCCTCGGCTACAATGCATTCATGCTGATCCAGTACGGTTTCACAGGCTATCTGTCCAAGGTTTCCAACCTGTCCGCACCGGCAGAAGAGTGGGTAGCAGGCGGCATGCCCATCACCAAGATGATGAACATCGAGCGCAGAAACGGCGAGGATAAGCCCGTTATCAGAAAGGCACTCGTTGAGCTTGACGGTGCTCCTTTCAAATACTTCGCAGAGCACAGGGCTGAATGGGCAGAGAAGACCTGCTTCCTCTATCCCGGTGCCATCCAGTACTACGGCCCTACAGAAGTCTGCGACGCCACCACCAAGACCCTGGCTCTCGAGCAGGCAAAATAATGAAATCGAGGGGTGGAGATGGATCAACCATCCGGATTCAGGATTCTGATCGGCAGATTGATCGTCTTCTCATCCACCCGTAATCAATGACATAAGAATCGTCCCCTCAGGTTGAAACCGGGGGACGATTTTTTTGTGTGATAAGCCCGTGGGCGCATCTCGTGCCTGCACGAAGATGCACCCCATGGCCAACGGTCAATCGAGTTGAACATGCCAACAGAGTTTCCGGTACTTTTTAATGCAATGAAGATTCGGATGGTGTAATATTATTTATAGAAATCCGATAAAGCATTATTTGGATGACTGATGATATTTACCAATATATGGATCTGTAAGGAGGGATGAACCATGGGCAAAAAAGGCGAGGAAATGTCAGCTCCGTTTTTAGCGTTTACTTTCTTTTACGCGGTCAGCATATACCTTCTCCTGATTGGATTTTATTTTTGGCATTGGCACAAACAGGATGACGTTAAAGAATAAGAAGAATCATTTTGTTAAAGAGGAGAGATGGAAGTGCTTTCGGCAAAAGACGCAATGAAAAAACTTGAAGAAGGAAACAAAAAATACCTATCAGAGCACACCGGAAGCGGAGACATATCACCGGCCATCCGGCTGAGGACCAGCCGGGAAGGACAGAAACCCTACGCAATCGTGATCGCCTGTTCTGACTCCCGTGTGATTCCGGAGAGCATTTTTTCTGCAGGGATCGGTGAGCTGTTTGTGATCAGGCTTGCCGGAAATGTGATCGACGATCACCAGCTGGGCAGCATCGAATATGCGGTGGAACATCTGGGGTCCAACCTGGTGATTGTCCTGGGCCATACCGGCTGCGGCGCTGTTGAAGCTGCTATGCATCACGATCCTTCCGGTTTCATCAAATACATCACAGATGAGATCCGTCTTGCCATCGGAGACGAGACCGATCCTTACCGCGCCTGCTGCCTGAATGTGGAACACAGTGTCAAACAGATCAGTCATGCACTGGATATTGATCATCTGCGCCACGGAAATGACCCTGCAGTCATTGGAGCGGTTTACCACATTGATGACGGCCATGTGGAGTTTTTACATAACTGATCTACCGGGCTGATTTCTGTCAGAGGACCGGCAGCCCTGCGAATGGAACAGACTGAAAAAGCCAGTCATTTTCTGAGGAGAAAGGATAAAAAGCCTATGATGAAACACTATATCATTGTGAAGTTTACGGAAGGAACCGATGTGAAAGCGCTGGTGGAACCCGTGCGCAAAATCTTTGAGGAGACACTGGCCATCCCCGGGATTCATTCCCTGGATCTAAGGATCTCCAATTCTGATATTGCCAACCGCTTCGATCTGATGATCATCATTGATATGGAAAAAGAGGCACTCCCCGCCTATGCAGCCTCGGAGCCTCATCTGCGGTGGAAGAGAGAATATGGCGACAGGATAGCAAAAAAGGCGATCTTTGATTGTGACATTTGACCAGAATTTTCGCTTTATCCCTTCTAATAATTATGAAAATGTTGAAAACAGAAGGGGGTTATGGTAGAGTTAGATTACGTACTGAAGTCCACACTTTAAAAAGGAGGATAGGTGTCATATGCAATACACAAAAGAAGTAGAAGACATGATTTGTGTCGCGAAAGGCCCGAATCATGGTCCTGCTCCGATTCCTGAAGAGGGAAAATGGGTCCAGGCAAAAGAAGTTAAGGACATTTCCGGTTACACACACGGAATCGGCTGGTGCGCTCCTCAGCAGGGTGCCTGCAAGCTGAGCCTTAACGTCAAGGAAGGCGTGATCCAGGAAGCTCTGGTCGAGACCATCGGATGTTCCGGCATGACTCACTCCGCAGCTATGGCGAGTGAGATCCTTCCCGGCAAAACAATTCTGGAAGCACTGAATACCGACCTGGTATGTGATGCGATCAATACCGCTATGCGTGAGCTGTTCCTGCAGATTGCATACGGCCGTACACAGTCCGCATTCTCTGATGACGGTCTGCGCATCGGCGCCGGTATGGAAGACCTCGGCAAGGGTCTCAGGTCCATGGTAGGTACAATGTACGGCACTGCAGCCAAGGGTACCCGTTATCTGGAGATGACCGAGGGCTATGTCGTGAAGATGGCGCTCGACAAAGACGATCAGGTCTGCGGCTATCAGTTCCTCAGCCTCGGCAAGATGATGGATGCGATCAAGGGCGGCATGTCCCCGAATGATGCTTACGAGAAGAATCTGGGCACATACGGTCGCTTTAAAGCAGAAGAGGGCGCTGTCAAGTGGATCGACCCTCGCAAAGAATAAGGAGGAGGTGCAGCAATGGCTTTGTTTGAAAACTATGAAGGACGCATGCCCCAGCTGCAGCCCGTTCTTGACAAGTACGGCTTCAAGAGCTTTGAGGATGTGAAGGCCTTTACAAACGGCAAGGGTGTGGATGCTTACGGCATCGTTGAGAGCACACAGCCGATCTGTTTTGAAAATGTAAAATGGGCTTATGAGCTCGGCGCAGCAATCGCCATGAAGGAAGGCGCAACCAAGGCTGCCGACGCTGCTAAGTGGATCGGTGTAGGACTGCAGGCATTCTGCATTCCCGGGTCTGTTGCAGATCAGCGTCAGGTCGGTATCGGCCACGGCAATCTGGGCGCAATGCTGCTCGACGAGGAGACCGAATGTTTCGCTTTCCTTGCAGGACACGAATCTTTCGCAGCTGCTGAAGGCGCGATCAAGATCGCTCTGAACGCAAACAAGGTTCGTACGAAACCCCTCCGCGTCATCCTGAACGGTCTCGGCAAAGATGCAGCTATGATCATCAGCCGCATCAACGGTTTCACCTATGTCCAGACCAAATATGATTATCTGTCTGCTGACGTCAAAGAGGATCATGCTCTGACGATCGTCAACAAGACCGCTTATTCCACAGGCGACCGCGCAAAGGTCAACTGCTACGGCGCAGACGATGTCCGTGAAGGCGTTGCCATCATGTGGCATGAGGGTGCGGATGTTTCCATTACCGGTAACTCCACCAACCCCACTCGTTTCCAGCACCCTGTAGCAGGTACCTACAAGAAAGAGCGCTGGGAAGCCGGCAAGAAGTATTTCTCAGTTGCTTCCGGCGGCGGCACAGGACGTACCCTGCATCCCGATAACATGGCTGCAGGCCCCGCTTCCTATGGTATGACTGATACCATGGGCCGTATGCACTCTGATGCTCAGTTCGCAGGTTCTTCTTCCGTTCCCGCGCACGTTGAGATGATGGGCTTCCTCGGCGCAGGCAACAACCCTATGGTCGGTATGACTGTAGCAGTCGCTGTTGCTGTTCAGGAGGCAATGTCCAAGTAATATGACAATGTCCGCGTAAGCGGGCAATGTATGAGTACATTTCAGCCTGCGAAGGCTCCCGAAGATACTTCGGGAGCCTTTGTTTTTGAAAGGAAAAATCTCATTTAAAGTTTTCCTTTCATGCAGCCGGCGCACAAGGACGCACCGATATGACAGATCAATATGCAGGAAAAAATGAGGTATATATAATGGATCATGCGGAAAAGGCCAGAGCCTTGTTTCTGGAGGGATATAACTGCGCACAGGCTGTATTTTGTTCCTTTGACGATCTGACCGGACTGGACCGGGAGACATCCGCCCGCCTGGCCTCTTCCTTCGGAGGCGGTATGGGCCGCATGCGGGAGGTCTGCGGTACGGTGAGCGGGGCACTGCTCGTACTGGGACAGCTCTGCGGATACTCGGATCCGGAAGATCCAAAGGCAAAAACTGACCACTACCATCTGGTGCAGGAATTTGCCCGGCGCTTCCGCGAGATCAATAAAACGATCATCTGCCGGGAGCTTTTGAGCGGCGTCAGGACCAAGCCGGGAAACGACCCGGAGGCAAGAACCGCGGAGTATTACGCCTCCCGTCCCTGCCTGCGCCATGTCGGCGAGGCGGCAGAGATCGTTGATCAACTGCTGCGCGAACAAGCCGGAAAGGGCGCTTTGTGATGTGAAATATGGACTAACGTCAGGAAAATGCTGAAAACAGCAGCTTGATTATTGTATACTTAACCGTGTGGGCCGCAGACTCACACGGTTTCCTTTTTTACTGCATACGATTACTGTTATTATAGTTTGTTTTTACAGTTTATATAATTTACAGGTTGTTTCAGGCAGGAGCGGACGATCAGGATGGAGAGAATAGAGGAATTAAGGGAAGAAATACGCAGGACGGATCAGCAGATGGCAGAGCTTTTCCAGAAGAGAATGGAGGTCGTCCGGGGGGTAGCTGCATACAAAAAAGAGCGCGGCCTGCCTGTGAAAGATGTCGACCAGGAAAAGAGGGTACTGGAAAAGAATCTGTCCCTGATCGGGGATGAGGAGTTAAAGCCCTACTATCTGACCTTTATGCAGGATGTTATAGATATTT
Organism: Lachnospiraceae bacterium; assembly: GCA_045130475.1. GTDB lineage: Bacteria > Bacillota > Clostridia > Lachnospirales > Lachnospiraceae > CAG-791. The sequence goes on from JBGUPU010000018.1 coordinate 33,302, forward strand.
CCTGCAGATATCAGGAGCGGCTGATCAGCGGCAGGTAAGCGGCCGCCTGTCATCTCAGATTGCATAAGATTTCAGGAAAACAGAGGTTGAAAACCGTATGAAAAACACTTTTGGAAAAAGTATATCCGTCACGATCTTCGGGGAGAGCCACGGAAGCGAAATCGGCGTGGTTCTGGACGGCTTTGCCCCGGGAATACCGGTGAGCGAAGAAATGATCGCGGAGAAACTCACCCTGCGCAGGCCTTCAGGGACTGTCTCCACAAAACGGGTGGAGCCGGATCATTTCCGTATCGTGAGCGGTGTTTTTAACGGGTACACAACAGGTACACCGATCTGCATTCTGATTCCGAATGAAAATACCAGGAGCAGGGACTATAATACCGTAAGACAGCTTGCGCGTCCCGGACATGCGGATTATACTGCTTACTGCAAGTATCACGGGTTCGAAGACTACAGGGGAGGCGGCCATTTCAGCGGCCGTCTGACAGCAGCTCTGGTGGCGGCAGGCACGATCGCGCTTTCAGCGCTCTCCGGGAAAGGAATTCTGATCGGGACACATATCTCCAGATGCGCAGGTATTCCCGACCGCGGTTTTGCTGATCTTGAAAAAGACCTGAAGATGCTGTCAGGGAAACTGTTTGCGGTTCTTGATGAAGAAGCAGCTGTGCAGATGCGCGCCGCGATAGAGCAGGCAGCCGGCGAAGGCGACAGTGTGGGAGGGATCCTTGAGACGGCAGTTACCGGGCTCCCCGCCGGGGTCGGTGAACCCTGGTTTGATTCCCTGGAGAGCATGCTTTCCCACGCCCTGTTCAGTATCCCTGCTGTCAAGGGCGTTGAGTTCGGGGACGGCTTTGCCCTGTCCGATTTGAGAGGAAGCCGGGCCAACGACAGTTTTGCCCTGCAGGATGGCAAAGTGATCACGAAGACAAATCATAACGGCGGTATTAACGGCGGGATCAGCAACGGCATGCCCCTCCTTTTCAGATGCGCGGTCAAGCCGACGCCGTCCATATATAAAGAACAGGATACAGTAGATTTTATTGATCATAAGGAAAAGAAAATTGTAATCGAAGGAAGACACGATCCGGCAATCGTGCACAGGGCAAGGGTCGTCGTCGACAGCGTCACGGCGCTGGTCCTGTGTGATCTTCTCGCGCAGAGATTCGGAACAGATTATCTGGGATGAACAGCCTGCCGCCTGTGCCGCTGCCTGCAGGCATTCCTGCTCTGCGGGAGTTATATGCCAGACTCCCCTGCGAGTCTTGCGCGCCGAAGAATGAATCCATCACCATTGTTTTGGAGGTAGAGGATGGAATATGGATTGATTGGAGAACATTTCTCTGACAATTTTGAAAAACAGATTCACGAAAGAATTGCTGATTATTTAGATAAAAATATAGATACAAAGAAAAAAACTGCTTCTTATAAATATGAAATGCATGAGCTGCAGCCCGGTCAGGTGGAAGAATTCCTGGGAAAGGCTCGTTTTAAGGGAATCAATGTGGAAGCACCTTATCAAGAGGCGGTGATTCCCTGTCTGGATGAGATCAGTGAACCGGCCCGTAAGGCCGGAGCTGTGGACACGATCGTCAACCGGGACGGCAGGCTGTTCGGATACAATACTGCTTATACCGGAATGAGAGATCTGCTGGAGCACAACAAAACAGATCCCGCGGACAAAAAAGTTCTCATCCTGGGAACAGGCCGGGGAAGCAGAATCGCCTATGCGGCTGTCTGGGACATGGGTGCCTCGGAGATTTGCAAAGTCGGTCTGCCCGGCAAAGAAGATCAGCTTTCCTGTGAGGATCTTTATAAAGGATGTACCGACGCGGAAATTATCATCAATACGACTGCCTGCGGCATGTCCCCGTATCTTGATGACTTTCCCCTGGATCCGGGTTCCTTCTCCAGGCTCAGCGGCCTTGTGGATTTGATCGACGATCCGCTGCGGACGTCTCTGGTACTGGAGGCGCAGAAACGCGGAATCCCCGCGCAGGGAGGCCTCTACATGAGGGTCATGAAGGCAATTCATGCTTTCGAACTGTTTACAGGTTCGGAGATTGGCAGAGAGGCCTCCGGCCGAATTTATCAGGATATCCTCAACAGCAGGCGCAACATAGTCCTCACGGGCATGTCCCTGGCCGGCAAGACGACCCTGGGAACGCTGGTGTCCGGGAAACTGGGCAGACGGCTGGAGGATACGGACCTGATGATCATTGACAGAGAAAAGAGAGAGATCACCAATATTTTTGCGACGGACGGCGAGCCTTATTTCCGTGACCTGGAGACATCCATGTGCCGTGAGCTTGCCGCGGAAAAAGGGATCGTGATCGCGACCGGAGGAGGGGCGATTCTGCGGGAAGAAAATGTGGATGCCCTGAAAAAGAATGGCTTCATTGTATTTCTGGACCGTCCGCTGGACCAGCTGATGCCCGCCTCCGACAGACCTCTTGCCGACACCAAAGAAAAGGTTGCCGCCCTTCTTGAGCGGAGATATCCGATCTACAGGTCCACCTGCGACGGGTCGATTGCCAACGACATGACGCCGGAAGTGGGAGCGGAGAGGATCCTCTCCCTGCTGAAATTCATTTGATGTCCAAGCTGTTTGGCGAAATATTACTATAGAATAAAGTATACCTGGAACCGCGAGACTGCCGGAGAAAGTGACTGATCCCATGATCGTGACGATTTCACCATCGAAAGCACATGGGCGCATGGAGGCGCCCCCCTCAAAAAGTATGGCACACCGGCTGCTGATCTGCGCGGGCTGCGCAGAAGGGACCAGTGTGATCTCGAATATAGATCTGTCAGGAGATATTGCTGCGACACTGGACTGCCTGCGGGCACTGGGGGCGGAGGCGGTCTATGAAAACAGATGTGTGACCATGCGGGGCATCGATATCCGTTTACTCGCTCAGCCGGCCCTGCTTGACTGCGCGGAGTGCGGCAGCACCCTCCGCTTTATGATCCCGCTCTGCCTGATGAGCGGACAGTGTTTTGAGTTTGCGGGAAGTGAAAGGCTTTTTACAAGGCCCATTTCTGTATATGAGGAGATCTGCCGGAAACAGAAGCTGCGTTTTGAAAAGAAAGGAAACCGTCTCTTTACAGCGGGAAGGCTTTCTGCGGGAGACTATGTCATTCCCGGCAATATCAGCAGCCAGTTTATCAGCGGCCTGCTTTTCGTTCTTCCGCTGCTTGAAGAGGACAGCAGGATCTGCCTGGTCCCCCCGGTGGTAAGCCGTCCCTATATCGATATGACGATCCAGGCCCTGCAGCAGTTCGGAGTTTCGGCCTTCTGGTCGGACAACTGTACGCTGCGGATCCCCGGCGGACAAAAATATCTCCCGCAGGAGGATCTGCGTGTCGAAGGGGACTATTCCAGCGCCGCTTTCTTCGATGCCTTTAACTTACTTGGCGGCGATGTGGGATTATACGGGCTCAACGAAAACAGTCTGCAGGGAGACAGGATTTACCGCAGGTATTTCGACCGGCTGAAGACGGGATATGCAGACATCGACCTCTCCGACTGCCCCGATCTGGGGCCCGTCCTGATGAGCCTTGCCGCCGCTCTGCACGGCGCAGTGTTTAAAGGGACCGGACGGCTGAAGATGAAGGAGAGCGACCGCGGTGCCGCCATGCAGCAGGAACTGGGCAAAATGAATGTCCGCATGGAATTGTCCGAGGACCGGATCTTCATTGCACCGGGTCTGTGTCCTCCGCAGCAGATGCTGGACGGCCACAATGATCACAGGGTCGTCATGGCGCTCAGCATTCTGCTGGCGCAGACCGGAGGGAGTATCAGGGGCGCCCAGGCAGTGTCGAAGAGCCTGCCCGACTTCTTTGACAGATTGAATGAACTTGGAATAGAAATGAAGATTTCTGATGAGACAGAGCCGTCGGGATGAGTTCCCTTTTTCTGCTCCTTTATTAAAAAAATTCGGGTAAGTCCCGCAAAAAAAGAAAAAGCATCAGCCCCCGCAGTCCGGTGACAGACTTTGGGGGCTGATGCTTTTTTAACCTTTTTCCATCAAGGCAGGATGGTATTGAGGTCTTCGTCGTTGAGAGTCTCCAGGCCTTTCTCCGCCAGGATCGACTCTGCTTCTTCAATATCATTGACACGAAGTACGACATAGGCGGAGTTTGCGGCGTTTGCAGTGAAGGCGTAGACGTATTCAATGTTGATGCCGGCCTCCTGCAGGACGCTCAGGATCTCCTTCAGGGCACCTGCCTTGTCGCTCATACGGACGGCAATGACGCTGGTGCGTGTGATGACAGTGTCCTCGTTGAGGGCGGCAATGGTCTTGTCAACATCGGAAACAATAACGCGCAGGATTCCGAAATCCCTGGTGTCCGCGACAGAGAGGGCGCGGAGATTGACACCTGCGTCAGAGATGGCACACACGGCTTTATAGAGGGTGCCGGGGGTGTTTTCAAGGAATGCGGATAACTGGGTAATTGCCATGGCTTTTCTCCTTATCTTTAGTTCTGCAAAAACAGCTTCTATTTTATCGTCTTTACAGATGGCTTTATCTTTGCGGAAGGTTTTTACATTCAGTGATTTACATTCTCCGGAAATGATCTGCAGCTGCCTGTATCCTGCCTCCGGCATTTCTTCCTCTGGCATTTCTTTTCCAGGAAGATCTTCCTCGGGCAGAATCCTGATTCTGCTGTGGATCAGTCGTGCAGTTTACGTTTGTCGATGACGCGGACTGCCTTGCCCTCGGACCTGGTGATGGACTTGGGCGCCACAAGGTGGATCTTGGGACCGATGCCCAGCATGGAGCGCATGGCGCCGTTGAGGGCTTTCTCTCGTGCCTGGATGTCCGCGATCCTGTCGGAGAACTGCTCGGGGTGGAACTCGACATAGACATCGAAAGTATCTGTGTTGTTGACACGGTCAACCACGATCTGGTAGTTGGGAGTGTAGCCCTCTTTGAGGAGCACTGCCTCGATCTGGCTCGGGAATACATTGACTCCGCGGATGATCATCATGTCGTCGCTGCGGCCCATGGGCTTGGCCATCTTGACATGTGTTCTGCCGCAGGAGCAGGGTTTGCGGCTGAGGACGCAGATATCCTTGGTGCGGTAGCGCAGGAGAGGGAATCCTTCTTTGTCGAGGGAAGTGAAGACCAGTTCTCCCTTGGAACCTTCCGGAAGCACTTCGCCGGTCTTGGGATTGATGATCTCTGCGTAGAAGTGGTCCTCATTGATGTGCATGCCGGTCTGCTCTTCGCACTCGAAAGCTACTCCGGGGCCGGAAGTTTCTGTGAGACCATAGATATCATAGGCCTTGATTCCCAGGCTCTTTTCAATGCCGCGGCGCATTTCTTCTGTCCAGGGCTCTGCTCCGAAGATACCGGCTTTGAGTTTGTTATCCTCGGGCTTGTAGCCTTTTTCTGCGAGGGACTCGCCGATGAAAGCGGCGTAGGAAGGCGTGCAGCAGAGGATGGTGGCATTGAGATCCATCATGAACTGGATCTGGCGGTCGGTGTTGCCCGAGGACATGGGCAGTGTCAGGCAGCCGACTTTATGGGAGCCGCCGTTGAGACCGGGGCCGCCGGTGAAGAGGCCGTAGCCGTAGCAGACCTGGCAGACATCCTCATCGGTTCCGCCTGCAGCCACAATGGCTCTCGCGCAGCACTCTTCCCACATATCGATGTCCTTCTGTGTGTAGAATGCGACAACGCGCCTGCCGGTCGTGCCGGAGGTGGACTGGATGCGGACACAGTTTTTGAGATCAGTACCCAGCAGGCCGTAGGGGTATGCCTCGCGCAGATCGTCTTTGGTCAGGAAAGGAAGCTTTCTGATATCGTCGACACCCTGGATATCTTCGGGTTTTACACCCTTCTGATCCATGAGATTGCGGTAGTAGGGGACATTGTCATAGACGTACTTTACCTGTTTGACAATCTTCTCATTCTGGATTTTGAGAATTTCTTCCCTTGAAGCGGTTTCGATTTCTTTCTGGTAATAGCTTTTCATTTTCATTGAATGGCTCCTTTCCTTATCCTGCCTTGAAAATAAATAAAGGGTGCGGCACAGGTTAATGTGCCACACCCTTTTGTGATCGATCTTATCAGAACCTTCTGCTTTCCCTCATCACAATCTTCAGCATAGCAAATTAACCTTACTGTTTTCGTCAGTAAAGCTAAAGGTAAAGCTAAAGATAAACCCGAAGGTGTGATTGACGGTGGTCTTGCGGTTCATCAGATTACTCCTGAAATAGTGATTGAAAAATGGTTGACTGGTTGATGAAAAAAGATTTTCTAAAACGTTAATGCTTTAATGTGTTAAAAGCTGCTGCAACTTGGTTTGTATGATAGCACCGGAAAAAATAGCTTGTCAACTATCTTTTTTATATTTTATTAACAAATTATGCTCGATTTAGCGATAAAAATACATAATCGGCCAAATGCTTATACAAATTTACGAAACTGCATAAGAGTTTCGTGCAGATTCCGGAACAGGTACCGCCGGATCGGAACTTTTGATTTTCCGGCATGCGCTTCGAGTATGCGCGCCGGATATTTCAGCATACCTGCGGTCTCCGGGCGCGTGTTTCCCTGCTAAGCCTGCTGTTTCTCCAGGCGCATCTTCCGATACCTTCTGGGAGACAGACCGATATAACGGGTAAACAGCCTTGTGAAATAAGCCGGGTCATGGAAGCCGCAGTCCCTTGAGATTTCCGCGATGGGATCATCTGTCGAGGACAGACGCATCTGTGCCTCGCCCAGACGTAGACGCAGCAGATACTGTTTGAAGTTATAGGAGGTTTCCTTCTTGAAGACCCTGGACAGGTGCCAGGAACTGACGAAAAACTGCTTGGCGGTCTCTTCCAGCGTCACATTCTCCCCGAAATGTTCATTCAGGTACTGCTCGACCGAGACACACAGAGGATCGATCTCTCTTGAAGAGACTTCCACTCCCCGCACAATGGTGCGCAGCAGTTCCACGACTGCCAGCAGCAGCTTGTGGGTGAAGCGCAGGTTCCTCTTTTCGCCGGTGGAGGCATATTTGGCCATCATCACACACAGCTCTTTGAGCTCCTCTGTCTGTTCAGACTTGCGCAGTACGGGAGTGCACGAAGGATCGATCAGAAGACCTGGCCTCAGCTCCGGGATATAGAGCCCGCCGATTCCCACAGCCAACGTCCTGTAGCTGTCGCACTTTGCCGGGAACTCATCGTGCATCACACCCTGGTTGCAAAGGACTACATCTCCCTCCTGGAGTTCGTAAAGGCGTCCCCCGATTGTATATTTTCCGTTTCCCTCCAGCAGTATGAATATTTCCGAATAATCTTCGTGCCGGTGCAGAATCTGGTAATGCCCCTGTGTCCAGTCTGCCTCCGCTATATGGACCATCCACGGTTCCGTATCTCTTCGTCCGGGAAAGTCACTTTTGTGAAACGTCAAAAGCGGATTCCTTATGACCTCCTCCATCTTTGCTGCCCCCCTGATTTAACATGCCTGAAACCTGTTCCCTGCAGGAAAAAGAACCGGCATTCGCTGTGTGATTAAAAGCACCGGATAAGTTTTAGTGAGAGTGTGCTCACATCATCATTAGTGTATCATATCCAGTACAATTTTTGAACTTTTTTGTTTGATTTAAGACAAAATGCGTGCACGCGCACGCGGATTTTAGAAAAATTGAATATTTTTGCACTTACTGCAAAGAATTTTTTGGACTATTTGAACAAAAATGGGAGTGCCGAACAGTGCTTTTTAACGGAGAAAAAGGGATATCTGGAGCACCTTAATATTTTGCTATCAGAAAAATTGTCAGGATTTCTGGCTTTTTATTGTATAGATAATAGTAATTTATACAAATATTGCGCAAAAATCTCCAACTTTAATCTTAAATGGATTGTTATTGTGTCAAACCGGGGAACTGCGCAAGAAAGTCCATTTTGTTCTTTAACCTGTTCTGATAGAGTTTATCAGAGAGGGTGTCCGCAGAGGATTCTGCGGATCTAGAGGGGCGGCAATATTATATGCCGAAGAAAGGAGTATTGTTATGAAAAAGCAGATAGTATCCGGTCTGATCAGTGCGGCAATGGCGCTGACACTTCTGGCGGGCTGCGGAAGCAGTTCCTCCGGTTCGCCGGCTCCGGCAGCTGGTTCAGGAGATGCCAAGTCCGAGAACAAGTATGAGATGGCTTATGTCCTCTCTACCAGAGACGAGTTCCTTGGATTATTGGAAGACAATGTTGCTGCAGCAGCAGAAGAACTTGGCGTAGGCATGGAAATGAAATATGCCGGTGAAGATTCCCAGAAGATGATCGACTGCATCTCTGCTGCCAAGACTGAAGGTAAGGATGCTGTTCTTGTAAACCTGAATGCGGCAGAGGATGCCCAGGCCTGCATCGAAGCGGCCGGCGATATGAAGGTCGTGTTCATCAACCGTGTGCCTGCTGATTATGGTGTACTCAGTGATTCCGCAGCGGCAGTTGCTTCGGATGAGAATACCTCCGGCGCATACCAGGGTGAGTATCTTGCCAAGTACTTTGCGGATAAGGGTCAGACAGAAGTCTCCTATGTACTTCTCCGCGGTACAGAAGGCCTCGTCCACACAAATCTGCGTACAGACAAGGCTCTCGAGGCCATGGAAGCAGCCGGAATCAAGATGACAGAGGCTGCCTGCGTGCATGCAAACTACAACCGTGTTACAGCAAGAGATGCATTTGCGGCCGATGTAATCGGAAAAGAGATCAAGTATGACTGCATCATCTCCAACAACGACGCTATGGCTCTCGGCGCAATCGCAGCCCTCAACGAGGCAGGCATTGATCCCAAGGCTGTCCCGATCGTCGGTATCGACGCCACACAGGATGGTCAGGATGCGATCAAGAGCGGTGAGATGGCTATGACAGTCTTCCAGAGCGCACCCGGTCAGGCAAAGAGCTCTGTCCAGGCGGCGATCAATATGCTGGAAGGCAAGGATCTTGCAGAGGGAACAGAGTGTGAAGTTGCTTCCGACAGCCCTTATGTTCTGTACTTCCCCTTCGAGCCCATCACAGCTGACAACGTTGACAGCCTGAAATAATCAGGATTTACTATTGAAATGTGTACAGGACATGTAGTTTCCGTGACCGGGCGGCAATTCCGGAAAGAATGTGTTCTGTACTGGTACATTTGTTTTTGAGAGCAACTGAAAAGGCAGACAGGCCGCTGGTTCGGCTTGTCTGCCTTTGTTGTTTCGGGAATTGCCGGCTATAGAGAAACGTGCGGATAACAAGTCTGACAGAGGAATGCCGGAAGAGTTTTGATCAGCAGTTTTCGCGGATCAGGATCTTGTTATTGAAATAATACTTTTTCTTCTCCGGCTTATGTTCATAGACCAGGTGCTCGAACAGGACCCGCATGGAAAACCTGCCCTGCTTGGTCAGACCGCCGTTCAGAGTGCAGGCGACTTCACCGCTCTTGATGAGGCTGAGGATCTCCGGGTATTTTTCATAACAAATGATCACCGGCTGCGCATCCACATTTGATTCGTTTCTGTAGTCGCGCACAGCCCTGCAGATATCTGTGACACAGCCGCAGGTGATGAACAGCGAATCAATTTCCGGATTTTCCTTCAGCATCGCCATTGTCTGACTGTAGGCATCCTCGGGAGTTTCCAGGATATACCGGATATTGCGGATGCGGCTGTCTGGATAATGGTGTTCGACGCAGTCAATAAAGGACTGTTCACGCTGCTCATGAGAAAGCATGTTGTGGCAGGAGATGATGCCGATGTTTGCCGGTCTCTTCATAAAGAGGTCAAGCATACGCGCCGCAACGCTGCCGGACTGGATCATATTCTGTCCCACATAGCAGAGGATATCATCCAGAAACAGCTCCGAATTGACGATGACTACAGGAATCTTCCTGTTGAGGAGCTCCTTGATCGCCTCCGTAACTGCCTCCGAACGGATCGGCAGGATGACGGCACCGGAGACTTTCTCTTCAGCCAGACGCCGGATGCATTTAGTCTGTGCCTCTGCGTCGGAGGAGCCGAACTCATGGTATTCTACCTGGATGTTGAAACTCAGGAAATCCTGGCGTACGATCTCAAAACCTTTTTTGATATCAGCCGCAGCACTTACCCCGGGCAGGACAACTGCGATTTTCATTTTTCTTTTCTGGTAATTCAGAGCTTTAGCCAGAGGATTGGCTTCATATCCATATTCCTCCAGAAGCTTTTTGATTTCCTGGCGCTTTTTCTCGCTGACGCCCGGCCGGTTGTGGATGACCTTGTCGACGGTCGATTTGGTCGTGCCCGCCATATTTGCAATTTGCTGTAGTGTGATTCCCATGCAGTATTCCTTTTTCACATTGAAAATGTTTGAGGGGGTTCGCCCCGGCAGTCTGGGAAAGCCCTGCCAGTCAGATTGTTTTTAACTATATTCTGTTACAGAATATCACAGGAATTTCGAGAAAACAAGAAAAGCCGATTCGGGAATACCGGTGTTCCGGAAGGCATACATCTGTCTGCAGACCCAGGCCCGGCCAAAGGGGCCGTCAGACAGTGAACAACTGGCAATATGCATAAAAATTAATTGTTATTTTATGCATAATGTCAATGGAAATCTTTTTAAAGAAAGGATAGAATAATATCAACGACACCGGTATCGTTAAGAAAACGAACCACGGGAGAATCCGGTGTCGTAAATTTAAAACCGGACGCGACACCGGTATCGTAGATATTACATAAAGGGTAATAAATAGAAGGACGGATTCACAAAAAGATGTTGCCTGATGACAGGATGTTTTACAGAACGGGGGTGATGAAGAGGCAGTATAAGGGGGTAACAGTTAACAGATGTTTGACCGGGCCTGAATGTCCTTTGAAGGTTCTGAAGGCGGAAGAACAGCAGACACAGATTCAAAAAACAATTCAAAAAACAGGGAACTTATTAACAAAAGAGAACACAAATTAATTTTATTAATTTTTAAAAAGGAGAATAATTATGTTGAAGGTTGGTATTGTTGGCTGCGGTATGATCGGCAAAGAGCATGCAAAGAGAATCCAGTACAAGATCATGGGCGCTGAAGTTGTTGCAGTTTGTGATGTCTTCGAGGCAGGCGCAAAGGCAGCTTCCGATCTGATCGGCGGCGTAAAGATCTACACAGACGCTGATGCACTTATCGCAGATCCCGATGTGGATGCAATCGTTGTTACAACACCCGGCAACTTCCACAAGAACCCCATCCTTTCCGCCATCAAGGCTGGCAAGCCCGTGTTCACAGAGAAGCCCCTCACCACCACTGCTGCAGACTGCAAAGAGATTGTTGATGCAGAGATGGCTTCCGGCAAGCATCTTGTACAGGTTGGTTTCATGCGCCGTTATGACCGCGGTTACAACCAGGTCAGAGACCTGATCCGCAGCGGCGAGTTCGGCAAGCCCATGATCCTGAAGTGCACACACCGCGCTGAGGCTGTTGATGCTTCCTACACCACTGAGATGGCTGTTACAGATACTGCAATCCACGAGATCGATGTTCTGCCTTGGCTGATCGGTGAAGGCGAGGAGTGGGATGAAGTTCAGTGCCTGTTCCCCCGCGTGACCAAGAATGCTCATGAAGGCCTTGCAGATCCTCAGGTCATGATCATGAAGACAAAGAGCGGCGTTGTTGTTGTTCTTGAAGTCAATGTCAACTGCGGCTTCGGCTATGACATCAACTGCGAAGTCGTCTGCGAAGACGGTGTCATCAACCTTCCCTGCCCTTCCTTCCCTACAACCAGAAAGAACTTCGAAGTTGCAACCGCAATCGAGAAGAACTGGATCCTTCGCTTCATCGATTCCTACGATGTAGAGCTTCAGGACTGGGTAGACTGCGTAGCAAAGGGCACAACCGGCGGCTCCTCCGCATGGGACGGCTATGTAGCAGCTCTTACAGCAGATGCTCTGGTAGCAGCTCAGAAGTCCGGCAAGATCGAGAAGGTCGTTACCGGCGGCACACCTGATTTCTACAAGAAATAATTCAATCATTACGAAATTATTGTAGAAAAGAATTATCGGACTGAGCGGGTTTGAACCATCTGCCGCAAGTCCTTACGAGGAAAATAATCTGAAAGGGTCTGCAGGCCGGAAGGCCTGCGGACCGCACATAATAAAAAAGGAGATATTCCATGAAGATCGGTTTTAATGAAGGCTGCAATCGTTTCTGCGAGAATCACTCTGTTCTTGAAGACCTTGACCTTTGCGAGAAGTACGGCGTTGACTTTATCGACATCCAGTCCGAGTGCCTGGACAGAGAGATTGCTGCCGGCAAGTACACCATCGACGACCTCGCTGCATGGTTTGCTGATCCCAAGCACCACCTGAAGATGCTCTCCTACAACGCTCTGGTATTCTTCAACATGAAGGAGACCCAGGAGGAGAAAGACGCCGTTATGGCAGAGCTTGACAAGATTATTGACATCTGCAACAAGCTGCAGTGCAAGATGATCGTCGTAGTTCCTTCCATGGATATTGAGTGGTGCCAGCCCACCATCGATGACATCCGTAAGGATGCAGTCGAAGTTCTTCGCGAGATGGTCAAGAAATGCGACCCTCACGGAATCAAGCTTTCCATCGAGTTCATCGGCCAGCCTACAATGACCATCAACCGTTTCGAGGACGCTCTCGCAATCGTCGAGGAAGTCGGTTCTCCTAACGTTGGTATCACTCTTGACCAGTATCACTTCCACGGCCAGGCTTCTTCTTTCGAGTCCCTCGAGAAGGCCGATGGCAAGAGAATCTTCATCTGGCACCTGAACGGTGTTGAGAACGTTCCCTGCGGCGCCAAGTACAACACTGATGAGAAGCGCCTGTGGCCCGATGAGCCCGGTGACTGCCTGCCTCATAAGAGATTTGCCGATACTCTTAAGAAGATCGGTTTCGAAGGCGATGTCTGCACGATGGAAGTCTTCCGTCCCGATTACTACAAGCTCACTAATGAAGAGAACATCAAGCAGGCTGCAGAGCACACCCGCGCTCACGTTGCCAAGTACTGGGATAACTAATTTCTGTACAGATTGTTCTGACGATATGTGAAATATAAAATGCAGAGCCCGCTGTTACAGCTGTAATGGCACCTGTGATAACGGGCCTGCACTTTTTTTCTAAATGAGCACATATTGTATAGAAAATGGCAGCCAGGGGTGATGATTTTTGTATCCCTGAGAATTAAAATATTGTTAATGTAACTGCTTATTCTACAAACTCAAGCTAGGGAGGTAGATACTATGAAAGTTGCTTTTGATGTAGACGTTCTCGCAAAGCAGATGAGCATCAAAGACATGGTCTACAAGGTAGCGGACTGGGGCTACAAATATATCGAACAGTCCCCTCACCCCAGGATCAACCCCTTCTACAAGCACCCCCTGTTCTCCAAAGAGTGTGAGGCGGAGTACCGCCAGGCTCTGAAAGACACGGGCGTCGAGATTTCTTCCTTTATCGTTGTCTACCGCTGGTCCGGCCCCACTGAGGAGCAGAGACAGCACGCAGTAGCCAACTGGAAGAAGATCATCGAGATCGCCGTCAACATGGGCGTTCCGGTCATCAACACCGAGTTCTCCGGCGATCCCAATCAGCAGGAGATCTGCAACGGCATGTGGTTCCGCTCCATGGAAGAGCTCCTTCCCATCATCGAGAAGGAAGGCCTCCGTGTCGAAGTGCAGTCCCACCCTTACGATTTCTGCGAGCTCAATGACGAGGCCTGCGATCTGGTCAAGTCTTTCCGCTCCCCCAACCTGGGCTATGTCTACAGCGCATCCCACGGCTTCTTCTATGATCAGGGCAAGGGCGATGTCCGCCACATGCTCAAGTATGCCGGCGACGAGCTGACCCACGTCCTCTTCGCGGATACCTGGAACCAGACCAAGGACTGCCGCTACATCCTCAACCCGCCGTGGCTCAATGCCCGCGGCAGAGCGGATGTCACCATCCACCAGCACACCGCCATGGGCGAGGGCGAAGTG